>JARRPM010000180.1:0-2079 GCA_037382865.1 Halioglobus sp. | reverse complement strand
GTACCGTGACAGTGAACGATGCTGGCAACCCGCCATACGATATCACCCTCCCCTACAACCCGGACGTTATCCAGGATCGCCGGCGCTACACCGTGGGAGCCAATCTGCGGGTGGGCGAGCGGTTGCTGTTCACCACTGACAGGCATACTCCAGTTTTTACGGAGGGCGCGGGTACTGAGGTGTCGATAACCAAGGTTCAAGCGCAAAGCCCAGTTGAACCGCCCCGCCGAATGATCGGGGAGTTCGTTTATTTCGCGGACGCTGCCACGTTTACCGAATGCGGGAGAGAAGATACCTATCCGGTCGCGATGGAGGCCGAGTATCCCAATGCCGAACGCGCGTACCTCAACGCGCGGGCCGAGCCGATGGCCCCAGCCGTCGTTGTCTTAGACGGGGAGATCGTCGAACGCGAAGGCATGGAAGGGGATATACGCGATATGCTGGTTATTGAACGGCTTGCCGGGTTCGTGCCCGGACTGACCTGCGAGCGTGCATTGGCGGACTCGGATATCGAAAACGCCTATTGGCGCATTCTGTCGATTGGCGGCGTAACGCTTGAGGGTGCGGAGGGCCGGCGGGAGCCGCACATGATCCTGCGTCCCGGTGACGGGGTATTTACCTCAACCATTGGCTGCAACACCGTCAACGGAAGCTATTCGCTCGAAGGAACATCACTCACGCTGGATGCAGGTCTCATGACGATGATGGCATGCCCACAGCCTCTCGATAGGATCGAGCGGGCGTGGACCGAGGGCATGGCCTCAGTGAGCGAAGCCATCGTCACCGGTCCCACAATGGAGTTGCGCACAGCCGAGGGAGCAACGGTCGCGTTTTTGGAAGCTGTGGCGCTGCCCTGATCAGGTCTGTCCGTCGTCAGGGTTTTTCGGAATGCTCGGGCTGTTTCGTAACGGAGGCTCTGGTTCGATTTCTGTTTAAGGTTATGCGGCAGCGCTGTGATGGCGCAAGCGGCGTGTCTGGATGGTCTGTTTCTTGATCTCCTCTCTCATCTTCAGGATCTGTGCGCCGCGGCCATGGTAGACGTCAGCGGGTGTCAAGTTGCCGAGGCTCTCGTGGTATCGGCGGTTGTTGTAGTAGTCGACGAAGGCTTCGATCTGTCGCTCCAGGTCGCCGGGTTGCCTTGGGTCTGGGGATGGTGCGGCGCACCTCGAACGTGATCCATACCCTTATCCTCGAGAAAGTCGGCCAGATCTCCAGCGACATAGGATGAGCCATTGTCGCTGAGAAGGCGGGGTTTGTGCACGACCGTGACGTCGTCGCAGCCTGAAACGTCCAGCGCCATTTCCAGCGTCTCGGTCACGTCGCTGGCCTTCATCGTCGTGCAGAGCTTCCACGCGACGATGTAGCGGCTGTGGTCGTCGAGGATCGTGCTGAGGTAGAACCAGCCCCAGCCAATGACCTTGAGGTAGGTGAAGTCGGTCTGCCAAAGCTCATTGGGCCGGGTGGTCTTGTCCGGGAACTCGTCTGCGGCGCGGATCACGACATGGGCCGGCGCGGTGATCAGGTCGGCAGCTTTCAGAATCCGGTAAGCCGATGATTCCGACACAAAGTAGCGTTTCTCATCAGTGTATTTGACCGCCAGCTCGCGCGGTGTCAGATCCTCGTGCTCCAAGGCGAACTCGACCACGTTCTCGCGGATCTCGTCCGGAATGCGGTTCCACACCGACCTCGGCCGCGGGGACCGGTCGGCCAGTGCATCAAGCCCGCCTTCGACCCATCGGGCATACCACTCGTAATAGGTGCTACTGGGAATGCCAAGCACGGTCAGCGTGCGTTTCACCGGCAGGTGCGATGCTTCGACCGTGCGGATGATCTCGAGCTTTTCGGAGGCAGCGTATCTCATGCGTCGCCGCCCCCATCCCCGATCATGCTTTTTTTCAGAAGACGGTTCTCGAGCGTCAGCTCGGCCACCACTTCCTTGAGCGTGGCGGCCTCCGAGCGCAGTTCCTTGACCTCCGGCGCCGTCGCCTGGCGAGCCGTGTCCCCGGCCAGGCGCTTCTTGCCAGCTTCCAGGAATTCCTTAGACCAGGTGTAGTAGAGGCTCTCCGCGATCCCCTCCCG
>JARRPM010000179.1:0-1829 GCA_037382865.1 Halioglobus sp. | reverse complement strand
CGTCGCCATCCTCCACCATGGAGAGCGAGGTATGCACCGCGCCATAGGATTCGTCGAGGCTGGGCTGCTGGGTAATCAGTCGAATCGTGCCGCCCATGGAGCGAGCACCGTAAAGAGACCCCTGGGGACCGCGCAGCACCTCGATGCGTTCCAGGTCAAGAACCCGCGGCTGCAGCGCCGAGGTAACCGGCACATCGTCGATATAAAAACCCGTCGTGGCCGCTGAAGACTTGTCACCGCTGCCGAACACGCCGCGTAAAGAAGGTGAGTTGGCATCAAAACGGCCATCCGACTGGAATGCGGTGCCGAGGTTGGGAATGCGCACGGCAAAATCCAGGTAACTGTCGACACCCATGCTCTGAAGTTCGGTCTCGGAAATCGCCGTTACCGACATGCCCACTTCCTGCAGCGACTCAACACGCTTGGTAGCGGTTACCAGGACTTCTTCAAGCCCCTTGAATTCCTCCGCGTTTACGGGACCGGACAACAGAGCAGCCGCACACGCGAGTGCCAATGGGGTTTTAGTGGGGTCAAATATGCGGGAAATCTTCACGGCAGGCATCCTTATCGAGCGATTTATAGGTATTTGCCGGCAAGCTTAGCATCGCCGCTTCACGATTACATGCTCGCTATAGGCGTAATATTGCGGCTTTTCAGCCGTGCAGAAGCCCCGCTGCGTTCTCCGCAATGGCAAGGCAGGCGATATAACCGGGTGACTCGATACCGTGCAGACTGAGCTGGCCCGGGATCACTTCGATGGCGTTATCCTTATCATCTTTCTGCCCTGCCGGTGACAATTGTAGTCCCGATAGGCGGCTTCTGCCTCGCTGCGGGAGCGTCGCCAGGACGCCATTTGCGCTGCGGTCCCGCCGGAACGCCGCAGCTCGGTGTATCTCTCGATCCGCTCCTGCAGACGCCGGCACTGCTCTGGTGAGCCATCCCTGGCGTGAGCGCCACCTGGGCAGGACAGCGCGGCGGTGAGAATGAGAGGGATGGGGTAAAAATGCGTTTTCATAATGGGCACCTCCCTGTGCACCCCGCTAATATACGCCCCTCCCCCGCGGGACTGAACGGTCAAATCAGGTCGACCGACAGGTGCCTGCCCTTCACACTCCGCCGCCCGCCCGCCCGGCCACGCCGCAGCGGGATTGGCCGCAGTCGATACCCTGGCAAAGCTCAGGCAATCCTGTTCTCGCTGCTCTTCCGCCCCTTGCGAGGAGGGCGCCAGAGCGCTAAACAGGAGGTCCGGGCGGTGCAGCGCAGCACGCCTATGCGCAGTCGCGACCAGGTAACCAAGGAGATCGCCATATCATGAGCATGGGACTGTTTCCCGATCTCGACGCCGACAACCTGTACCTGTCGCGGTCGGACGTGAACGAGGAACTGGGCACCTTCTCCAGGCACGGATTCTACCTGGAGGATCGGGAATGGCCCTCCGTGGAGCACTATTACCAGGCATCGAAGTTCGAGAACGAGTCTGACCGCGAAAAGATCCGCCAGGCCAGGCACCCCAGAGAGGCGCGCAAGATGGGCCGCAGCAGATCCAGGAAGCGGCGTCCCGGGTGGCGCGATCTGAAGAAGGTCTACATGACACGCGCCGTCTACACCAAATGCCGGACCTATCCCGCCATCGCCGCAAAGCTGCTGGCCACCGGGGACAAGAATCTGCTGGAGAACACCCAGTTCGATTACTACTGGGGCTGCGGCAGGGACCGCCGGGGCCACAACGTCTACGGCCGGATACTGATGAACGTCCGGGCAAAACTGCGGGAGGAGGCGGGCCCGGTCAGTCAGGGTCAGGGGGTTCGGTGGCGGTTTCGGCGCGACGT
>JARRPM010000178.1:0-2841 GCA_037382865.1 Halioglobus sp. | reverse complement strand
AGTACTAGCGCACCCGAATAGGAGGCTGGGGACCAACCCCGTTGAGATAGTCCAGCCACGCCTGGCAGGCCGCTGCGGGGTCGGCCGGGTTAGCGTCGACAGTAGTGTCGAATAGCTGTGCATAAGCTGTTGATAATAATTTGTTGGCGTCCGCTAACCCCGCAAATGACGGTCTGCCTAAGCCTCAGACGTAACAGTGCTGAAGAAGAGTAGGAAAATGAGATGAAAGTTTTTTTGTTATAGAAGCCGGGCTATCTATGACAAAACGTGAGCAGTTCTCAGCAGTGAAATCTGCAGCGTGACTCCAGTCTAATACTCCTCCCGGTCCAGCCGGCCGCTGATCCACGCCACGGCGGCATCGAGTCTCCCCTGTGCCTGCCAGCGGTTCATCCCGCATTGCCTGGCGATCCTGGTCAGCGGTTTGCGTTCGATGAAGTATGCGACCAGCACCTCGCCCCCCTCCCTGTCCAGGTCGCACAACCTGGCGACTGCGGCATCGACCGCCTGCGCGGTCTCGTCATTGATAAGCGGCGTCCGCACTGAACTCCCGCGCAGGGCCTGGAAGGGCGTCTGCTCAGGGTATCGGAGTTTGGCGAGCCCGTGCCCTGACCGGCTCCGGGCGGCCCACTCGGTCAGGAGGTGCGTCGTCGGATCGTAGGGGAGGGGGGTGATAGCGCGAAGGGGGGCGGGCATGAGCGGCCTCCAGGGCAACAGAATGCACGGCGCAGGCAGTATATCAGTCAAGGGTTCCCCGGAGGTTCCCCGGAGACAAAGCTGAATCGCCGTCGGCGCTGGGCGCAGCCTGTCGTAGCGCCTATTTAGCTGATTTCATTGGGGAAAAGTGGTAGCTACGGCGTTGCCACTTCAAGTGCGGGACGGTGTCCCGAAGAGGCGCGAATTTTCCCGATTTTGCGGATTCAAGTCAAGCCTCCCGGATGAAACCCGCCGACTCCCGGCGTGCAGATCCGGCAACTGCCCGCCGCCCGGGCGCGGTGATTACCCGGGGACGAAAAACCCTTTACAATGGCGCCTGCCGGTTCCCTGACCCGGCACCCCTGTCAATCCACGTTATGTCCATTGAGCGCCCAGATCCCATGTCCGTGAACAGCCTCGCGTGGCAGTCCAGATTCGAGCAGTTGCGCAGCAACAAGGCCTTCGAGACACTGGTCATCGCCATCATTATCATCTCCGCCCTGATGATCGGGGTCAAAACGTATCCGTTGCCGGATATTGCCACGCGCATCATCATCGTCCTCGACTGGGCGATCACCCTGTTTTTCCTGGCCGAGATCACCGTCCGCTTTCTCGGCGAGCCGGTGAAGCGGCGGTTCTTCCGCAGCGGCTGGAACGTGTTCGACACGCTGATCGTGGTGGTAAGCCTGATACCGATCGAGGATTCGGAACTGGCCCTGGTCGGTCGCCTGGTGAGGATATTCCGGGTGCTGCGCATGGTGTCCATCATTCCGGAGCTGCGCACCCTGCTGACTTCCCTGCTGGCGGCGCTGCCCCAGCTCGGCTACGTCGTGCTGATGATGTTCATTATTTTCTACATCTACGCGGCGGTGGGGAGCACCTTTTTTGCGGGGATCAACCCGGGACTGTGGGGCGATATCGCGATCAGCATGCTGACGCTGTTCCGGGTGATGACCTTCGAGGACTGGACCGACGTCATGTACGAAACCATGGCGACCTATCCCTGGAGCTGGGCCTACTATCTCAGCTTTATCTTTCTCTCCGCCTTCGCCTTCCTGAACATGATCATCGGCATCGTGGTCAACGTGCTCGAGGAGGAGCACAGGCGCCAGGCGAAAGTGGCGGCCCTGGAGGCGGGCGAGCCCACCCTGGCGGACCTGCGGGAAGAGATCCAGAGCCTCAGGCAGCTGGTCAGCGAGCGCCTGCCGCGCTGATAAGATGCCACTGGAGCGGAGGAGGGCGCTAGACGTTGAACCGGAAGTGGATAACGTCGCCGTCCTGGACCACGTAGTCCTTGCCTTCGAGGCGCCAGCGACCGGCCTCCTTTGCCCCCTGTTCGCCGTTGCAGGCGATAAAGTCCTCGTAGCTGATCACCTCTGCGCGGATAAAGCCCTTCTGGAAGTCGGTATGAATAACCCCGGCGGCCTCCGGCGCGGTGGCGCCGACGCGTACCGTCCAGGCGCGCACCTCTTTCTCCCCGGCCGTGAAGTAGGTGTGCAGGTTGAGTAGCTGGTAGCCAGCGCGAATGACGCGGTTGAGTCCCGGCTCTTCCATGCCCAGTTCCTGCAGGAATTCCAGCCGCTCCTCATCCTCCAGTTCGACGATCTCCGCCTCCAGTTTGTTGCAGATGGCGACCACGACCGCGGTCTCTTCCGCGGCGATCTCCCGCACCGTGTCCAGGTGTGGATTGTTCTCGAAACCATCCTCGTCCACGTTGGCGATGTACATCGTCGGCTTGGCGGTGAGCAGGAACAACTGCTTGACCAGGGCGCGTTCGTTGTCGTCCAGCACCAGGGCTCGCACCGGCCGCGCCTCGTTCAGCTGGGGCAGCAACCGGTTCTCCAGCAGGGCCTTCATGGCCACCGCCTCCTTGTCGCCGCTCTTGGCGGTGCGGGTCACCTTCTGCAGCTGTTTTTCACAGCTCTCCAGGTCGGCCAGCGCCAGCTCGGTATTGATCACCTCGATATCGGTGCGCGGGTCGATCTGGTTGGCCACGTGGATGACATTGTCGTTCTCGAAGCAGCGCACCACGTGGGCGATCGCGTCGGTCTCGCGGATATTGGCCAGGAACTGGTTGCCCAGGCCCTCGCCCCTGGAGGCGCCGGCGACCAGGCCCGCAATATCGACGAACTCCATGGTGGTGGGGAC
>JARRPM010000177.1:0-2865 GCA_037382865.1 Halioglobus sp. | reverse complement strand
CTGGTGCCGTTTGCCGGAGTAGCTGGACCAGACCAGGTCAGCGGCCAGCCGCGGCGGCGGGGGTATCAGCCGGTCGCGGCAGGCATTGACGAATCCTGCGAGCTCCTCGCCCGTCTCCTCCTTTACCCGCAGCAGCATCAGGAAAGCGCCGACCTGCAGGGGCTCGGCCTCCCGGCGCAGCACCATGTCGAATGCCTCAGTCGCCTCCGCCACGCTCAGTGAACGGGTGCCGGTCTTGCCCTTGCCCAGAATGCGTATATAGGTCGCGAAAGGGTGCTCTGGAAGGGTCGAGTGATGGTTGCCGGCGTCCGTCACTTGCGCGTTCTCTCACTCACAGGCAGTTGTCCGGCTTGGGCAGACCAGCGATCTTGCTGCCAATTTTGGCCGGTGAGCCGGGAAAGAGTTTCAGCAAGTAGATACTCCTGCCCTTGTCAGGTCCCAGTTTCAGGGCGCAATATTTTACCAGGGGACGCATGGCGGGCGAGGCGTCGAATTCCCGGTAGTAATCACGGAGCAACTGCAGAATTTCCCAGTGCGCCGGGGACAGCGCTATGCCTTCGTTCCCGGCGATCTGTTGCGCCACGTCCGGATTCCAGTCCGAAAGGTCGCGCAGGAAACCCTCGCGGTCGAACGCATCGGGGTGCAGCATGGCGTTCAGTACCAACCGAGCTGACGCGGATAGCGCTCGGTGAGGCTCACGAACCCTTCCATGTCTACCACTGTGATCGGTCCCAGCCGCTCGATCAATCCCGCCGCAAGGGCATCCGCCCGTAATCGTTTACAAGCCTCTGTTTTTCTTATCCCGGCGTAAACGCCGTCGCCGAGCAGCACTACAGCATCTTCGGGGGAGAGGATGGCCAGACAATTATCGAAAGCGTCTCGGCCCGGTGTGGTGGCGAGCGTGTGAAGGATCATGACTAGAAACCTATCACGTTATCGCAGTCATTGATGAGTCGGCGCACGGCGGCCGGATCCACCGGCTTTACCGGAAGCACCAGGTCCTTTGTATCGAGCTGGTAGCGGGCGGCGGCACCCGCATCGATATACACCGATTCGATGTCGTACAGTGGCAGCGATCCAAGCAGTCGCCCGATATTTTTTACGCCGATCGCCTCGCTGTGCTGATCTGGCAGCAGTTGCAGCACACCGTCGCCCAAGAATAGCAGGCTTACCGGCTGATCCAGAGCCGCGGCGGCGAGCGCGGTATCCAGTGAGGCCCGAGCCAGGCTGCTCCCATAGGGAGACTGTCTGACGATGACCAGGAGTGTTTTCCTGTCCTTCACCGTAATGACTAGCCCCCGAAAGTGATCAGGCGGTCTGAGTTGGCTGCCGCATCGTGCAACTGCCCGAGGCCACTGACGATGAACGCCGGGTGCGCGGTCGGCCCTATCTTTTCATGGCGTCTTGACCCGTTCTCGTCGAGCATACCGCGCTTCAGTGCAGATGAAATGCACAGGACGAGTTCGACGCCATGCTGTTCCGAGAGGTCGATCCACGGACGGAGGCGGTCGGCTTCGTCCTGCGGCAACACGGCGACGGAAGAGCCCACCTCGGTGCCGGCGTCGAGAAAAAATACACGATACAGCTGGTGTCCGCGCGACAGAATACAGCGGGCGAAAGCGGCGGCGGTGCGTGCCCCGTGACCGGATGCGGGTGAGGACAGCACCAGTAGTGAATAGATCATCGGGATCACGGGATCCAAACAAAAAACCCCGGCGGTAACCGGGGTTTGGTGAGAGCAGGGGAAATGTCAGTCATCGCCACCGAGCGCGGTCAGCAGGTGCAGCAGATGAATGAACAGGTTGTAAATGCTCAGGTACAGCCCCACAGTGGCACGGATATAGTTGGTCTCACCACCATTGATAATACGGCTGGTATCGAACAGGATAAGGCCGGACATGATCATTACCACAGCCGCCGAAATGGTCAGTGACAGGGCCGGAATGTTCAGGAATATGTTGGCGATCATGGCCACCACGGCCACCAGCAGGCCGATCATCAAGAACCCACCCATATAGGAGAAGTCCTTACGGGTGCTGAGGGCGTAAGCGGAGAGGCCGAAAAATACCAGCGCCGTTCCGCCCAGGGCCTGCATCACCAGGGCGGAGCCCCCGGGCATGGCGAGATAATAGTTGAGCAGCGGGCCAATCGAGGCGCCCATCACGCCCGTGAATGCAAAGATGGCCAGCAGTCCCTTGCTGGTGTCTGCCAGACGGTTGACGACGAAGAGAAGCCCGAAACCGACGAGACTCAGCACGAGCGCAGCGCCGTGCCCCAGCCCCATAGCCATGGAAACACCCGCCGTGACGGCGCTGAACAGTAGCGTCATACCCAGCAGCATGTAGGTATTTTTCAGCACCTTGTTGGTGCTGACCACTGACTCCAGGCCGGCAGTGTTGACGTTGTACAGACTTTTCTCTTGCATCGTTTACTCCATCGTTTGGCGCACAGTGTATGCGTTCAGACCTTTGACAGATAATAAGGGCGAAATATCCAAAATCCAAGTTCGAAACGAGAATTATTCGCGTAGCGATACCCTTGAAATTAACGAGGTTTTGGGGACAGCACACGCTGCCTTCCAAGGGTTTTACGGTTGTCGATACCCGGGGGATCACACTACTGGCCGGCAGAAGCAGCGGAACCTATGGCCAGGGTTTAACGCGTTGGGCGCTCAGGCGCGCAACGACCCTGCGGGCTCGCCGCATCGCGGCTCGGTTCAAATCGCTTTCGCGATTTGTCGAACCGGGGGGGCAAGTGCTGTCGATGCAGTAGGCCAGGGATTAACTCGCTGCACGCCCCGGCGCGCAACGACCCTGCGGGCTCGCCGCAGTGCGGCTCGGTTCAAATCGCTTGCGCGATTTGTCG
>JARRPM010000176.1:0-3923 GCA_037382865.1 Halioglobus sp. | reverse complement strand
GGGAGACGCCGGTCGACATCATAGACGCGGGCGTTGAGGATGCGCTTGATGTAGGACTTGGGCATGGCGACGGGCATTCCGGCGATGGCGGGCAGACCGGCCATGTTAATCGAGCGCCACCGCTTTTTCAGCCCCGGCGCGGGGATTTTTGGTGAAGCGCCTATTCGACTGACCTATAATGCCGGGCTCTGCCACCTGCCCCGGAGGATCCCATGAAACAGGATGAGATGAAGCAGGCCGCCGCCGACGCGGCCCTGGATCGAATCCGACCGCAGCTGGAGGACGAGACGGTACTGGGCATCGGCACCGGTTCCACGGTCAACCATTTCATCGATGGCCTGGCCGGTGTCAGAGGCCGGATCTCCGGCACCGTCGCCAGCTCCGAGGCCTCGGCGGAGCGCCTGCGCAGCCACGGTATCCCGGTCTACGACCTGAACTCGGTGAACCAGGTCGATTTCTACATCGACGGGGCGGACGAGAGCAACCGCGCGCTGCAGCTGATCAAGGGCGGGGGTGCCGCGCTGACCCGGGAAAAGATCATCGCCGCCGTAGCCCGCACTTTCATCTGCATCGCCGACGAGTCGAAGCTGGTCCACACGCTGGGCGACTTTCCTTTGCCCGTGGAGGTGATCCCGATGGCGCGCAGCCATGTCGCCAGGGAGCTGGTCAAACTGGGCGGCGACCCGGTCTACCGCGAGGGCGTGGTGACGGACAACGGCAACGTCATCCTGGACGTCTACAACTTTCCCATCCCGCAGCCACTGGCGACGGAGCAGAAGATCAATAACATCACGGGCGTGGTCACCAACGGCATCTTCGCCCTGCGGCCGGCGGACGTTCTGTTGCTGGGCACGGGAGAGGGCGTGAAAGCGCTGCAAGCTGAGTGACCCTGACTTAGCGTGTGACTGATATTCGACGTATGCGGATCGCGCTGGCGGCGTCCAACAGGCACGGTCCATAAAATTGAATTTAAAGATCACAAATCGAAAATCTTCCCGGGATTCATGATCCCGAGCGGATCAAAGGCCCGCTTGATCTGCCGCATGATGTCGATCTCGAGGGCCGAGACGCTGTAGGGCAGGTAATCTTTTTTCAGCAGACCCACCCCGTGCTCGGCGGAGACGGAGCCGCCGTAGCGTTGCACGATCTCGAAGACCCAGCGGCTGACCTCGCCGCAGCGGCGCTGGAACTCCTCCATCGGGAGATCGTCCGGCTTGAGGACGTTGAGGTGGACGTTGCCGTCGCCGATGTGGCCGAACCAGACGATCTCGAACTCCGGGTAGCTGGCGTTGACCACCGCCTCCACCTCCGCCAGGAAGTCCGGCACCCGGGAAATGACCGTGGAGATGTCGTTCTTGTAGGGCGTCCAGCGGGAGATGGTCTCCGAGATGTCCTCCCGCAGGCGCCAGAGCGCCTCCGCCTGGGCCACGCTCTGGCTGACCACCCCGTCCAGCACCCAGCCCTGCTCCACACAGCGCTCGAACAGTGACATGGCCCGGTCCATCGCATCGTCGTCCGACTGCTCGAACTCCAGCAGGGCGTAGTAGGGCGCCGCGCTCTCGAACGGCCGCTGCAGCGACTGGTGCGTGACCACTTTCTGCAGCGCCAGCTCAGAGAAGAACTCAAAGGCGCTGAGGGTAATACCCTCCCGGAAAACGGTCAGCACCTCCATGATGGCAGCCATGTCGGGTACGCCAAGTACCAGCACCGCGAGGTCTCGGGGTGGCCGGCCCAGACGCATGGTCGCCTCGACCACGATGCCCAGTGTGCCCTCGGCACCGATCACCAGCTGGCGCAGGTCATAGCCGGCGTTGTTCTTGATCAGGCCCCTATTGAGATCCAGCAACTCACCGGTTCCGGTCACAAGTTTGAGGCCCGCCACCCAGTCCCGGGTCATGCCATGTCGGATGACCTTGATACCGCCCGCATTGGTGGAGATGTTGCCGCCGATCTGACTGGAGCCGCTGGAGGCGAAGTCCACCGGGTAGAACAGGCCCCGCTCCGCCGCGAACGCCTGCAGCTGGGCGGTGACCACTCCCGCACCACAGCGCACCGTGCGATCCAACACGTTGATCCGCCGCGAACGCCTGCAGCTGGGCGGTGACCACTCCCGCACCACAGCGCACCGTGCGATCCAACACGTTGAAATCCCCGATGCCGTTGAGGCGGTCCAGGGCCAGCACCAGCTCGCCCCTGCAGGCGACAGCGCCGGCACTGAGCCCCGTGCGCCCGCCAGAGGGGACGACCGCCAGCTGCTCCCTGCCCGCCAGGCGCACGACGGCCTGAACCTCAGCCACGCTGCCGGGCAGGATGACGGCGGATGGACGGGGCGGATAAACCCGGGTCCAGTCACAGCCGTAGTGCGCCAGTGAGTCGGTGTCTGTCAACACCCTCTCCTGCCCGACAATATCCTGCAGTTCCGCCAGGATTCTGCTGTCGATCTCGGCCACAGTGGGTTCCTCCGGTAATTTTCACAGGGCGCGGCAGCGGGGGGCGCGTATGGTACCATACGCGCCCTTTTTCCCGCCCCCACGGGGGTTCAGAGACCATGCGAGGCGAGGTCATGGCGCAGCAGTCGCTGGAGAAAAGCAAGATCAGGTTCCTGTTGCTGGAGGGCCTGCACCCATCCGCCGAGGAAACGCTGGCGAGGGCCGGCTACACCAATATCGAGTCCCACAAAAAGGCCCTGCCACCGGAAGAGCTCAAGGCGGCAATTGCCCGGGCGCATTTCGTGGGAATCCGCTCCCGTACCCGGCTCACGGAGGACGTGCTGGCGGCGGCCGGCAAGCTCGTCGCGGTGGGCTGTTTCTGTATAGGCACCAACCAGGTCGACCTGGGTGCCGCCACCCGCCGCGGTATTGCGGTCTTCAATGCCCCCTTCTCCAATACCCGCAGTGTGGCAGAACTGGTTATCGCCGAGGCTATCCTGCTGCTGCGCGGCGCGGCCCAGAAAAACCTCGCCGCCCACCGGGGGGAGTGGCAGAAATCCGCGGTCAACGCCTTCGAAATCCGCGGCAAGCGGCTGGGCATTATCGGCTATGGCAATATCGGCATGCAGCTCGGCGTCATCGCCGAGGGGCTCGGTATGCAGGTACAGTTTTTCGACGTCATCAACAAGCTGCCACTGGGCAATGCCCGCCAGGTCCCGAGTCTCAACCAGCTGCTCGCCAGCTCGGACGTGGTCAGCCTCCATGTCCCGGAGACCGGTTCCACCCACAACATGATCGGGGCGCCACAGCTGGCTCAGATGCCCCGCGGCAGCATCCTGATCAATGCCTCCCGGGGCACCGTCGTGGACATCGACGCCCTGGCCTCCAGCCTGGAGAGCGGCCATATCGGCGGTGCCGGCATCGACGTTTTCCCGGAGGAGCCTCGCTCCAACGACGAGGAGTTCATCTCGCCCCTGCGCCGTTTCGATAACACCTTCCTGACCCCGCACATCGGCGGCAGCACGGTGGAGGCGCAGGCCAACATCGGCATGGAGGTGGCGGAGAAACTGGCGCGCTACAGCGACAACGGCACCACGACCTCCTCGGTCAATTTCCCGGAGGTGGCCCTGCCGGAGCACGCCGGCAGCCACCGCCTGCTGCACATCCACCACAACGTGCCGGGCATCATGGGCGCGATCAACAGCGTTTTCTCCGAAAACAACCTGAACGTCTCCGCCCAGTACCTGCAGACCAACGAGGCCATCGGCTACGTGGTCATCGATATCGATGCGGAATACAGCGACCTGGCCCTGGCCAAGCTGGCGGGCATCGAAGGCACCATCCGCAGCCGGGTGCTGTTTTGAGCTCAGCCGTCAACAACAGGAGCGCACAATCCAAATAATGAACCGGGCGCTGGACCTGTGGGATGACCTGGGCTGCCTACGCCACCTGCCCCCCTACCTGGACGAGAACGCCTATCCACCCATAGAGTAG
>JARRPM010000175.1:0-2164 GCA_037382865.1 Halioglobus sp. | reverse complement strand
AGGCGGTTACTGCTCTCCTCCGCAAGAATGCCCCCCTCCCAGCGCACCCGGTGATTGAACCAGGGGGAGTCGAGCAGGCTGCACTGGCTGCAGACCACCCCGGCGCGCGGTTCCCGCGCGGCGAACACCAGGTGCTCGATGCGGGCGTGGACCATCGCCCCGGCACACATGGTGCACGGCTCCAGGGTGACGTAGAGGCTGGCCCCCGGCAGGCGGTAGTTGCCGACCGCCCGCGCCGCGTCCCGCAGGGCATTGATCTCCGCGTGGGCCGTGGGGTCCTGGCTCGAGATGACCTGGTTCCAGCCCTCCCCGAGCAGCTGGTCGTTGCGCACAAGCACTGCGCCCACCGGCACCTCGGCCTCGTCCGCCGCCCGGTCGGCGAGGGTCAGGGCGCGCCGCATCCAGCGCTCATGCTCCGCGCGTGTCGTCACCGGTTCCTGCCCTCCCCCTCCAGATCCCGATAGGCCGATTCATCGAAACGCGGCGTGCACAGCGCCAGAAATATCAGGTCGCCCTGGCCGGTATTGACAATCCGCTGGGCTGTCTGTGCAGGGATGACGACCACGTCACCCTCGCCGACCTCGCGGACATGGTCAGCACCCACCTCCACCCGGCCGTTTCCGGACAGGATCACGTAGCGCTCGGCAATCCCCTCGAGGCTGTGCCAGCGAGTGGACGTTGCAGGCGCCACCCGCACCCGGGCGATGGAAAGCTCCCGGTCGTTTTCCGTGTTCGACAATTCGGTGATGTAGCAACCCTCGCGAAAATAGTACTCCGCATTACCGGAGGATGGCCTCACTTCGATTTTCACCGCGATCCCTTTCGTCCGTTTTCCGGGTGAAGTATACGATGAAAGAACAACAGACAGATGCGCTTACAACGGCTGACAGTCTCTGGGGTTTTCCCGACCATCAGCCGGCCAGAAGCCCCAGTGCGCTCTCTGCGAGGGCAAGGCAGGCGGTCAAGCCGGGTGACTCGATACCGTGCAGGCTGAGCAGGCCCGGAATGCCGTGTTGCCGCTCAGAGAGCAGGATGAAGTCGCCCGCGGCGTCACCGGGCCTGACAACCTTGGGCCGGATACCGGTATAGCCCGGCTGCAGCCGGGCCGGTTCGAGGCCCGGGAAGTACCTGCGGATGGCATTGACGAAGTCCTCCCGGCCGCTGTCGTCGAAACCGTAGTCCACCCCCTCGACCCAGCGCACATCCGGCCCAAAGCGCACCTGTCCCCCGAGGTCCAGGGTCGCATGAACGCCGAGGCCACCCGCTTCCGGCAGTGGGTAGACCAGCCGGGAGAACGGCGCCGCGCCGGCGTAGCTGTAGTAGTGGCCCTTGGCATAGAACTGGTCCGGCGCGGCCTGCCGGGCGTCACCGTTGACAAGGAAATCCCAGGTACGACGCGCATGGAGCCCGGTCGCGTTCACGAGCACCCGGCACCTTAACTCCGTGGGGAACTCGCCACCGACCCTGATGCGATGCGGGCGATCGAGGAAGAGCTCGCCGGCTTCCACGGGGCTTGCCACCGCCACCATGCCGCCCGCCGCCTCGAAGTCTCCCTGCAGCGCCAGCATGAGCTGGTGCGGATCGACGATTCCGGTAGACGGTGAGAGCAGCGCGCACTCACCCTCCACTTCCGGTTCCAGCGCACGGACCCCGGCGCCGTCGATCAGGTCGAGGTCATCGACGCCACAGCGGGCTGCCCGATCTCGTATGCTTTGCAGCGCGCGCCGCTCGCCGGCGCTGCGCGCCACCACCAGCTTGCCGCAGCGCCGGTGTGGCACCTGGTGGGATGCGAGAAACTCGTACAGCAGCTGCCTGCCCCGCACGCAGGTGGCTGCCTTTACGGAGCCGGGCGGGTAATAGATGCCGGCATGGACCACCCCGGAATTGCGGCTCGACGTCTCTTCGCCGATGTGGGACCGCCGCTCCAGCAGCACGGTCTCCCTGCCGGCCTGCGCAAGCGCCCGCGCGATGGCCAGGCCGACTACGCCGGCGCCAATGACCACCGCGTCCGTACTGTGACCGGAGACAACCGGGATTACTTCGATGGCGTTATCCTTATCATCTTTCTGTCCTGCCGGTGACAATTGTAGTCCCGATAGGCGGCTTCTGCCTCGCTGCGGGAGCGTCTCCAGGACGCCATTTGCGCTGCGGTCCCGCCGGAACG
>JARRPM010000174.1:0-4248 GCA_037382865.1 Halioglobus sp. | reverse complement strand
GGTACGCGAACGCCTTAGGCGTTCGCTAAAGAACAGATCGAGTCGTCGCAACCGGTTAATGAAAAATGCCGCCCGGGGGCGGCATTTTTCATTAATTTGGTCGGGACGGCAGGATTTGAACCTACGACCACCACACCCCCAGTGTGGTGCGCTACCAGACTGCGCTACGCCCCGATGGTTCGCTGAGTCTGCGAGCGCGGAATTATACTCAATCCGTCGGGTGATACAAACCTTATTTGCCGGGCTTCAGGACCCGCAGGACCTCTTCGAGCTCCTCGATGGTCTCCCTGATCACGGCCATTATTTCCATGGGTTTGGGTGCGCTGCCGTCGGTCTCGTCGGTCATGCGCTGCCTCGCGCCGCCGATGGTGTAGCCCTGGTCGTAGAGCAGGCTGCGGATCTGGCGGATGGTGAGGACGTCCTCGCGCTGGTAGTAGCGGCGGTTGCCGCGGCGCTTGACGGGCTTCAGTTGCGGAAATTCCTGCTCCCAGTAGCGCAGCACGTGCGGCTTGACCGCACAGAGCTCGCTCACCTCCCCGATGGTGAAATAGCGCTTTCCTGGGATGGCGGGAAGTTCATCATTGTGGCTCGGTTCCAGCATATTTTTCTACTCGGGCTTTGAGCTTCTGGCCAGGTCGGAAGGTGACTACCCTGCGGGCGGATATGGGGATCTCCTCGCCCGTTTTAGGATTACGCCCGGGGCGCTGGCTCTTGTCGCGCAGATCGAAATTGCCGAAGCCTGACAATTTCACCTGCTCGTTGTTCTCGAGGCAGGAACGGATCTCCTCGAAGAACGACTCGACAATCTCCTTGGCTTCCCGTTTGTTGAGCCCAAGCTCCTCAAACAGGCGTTCCGCCATTTCGGATTTGGTCAGCGCGGTCATCTTTCCCTTTTACCTAGCTCCGGAGCTCGGCGTTATAGTTTTTTTCCAATAGATCAATGACTTGATCCACTGCCAGATTTACATCTTCGTCGCTAAGAGTGCGCGATTGATCGCGGAAAGTCAAACCGAACGCCAGGCTTTTTCTTTTAGGATCAATGCCTTTGCCCTCATAGACATCACATCCAGGTCGATCTCACAGGCATAGAGCGGCCCGACGAGCCCGACCTCCCTGGCGAGCGACGGATGAAGCGCGCCCAGGTAGCCGACGGCCTGCCCCTTACGGGTTATGGCGGCACACTGTCCGGGGTGGAGGCCGGCGCGCTCGCAGGGCGCAAAGGCGAATTCCCCGGGCGCGCGGGTCAGCGCGAGCAGGCTCTCCAGGTCGCCCTTGAGGTCGAAGAAATCGGTCGCGGCAGCCGCGGCGGCCCAGGACTCTGCATCCCGCTGCCCCGTGGCGACGATCGCCAGGGTAGGCACCTGACGCAGGCCGCCCGCCTCCGGCAGGAAGCGCAGCCCGGTTTCGTAGAGCCGGACGCGCGGCTGCTGCCGGTTGGTGTTGCGCAGCACGGCGGCGATCAGGCCGGGCAGCAGGCTGGTGCGCATCACCGCCATGTCCGCCGAGATGGGATTCTTCAGCGCCACCGGCGGCAGGTCGGGGTCGAAGCGACGCTGCAGGTCGGGGTCGATGAAACTGTAGGTGATCGCCTCCCGGTAATCGCGCGCGCTGAGGTGCCCGGCCAGGCTGCGCCGGGACAGCTCGCCTTCCGGCCTGGCGGGCATCACCAGGTCGGCGCGGATGTGACTGACCGGCAGCCGGTTGTAGCCATAGACTCGGGCCAGTTCCTCCAGCAGGTCGGCCTCGATGGCGAGATCGAAGCGCCAGCTCGGGACCGCACAGCGCCAGCCCTCCGCCGTCGCTGTCACGCCCAGGCCGAGACCGGTGAGGATACGCTCCACTGCCGTCCCTTCCAGCGCGAAGCCGAGCATCTTGCCGATTCGCGCCGAGCGCAGCGTGACCTCGGGACGGCGCGGCAGATGCTCCGCGGCCGCCACCTCCTGCACCGGCCCCGCCTGGCCGCCGACGATAGAGAGGAGCAGCTGGGTGGCGCGCTCCATCGCCGCCACCTGCAGCTCGAAATCGACCCCCCGCTCGAAGCGATGGGAGGAGTCCGTGTGCAGGCCGGTCCGGCGCGAAGAAGGCCGCCTCCAGGAACAGGTGGCGGGTATCGCCCTGCACCGAGGAGAGCTCGCCGCCCATGATCCCGGCCATCGCCACCGGCCCGCCGTGATCGGCGATCACCAGGGTGTCGGGACGCAGCTCCAGGGTCTGGCCGTCGAGCAGTTCCAGGGACTCCCCCGGTTCCGCCGTGCGCACCAGGATGCCACCGCGCAACCGGTCGAGGTCGAAGGCGTGCATGGGCTGGCCCAGCTCGAGCATCACGTAGTTGGTCACGTCCACCACCGCGTCGATGGAACGGACGCCGCAGCGGCGCAGCTTTTCCTGCAGCCAGAGGGGGCTGGGCCGTGAGACCTCCACGTCGCGGATGACACGACCCACATAGCGCGGACAGTGCGCCGGCGCGGGCACCTCCACCGGGAAGGTGTCATCGATGGCGGGCTCGACGGCGTCGTACTGCGGCCCCTGCACCGGCAGCTCGTTCAGCAGGCCCACCTCCCGGGCGATGCCGGCCACGCCCAGGCAGTCGGCCCGGTTGGGGGTCAGGCCGATCTCGATCACCCGGTCATCCAGGCCGAGGTAGTCGCGCAGGTCGGTGCCCACGGGGGCATCCGCGGCCAGTTCCATCAGACCCTCATTGGCGTCGGAGAGCCCCAGCTCCTGCTCGGCGCAGAGCATCCCCTGCGACTCGACCCCGCGCAGCTTCGCCTGCCTGATGGCGAAATCACCGGGTAACAGCGCCCCGACCTTCGCCAGCGGGGCCTTGAGGCCGGCCCTGGCATTGGGGGCGCCGCAGACCACCTGCACCTCGCCCTCGCCGCTGTCCACCCGGCAGACCTGCAGCTTGTCCGCATCCGGGTGGGGCTCGGCGCTGAGTATTTCGGCCACGACCACACCTTCGAAGCCGCCGGCCACCGGCTCGATGGCGTCCACCTCGAGCCCCGCCATGGTGATCTGGTGGGCCAGTTCTTCGGTGCTGAGCGGCGGTGAGACCCACTCGCGCAGCCACTGTTCGCTGATAATCACTCTTTCATCACTCCGGTCAGAACTGCTCGAGGAAGCGCAGGTCGTTGTCAAAGAACAGGCGCAGGTCGTTGACGCCATAGCGCAGCATGGCGAGACGCTCCACCCCCATGCCGAAGGCAAACCCGGAGTATTTCTCCGGATCGATATCGGAATACTCGAACACCTTCGGGTGAACCATGCCGCAGCCCATGATCTCGAGCCAGCCGGTCTGGCTGCAGACCCTGCAGCCGTCGCCGCCGCAGTTCACGCACTGGATGTCCACCTCGGCCGAGGGCTCGGTGAACGGGAAGTACGAGGGTCGGAAACGCACCGCCAGTTCGCGCTCGAAAAAGACCCGCAGGAACTCCTCGATCACCCCCTTGAGGTCGGCGAAGCTGGAGTGCTCGTCCACCAGCAGCCCCTCCACCTGGTGGAACATGGGCGTGTGGGTCAGATCGGAGTCGCAGCGGTAGACCCGCCCGGGGCAGATGATGCGCAGGGGCGGTTCGCGGCTCTCCATCACCCGCACCTGCACCGGCGAGGTGTGGGTGCGCAGCACGGTGTGCTCATCCACGTAGAAGGTATCGTGCATCGCCCTGGCGGGGTGGTGGGCGGGAATATTGAGCGCCTCGAAGTTGTGGTAGTCGTCCTCGATCTCGGGCCCCTCGACCACCTCGAAACCGATGGCGCTGAAGAAGTCCTCCATGCGCTCCATGGTCCGGGTCACGGGGTGGATGCCGCCGACGGCGCGGTCGCGCCCGGGCAGCGTGACGTCGATCTTCTCGGCCGCCAGACGCTCCTCGACGGCGGCCGAGGCCAGCGCCTCCTTGCGCGCGCCGATCAGCGCCTGCAGCTCCTGCTTCACCACGTTGATGCGGGCGCCGGCTTCGGGCCGCTCCTCTGGCGACAGCTTGCCGAGCCCTTTGAGCAGCGCGGTGATCTGCCCTTTCTTGCCCAGGTAGTCGACCCGCAGCTGTTCCAGCGCCGCGCTGTCAGACGCGGCGGCGATGGCGGCCTTGGCCTCGTTGGCCAGTGGTTCGAGGTTTTCCATTGTTCTTTCTCAAATACTCATTTGTTTATTGCGGTTTGTGTTCCCCCGCCCCGAATGGGAGGGTCGACCAGGCGGGACTCGCCGTGAATACATCCATGTAGGCTCGTATCGGCCATCCATGGCCTCAACGG
>JARRPM010000173.1:0-3515 GCA_037382865.1 Halioglobus sp. | reverse complement strand
TCGAGGATTTCGAGGCCTTCATCGTCGACATGCTATACCAGGAGAAGGTGATGGAGCAGATCGGCGAGGATGCAGCCATCGCGGAGTATTTCCAGCTCCACTCCCCGCGCTTCGAGAGCATCGAGGTGAGCCACATCGTGATGGACTCCGAGGGCGGTGCCCGGGAGATGCTCTCCTACCTCACGGACGACCCAGACAGTTTCGAGGAGATGGCGCGGGAGCACTGCGAGGCGGACACCCTCGACGCGGGCGGGCGCATCGGCAAGGTGATGCGCGGTTCGCTGCATTGGGATATCGAGGCGAAGGTCTTCAATGCAGACGAAGGGGCGATGCTCGGCCCCTTCCCCTCGGGGGACGGTTCGGTGTTCGAGATATTCCGTATCGACGCGAAGAGCCCGGCGCAGCTGGACGACGAGACCCGGTCGGAAATCAAGCGCCTGCTGCGGGACGAGTGGCTGGCCGCCCGCGCCAAAGAACACCGCATCGAGATGCTGTGATGCCCTGCCCGCCATCCACACCCGCGCCCGCAAGGGATCTGCCGCCGCTCAGCCCCCTTGGTCGGTGCGCTGTACCCGGGCGGAGGCATCCACGATGAGCGAGGGGTCCCAGGCGGAATTCCTCGGCACCGTCGAGTTTCTCTCCGCCTTCGGGCCGGCGGAGCTCGAGGCGCTGGCGGCCGCGGCGGAGTCCCGATTCTTCAAGTTCGGGGAGACGGTCTGCAACGCCGGCGACCGGGACGACGGCCTCTACGTCATCAAGGCCGGCGCCATCCGGATTTTCACCGAGGAACAGGGCAAGGAGATTTCCATGGGGGTGCGCAAGGCCGGCGAGGTCTTCGCCGAGCTGGGCGCCCTGCGCGAGTACCGCCACGAATCCTCCGTCCGCTCCTCCGGCAAGACCGAACTGCTGTACATTCCCCGCAGCGCCTTCGAGCCCCTGCTGGCTGACAACAAGGAAGCCACCGGCTTCATCACCAGCTACGTGGCCATCGCCTCCGCGGGCGGGTTCGTCTCGCGCCTCTTCGACCTGCGCGACAAGGTCGAGAAAGGCGAGATCGAGCAGTTCATCCGCAGCGTCGGGGTCAAGCGCATCCCCGCCGGGCAGACCATCCTGGAGCAGGGTTCCAGCCAGGACCGCCGCCTCTATGTGGTGCGCCAGGGCGAGGTGAAGGTGGTGCGCAACGAGGAGGGCACCCACTACCCGCTGGCGACGCTGCAGTCGTTGGACGCGGACAGTGATACCGTGTTGCTGGTGATTCCGGAGCAGACCGTCTATTTCATCCTGGAACGCAACCCCCGGCTCCGGGAAGTGCTGGAGCAGCGCATCCAGTTCACCGAGCGCGAACTCGAGCGCCAGAAGACGCTGGCCGCGCGGCGCCGCCGCCCGCTCCTCCTCGACCTGAAATCCAGCCCCGAGTTCGGCGAGCGCGTCATCAAGCGCTTTCCTCTGGTGGAACAGGCCGAGGAGATGGATTGCGGGGCCGCCTGCCTGGCGATGATCTGCAAGCATTACGGCATTCCCATCACCCTCGGCAAGCTGCGGGAGATGGCCAACGTCACCCTGCAGGGGGCCACCCTGGACAGCCTCGCCCGGGTTGGCGAGTCCCTGGGCTTCACCACCCGGGGGGTGCAGTGCACCTTCGACTCCCTGCTCGGCTTCGAGCTGCCCTTTATCGCCCACTGGGAGGGCTACCACTACATCATCGTCTACGGCGTCTCGAAGAGCCACGTGTGGGTCGCCGACCCGGGGCCCGGTTTCCGCAAGATGACGGTGGAGGAGTTCGAGCGCGGCTGGGGCGGCACCTGCCTGCTGTTCAACCCGGGCTCGGAGATGGTGCAGCTCGCCGCCAGCCGCTCGCCCTGGGTGCGCTTCGTCGGCTACCTGAAGCCCTACAAGAAGATCCTGGCGTACCTCTTCCTGGCCACCTTCGTCATCCAGCTGCTGGGTGTGGTCCCGCCGATCATCATCCAGTACATCCTGGACCGGGTGATCGTCCACCACAACGTGCCGCTGCTGAACATCCTGATCGTCGGACTGGTGATCACCAACCTCTTCGTACAGCTGACGTCGGTAATGCGCGCCTTCCTGTCGACTTTCATGATCCGCAACATGGACTTCATGATGATGTCGCACTTCTTCAAGCACGCGATGTCGCTGCCGATGTCCTTCTTCGCCAAGCGCAAGACGGGGGATATCTTCGCACGCTTCCAGGAGAACCAGACGATCCGGGCGTTCCTGACTGAATCGACCATCACCACGATACTCAACCTGCTGATGGTGTTCATCTACTTCACGATCCTGTTCATGTACAACGTGAAGCTGACGCTGCTGCTGGTCGCCTTCGTGGTGCCGATCATGGCGCTGACCGTCGCGGTCACCCCCAAGCTCAAGAACTACTCGCGGGAGGCCTTCACCGCCTCCACCGACGCGGAGGCCGCCCTGATGGAGACCCTGGGCGGGGTCGAGACGATCAAGGGGATGGGCATCGAGCGGGCCATGCGGCTGAAGTGGGAGCGCAAGTACGCCAAGTCCCTGGGCGTGCAGTACCGGGCCCAGCGCTTCAGCATCTTCGTCGGCCTGGCCAGCCAGGTGCTCAACGCCGCCACCACCATCGTCATTCTCTGGGTGGGCGCCAACCTGGTGCTGGCGCAGGAACTCACCATAGGCCAGCTGATGGCCTTCAACGCCCTGATGGGCAGCGTGCTGGCGCCGCTGATGGGGCTGGTAGGGCTGTGGAACCAGGTGCACGCGGCGGGCGTGGCGATGGAGCGCCTGGGCGACGTGCTGGACATGGAGCCCGAGCAGAAGCCGCAGGAGATCGCCTCCCGGGTGATGCTGCCGGACCTGCAGGGACACATTCAGCTGGAGGATGTCTACTTCCGCTACGGCGGCAACGAGACCCCCTACGTGCTGGAGAACATCAGCTTCGAGATCAAACCGGGGGAACTGGTGGCCATCGTCGGCCAGAGCGGCTCGGGCAAAACCACCCTGGCCAAGATGCTGGTGGGCTTCTACATGCCGACCGAGGGGAAAATCTCGGTGGATGGCTACGACCTGAGCCTGATCGACAAGGAGTACTACCGGGCGCAGGTGGGCTACGTCATGCAGTCCAACCTGCTCTTCTCCGGGACGATCGCGGAAAACATCGCCGCGGGTCAGGAGAACCCCGACCGGCGGCGCATCGTGGAGGTGGCGAAAATGGCCGATGCCCACGATTTCATCGAGGCCATGCCCCTGGGTTACGAACAGGTGGTGGGCGAGCGTGGCATGGGCCTGTCCGGCGGGCAGGTGCAGCGCGTCTGTATCGCCCGGGCCCTCTACCACGACCCGCGGCTGCTCATCTTCGACGAGGCGACCTCGGCCCTCGATACCCAGTCCGAGAGCAACATCCTGCAGAACATGCAGGATATCCTCAAGGGCAGGACTGCGGTGGTGATCGCTCACCGGCTCAGCACCATCATGCAGGCGGACAAGATCCTGGTGCTGTATAACGGGTCGATCGTCGAGCAGGGCAG
>JARRPM010000172.1:0-2486 GCA_037382865.1 Halioglobus sp. | reverse complement strand
TAGGCGAAAGCGGCCTCTTTCACTCCCAAAGATATAACCTGCGAGAATGGTTGATTTGAAACTTCATTCTGGATCGCGCATTACGTGACCCGCTGATGTCCGCTTCCACTAAGGGTTGTTCGACGCCTGCCTCCAAGCTCGATCTCCCATCCCGTGCTTAACAGTCACCAGGCAGGCGTTGAATAAGCCGTGAGGGAGGAAACCGCGGGAGTCACGCTGCGGTCTTTGAAGGATGTCCAGGCTATGGGGATTGGTACCCGCTGGCGTGGGCGGGATACTAAGGTCACGACGATCCGTCGTTTAAATCGTGACTGTAAATCCGTTATCAAGACTGTCCTGTTGGGTTTTTGTTGGAGCGCTTTGGCGTTGAGCTTGCCCGGGAAACCGCGTTGTCGCTGCGCTGGATACACCGGTCCCGCTGCCGTGCTATGTCGGCAGTAGGATCGTGCGGTGAGGGGGCTACCGGTCATGCCCGATTTTCCCCGGTGGTGCCCGAGGGCTATGGCAGGGGTCGAGAATGCCCACGACCCTCATTGGAGCAGCGCAAGTGGGACAGACCCAGGGGCTGGCCGGTGTTGTCGCGTCCTCCGCTGGCGTAGCGTCGGCCTGCGCCGTGTGTTCCACCTGCAACAGCTCTCGGGCCTGGGCCAGTTTTTGCACCCGCGTGGGGTTGGCCATCCAGCCGTAATGGCGGATGCGGTGGAAGCCCGAAGGCAACACGTGGATGAGGAACCGGCGGATAAACTCGTCGGCGTCCAGGGTCATGGTCTTGTGCCGGGTCCGTCCCTTGTCCCGGTAATCCTTCCACTTGAAGGTGACGCCGTTTTCGTCAAAGGCCAGGAGTCGACTGTTGGCGATTGCCACCCGATGGGTGTAGCGGGAGAGGTAGGCCAGTACTGCCTCCGGTCCGGCAAAGGGTCGCTTGGCGTAGACCACCCACTCCTGCCGGCGCAGGGGTTTGAGCCACTCGGCGAAGACAACGGGATCAGCCAGGTTGCGGTGGTCGCCGAAGAAGCGCAGCTCACCGGCGGCGTGGGCCGCTGCCAGCGCCTCGAGGAACAGGCGCCGGAACAGCCGCGACAGCACCCTGACTGGCAGGAAGAAGCCGGGCCTGCAGGCCATCCAGCCTGAGTTCTCGGTAGAGAAACCCCCACCGGGGACGATGCCATGGACATGGGGATGGTGGGTCATGGCTGAGCCCCAGGTGTGCAGGACCAGGGTGAAGCCGAGCTCGGCCCCCAGATGTCTGGTGTCACGGGCGATGAGCTGCAGAGTCCGGGCGGCGGTACGGAACAGCAGGTGATAGATCACCGTTTTATTTTGGTAGGCGATGTCGCTGATCGGGGCCGGCAGGGTGAAGACCAGGTGGTAGTACTCGACGGGTAGCAGATCGTCCTGGCGCGCCTGGAGCCAGCGCCGGGCCGTTGAGCCCTGGCACTTCGGGCAGTGCCGGTTGCGGCAGGAGTTGTAGGCGATCTGCAGCTGGGCGCAGTGCTCGCAGCACAGCACATGGCCGCCCAGTTCCGCGCTGCGGCAGCGTTCTACGGCAGACATCACCTTGAGCTGACCCAGGCTCAGGTGCCCGGCCCGTGCCTCACGCCAGGCATCGCCCCGGGCGCGGAAGATATCCGCGACCTCCAGGGAGCGCACGGCCCCTCTCAGTTGGGTGGATCAAGCGCTAGCGCGTCCAGGGGGCTGTGGGTATCTCGTAAGATACGGGTAGCGACGTGACTGTACATCGCCGTGGTCTCGAGCTTCTTGTGCCCGAGCAGGACCTGAATCAGGCGGATATCGACGCCCTGTTCCAGCAGGTGGGTGGCAAAGGCATGCCGCAGGCCGTGCAGTGACACGTGTTTATCCAGGCCGGCCAGCGTCACCGAGGCCTCCATGGCCCGGCGCAATTGACGGGTCGAGAGAGGATTGACGGGATTCTGTCCCGGGAACAGCCAGCCGCCCTTGAGCATCCGGCGCTGCGCCTGGGCCACACGCCACCAGTGTCGCAACAACACCAGCAGAGCGGGTGGGAGCATGGCATTACGATCCTTGCTGCCCTTGCCCTGCTCGACACGGATCATCATGCGCTGACTGTCGATATCGGTGACCTTGAGATGGGTGACCTCACTGGCGCGCAGGCCCGCCCCGTAGGCGGTGGCCAGGGCCGCCTTGTACTTGACGTTGGTAGTCGCCTCGAGCAGACGCCTGACTTCGTCGGGGCTGAGGACCACAGGCAGCTTGCGCGGTTCGCGGACGGTGCTCATCTTGCTCAGTGCCTGATGGTCGTCCAGGGTGGTCTCGAAGAAGAAGCGCAGCCCGGTGATGGTGGCGTTGATAGTCTGATTGGATACCCCATGCTGGGCCAGGTGCAGTTGAAATCGCCGCAGGTCTTCCGGTGAGGCCGCGTCGGGCGATCGACTCAGGAACCGGGTGAGCTTGATGACCGAGCGGAGGTAGGCATCCTGGGTTTTGGGGTTCAGCTTGCGCAGGGT
>JARRPM010000171.1:0-4493 GCA_037382865.1 Halioglobus sp. | reverse complement strand
GAGAAGATATCGTTGACCACGGTTCCTGGCTTGATGTGGCCGGGCCATTTCACCATCATCGGGACGCGGAAACCGCCCTCCCAGGTGGTCCCTTTTTCGCCCCGGAAGGGGGTCGTGCCGCCGTCGGGCCAGGTGAATTTCTCGGCGCCATTATCGGTGCTGAAGATCACGATGGTGTTATCGGCGATTCCGAGTTCGTCCAGCTTGTCCAGCAGCGTGCCGACCCCGTCGTCCAGCTCCATCATGCCGTCAGCATATAAGCCGTACCCCGATTTCCCCCGGTATTTGTCGCTCAGGTGCGTCCAGACATGCATCCGAGTGGAGTTGTGCCAGACAAAGAACGGCTTACCCTCCTTGTGGGCCTTTTCAATGAACTTGAGGCTCGCGTTGAGAAACTCGGTGTCCGCGGTCTCCATGCGCTTGCGGGTCAGGGGGCCGGTGTCTTCGATCTTGCCGTCCGCATAGGCATGAAGTACGCTATCATGGCTGTCACTTCTAAGACCGACAGCAACAAATTCAAAGCAACCATTCGCCACAATGATCGTGTTGGCAAGCGTGTCACTGGGTTTATAGCTATAGAGCGCGGGCGCCCACGTCACTACCCGCATTCGCTCTGTAGTGACGTGGGCAGCGAGTGTCTTACGGCCTCTTCCCCTCGGCAACCGCATCGGATGAATCGCGACAGGCTCGGGGGCCACTTCGGATGTGGCATTTTCCGGCCTCCCGATACAGGCTGGTTTGTTCAGTCTTCCTGGTCTCCAAGGCGGAACCACCATGTTGGCACAAGGCAGGGAGGGCCTGCCCCCGGTTCATGGGCATGGCCTTGGCAAAACCGCCTACGAGCGCCATCAACCCGAGCAGACACTACTCTACCATCTCGTCGAAGCGCACTACCCCGCCCTTGTGGACCAACTGGCCCAGCAGGGCAAATCCCTGCCCGAGCATGTACACCGGGAATTCGAGGCCTACCTGAAGTGCGGTCGCCTCGAGCACGGCTTTCTCCGGGTACGCTGCGACAACTGCCACTTCGAGCGGCTGGTGGCATTTTCCTGCAAAAAACGAGGATTCTGCCCCAGCTGTGGCGCCCGGCGCATGGCCGAGACCGCCGCCCTTCTGGCCGATGAGGTGTTTCCCGATGTCCCGCTTCGCCAGTGGGTCATCAGCTTCCCCTTTCCCCTGCGCTACCTGTTTGCCGCCCACCCCCAAGCCATGGGCAAGGTGTTGGGCATCGTTTACCGCACAATTTCTACCCACCTGATCCACAAGGCTGGATACCGACTCCAAGACGGGGCGACTGGTGCGGTAACGTTGATACAACGCTTCGGATCAGCCCTAAACCTCAATATACATTTTCACATCCTGTTTCTGGATGGAGTCTATGTGTATCGAGGCGATCGATCACCTCGATTTCAACGCCTCAAAGCGCCGGTTAAAGACGAACTGGAGGATCTGGTTCAGCTTATCAGCCAGCGCGTGGGACGCTGCCTGGAACGCCAGGGCTTGCTGGAACAGGACACCGAGAGCGCCTGGCTGGACCTCGAACCCGCCGAGGATACCGATGCCATGCCTCAGATTCTGGGCAGCTCCATCTCCTACCGCATAGCCGTCGGCCCACTGCAGGGACGTAAAGCTTTCATGATCCGCACCATCCGTCCGCTGGAGCGACCTGATCCTGGTTTGGAGCGGGTCGCCAAGGCCAACCGATTCTCCCTGCATGCCGGTGTGAGTTGCGAAGGGCATCAAAAAGATAAACGCGAGAGGCTGTGCCGCTATATATCTCGCCCGGCCGTGGCTGTTCCCCGCCTGTCACTGAGCTCCACAGGAAAGGTGGTCTACACGCTGAAAACTCCGTACCGAGATGGCACGACCCAGGTGGCCTTCGAGCCGGTGGATTTCGTTGCCCGCCTAGCGGCTCTGGTACCAAAGCCGAGGGTTAACCTCACCCGCTACCACGGAACGTCATGCAGCAATGACCTGGGCCCAGCGCCTAAAACGTGTGTTCAGTATCGACATCGAGGTTTGCGGCCGCTGCGGTGGTTTTGTGAGGGTGATCGCTTGCATCGAAGACCAGGACACCATAGACAAGATACTGGCTCACCTTCGCAATAAGGAACAGGACTCCCCAACCCTGCCACACCTGGTGCCACCGACCAGAGCACCACCTGAGACAAGGTGAATTGATGCGCAGCATCAAGAGAGGGTGCCCTGGGGTACTTTGCCGCTTTTCGCTGGGAAGGATTCCAGCACAACAGCACTACACCAGCAAGGAAGCCAATGAATACCGCGTGGCATGAGCTGTCGCGTGCACCCGTTCAGGAATGAACGGATTTGAATGGCATGCTCAACGCCGCGAACAGGATTTTCGGGTCAATAGACGGGAATTTCGACAGGCCAGCAGGTCCAGTCGACACAATCAGCGAGGATATCTACTCTCAATAGGCCGTTAATATTTACTATCCTCTCCCGCCCTTTGTGGGACCCATTCGTTGAGACGCACCAAGGCCTCACTGATCTATCGCAAGACTAAAAATCTGCGAGCCGTTCAACTGCTCCTGGGCCATACCAGCCTTGAGAGCACTGTTCGATATTTGGGCATTGATGAGGACGATGCCCTCGAGCTGGCCGAGCAGATCGAAATCTGAGGCGTTACCGGGCGGCTCCAAGCCTGGGGTCGGCCCACAGCAATTCAGGTCAAATATGGCCATTCGACCGCTTTTCCATAGGATAGCGGTCGTCGGGAGTTGTCGTGCGGCCAGCCATGGGATGACCGTCTTGTCCTATTGTCGGACCTCTGGGTGCGCAGAAATCATACTTTGCTGCCAGTTACCGATTTCAGTGTGGAAAACGCCAGCCAAATTGGCCCATGTCATAGTTCGTGGCGCCCGAAATCATGAGTTCGGCCACAGCTTCGCCAACCGCAGCCGAGTGCTTGAAACCGTGTCCGGAGCAAGGAGAAGAAACCCAGACGCCATCAGAACCGGGCAATCGATCAACCAGAAACTGGTAATCTGGCGTGACAGTGTATTGGCAGGTAACTGCTCGAAGGCACTGGTTCCGTATTCGTAATCTTGGCGCCGCTTTCTCAAACATGGCGGCTATTTCACTCTCAGATACCTTTTGCTCCAGTTGTCCCGGGTTGCACGCCAGATGAAATTGCTCGCCGGCGACTTTGAGGCCCCTGCTTTGCGACCCGATCAACGGGAATCCATAAAACATTTCATTCTCGCCGTCAGACAAACGGACATAGACCGGCATTTTATCCGGGCTGAAGGTTGCCGGATTACCTTCCTGCTCAAACCAGTAGAGGACTTGCCGATAGACACGCACGTAAGGGGCGAGCTGGGGGACCAGTTCGGAGACCCATGGCCCCGCCGCAAACAAAACTTGCGCGGCCTCGTAGTCTCCCAGGTCAGTCTCTAGTCGAACCACACCTGAGTGTTGATGCCACGCTTTCACCCGGTTCCCCGTGCTGATTGTTGCACACATCCGCTGCGCTTCAGACAGCTGCGCACGCAGGCATGCCTCGGGCTTTAGGTAGCCTGCTTCTGGCTCAAAGTAGCCGATATCATCGGTGTGGAATTTGAACTGGGGAAATCTACGCCCTAATTCTGCCACGTCGAGTATTTCATGACCGATAGCGTGTGTGCGCGCCACATCGATCGTCGATTGAAGGAAATCCTCCACACCATGCGCTGCGCTGGTAGAACGGGTCGAGCCGAAGATAAGACCGCCGCACTGGAACAATAGATTTTCGCCCGTGGCGGCCTCCAGTTCGCGCCAAATTTCGTTAGAACGACGCACCAGTGGCACGTAGTGATCGCCTTCTCCGAGGGATACTCGCGTTATTCTGCTCTCACCGTGCGAAGAGCCATTTTCGTGCGGGGGATGAAACATATCGATGCCAAGCACTCTCGCCCGGCGGCGAGCTAACTGATAAAGCGCCGCTGACCCGGTAGCGCCCAATCCGACGACGATATAGTCAAAGGCAGTTGGCATCCTTATACGATCCCCATTCTCCGCTACTTGGCAAGTAGGCACGGAGTACAGCATGTAATACCGATGGCTTTAATAACTTGATCAGGCGCAGAATAGATCATGCGCCCTGTTCGCGCCATGATGAGTTTCTGAACGCCTGTGGGATCAATCGGAGTAAACTATCCGGAGACCGCGTTGAGGTGACAAGGGAGGTTTTCACCGATTACATTCTGGAATTGAAAACGGCCGCTTTCTACAACAGCGGTCGTTCCGAGGTATCTGACTGTAGCCGGTGCAACGACCGTTCTGTCCTACAAGCGGACGCTGGAAAGAATCTTCCATGCTCACGCAAAGGGTTTGCCACACCTGATGTAAATACCAAATCTTTGTTTGTTGAGACAGATCAACCAGGTGTGCGCGCTAACGTGCTATTGAGACTTTCATATATAGTGAACATTTCTGATATAATGATGCCTGTTCTGTTTATACCCAACCGGGGAGGCAGCAATGGGCAACAA
>JARRPM010000170.1:0-3690 GCA_037382865.1 Halioglobus sp. | reverse complement strand
GGCAACAGCATCGCCCTCTGCCCGCCGCTGATCATCACCGAGGCCCAGGTCGACGAGCTGGTGGAGAAGCTGGGGCGGGCGCTGGAGGATACCCTGTCCCACGTCACGACCAGGGGGCTCTAGAACAGGTTAGAACAGGGGGCAGACCACGGTTTGCTGCCGGCTAACCGGGCCAACCGTGGTCTGTCCCTGTTCTACTGTTGGTTCTCCAGCGTCTGCACCAGCTCGCGCGCGTCGAGCAGGGCCCCGTGGATATATCCCACCTCGCGGCAGTCCCCCACCCGGTGCAGGGTTGCGCCACATCCCCGGAGCGCCTGCAGCAGGCTGTCGTCCTGCGTGGCTCCCAGGGCGATGATGACCTGCTTGCCGCTTACTTTGTTTTCCTCACCCCTGACCGTGAAGGTCACCGCGTCTTTCCCGATCCGGGTGACCTCAGCCTCGCAGTGGATATCGACACCCTGCTGCCCCAGCAGGTGTAGTACCCGCGCCCGCCGGACGATGGCGAGTTCGGGGCCGGGTACGGGCCCCGGTTCCAGGACTGTCACCTGGCGCCGTCGCTCGACCAGGTATTCAGCCAGTTCCAGCCCCACCAGTCCGCCGCCAACGACCACGATCTCGTCCGCGATCGGCATCCACACCCGGCTGAGGAAGCGCAGCAGCGGGATGCTGCGCAGGATCTGCAACCAGCGCCCCGCGGCCAGCATTGCGCGCTGCGGCAGCGACAATTTGGCTATGGCCGCAGAGTCGTTGCCGAACAGGACGCCGCGAAGCTGGTCGCCGTCGAATACGTGGCGCTGGTCGCTGCCCGGCAGTTGCGGCGCGCTGCGCACGGCGCCGGTGGCGATCACCACGTGATCCGCCCCCGCGGTCCGCAGGCTGTCCGGCGTCGCGGTTTTACCGAGCTGTATATCGATGGGCAGTGATTTCACGGCATGCGTCAGGTAGTCGACCAGCCTCTCGTTGGGCGCGTAGGCCAGGGCGGCGATCCGGGCCGTGCCGCCCAGGTCCTTCTCCCGCTCCCAGAGGCTGACCTGGTGGCCCTTCAGCGCGAGCAGGCGGGCCGCCTCCATACCGCCGGGTCCGCCGCCGACCACGACAATACGCCTCCTGCCCTGTCCGGTGCGGGCGAGGATGTCTCCCTCGTATTCGCGACCGGTATCGTGGTTGACCGCGCAGCACATCGGCTGGTTGATGAAGATCTGGCTGACGCACATGTAGCAGTAGATGCAGGGCCGGATGTTTTTTTCTGCACCCGCGGCGAGCTTGTTGGGCAGGTCCGGGTCGGCCAGCAGCTTGCGTCCCATGGCGAGAAAGTCGAACTCCCCGGCGGCAATGGCCTTGTCAGCGCGGGCGGGCTCGATGCGGCCGACACCGATAACCGGAATGTCGACAGCCTCTTTGACGGCGCGGGCAAAGGCGATGAAGCCGCCCGGTTCGTGCACCAGGGGCGCCTCGGTAAACGCGATGGCATGGCTCGTGCTGCCATAGGCGCTGACGTCGATGGCGTCTGCCCCGGCCCGTTCACACAGTTGCGCGGTGGCGATGCAGTCGGTCGGCTCGATGCCGCCTTCGACGCGATACTCTTTCGCGTCCAGGCGTACCAGGATAGGGAAGTCCGGCCCCGCGGCCGCACGAATTGCTCCGATGACCGCGAGCAGGAAACGCGCCCGGTTCTGCGCCGTGCCGCCATACTGGTCCGTTCGCCGGTTGGTGGCGGGGGAGAGAAAGCTGGCGAGCAGGTAGCCGTGCCCGGCGTGGATCTGCACGCCGTCAAAGCCGGCGGTCTTTGCGCGCACGGCGGCGTCGGCGAACTGTGCCACGACGTCTGCGATGTCCCCGGTCGTCATGGGGACGTATACCGGCCCCTTGCCGTCCGGCCCGGCCGCCTTGATGAAGTTGCCCATCTCCTCCCGGGTCAGCACCCTGTACATGTCACTGAAGGCCTTGCCGAGCGGAGAAGGAACGGGTAGGGGGCGGCCCGCCGCGGTATCCTCCTGGGACATCTTGCCACCGTGATTGAGCTGGGCGACGATCCGGGCGCCGTGGCGATGGACCCGTGTCGCCAGTTCGGTGAGGCCCGGGAGAAACTCGTCGCGGGAGAACCCGACGGTATTGGGCATGGTCGACCCGTTGGGCCAGCAGGCGGCGGAGGTTTCCAGCACCAGCAGACCGGCCCCACCCCTTGCCCGGGCCTCATAGTACGCGATCAGGCGCTCGCTGCAGTGGCCATCCTTCCTCGCGAAATTAGAGCCCATGGCAGCCAGGACGATCCGGTTGCGCAGGGACATGGCGCCGATCTGGCCCGGGGCGAGCAGGTGTTGGTAGGTCTGGGTCATCGGCATGTTCGGCGTGTTCTCTGTGTCGTCCCACATGGTAAAGGCGGCACCAGTCTGGCAAAGAGCGGCACAGTTCAAATTGATAGACATCTCCGCTCTCGCACCGGAGCCGGCGAGCGGAAATGTCTATAAATGTGGTTCCCGTTGCTCTAGGGATGCGAACCTTGCATGCCCATAATTCATGCAGTTTTTCGGGTAGTGCCCGGGCATACCCGGTGGCAGTTATCGACAACGTATGCATCACCTCACGCGTTAGAGAATAAGGAGGGAAAACCATGGCTAATCTACCTTTCGGGAAGTCCGCGCTGGTATCGGCCGTCGCAATGGCAGGAGCGCTGTCTGCGCAGCAGGCGCTGGCCCAGTCCAGTGCCTCCGACCTCGTGATGGAGGAGGTGGTGGTCACCGCCCAGAAGCGCGAGGAGGGGATGCAGGATGTGCCCATCGCGATCACCGCGATAAGCGAGACCGATCTCGAGCGCCGGGGCGTGCAGAACGTCGGCGACCTGATCAATGCCGTGCCCAACATGGGCGGCTTCGAGGCGCCCGGCGGCAAGGGCAATGTCAGCTTCACCCTGCGCGGTATTGGCAGTGGCAACCCCAGCAATCTGTCGATCGATCCCGCCAACGCCATGTACGTGGACGGGGTCTACATCGGCAAGCTGATCGGCTCGGCCCTGGACGTCGCCGAAATCCAGCGCGTCGAGGTCTTGCGCGGTCCCCAGGGGACGCTCTACGGGCGCAACTCAACGGGCGGCGCCATCAATTTTATCACCCAGAAACCACTCGGCGAATTCGCCGGCAAGGTGACCGGCACCGTCGGCAGCGAGGGGCTGTGGGGCGTAAAGGGCACCCTGCATACAGGCACCCTGGGGACAGCCGGTGAGGGGCTCGGTGCGCTCTACGGCTCCATCGGTTACATGACGCGCGAGCGCGACGCCCTCTACGACAACACCAACAAGGGCTTCGACGACCTCGAGGACACCGATCGCGAGGGGTACCGACTGGCCCTGCGCTGGGACATCACCGACCGGCTGACCGTCGACTATTCCTACGATCACTCGGAGCTGGACGAGCTGGGTACGGCGCAGTTCCTGGTCGGTACCACGCCGCTGGCGGTCGATCCGGTGACGGGCGCCGAGACCAGCCGGACCGACGTCATCGCGGGTGCCTTCCTCGGGCAGATTGCCCCCGGCCTCGCCCAGATGAACCAGTTCGCCCCGGCCTTCGGCCTCTCCCCCGACCTGACCGCAGACCGCTATGCCGGCTCCAGCCAGGCCATGCTGGATGTTTACACGGACGCCAAAGACAGGGGCAGGCCCAACCGCGCGAGTACCGATATCAACACCTTCTCCAC
>JARRPM010000169.1:0-2641 GCA_037382865.1 Halioglobus sp. | reverse complement strand
GAATAAGTAGTCAGCTTTCAGCTATCAGGCGTCAGTTCCTGTTGATAGCTGAAAGCTGATGGCTGATAGCCATGAGAATTTCAATGCCCAGACTTTGCATTATACCCGGCGACGGTATTGGCCGGGAGGTCATTCCGGCGGCCGCTGCCGTGCTTCAAGCTGTGCTTCCCGAGCTGCAAACAGAAACGGCCGAAGCTGGATGGGACTGTTTCCTGCAACATGGCACATCGCTGCCCGACGCCACTTTGCAGGCGGTCAAGCGCTGCGGCGCCGGGCTATTTGGGGCTGTATCATCTCCCAGCCACAAGGTCGACAGCTACCGCAGTGCCATCCTGGAGCTCCGCCAGAAGCTGGGACTGTACGCCAATATCCGGCCCGTGCGCAGTTGGCCGTGCATTTCGCCGCGCGGCGATTTCGACAAGGATGTAGACATGGTTATCGTGCGCGAGAACAGTGAGGGGATTTACAGCGGCATCGAACGCAGCGATGGTGAAACGGCCGTAGCAGAACGGATCATTACGCGAAGTGCCTCGCGGCGCATCGCCAAACGATCAGTCGAACTGGCGCGGCTGCTGGGCCGCGAGCGCCTGACCATTGTCCACAAAGCGAATGTGCTGCCATTAAGCGACGGGCTTTTTCGGGACAGCGTGCGTGCGGTGCTGGAGGATAGCCATTATCCGCTGTCAGTTGATGAACTGCTTGTAGATGTGGCGGCTTTAAAACTGCATTCAGAGCCGCATAAGTTTGATATGATCGTCACCACCAATCTCTTTGGCGATATCCTGTCCGACGCAGCAGCCTATTGGGGCGGCGGGCTTGGCATGGCGCCATCACTCAACTGGGGAGAAAATATCGCGGTTGCCGAGCCGGTACACGGATCGGCGCCGGACATCGCCGGGAAGGGATTGTCCAATCCTCTTGCCGCCATCTTGAGCGGCGCGCTTCTGGCGCGGCTGGTCTGGGGAGAAGACAAAGCGGCGGCGCGTATCGAATCGGCCGTGTTCGATACGCTCTCATCGAACCTCGAGCTTTCCGGCGGCACCACCGCTATTACAATGGCTGTATTAGAACGACTCTAAACCTCGCACCACGTTTTGGCGCAAACAGAGCGCCATTTGATTGAAAAAAGAGACCTCTGGGTAATGATGTAGTTATTATCAAAACATCAGCCTGGAGGTCTCCAATGAGTAAGAAGGATTTTACACCATTTTCATTGCGGATGGGAGTAGGCGCAGTAGGATTGTGGATGCAGCAAGAAGGAATCTGGCAAACGGTAGAGGAGCAAGTGAAGGTACGGCAGAAGGTGGTGAAATACCGACCGTCAGAAAAGATGCTAGATGCTTTCATCAACATCATAAGTGGTGGCGAACGAATGGTGGAAGTGAACACGCGAGTGCGCAGCGACGAAGGATTGCAACGCGCATTTGGACGAGAAGGGTGCGCTGAACAATCGGTGGTGAGTACGACCCTAAACCGCTGTACAAAAGAGAACGTGGCTCAGATGCAAGTAGCGCTTGCTAAGGTCTATCAACAACACAGCAGGGGGTACCACCATGACTACCGTCAATGGCAGGTGCTAGATGTAGACATGAGTGGTTTGGTGGCCGGGCGGCAAGCAGAAGGAGCAACTAAAGGGTACTTTTCACGGCGGAAGGGGGTTCGTGGCCGGCAACTAGGGCGCGTAACGGCTAGCCGCTACGACGAAATAATCTTCCAAAAACTATATCCGGGTAAAGTACAACTGGAAAACAGCTTGCAGGAATTACTCACCGAGGCCGCGAACGTCCTAGAGTTGGATGAGCAACAACGAGCTCATACTGTGATTCGGGTCGATGGTGGGGGTGGCCGGGATGCAGACATCAATTGGTTGCTGGAACAGGGATACGCTCTATTGGCCAAAGCGCACAATTGGCAACGCTGCCGCAAAATGGCTGAGAGGGTCAGTACCTGGTTTTCTGATAAGAAGGAGGCGGGTCGGCAGGCAGGATGGGTGACAGTTCCCCACAAGTATGACCGGGAGACTCGGCAGGTTGTCGTGCGCAAACGCAAGGAAAATGGCAAATGGCAATTGAGCCTTCTGGTTACTAATCTGCCGGATGCGGCTCTCTTTGAATTGGCCAGACTTCCGCAGTGTAAATCGCCCACCCCTGAGCAACTGTTGTGGGCTATCGTCTATGCTTATGACCTACGTAGCGGTGGCATCGAAACCAGTTTTCGCCAAAGCAAAGAGGGCTTGCACATCCACCACCGGAATAAACGGCGCTTTGATGCCCAAGAAATGCTGCTCTTGCTGGCCCAGTTGGCGCAGAATGTGCTCCTATGGTTCCGCAGACGATTGGCAAAGCACGTTACACGATGGCGGCGCTTCGGCCTCAAACGCCTACTGCACGAGGTCCTGGCAATTCCTGGCCGATTGTGCTTTGACGATCACGCCCGAATCGTTGGCCTCATTTTCGATAAACAACAGCCAAGTGCCACTGCTTTTGTCAGAGCGGTGGCTCTTGGCTTATTTACTGATGACCTGTCGTTCTGTTTGGACAAAATCTAGGTGCGAGGTATTGGCGCAAGCATAAAATTCGCAGGTTAATTAACCCCAGGTTTTTTCAAAAATCAATTTTTCCTGGTCTCGGTAATCCTCAAA
>JARRPM010000168.1:0-2885 GCA_037382865.1 Halioglobus sp. | reverse complement strand
CCGACAAAGGCCACCAGGTGAAGTCTCGCGCACTGGAGAACTTTATTCTCTACAATCGCATCGAGGAGGTGGATAGATGGAGTTCCAGTCGGCTTATAGATCTTTCCAACTGCGGATTCAGCATTGTTATGGGCAATGACCTCTACCAGGCCTCCATCACTGAAAACAAAAATATCATCGGGTATGGCCCGGAAGGATGTATTGGCCGCACGAACATGCAAATGAAGCTGTTTGTCATCAACAATACGCTTGTGAATGAAGCGAGCCAAGGCACGTTAGTACGCAACTTCGCGGGCGGCGACGTGATTGTCGCCAACAACCTCATTTTCGGCGCAGGCGATTTTCTGGCTGGCGAAGGGAGCGAGGCAAACAACTTTCGGGAAGATCTGCGGGATAGAGATGGAGAAAGCTGGCATGCGCCGGAGAAATCCAACGCGATTGACGGTGCTGCCGAGCAGCCAGCTGTGGAGGGAGGATCACTGACACCGACAGCGCAGTTCCAACCCCCTGCTGGATACAGCGACAGACCGATCTACGGAAAACTGGACGCCGGGTCGCGGGAAAGTACGCCCCTTTGAATCGGTTGATCGCGCTGTTCATTGTTGCAATTGTCGCCTGTCTTACTGGCTGCACAAATCATTCCGACGAAGATGAGCAGCTGGAAAACACTTTTTTCCTCATGAATCTGCCCGCGAACCGATGGGTCGAATATCATCATCTGAAAGACGGCGATTGGTGGCGCAAGGGACATGCCGGCAGGGGATACGATTCCGCCAGGGGTAGTTTAATTGTATTCGGGTCTGATACTCGCGGCGAAGACTGGGATAATGTCGTACACGAATTCATACCAAAACAGCGGGAATGGGTTCAACATGGTTTCGAGTCAAATCCGGATACCTATAGGGTCAACGATGAAGGTAAGCGGGTTGCAGATTTGGTCTGAACCCCTACGGGTTAATTGAAGAATGCATGCCTGATTCGTTGCCACAGATTCTCCGATACTGGTGTTTCAGTCTTCACCGTTAGGTCAAGCGCCTTGCTCCCTCCCTTTCCCTGGATTTCAATAATAACTCCCTCACGTTCCTCTGGGAACGACAGTACCAGCGTCCTGTATGGGCCCTCGATCACACTACCAATTGCTTTTTCAGTCAGCAGGCGCCTGATAGCAAGGTTAGATTCCTGGTTTTCAACGCTGGGTTGCAGGATCATCATAAAACGGTCTCGCTTCTGTGCAATAGCTGGAGAAACCTCTACCCGCCAGCGACCTGGTTCCGGTGGGTTTTTCTTTCTTTTCAACACTTTTTCCCACACCGCGCCACCCTCATCGAAATTGATGTTATCGACCAAAAATTCCAGGTTTTTTCCTCCGATAATCGAGACATTTGCCTCTTTTGGGAAGAGAATGCGTGCCTGCAGGCGTCCTGCCTTTCTGTCAGGGTCGTCGTTGGCCGGAATCTGAGCGACGAAACCATCCTCTGTCCGACGTGGTTCGTTGATCGTGTGGATTAGTGATTTTTTTCGGAACATTGGATCAGCAGATACCAGATCGTCGGAGACGATTACGACATCATTGATCCGGTCATAGACGATGGTACGCCAGTATTTTTCGACCCGTCGTGTGCGATGAGAAAAGTAGCCTCTGCCAGAATACTTGTTGGTGTAAGCAGGGGTAATATTGGCAACGGCGACAACCAGGTCATCCTTGTCGTGGTATTTCTCAATTCCCCCCGTTTGATAGATTTCGCTTTTCTCCAGCCACTCGTTCAAATCAAGCGGTGCTGACTCGACACCCCAGCCAGAGCCTACTCGCCTCTGTCCACCATCGTTGGCGATCTGACGAGGCGACCCGCCTTCTTTCTTTGGCGGCGCAGGGATGGTGTCTTCCGGGTCTGTGACTGTAATGACATTGTGCGCGATCGTTTGATAGCTGTAGTTCATGTGATGGTCTGACCCATAGGAGGGACCATACAGGCCGCTGTCAATGGCCAGCGGACCACCCTTGAAGATGGTGAAGGCTCCCTGGTCGAGATGGCTATGGGACCAGAAATTATCGCCGGCCTTGAACGTAAGGTAGGTTGATTCATCATCCCAGCTGCTTCGTGCGATAACCATACCAATGCCGTCGAAGTGTTTCTGAAGCGGGAGCTGTCGGTGTGCCTCAGGCTCACATAAATCATCCGTTGTCAGAGGCCCCCATGGCCAGGATGACGGTTCGTAGGGCCTCGGACAGCGATCAAGGCTATATGCCGCGGCATGGGAATATTCTATTGCCAGAGGCACCCTGTCTGGCACCATCCGATCAAAAAAAGCAGCATCTCCCCACCTCATGTGGGTGCCGTCAGGGCGAGTGCGGTAGATCAGGAAATCCAGAAAACCGCGTATGCCGGATTCTGACTTGAACAAATCTTCTCTCGTTGCTTTTCGCCACATGGCAGGTAGCTGGTAGATGGCCTGGCCGATGCCAATGCCAACGTATTCGCCACCCTCATGCCAACCGCCATGCTTACCCATCACCTGGCGCCACACCGGCAGGATACGGTTTTTCCAGTAGTCAGCCGTCCAGCGCATGGGCAATTCTGCCTCGGGGCTGTCACCATAGCTTGCCAGTGCGGTGGCCATCAGTGCCTGAAAAGGGCTATTGTACAAATACACATTATAGGGCGAAAGGCGCTGTTCAACTCGAATGCGCTCGATGAGATAGTTCGACGCTTCGATAACCTTTGCCAGTAATTCTTTGCGCTGCTGTAGGTTCCATTGATCGTAGAGCCAGTCATAGGCCACAGCGAGAGGCTTTGCCTGCATATGCCCACGCCACGACATCTCCAGTTCTATCAGTCGACGGTGTAGAAAATCCAAATCCTGGCTGCCGGGCTCGACAAGTGCTG
>JARRPM010000167.1:0-7495 GCA_037382865.1 Halioglobus sp. | reverse complement strand
CCCGGAAACAGCGAGTGTGAACTCCGGGCGCAGGCGAACCGCCGATAAAAAGGGCGCCCTGAGGCGCCCATGACAAAAAAGCCGGGCTTAAAAATTGTATTCGAGCTTCAAAGTGTAATTCCGTGGTCGAGCATAGAAGCTGTCGTACGCAATCCCCGTGCCCCCCGTAAAGGTTGTAGACAGGGGGAGTGCCCCGGTGGTCAGGGCAATCCGCTCGTCTGTCAGGTTGTCGCCGATAAAGGAAACCCGCCAGCGGCCATCGCTACTACCGATACCGACTACAGCTGCGATCTTGGTATAGGAGTCCTGCTTGGAGTTTTTATCCAGGTTGGCCATATTCAGGTAGGAGTCACTGTAGTCGAGGTTGAGGTTTGCATCGAGCAACAGTGAATTGGTGAGATCGTACTCGAAATCAAGACCGAGATTACCTGTCCACTCCGGGGTTTGTTGCGCTCGCTCGCCGGTGAGCGAACAGGTGCCCGTCTCCGGATAGGCGCACTGGCCGTTCTCGAACTTGTCGTACTCGAAGTCCAGATAAGCCAACGATCCGTAGAGCTGGATGTTTTCGGTTATCAGGAATCGCCCATCTGCTTCAAAACCCTTATTGGTGGATTCGGATGCATTGGTGACAAGGAAATTCAGGGTGCCATCGAATATCTGGGTCTGTAGATCCTCATACTCCGTGTAGTAAAACGCGACGTTCAGCTCTGCTCTGGGATAGGTGAACTTTGCCCCCAGCTCATAACTGGTGGCCGACTCATCCTCGAATTCCCAGGTGCCCGGTACGGCGACAGGGTGACCTTCCACCGAGTTGCCGCGCACGTCGAAGCCCCCCGCCTTGGTGCCCTCGGCATAGGAGACATAGGTCATGATGTCATCATTGACCTGGTACTGGAGATTGACCAGCGGGTCGAGAGAGGTTTCATCCCTGTCACCGTCGATATCATGCGGGTACTGGTTAAACTGGCCAAATAAAAACCCGAGCAGGTTCGGAAATCCAGGTGCGGGAGAAGGAATCCCTACACCGGTATTGGTGTCTCCCGCGAGAATTCTCAGACGGCGCCGCGCGTCCTTGGTTTCATCGTTGTAACGCGCACCCACGGTGAGAGTCAGCGAGTCGGTAAAGTGGATATCCGCCTGCGCGAATACTGACCAAAGCCTCTGATCCTGGGTATACAGTCGATCGGTATTGGAATCTGCCAGGGGTGCGAACGGGGTCAGCAGAAAAGTGGAACCGTAGAAGATTTCGTCGGTAACTGTCAGGTCACTGTCCTGGTAGTAGACACCTGCAATATAGTCGATTCTTTCTCCGCCCGGCGAGGTCACGCGAAATTCCTGTGAGAACTGCTCGAATTCCTCACCCTGGTTTGAGCCGTCAAGCAGGTCCAGTCGGCTGTAATCGACGTCGACAAATTCCGTGGTGTCGTATTCTACCCAGCCTGTAATCGCCGTCAGAACATGTTCCCCGATTTGATAATCCACATTCAGAACAACGTTATTGACGTCGTTAAGGCTGTTGGCGGGGCCACTTTCGTTGCGCCAGTTCTTCTTTGTCTCAACAAAGAACGGTCCCTGGTAAACACTGCTGAAACTGTCGACAGGCGTATGTACTTCCAGAGGCCAGCCCTCGCGATCGAACTCGGCGTACTCTCCCTTGAGACTGACAATGAGGTCGTCGGTCGCGGCCCACTCCAGGGTGGCCCTCACGAAAGTCTCATCGATGTTGGGTTCTTCATTATCAGTGATCTGATTGGTGAAATAACCCTCCAGCTCACGGTAGGAACCGACGATGCGTCCCCTGAGGTTCTCGGTAATCGGACCTGAAAGCATACCGGTGACCTGTGGCTCCTCGTGCTCGAATTCGTAGGAGGCGGAAACGCTCCCCTCGAATTCGGCAGTTGGCCTTGCGCTCCACACACTCACCGCGCCGGCAATCGCGTTTTTGCCAAACAGGGTCGGCTGTGGCCCACGGAGCACTTCGACCCGGTCCAGGTCGATCAGAGGCAGTCGAATCAGCTGGCTGCGACCGTAATAAATCCCGTCGACATACATGGCCACCGACTGCTCGAATCCCTTGTTGGCTCCGGTTTGAACGCCGCGAATCTGTATCGTACTGTCAATCTGGCTCTCGGTGATATAAAGATTGGGAACTGAGGTTGACAGACTGGACAGTGAATCGATGCTGCGATTGGTAATGGTGTCACCACTGACAGCGGCGACCGATATCGGCACATCCTGCAGGCTTTGTTCGCGCTTCTGCGCCGTGACGATGACTTCTTCCAGGACCAGGTCCTGGGCCTGTGACAGTGAGGCGGAAGCCAGTAAAACAGCCAGATAAAGCGATTGTCTAGGGGATTGCGTGCGCACGATGAAGACCTCCTGGGATCAACATTATTAGGATTGTGCGCTGGAGAGTATCGCGCATGGTACTTTTACGCAAGCCAACAAATACCGGGATTCACTCGCTCTCCGATACCACCCCTCCCGGCGGTTCAAACTTCATCACCAGTCCCCTGGTGACTGGCTCCGCCCGGGACCTTTAGCCGGACCGGTCTTTGGCAGAGGTATTCCAGGAACTCCGCAGCTGCCGCCGGATCCTGGCGAGGCGCTATACTGTAACCGGGTCTTTCGTGCAGGATTTAACTGGAGGTGCGTAGAGGGTGAGACCAAGTCTGAGTCTGGTCGTATTGCTGGCAGGCCTGCCAGGTTTTGCTGATGACCATGGTGGAAACACGGCGGCCGGCCAGGGTGTCGCCAGTCCGGTCGGGGCTGTGACCGCCGCGCGCATCATGAAGGCCGACCGCGAGCCGGGTAACTGGCTGGCTCAGTGACCGCCGCGCGCATCATGAAGGCCGACCGCGAGCCGGGTAACTGGCTGGCTCACGGGCGCACCTACGACGAACAGCGCTTCTCGCCGTTGGACTCGATCAATCGGGAGTCCGTGCGCAGGCTCGGTTTTGCCTGGCAGCAGGACACCGCGTCCACCCGCGGCCTGGAGGCGACGCCGATTGTGGTGGATGGTGTGATGTACACCACCAGCACCTGGTCGCGGGTGATGGCGCTCGATGCCCGCACCGGCGAGCTACTGTGGCGGTATGACCCCGGGGTCGACAGGAGCTGGGGCAAGAAACTCTGCTGCGACATCGTCAATCGCGGGGTCGCGGTGTGGGAGGGCAAGGTCTACGTCGGCACGCTGGACGGGTACCTGGTGGCGCTGGACGCGGCCAGCGGTAAACCACTGTGGCGGGCGGATACACTGATCGACCGCACGGCCTGGTACTCCATTACCGGCGCGCCGCGGGTGGTGAAGGGCAGGGTGATCATCGGCAACGGGGGCGCGGAGTACCAGGTGCGCGGTTACGTCTCTGCCTACGATGCCGAAAGCGGGAAGCTGGACTGGCGGTTTTTCACCGTGCCGGGAGGGCCGAAGGGTCCCTTCGAGCATGAAGAACTGGCCATCGCGGCCACCACCTGGGACGAGAACAGTGACTGGACCGGGGTAGGCGGCACCGCGTGGGATTCCATGGCCTATGATCCTGAGCTGGACCTGTTGTATGTCGGCACCGGCAACGGGTCACCCTGGCCGCAGTATGTGCGAAGCCCCGCGGGCGGCGACAACCTCTACCTGGCCTCCATCCTGGCGCTGCGGCCCGACACGGGGCGGCTGGTGTGGCACTACCAGACGGTGCCGGGAGATGCCTGGGATTTCACAGCCACCCAGCACATCGTGCTGGCCGATCTGATAATCGCCGGCGAGCGGCGCAGGGTGCTGCTGCAGGCACCCAAAAACGGGTTCTTCTATGTGATCGACCGCGCCACCGGTGAACTGATATCCGCGGACAACTATGTCTTCGTGAACTGGGCCAGCCGTATTGACCCCGAGAGCGGGCGGCCGGTGTTCACCGAGCTGGGTAACTTCCGCGACCAGGCGCGCTACGTGTTCCCCTCGGCGGCGGGAGGGCATAACTGGCAACCGATGTCCTACAGCCCCCTGACCGGCCTCGTCTATATCCCGGCCCGGGATGCGGGCTGGGTGCACAACGTGCAGGGCGACAAGTGGTTTACCTGGGGCGTGGACAACGTGGAAGAGCTGAGCCGGGGCCAGGAGATCCCGCCGATGAGGGGCTATCTGAAGGCCTGGGACCCGGTGAAACAAGCACTCGCCTGGGAGCTGCAGATGCCCAATATCTGGAACGGCGGAGCACTCGCCACCGCCGGCGGCCTGGTGTTCCACGGCACGGCGACCGGTCACCTGCTGGCCCTCGACGATCGCACCGGCGAGGTCCTCAGGGACCTGTTCCTCGGCACCGGCATTATCGCCCCGCCGATCGCTTACAGTGTGGACGGGGAGCAGTACATCGCGGTCATGGCCGGCTGGGGCGGGCCCGCCTTCAATACCCTGGGTGGCGACGAGGCGCTGTTGCAGTACGGGAACGCCGGGCGCGTGGTGGCTTTTAAACTGGGCGGAGGAGAGGTGCCCGTACCGGCGCAGATAGCGCCGCGCGGTCCTTTCCCGCCGCCACCGGATATCCAGGCCAGCGATGAGGTGCTGGAGGAGGGGCGCACGTTGTACGTGATGCACTGCGGGGGTTGTCACGGGATGTACGGCAGCACGCCGATGCTGCCGGACCTGCGCCGCCTGACGCCGCAAAAGCACGCCCGGTTGGCAGCACGCCGATGCTGCCGGACCTGCGCCGCCTGACGCCGCAAAAGCACGCCCGGTTCCGTGACATCGTACTCGGAGGCTTGCTCGAGCCCCTCGGCATGTCGAGCTTTGCCGGGGATCTGGATGAGGGGGAGGTGGACGCCATCCAGGCCTACGTCGTCAGCCTGGCGCGGGAGGCGGTAGCGGGAGAAGAGCAGTAGATTCTCAGAACCACATATCCGCCACGCACCGGCCGTCCCGCGGCAGCTTTTCGAAGCGTTCAAGGCCGTCGAAGTGATCAACGATGATATCTCGCACGAGCTCCGGTTCGGCCAGGCGCAGGTTGACCGCGATACGGCGGCGTCCTTCCTGATCCGCTGCGAGAGCGCGCCAGTAGGCCACGCAACCGCAATTCGGACAAAAATGAAAGCTCATCGATCGCTCTCCCCGCTCGTAGCCCCGGGTCTCTCCCGACACTGAGATCTTTTCGTCCTCGAAGTCGTAAGACCACAGCGTTCCGTAGCGTCGACAGACGGTGCAGTTGCAGGCAGTCGCCCATTCCGGGCGGGCAGCACGCCGATGCTGCCGGACCTGCGCCGCCTGACGCCGCAAAAGCACGCCCGGTTCCGTGACATCGTACTCGGAGGCTTGCTCGAGCCCCTCGGCATGTCGAGCTTTGCCGGGGACCTGGATGAGGGGGAGGTGGACGCCATCCAGGCCTACGTCGTCAGCCTGGCGCGGGAGGCGGTAGCGGCGCAGCGGCAGTAGACGCTGGATCAAGTCCTATGTATACCCTTGGCAACTGCAGTACACTGCCAACTCGAGGGTCATAAATGCCGGTGGAAGGGTATGGCGGATATATTTCTGTCTTACGCCAGAACTGATCGGGAGAGGGTCCTGCCGCTGGTGGAAGGTTTGCAGGCCTGCGGATGGTCGGTCTGGTGGGATCGCGATATCACGCCGGGCAGGGGCTTCGAGGAGGAGATCGACCGGGAGATCTCGGCCGCCGACTGCGTGCTGGTGGTCTGGTCAAACGATTCGGTCAATTCGCGCTGGGTGCGCAACGAGGCGCTCGAAGGCCTGGAGCGGAATATACTGGTACCGGTGCTGCTGGACGAAGTCCGAATTCCTGTTGCGTTCCGGCAATCCCAGGCCGTCGACTTCCGCCCTGGGGTCGATAGCAGCACTCCGGCATGGGACGCCCTGGTAAGTGCTGTCGCGGGCTTCACGGGTGGCGATACGGCTCCTTCCGGGGTAATGCCGCCCCCGCCGCCAGTCGAACGGCCGACGATTGCGGTGCTGCCCTTTCAGAGTTCCTCGGATGACGTCGAGTACCAGTTTCTCATCCAGTCGCTGGTCATCGAGATCTCGGGCCGTCTCGCCCATGTACCCGGCTTTTTCGTTGTGTGTGCCGGCACTACCATGAGCTACGCCGGGGCGAACCAGAATCCCGTAAAAATCGGCAGGCAACTGGGGCTTCGCTATGTGGTCGACGGTACCATCCAGGGATACTCCAACAGGATACGCATCCATGCTCGCCTGACCGATGTGATGTCCGGCAAGCAACTCTGGTCACAGCGCCTCGATGCCAGCGGCGGGACGCTGCCAGACATCGAGGACGAGATCGTGCACAGTATTCTCGCGTCAATCGAGCCCGCCCTGGCCCGCTCCGAACTTGCCCGTATAGCAAGGTACCGGCCGGCTGACCTGGATGCCTGGACCCTGTGCCAGCAGGGCCTGGCGCTGCTGCAGGTCAAGGGGTGGCATGAGAATGTTCTGCGCCAGTCAGTGAGTGTGCTCGAGCAGTCTGCCCTTAAAGATCCTCAGTTCGCGCTGCCGGTAGCGGCCAAGTCGGTGATGTTGGGATTGGGGCAGCGCCTGGCCTTCTGGATCGACGACCCTGTCGACTACAGGCAGGCGTCCCTCGAGGCAGCCGCTCGGGCGATCGAGATGGCGGACGGGGACTCCCAGGCGCTGGGCTTCGCCGGTTGCGCGCTGGCCGACTGGGGCAATACCGAGGAGAGTTTCCCGGTGCTTGACCTGGCGATCGAGAACGATCCCAGCAACGCGCAGGCCTTTATGGCGCGCTCGCTGGCGTGGCGTGACATCGGTGAGATAGACCGAGCGGTCGAGGACGGCGCGATGGCGCTGCGCCTGAGTCCGCGCGATGCAAGCCAGGCTGCCTGGATGATGGCCCACGCGGCAACCTTGCTCCAGAGAGGCGATGTCGCCGACGCCTACGCGTGCGCGAAACTCTCGGTGCAGCGTGATCCCAGATACTTCGGCAGTCGGGTAGTGCTGTCTCTGGTGCACCTTGCCCGGGAAGAGATCGATCTGGCCCTGAAGGCGATGGCCGATGCGAAACGCCTGCGGCCGGAGCTGACGCGGCGCCAGCTGGAAGGGCTGGTGGGGGCGTCCATTGCCAGCGCCATGGCCGGGCACGGACTGTTGGGCGAGCTCGACAGCTGAGGGTCTCCCGGTCTGTTCACTCAGTCGAGCAGCTCACCCATCATCTTCTCATCCCAGCGCGCGTACCAGGCCGATCACACTCACCGTCAGCAGGCCGACTCCGAGCATGCGGAAGAACAGCCGCGTATCCGCCCGCAGCGTGTACTCGTGGAAGCGCAGGCCGACGAGGTGACCGACCGTGGCGCAGGGCAGCAGCCAGAGCTGGTGGCGCCACTGCAGGTCGACACCGCTGTAGATGAAAGCGGCGAGCTTGACTCCGACCAGAATGAACCAGAGTACGAACAGGGTGTCCCGCAGCTGGTGCCTGGGCACGCGGCTGGCGGCTACCGGGACCACCAGGGGCGCCGCCACCAGGGAGGTGCCGCTGACATAGCCGCCCAG
>JARRPM010000166.1:0-2919 GCA_037382865.1 Halioglobus sp. | reverse complement strand
CAACCTGCCGTCCAATTCACCAAATTCCGTCAGCAGAAGCCCCTCGTGTCCCTGCAGGTGAAGCCCGTGAACCACATCGGGAAACCAGTGGGTCAGTACCGTGTGTACGAACCCGATGGCCGGTACCGCCACCAGTGCACTGAAGGCCGTCCACAGCGCGAAACAGGGAATGAGCAGCGCAAACACGAAGACGAGGAAATGCCGCATGGAGTGTTGGTCAACCACCGGCGGGCTCCGCCTGAAGGGTTGTCCCGGGTAAATAGCGCAGATAGACGACGAACACGATCAGGACATCCAGCATAATCAGGGTCGGCCACAGGTAGAGATGCACCCAGGAGAAAAGGTCGAAATTCCATCTGCCCAGGTAGAACAGGCTGATAATACGTAAAATATTCATAGCCTGAATCGCTAAAAACCCCAGACCGATGGCAGTAAGGCGTTGACGCCAGCCGGCCGGAAAGGCGAGGACAGCGGCGATCAGTACGATGGTCGCCTCGATTCCGTTGCACCCGGCCTCGATCGAGACCGCGAATCCGTCTTCGCCGAATTGAAGAATTTTTCCATGTGCGACAACGGAGTCGTCAAAGGGCATGATAATGCCGGCACTGATCCTGGCGAGCATTTCCGTAAACGGGATGATTACGTGTGTCTGAACGGGGTTCAGCATTTCAATGGTAAACAGGCCGAACAGCACCAGAATGAAAATCGTGATAAACCGCGCCATCAACGCCGCCCTCCCAACGCCGGGTGTTGTTCGGCGAAGCCTGAAGCGGCTTCATAGCCGGCCCCCGCCGCCAGCAGGGCCGCCTCGGACAGGTCGGGCCCGATGAGCTGCAAGCCCAGTGGCGCCCCGGTGGGTGCTCTACCCATGGGCAGGGTGAGGCAGGGGACGCCCGCCAGGTTGAATGGTATCGTGAACCCGAGCAGGGGCGCCGACGCCAGCGGAGGCCCGCTGAGTGCAGCCGCCATGTCGGCGACCGCGGGCGGCGAGATCGGCAGTACTGGCGCCAACAGCATGTCCACGGAGTGGAACAACTGCGTGAGTTGGCCGCGAAATTCCCGGCGCCAGATGGCGATCCTGGCGTATTCCCGCGCCGACGCCGACCGGCCCAGGTCGAGGATCGAGGCATAGGCGGCACTGTAGGCGGACTTATGGGCGGGGTAGGTCGCCGCATGAGAGATGGCCGCCTCGGCAAAGGCGGCCAGGATAGCCGCTTCGAGTACGTCAGCGGGGGGTGGAACGTTGACCTCTACCACCGCGGCGCCCGCAGACTCCATCACCGCAATTGCGCTTTTGAGCGCGTCCCGGGTCGCATCATCCAGGCCACCGAACACGTAGCCCGGATCGATACCGATCCTGACACCTTCCAGGGTTCCAGCCCGCGCGGCACCTGCCCAATCCGCACCGGGTTCGACCAGCGCGGTCGGGTCGCGCTCGTCGGGGCCGGCTATCGCAGTGAACATCAGTGCGGTATCGAGCACACTTCGCGCCATCGGACCGACGTGGTCGAAGGTATCGGCTAGGGGAAAGACCCCATGCCGGCTGACGCGCCCCCAGGTTGGCTTCAGGCCCACCAGGTGACAGCAGGCCGAGGGAAACCGGATAGAGCCGGCCGTGTCGGTGCCGATGGCCCCACAGGCCAGGCCAGCTGCCACGCTCACCCCTGAACCGCTCGAGGAGACGCCGGTCCAGTGCTCGGGTGACCAGGGGTTGACCGGCGGTATGATATCCGGATGGTGGGCGCCCCAGGCGCCCTCGGTCAGTTGTGACTTGCCGACGATGATAGCCCCCGCAGCCTGCAGGCGGGCAACGACTGTGGCCCGGTCGTCGGGGGCGAATCCCGTGGGAAAGAAGCCGCCGGCCCGGGTGTCTGTACCCGGCATGGCGCACAGGTCCTTCACCGCTATGGGAACGCCATGCAGCGGACCGAGGGGCTCCCCCGCGGCCCGGCGGCGGTCAGCGGCCCGTGCCTCGTCCAGAGCGGCCTCGGCCCGAACCTCGGCAAACGCGTGCAGCGTCGGCTCCAGGGCGGCAATGCGGTCAAGGGTGTGACTGACCACCTCCTCGCAGGAGATGTTGCCCGAGGCCGTATCGGCGGTGATCGCCGCGATGCTGCGGTAGTGCAGGGGGATACCCGGTGTCATAGGCGCTGTCCTTGTCATTTCAGTGCATGCCCCCTGCCGGATCAACCGGTTCGGATCGCCTCCAGGTTCCTCGACCAGGGAACGGTAGCCGCCGGCCCGGAAACTTTGACCGGGTCGGTCATGCCCCGACATCCGATGCTAACCTGTCAGTCAGCGATTATCAGATGGTATTGCGCGGAAAGCAAAATCTCTGTGCGGGAGGTGTCTCGAGCGTGGCCCCGGTGGAGACGACAATCTCCGCCCCTGGGCAACGCGGTCACACAGTGCTTTCAGCCACTGATTGCGCTTCAGCTTCGCCTGCCACTGGGTCTGATCACGGCGATCTACACCGTGCACATGGAAAACAGATTTTGCGATATCCACACCGACTCGTGTAATGTTCATTTTGGGCTTCTCCTCATCCTCTGAATGGTTGGTTGCCACTTACCATTCTGGCGCATCGACGCCGAAATGATAGGGTGAGGAGGAGTCCATCCCATTGGATTTGAATGGCATGCTCAACGCCCCGCACGGGGTTTTCGGGTCAATAGCCGGGAACTTCGACAGATCAGCAGGTCAAGTCGATAGCATCAGCGAGGGTGTCTACTGTCAATAGGCGGTTAATATTTCTATACTTAGTCGGTAAATTCCGATAGCGTCCCTACCACTGAGAAAACTGCGTAGGGCAGACACCCTCGTGCTTGCATCAACCTTGCTATAGGCGTGTCCTGTTCGAACCTTCCCAGAGGAGTTAATACGTATGTTTACCCATCAACGCGGGATGTTACTGCTGAC
>JARRPM010000165.1:0-2929 GCA_037382865.1 Halioglobus sp. | reverse complement strand
CTCTGGGGGTTGTATGGCTTTACGCCGCCCGGTGTAAAGGATCGTCTGCTCAACAAATTGCTGAACTGGAAGGCCCGCCGGGCCTACAGAAAACACCTCGCTAAACAAGCGGCATGAGAGGGTGATCCGGCCATGTTCGTCTACAACATAGACACCTCCATCGACATCGACGCTGACGCCGATGCAGTATGGCGGGTGCTGTCCGATTTCAGCCGCTTCGAGGAGTGGAATCCGATGCTGCGCAACCTTCAGACCGAGCTCGCCCCGGGTGCCACGGTCCGGTTCGAGGTGCTGCGCGAGGGAGCAAGCTCACTGAAGCTGAAGGCGAAAATCGTGGAATTAATCGAGGCCAGAGCACTGGCCTGGCGCGGGGGGCCGCCAGGCATCCTGACCGGCGAGCACTATTTCAACCTGGAGCCCCTGGGCGACGGGAGGTGCAGGTTCAGCCACGGTGAACGGTTCGGGGGCTTGTTGTTGCCTCTGGTTAAAGGTGCACTGAAGGACGCGCCGTCCTTGTATCGGGCAATGAACGAGTCTCTGAAAAAAAGAGTGGAGGGAAAAAGCTGATCGAGCGGCTGTATCGTCGCAAACCTACCCACAGAATTGCGCTATTGGCGGTGTGAGTTGCGGTAATCCGTAGGCGACATGCCAGACCAGCGTTTGAAGGCCTGGGAAAAATTCTGGGCGTCGCTGAAATCACATTGGTCGGCTATCTGCTGGACAGTAAGATCAGAATTGGCCAGGTAATGCTCGGCGACCCTGCGCCGCTCATAGTCCAGCAGGTCCTGAAATTTCACCTCCCGGGCACCCAGTTTTCGCCGGAGCGTCCGGGGGGACATGGCCAGCATGTTTGCGACCTGGTTCAGGCGGGGAAACTGGCCAGGCGTACGGCGCAGCGCCATCCTGACCTCATTCACGATATCTTTTTCGCCAGAGAGCCTCTTTACCAGCCTGGCCTGCACCACTTCCAGCGCATCATGAACCTGGGGGTCATAGCTCTCCATTTCGTGACTGAGATACCTGAGCGGGTAGTGTATCTCGACCGCCTTCTCTGCAAAGTAGACCGGGCAGCGAAAGATCTCCGCGTAGCGCTTGAAGTTTTTTGGCGCCTTGTAGTCCACCTGCACCTTGATGGGCCTGGCGTCCGAGTCCACCAACTCATCGGTATGGGCCTGGAATACGCCGAGCGCACGCTCCAGCAGGAAAGTGCGCAGGGGCTCGTATGCCTCGCTGCAGCTGATGTGATGTATCAGAACGTCTCCCCTGACCTCATACTGCCATTCGACAAGACCGTGATAGGTGTAGCGGGCCTCCCATCCCTCCTCGACCGCATCGCGCACGGTGCGGGAGGTTTTCTGCATCAGTCCCAGGGGCCCCTTTTCCGCCAGGTCGGTGGTCCAGCCGATCTCGAGGCCGATACCGGGCTCATCGACGAGGTCTACAACGTTGCGATAGAAGGCGCGGGCCTGCTGTTCGCTGATCAACCGGTAAGGATCACTGAAATCCGAACTGCGAAGCTCCGTGTTAGCGAGCAGGACGACGTCGTCGAAGCCCTTCCTGTGCATGAAGGACAGAACCTTGCGGAGCGTCAATATATAGATTCGGCGAGGCGGATGGCTCACGGCGTCATTATTTTCCCTTGTTATAGCAATCGTGGTGCGCGCCGCCTGGCTGGACGGCTATTTGTCGGCCGGACCCAGATTACATGCCCTTGCTGCCGGGTTGTCAACCAGGGCCCCCACCATTGGGCCGCGGGTTGACTTACCGCTGAAACTGACTCGGGACTGAGTGCAATATTGGAAGCAAATCAACAGTGGCCGAAAATTTACTTGCCGGCTAAAGTGTCAGTTCCAGCAAGCAACCCAGAGAAGAAACCACATGAACCGAAGAGAATTTATAAGGGGTAATCTGGCCCTGCTGGCCGGAGCGGCGTTGCCGGGGATGGGTCTTGCCGCGGGCAGCGGATCGGTAGATGATCCGAGCGCCTACAAACACCGCTTTGCCGAGGTGAACGGCATCCGTATGCATTACGTTGAAGCCGGTCAGGGGCCACTGGTAATCTTGCTGCACGGCTTTCCGCTGCTCTGGTACTCCTGGCGCCACCAGATTAACGCCCTGGCCGCAGCCGGTTATCGCGTGGTGGCCCCTGATCAGCGCGGTTATGGCCAGACCAGTGCGCCGGAAAATATCGAAGACTACGACTTGACCCAGTTGGTAGGCGATGTGGTCGGGCTGATTAACGCACTGGGTGAGACATCGGCCGTCGTTGTCGGCTGGGATATCGGCACCTACGTCGCCTCGTATGCGGCGTTATTGCGTCCCGATCTGATCTCTGCAGTAGTCTTGGTTAGTTCAGCCTATACCTTTCGGACCCCGGTCGCGCCCTCGACGATCTGGAGGACCGCGTCCACGAACCACGTGTTTTATCAGGACTATTTTCAGGAGGTGGGCCGTGCCGAGCGGGAACTGGAGGCCGACCCACACTTAACCATGCGCAGCGCCTTGTATTCACTGTCGGCCGATGCCGCCCCGGGAGAGGAGTGGAAGGTCTTCTTCGAGCCGGGCAAGACCGTGCTCGACCACATAACCGACCCCTATACCCGCAACATCGCCAATCCACGGCGGTTACCAGAGTGGCTGAGCGAAGTCGCACTTGACTACTATGTAGCGCAATACCGCGACAGCGGTTTCACTCCGGCGTTGAATTGGTATCGCAATATCGACCGCAATTGGAAGCTCACCTCTTTTCTCGCCGGAGCCCCTGTTCGCCAGCCGTCGCTGTTTATCGGCGGTAACAAGGACACCAGTATGCAATGGGCCAAAGCAGCGATTGATAACCTGGAAACCACCATGCCCGGATTGCGTAACAAGGTAATCATACCCGGTGCGGCGCATATGGCGCCGGAAGAAACCCCTACTGAATTCAATG
>JARRPM010000164.1:0-3012 GCA_037382865.1 Halioglobus sp. | reverse complement strand
CGGCTTCATCAGCTTTACAGCAATATCAATGCCAGAAATATTTTTGTCTTTAAAAACAAATAGATAGAAATCGGGTGTGAAAAATTACCGGTTATATGCCGCAAATTTGTATCCAGATGCCGACAGGTTATATAGGGCCTACCGTAAAAGTCAAATAAATCAATGAGATAGGGTGTCGCCAAAATGCGACAAATGGGTAGCTACTGCTCGCCTTTGAAGCGCTCGGGGCTGATGTTGTGGCGTTTCAACAACTTATAGAAGTCGGTGCGGTTGCGCTGGGCCAGCAGCGCGGCTTCGGCCACCGAGCCGTTGGTGAGCCTGAGTACCTTCACCAGGTAGTCGTGCTCGAACTGCTCCCGGGCCTGGCTGAGGGAGGGCAGGTAGTGATCCTCTACGGTGAGCGCTTCCTTTACCAGCGCTTCGGGAATCACCGGCGTGGTGGAGAGGGCGGCGGTGCGCTGCACCACGTTCTCCAGCTGGCGCACGTTGCCCGGCCAGGGGGCGCTGATCATCACCTCCATGGCTGCGGGAGCGAAGCTGGTGACGTTGCCCATCTGGAAGGCGCTGGTGGTGCGCAGGAAGTGGTTGGCGAGCAGCGGGATATCCTCCACCCGTTCCCTCAGCGAGGGCAGGTGAAAATTGACCACGTTGAGGCGATAGAACAGGTCTTCCCGGAACAGCCCCTCCCGCATGTCCTGCTCCAGATCGCGGTTGGTGGCGGAGATGAGGCGCACGTCGATCGCCTCGCTGGCGGTGCTGCCGATGGGGCGGATGCGCCGCTCCTGCAGGGCGCGCAACAGCTTCACCTGCAGGGGCAGGGGCATGTCCCCGATCTCGTCCAGGAACAGTGTGCCGCCGTTGGCGGCGCGGAACAGGCCGGTGTGTTCGCTCACCGCGCCGGTGAACGCCCCCTTGACGTGTCCGAACAGCTCCGATTCCAGCAGCTGCTCGGGCAGCGCCCCGCAATTGATGGCCACCATGGGCCCCTGCCGCCGGTTGCCCGCCTCATGCACGGCCCGGGCCAGCAGTTCCTTGCCACTGCCGCTGGCGCCCGTGATCAGGATGCTGACGTCCGAGCTTGCCACCTGCTTGACCTGGTTGAGGATGTGCTCGATCGTCGGGCTGCGGGTAATGATATGCTCGCGCCACTCCTCGGAGATTTCGGTCTGGGTGGCCCCCGACTGCTGCAGGGCGGCGCGGATGGTCGCGAGCAGCTGGCTCTTGTCCACCGGCTTGGTCAGGAACTCGAAAACGCCCATCTGGGTGGCCGTAACGGCCTCGGGGATGGTGCCCTGGGCAGACATAATGATGACGGGCAGGCCGGGGTAGAAGTGCCGTACCTGCTCGAAGAGATCGAGGCCGCTGGCCCCTTCCATGCGCAGGTCGGTCAGCACCAGCTGGATCGGCTCGTTGCGCAGCACCTGCAGGGCCTGCTCGGCGGATTTGGCCGTCTGCACCTCGAAGCCCTCCGCTTCCAGGCGGATGCTCAGGAGCTTGAGCAGGCTGGCATCGTCGTCGACGAGCAGGATGCGCTCCGTCATCCCGTCACTGCTCCTTGCGATCGCTGATGACCGCCTCCAGGTCGGTAAGCGCCTGTATTTTCTGTTGCAGCAGTGCCTTCTCCTGCTCGGCGTCGGCCAGCGCCTGTTCCATGCTGTCGTACTGCTGCTGCAGTTCGCTGTAGCGCTGGTACCAGTTGATGCGGCGCTGGTTGTAGGCCTCCAGTAGGGCAGCCATCTGGCGCTGCTCGAGGGTCAGGCCGGCCTCTTCCTGCAGCGCGCGAAAAGTGTCCCTGGCTTCGGCCCAGGCCTCGTAAAACTGCAGTTGCTGTTTGAGCAGCCCGTAGTAGAAGAGGTCGGCAGATCCGGCCAGGGGGTCGACCCCGGCCAGGGCGGCGCTCGCCTGCTCGCTGGTCATCGCCGCCACCTCCTCCTGCATGGCGAGCCAGCGCTGCAGGGAGCAGGTCTCGACCACCTTCAGGGTGGTGCCGCTTCGGGGTGTCTGCTCTGCCGTGGGGTAGACGGAGCAACCGCCCAGCAGTGCCAGCAGGAGGAGGGCGGGGCCTAGTGCGCGGGACATGAGACGCGGAAACAGACGGGCAGGGATTTATGATGCACCAGCGTGAGACTGCCGCCCTGGGCTTCGATGCAATCACGGGCGACACTCAGGCCGATGCCGGAGCCCTTGATGGGGCCGGTGCGCTTGGCCGCGCTCTGGAAAAAGGGTTCGAACACGCGCTCCGCGTCCTCTTCAGGGATAGATGGACCCGAGTTGGCCACGTCGATAACCAGGTTGGCGTCTTTTTCGCGCCATTTGATATCGATCCGGCCACCTTCCGGTGTGTAATTGACGGCATTGGACAGCAGATTGTCAAGCGTTGTTCCCAGCCGGTAGCGGTCGGCCCGCCAGTAGTCGTCGTTACCGTTCAGCGCCAGCTGGAGATCTTTCTTGCTGATAGTGAGGCGGTAGTGCGCCAGCAGTTCCTCCCACAGGGCATCGATACTGAACCGTTCGATGCTGGCCGCCTGTTCCGGCAACTGATTGTAATCGATCAGGTTTTCGATCAGGCGCTGCAGCTCTATCCCGTTCTGTCGGACGATGTCGATGATCTCCTGCTGTTGCTGTGAGAGGCGACCGGCCACGTGTTCCGCCAGGAGGTCGGCCCCCTCACGCAGGCTGGCGAGGGGTGTTTTCAGCTCGTGTGAGATATGGCGCAGGAACTGCTCTTTCTGCTGCTCCGATTCATGAAGTTTCCGGCGCAGCCATTCCAGTTTGGTCCCGAGGGCCTTCAGCTCCTGGGGGCCGGAAATCTCGATGGTATGGCTGAGGCCGGCGGTGCCCAGCAGATGGATCTCCTCCGAGAGATCCTGCACCGGTTTGTTGATCCAGTAGGTGAAAAAGAACAGCAGTGCCGTGGTGGTGAGCGCCAGCAGTGACACCTGCAGCACCAGGGAGTCTATTGCCTCCTCGGCCTCGGCGGTACTGGAGGCGAGCAGTTGATCCAGCGAGGTG
>JARRPM010000163.1:3157-4639 GCA_037382865.1 Halioglobus sp. | reverse complement strand
GCTCTGCCGCCGCGATGCCCGACGCGGGATAGACGCCTATTCGGCTTTCTGCATGAGGCTATTGAACCGCTGGGCAGGTAGGCCAGCTTTGAAACATCCGCGCAAATGGTTGCGCAAGCATGTAAACTCATACATGCGGCGCAAAAACGGTCGACTCCACAAAAGAGTTCTAGCCTCATTGCAGGATGATGACAGCTTCATTTTTGATCAGCACCTCGCAACCCGCGAAGTTCAAGAAGACAGCCGCGAAAAACAGCAGGGTTAGACGTGGTCGAACGGCATCCTGAACTCGAAAATCACGGTGTTTTTGCTCTCAACTGTGAGACCATCAGTGGTGAGCACACGTTACCCAGGACTCTGATTGTTCTTGGCGCACCCCGTGGCGGCACATCGGCGATTGCCGGTGCACTGGCGGCTACGGGCCTATTCATGGGTGGGGGTGCCAGCGGGCCCGTCTTCGAGAGCCTCGCGCTGGCCAACGCCATAGAAAAAGGCGAAGATACAAAGGTACGCGAACTGATTGGTGCCTTCGACGCAGAGCACGATGTATGGGCTTTCAAGCGCCCGGGTTATAACAACTACGTGGGCCAGTACCACAGTTTCTTCCGCAACCCGATTTACCTGGTAATCCTGCGCGACCCGGTCGCGACCGCCAATCGCGGATACATTTCCAGTCGTCTAAAAGCCAATTTCACTAAGAAACTCCACCACATCCTTAGCATTCAAAGCAGAATTCTTGGCTTCCTGGACAGCAGCGGTGCTCCGGCGGTACTGATTTCTTATGAGAAACTCCTGCAGTCGCCCGAGTCCACCCTGCGCCTGGTGTTTGCCGCGACGGGGCTGAAGATAGGGCCTGAGGCTTTGGCAGCCGCGGCAGCTTTCGTGGAACCCAGTCCCTTGGAATACCTGGAGAAGTCCCGAGCCAGCCGGGTGGAGGGCCGCTGGACCGAGTACAGCCCGCGGAAGATTGCCGGCTGGGCCCGGTATGTCAATCGTTCTATGGATACCCCCCCGAAGGTGGTGCTGTACCAGGACGACCGTGAGCTGGCGGTTTGCAGTGCCGAGTTGCCGGTTCCGGACCGTGAAGGTGAACGCAGGGGCGTCGAATGCGGCTTCGAATTCGACCTACAAGCGCTGGGTATCGAACCGGGGTCGGGGCTACGCCTGCGGGTCCAGGGGGACATAAGGGATTTCGAACCCCCGGCAATCGAACGAGAGGAGGATGGCTCCCTGCTGCGGTCAACGCTGGCCCGTTTTCGCCGCAGAATAGCCCCGGGGAGACACGGTTGAGCCTGGAACTCTGCAGATCCAACGGTGGTACAACATCCGTCCGCGAGCTACAGGGGGATCAGGTCGAGATCTTTATCGGCGGCCAGGCGTTTCTGCGGAAGTTTCGGTAGCGGCCGCTGCAGATCGATCTCCCGATTGACTCCCTGTCGCACCGTATCAAGTTCGCCTGCACTATGAACCACGCACTTCCTA
>JARRPM010000163.1:0-3148 GCA_037382865.1 Halioglobus sp. | reverse complement strand
AAAAACCCCGCCTCGAAAGACGGGGTCTGGTCGTTGCCGGGGGATAGGCTTACATCATGCCGCCCATGCCGCCCATGCCACCCATGCCGCCCATATCGGGCATTGCACCGGCGGCGCCCTTCTCTTCCGGCGCATCGGCGATCATCACCTCGGTGGTGATCATCAGGCCGGCGACAGAGCCCGCCGCCTGCAGAGCGGTGCGCGTGACCTTGGCGGGATCCAGGATACCCATCTCGATCATGTCACCGTACTCGCCGGTGGCGGCGTTGTAGCCGTAGTTGCCCTCACCCTGGCGCACCTTGTCGAGCACCACGGAGGCCTCGTCACCGGCATTGTCGACGATCTGGCGCAGGGGGTTTTCCATGGCGCGCAGGGCTGCTGCGATACCGTGGTTCTGGTCTTCGTTGTCGCCTTTCAGGTCCCTGATGGCCGCGACTGCCCGGACCAGCGCGACGCCACCACCGGCAACCACGCCCTCTTCCACCGCAGCGCGGGTGGCGTGCAGGGCATCCTCGACGCGGGCCTTCTTCTCCTTCATCTCGATCTCGGTGGCAGCGCCGACCTTGATCACCGCAACACCGCCGGCCAGCTTGGCCACGCGCTCCTGCAGCTTCTCGCGATCGTAGTCAGAGGAGGTGTTCTCGATCTGGACGCGGATTTCGTTGACCCGGGCCTTGATGGCGTCGTGGTCACCGGCACCATCGATGATGGTGGTGTTGTCCTTGTCCATGGTCACGCGCTTGGCGCTGCCCAGGTGCTCCAGACTCGCGGATTCGAGCTCCAGGCCCACTTCCTCGGAGATCACAGTGCCGCCGGTCAGGATGGCGATATCCTGCAGCATGGCCTTGCGGCGATCACCGAAGCCGGGCGCCTTACAGGCGGAGACTTTCACGATGCCGCGCATGTTGTTCACGACGAGGGTAGCCAGCGCCTCCCCTTCCACGTCCTCGGCAACGATGACCAGCGGCTTGGAAGCCTTGGCCACCTGCTCGAGCAGGGGCAGCATCTCGCGGATGTTGGAGATCTTCTTGTCGACCAGCAGGATGTAGGGATCCTCCTGCTCGGCGCTCATGCTCTCCTGGTTGTTGATGAAATAGGGTGAGAGATAGCCGCGGTCGAACTGCATGCCCTCGACCACTTCGAGTTCGTTCTCGAGGCCGGAGCCCTCCTCCACGGTGATAACGCCTTCCTTGCCTACCTTGTCCATGGCTTCGGCGATGATGTCGCCCACCTGGACGTCGGCGTTGGCAGAGATGCTGCCCACCTGGGCGATCGCCTTGCTGTCTTCACAGGGGACTGACGCTTCCTGGATCTGCTTGACGGCGGCGGCCACGGCCTTGTCGATACCGCGCTTCAGATCCATCGGGTTCATGCCCGCCGCGACGGACTTGAGGCCCTCGTTCAGGATGGACTGGGCCAGTACCGTTGCGGTGGTGGTACCGTCACCCGCCTGGTCGGACGCCTGGGAGGCGACCTCCTTGACCATCTGGGCACCCATGTTCTCGAACTTGTCTTCCAGCTCGATCTCCTTGGCCACGGAGACACCGTCCTTGGTCACGGTCGGTGCGCCGAAGGACTTGTCCAGGATCACATTGCGGCCCTTGGGGCCCAGGGTTGCCTTAACGGCGTCGGCGAGAATGTTCACGCCGGCGAGCATGCGCGTACGCGCCTTGTCACCGAAATATACGTCTTTAGCTGACATGATTTCCTTCCTTAAACTCTAATAGATTGTGTTGAAACTGAAGGTGCGTCTTACTCGACAACCGCGTAGATTTCGCTTTCACCCATGATGATCAGCTCCTCGCCATCGACTTCGATGGTGTTGCTGCCGGCATACTGGCCGAAAACGACTTTATCGCCGACCTTGACAGCCAGCGGGCGGAGGTCGCCATTGTCCAGCACCTTGCCTTCGCCGATCGCCACGATTTCACCCTGGTTGGGCTTCTCTTTCGCGGATCCGGGCAGAACGATGCCACCAGCGGTGGTCTCTTCCTCTTCCTTGCGACGAACGACCACTCGGTCGTACAGCGGACGGATTTTCATCAGTGTTGCTCTCCTAGTAACAGTGTTATGAGGGCCCCTGGGGGGTTAGCTTGCTCTATTGGGACAGGAAAACCGATTTCAAGGCCCAATTAGCACTCTTTTCAAGAGAGTGCCAATTCTAGTCGGTGATCGGGTGGAGTCAAGGGCCGTAAACGCACCGTACCTGTCTCCTGGTGATCATCGTTTTTTTCTTGATTTTCAGGCAGTTAAATATCCCGGTCATCGTCCACGCGCCGGTACTGGCCCTCGATGGTGGTATGGCTCTCCCGGTCGCGACCCGGGGCATAGGGCTCAGGCTGGGGCCCGCCCAGCCAGCCAACAATGCGACGCCGCAGCGGGCCGATCATGACGATCAGGGCGGCAAAATCGGTGATCATGCCGGGAATGATGAGCAGCAGGCCCGCCAGACCCATGGCCATATCGTCGAGCAGCAACTGGGGGCCGATGACACGCCCCTCCTGGCTCTGGCGCAGGCGTTCGAACATGCCCTCCCCCTGCCGCCGCAGCACCATTACGCCGAGCGCACCGGTGGCGAACACATAGACCAGCGCCCACAGGGCGCTGGTCTCGATGCCGAGTTGGATCAGGGTGAAGAGTTCCAGCCAGGGGAGGAGCAGGATGATCAGGCGCATGCCTTGTCTATGGGGGCGCGGACACCATTTACAAGGCCAGGCGGGGCAACCGGTCCGGCCGCCACCCCGGCCGCGCGGATGATAGACTCTCCATCATTGAGAGGGATGATCGTCACATGCCCAGTTCGCCCGACATTGACCAGAGGATCTGGCAGGTGGTTGCCCGGATACCGCCCGGCCGGGTGGCGACCTACGGGGAGGTGGCGAGGCAGGCGGGCCTGCCGGGCGCGGCGCGCCGGGTGGGCCGCGCGCTGCGCGCCCTGCCCGCCGGCACACGCCTGCCCTGGCACCGGGTGATCAATGCCCGGGGGCGAGTCTCGCTGCCCGAGGGAGGCGCGGGGCACCGCATCCAGAGAGAGCGCCTCCAGAGCGAGGGCATCGCATTCCGGGCCAATGGCGCCATCGACCTGCGCCGCTTCGGCTGGGTCCCGGGTCTGGGAGGTCCGGTAAAGTGACGGGACTGCCAGGGATGC
>JARRPM010000162.1:0-3625 GCA_037382865.1 Halioglobus sp. | reverse complement strand
CCGACAATGTCAGCGACGAGCGCGCCAACCTGGCGGACAACCGCTCTATCGCTGCCGAGACGCCCGGCCGCCCGCGTATCGTCACCAACCGGCCGCGCACCATCGGGTTGAAAGCCCGTTACCGCTTCTGAGCGCTGCTCGTACAGCAGGGGCGCCGGGTAACCAGCGCCCCTTTTTTGTCTTTGTCAAAAGCAGGGACGGCATTCCGGTTCAGTGAATCCGGCTGAAAGCCGCCACGATCAAGCGGAGCAAGTGATAGAAGGTCCGTTCCGGGGACTGGACTGCAGGCGTCACTGGCAGGAGAGGAGACTCCCGGGGAGGGCACCGGACGGTGCCAACTCCGTTGCCAATAAAAAATATAGTCACATTGGTTATTCTATAATAATATAGATGTTTGCCAGCTCACTATAGGAAGGATCCCATGGAACCGACCATTGAACGCAGCAATCGACCACTCCCCACCTGTGGCTACTGAAATGCCGGAGCCGCACGCCAAATTTGCCCGTGCATTCCGCGGCCCGGCGGATGTGCAGCAGGTCGGCAAATACGCCTTCGAAAAGTTTATGTCGGATAACGGCTTCTTCTCCCTCTACCTGCCCTATATGCAGACCATCGAGCAGGAGGTGCTCAGCATGGGTGTGAGCCTGTTGCACCCCGGGGAGACCTCCACCGGCAACTTCACCAGTGGCGGCACCGAGAGCAACTTTTCCGCCATACACGCGGCCCGCAACTGGGCCAGGGAGCACCTTCCCCACATCAAGAGGCCCAACATCGTCGCACCTCACACCATCCACCCATCGTTCCAGAAGGGCGCGCGCTACCTGGACATGGAAGTCATCACCACCCCGCTGGACGAAAACGGTCGCGGCGTACCCGGGAATATCGCGGCAGCGATCAACGAGAATACTGTGATGATCGCGGCTTCCGCGCCCTCCTGGCACTACGCCAATATCGATCCGATCCCGGAGATCGGGCAGATTGCCGAGGAGCGTGGCCTGTGGATGCACGTTGACGGCTGTGTGGGGGGCTATATCTCGCCGTTCCTCGAGAAACTGGGGGTGGAATTGATCCCCTGGGATGTTCGTGTACCCGGGGTGCGCTCCATCTCCGCCGACCTGCACAAATTCGGCTATTGCCAGAAACCGGCTTCCACCATTTTCTGGCGCGAGGCCAGCTACCAGGATTACCACTACGTGTCGGTGGATGACCCGTACCTCGGCACCTACAAACTCGCCGGTTTTTCCGGGTCCCGTTCCGCGGGACCGATCTTTGCCGCGTGGGCGGTGATGACCTACCTGGGCGAGGAGGGTTACCTTCGCCTTACCCGGCGCCTGCTGGAACTGAAGCAGCGCTTCACCGAGGGGGTCAATGCCATCGAGGGCCTGCGGATGTGGGACGTCGATGTGATGCCCCTGCACTTCAGCTCAGAAGTGGCAGATACCGAGGCGGTCTACCAGGGCCTGGTCGACCGCGGCTGGCTGATGCTGGGCCTGGTCGAACCGGCGGCTATCACCATCCCGGCAGATCCATCCCTCAGCGACGAGGACGCAACACTGTTTCTTAGAGACCTGAAAGCAGCAACCCAGGCAGCCATTGACCAGGGTGACGCCGCCGGGCGGGGTCAAATCCGCTACAGTTGATGACGGTGGCGACGGGGACGGGTCTGCGGGAACGACAGAAGGCGCGTCGTCGCAACGCAATCCTGGAGGCGGCCGCGGAACTCTTTCAAGAGCTCGGCTATCAGGGCACCAGCATGGAAGCCATCGCCGGGCGCGCCGAAGTCGGTGTCGCCACCGTCTACAACTATTTTGGCAGCAAGGGCGCGCTTCTGGCCGCCCTGCAGGAACCGGAATTTACGGCGCTTGAGCAACAGGGGCTCGCTCTGGTCGAGTCACCCCCAGAAGACCCGGTGGCCGGCGTGAGGGGACTGATTGCAATCTATCGACATTTCCAGAACGACTGGTCCAACCGCCAGTTGCTGTCGGCCATAATCGGGCCCGGCCTCTCCGCGGAGCCGATACTCGACGAACTGGCGGAGCGCGCCGAGGCCCGACTGAAACAGCAACTCCGGGAACTGCTGTCCCGCTATCGGGCAACCGGCGCCCTGCGGCGCGATCTTGCCTGTGCCGACGCCGCCATGGTGATATTCTGCGTATTCAACCAGCATTTCATCGAATACGTTACCCACGAGGAGATGCAATTCGAGGCGATGTCGACTGCCATGCAGCGCCAGATTGACCTGGTGGTAGCCGGACTCTCCTGAGCGCCACCATACAGGCATTTCCCGGTTGGAAAGTCCCCGGACTGGCACGCACGTCGAAGGCAGGCACTATCGCGAGAGAGCGAGCCTTTTGACGCTTATTCGTCGATTCCCAGCATGATGTCCCTGGTTTCGGGACGGGTATAGGGATTACTCATGAACCTGTCGACAGTGGCATTGAACAGCCCGGGTGCGGTTTCCGGTGTGAAGTGGGTTTCACCCGGGAAAATCGCCAGATGTGCACGAGGGATGTGGTGGTATATCAGTACCGTGTGCTCGTCGCGAATAACATCCCTGTCGCCGGCCATCACCAGCACTGGCGCTTTTATTGTCGCCAGCTCTGCCAGCGTCATGTCGGGCTGTTCCCGCAGTAGCCGCAGATGCTCCGCCTGGACCTTCCAGTCCTGGCTGGTGTCGCCGGCTGCCAGCATGGCGTCGACCTCCGCCGAGGCTTCTTTCACCCATTCGATAGCCCAGGACTGGACAGCGCTCTCGTCGGGCTGCAGATTGGCACCCATGGTGGCGAGTTTCCCGATGACCTCGGGATGATCGACGGCCATGCGCAGGCCGATATTCCCGCCGTCACTCCAGCCGACTACCCGGACCGGACCCAGCTTGAGGTACCTGAACAGGTCCGCCCAGTCGTTGGCCATCTGTACGTAGGTCAGCTCGCCTTCACCCAGGCCGGACTTGCCGTGGGCGCGACTGTCAGCCACCACGACCCTGTATTTTTTGGCAAAGTAATCAATCTGGTGACGCATGGCAGATATGTCCTGGCCGCTGCCGTGAATGAGGGCCATAGGCTCGCCCTCACCATAGACCTCGTAGTACATGCGAATGCCATTGATATCCGCATAGCCACCGCGATCCGGGCTGTTGCCGTAACCATTGTCGCCCGTCTCCGACACCCCTAGCGGGGCAGCCAGGCAGGTGGCGGTAAGGCAGGCCAGCAGCGCCAACCGGGTGAGAATATTTGTCTTCATCGCAATTTTCCCTGTCATTACTCTCTGCAATCGGACTGGAAAAGTCTCGAGAGTATCAGCACTTGAAAGCGCGTATGTCTTTCTGGTCTTTAATCGTATACCGGTCCGGGAAACAGGGCGAGAGGGATTGCGGTGAAAATCGAATTGCGGTGGATCATCAATACCGTACAGGGCGACCTGATATTTCTGGCGCTGTGCACGCCGCGTTTCGAGGAATCAGGAGGGGGAGGGCAGGAACCGGTGACGACACGCGCGGAACACGAGCGCGGGAACCGCGCGCCGGGGTGGTCTGCAGCCAGTGCAGCCTGCTCGACTCCCCCTGGTTCAATCACCGGGTGCGCTGGGAGGGGGGCATTCTTGCGGAGGAGAGCAGTAACCGCCT
>JARRPM010000161.1:0-4722 GCA_037382865.1 Halioglobus sp. | reverse complement strand
GAACCTGATACCGACCTGCGTCTGTTCGGCAAACCGGAGGTGAGCGGCGAGCGGCGCCTGGGGGTGGCCCTTGCCCTGGGTGAAAGCACCGACGAGGCGATCCGGAAGGCGCTGCGGGTTTTCGACAGCATAGATGTGACGCTCTAGGCGGGTCCGGGCTCATCCGGGCCTAAGAGCCATGGGTCATTCGTAAAACTATAGCCTCGCTGCAGGCAACGCAGAACCTCTGCTGGCAGCGAATTATGGATACCAGGCAGGGTGGCGATTTCATGCAGTGTGACTGTTGCGCAATCAAAAAGCTGATCTACCAATACGCGGACCATATCGACCGCGGCGACCTGCGCGCCGTCGCCGCCATGTTCAGTCATGGCCGGATCGTCGCCACGGACAACGAGGGGCGGGAAAATCAGTTCGTTGGGGAGGACGCCGTATACGACCTGATGAGCGCGTTCACCCGTCTCTATCCCGACAACGGCACACCGCATACGAAGCACATGACGACCAACGTCATGGTCGAGCTGGACGACGATGGCCAGACCGCTGGCAGCCAGGCTTACTGCATCGTATTCCAGGCACTGCCAGATTTCCCGCTGCAACCCGTTATTGGCGTGCGATACCAGGACCGCTTCGAAAAAACGGAGACGGGGTGGCGATTCAGCCGGCGCAGAATGGAGACGGATCTCATCGGCGACCTGAGCCGCCATCTGCTGCAGGCCATCTAGGCGACCGTCCTGCCGGGTGATCCGCAGGCGCGGGGTACAACAGACGCCGCGGCCCGGCCCCGTCAATCGGGACGTGCGACATCGATGGCCTGTTCCGCGCCGCCCGTACCATGGAGCCTGCTCCTCCCACTCCCGGCCCCGTCGCGCAATACGCGGGGATTGCGCGGTTCGTGAGCCGCCTGGCTTACTTCCCCCCAAACAGGACAGAACAGGCAGCGACCGCCCCCCACGGCCACGCTGGCAACCATTTGTCGGCCTCGAGGCATCGGCACAGCAGCCCGTGCTGGAAGAAGTCATCGTGGTCGCACAGAAGCGCGAGGAGAGCCTGCAGGACACGGCCATTGCCATTACCGCCCTGACGTCGGGCAAGCCGCTCACGCAGGCACCTGAAAACAAGGTCTTCCTCAACGCCAGCTACTCGTGGTGAACCGACTTCCTGGGCGAATTCATTTTTTCCCTGCAGTTATTCCTGGGGGGACGAGCGCCAGTTCGACGCTTTCGATGCCGACGCCACCCGGGCGGATGACTATTACCGCCTGGATGCGATGGTCACCTGGCTGAGCCCCTCCCAGAACTGGCGCGTGATCGCCAGCGCGCAGAACCTCACTGAGGAGGAGACTTACGTCAGCATGGAGCGCCTGAATTCATTGGGCGCCATCGCCGCCTGGCCCAATGCGTCTCGGACCTACAGTCTCGAGGTTCAGTACGATTTCTGTGCTGCCGCGTCCTGAGCGATACTCCGCTCTCACCTGTACCGCCCTCTAACCGGGGATTCGGTACAGGGTACATTGGGTGTCCGGCACGCGGCGGCGCCACTGCTGCGCCGCCTGCCACGCGCCCGCGGACCTCACAGCGTCATGGTAATACCCGGCTTCCTGGGTGACGATCGGGGCAATGGACCGCTGATTCGCTTTCTGCGCCACCTTGGCTATACCGCCACCGGCTGGCGGCAGGGCAGGAACCTGGGGCCAGGCAGCTTTTCCGATACGGACCTGCGAACAGCACTGGAGCCGCTTATCCTTGGCGGAGGCGGCAAGGTTTCCCTGATCGGACACTCTCTGGGCGGCATCTACGCCAGGGAGATAGCCCGCATGGAGCCGCACTCGATCCGGCAGGTCATCACCCTCGGTAGCCCCTTCGGCAGGGGGCACGCCGGCGCCTCCCACGCGAGGCGCCTCTATGAACAGCTCAACCCCCGGCCCGCCCCGAGGGACGGGGACCGCCATCTTGCGACGCCGCCTCCCGTGCCGACCACGGCCATCTACACCCGGGCCGATGGGGTGGTGAACTGGCGGACCTCCGTGCAGGAAGGTAACTACGGTCACGTACAGAACATCGAGGTAAAAGGCAGCCATATCGGGCTGAACCTCAACGCCGCGGTGTGGTATTGGGTGGCGAGGAGACTGGCCGAAGCCTGACTGGGCGGACCGGGCCCTGGCGTCTACCACCCGGGCGGCATCGGTGACCAGACAAGGTTCTCCCAGCCATGCGCCCGACTCCCGGCCGATGATGGCGAAATCCTGGCCCATGGCGCTGGACACGGATATTCGCACCCGACCGGAGAGCACACCGAAGACTTCCGTGTTGGCCTCACCGAGGGACCAGAGGAAACTGTTCGCGGGAAACAGCCGGACAGACGCCACACCGGCCAGCCGGTCCAGGACTTACGGGGGTGCCCCCTCGAACCAGGACGAATTCTCGATGAACTGCCTGAGTTCATCCCTTTTCACCGGAGCGGGTATCGCGCAACTGCAGGGATACTGAGGCTCCCGAGGTAAAGGCTGCCATCACACTCGCTGGCGCTGGTGATGTCGGTGAAGCCGCGGCCCGTATCCTGCAGGTTGTGTTTCACCCGGCCGTCCAGACCGAGCCCGACGACGAAGCTATAGCGGTCCTGGCTCGACGCCAGGATGCCCTGGGGCAGACGCGAGAGAATTTTGCGCAATAGCGGGCGGCCGGCCAGGCTGTCAATCCCTGCCCGCAGTGCAGGCATGGCAACCCAGAAGGTCTCACGGCCATTGAAAAAGAGGTTATCAGGCGTGCCGGGTAAGCCCGAGAAGAACAGGTCCCGCTGGCCGGCCTTCTTCCCCTTGAGCCAGAGCCGGTTGATCCGGCCAAGGCCGGTTTCATTCACCAGCACATAGTCATCCTCCGGGCCCAGCGCCACCCCGTTGGCAAAGAAGAGGTCTTCCATATGCACTGCGGTATCGCCGCTGGCGGGGTCGTAGCTCAGCAGGCGGCCACTGGGCCGCCCCTCCAGGAAATCGTGGAAGGTATGATGGTAATCGCGATGGGCGGATGAGTCCGAGAACCAGATGGTGCCGTCAGCAGCAATATCCAGGTCGTTGACAAAGAGCATCTTGCTGCCGTCAACGGAATCCGTCAGCACCTCTACAGCGCCATCGGCTGACACCGCGAGAAGACCACGCACCGCATCGGCCACGATAAGTCGGCCGTTGCCATCCAGTTGCATCCCCAGTGGTCGACCATTGGTATCGGCAAGCTCCTGGTGGTTACCCTCATCGTCGAAGCGTACGATCCGCCCATCCTGGAAACCTGTATAGCGTGCACCGTCGGTGCCACAGGCGACATCCTCGGGGCCCGCGCCCACGTCGACCAGCAGTCGCTCTGCCGCAGCCAATTTGTCATTGGCGGCGAAATCACCCGTCAGCCCCGGGTCAGGGTCGGGCGTCCACTCCGCCGGATCAATCGGCGCCGGGAGCAGTAACAGCATTCCAACCAGGACAATGAGGGATACCAGCAGCGTGAGGAGCAAACGCATAAGCCCGCTTCCTTCTTTTATTCTACAGCCTAAACTAAATGGTGGCCGCCCGGGATGCAAATTCCGGTACAACTGCAAAGGTACCGGACCAGGGACAAAGGTTGATCGCAATCAGTGCAACCTGGCCAGATTTGGCTACAGTGGCAACCCTGACTGAGTGTCTGTGCGTGCCCGCTCAGGAAATGGCCACCCGCAGGATGCTCTTGAGAGCCTTCCACCTCGGGATGCTCAACAGAGAACTCCACGGCATTGAAAAAGGAGGACGCGACATGAAGCGATTGCTGCTGGTGCTCGGTGGCCTTCTGCTGCTTCTGCTTATCGGAATGATGCTGACGGCGTGGTGGCTTCTGGACAGTTCAGAGGTTGACGCCCCGGCGCTGGCGGGTCGAATGGAGCATGGTTCTCTGGAACACGACGGTCGCAGGAGAACCTGGCACGCCTATTTCCCCGCTTCGATGACCGTTCGACCGCCGCTGGTGCTGATCCTGCACGGATCGCTCGGTGATGGTAAGAGCATGCTGGAAGCCACCCGGCACGAGTTCAATATTCTGGCAGAGCAGGAGGGCTTTATCGCCGTCTATCCCGATGGTTTTGAACGCCACTGGAATGACTGCCGCGCAAGCGCAACTTACTCCGCTAATGTTCTGGACATCGATGACGTGGGATTTCTGGCTGCCTTGATCGGGGAAATCAGTGCAGAGCACGGTGCCGACCCGCAGCGAGTCTTCGCAACCGGGCTCTCCAACGGCGCCCAGATGGCCTACCGACTGGCGCTCGAGACGCGCGACCTGGTTGCGGGCATTGCGGCCATCGCCGCCAACCTGCCCGTCGAGAGCAACATGGATTGCGAGCCCTCAGGCGAACCGGTTGCGACGCTCATCATGAATGGTACTGAAGACCCGGTAAACCCTTATGATGGGGGGCTGGTTGAGATCTTTGGCGACGCCACCCGGGGGCAGGTGTTGTCGGCCGCCGAAACGGCCCGTTACTGGGCCGCCTTAGCAGGCTATTCCGGTCATGGCCAGGAAGAGGTGTGGCCCGACAGGGCTCCCGATGACGACACGACTGTGCAAAGCACCCTGTGGTCGACCTCGGGTAAGCGGGAGGTTATCCTCATCACGGTCATCGGCGGGGGGCATACCATCCCGCATCCCAGGTACAGGCTGCCAAGAAGTCTCGGCCGCACCAGCCATGAATTCGATGCGGCCGGTTTTATAT
>JARRPM010000160.1:0-3848 GCA_037382865.1 Halioglobus sp. | reverse complement strand
CATGGCGGCTACGGCTTCACCGCTGAATACGACGTCGAACGCAAGTTCCGGGAGACGCGTCTCTACCAGGTGGCACCCATCTCGACCAACCTCATTCTCTCCTTTATCGCACCACAGCAACTCGGGTTACCGAGGTCTTTCTGATTTGGCGGCGCATGACTTAAACGCGCTGGAGGCGTGGATCGGCAAGACCGAGAGCCGTGAAGACCTGATCTCCCCGGCACCGGCTGCCGGACTCTCGGCAACACTGGACTATGGCACTCCGCGCGCCTCCGTCGGTGATCCCCTGCCCCCCCTCTGGCACTGGCTCTACTTTCACGCCGTGCCGCGACCCTCGGAAACCGACAGGGACGGCCACCCGCGGCGCGGCGGCTTCCTGCCGCCGGTGGCTCTGCCACGCCGGATGTGGGCGGGGAGCAGGATCCGGTTCGAGTCGCCACTCCGGGTGGGCGACCGGGCCCGCAGGGACTCGGCTATCGCATCGATCAGCCACAAACAGGGCAGCGCCGGCGACCTGGTCTTCGTCACCGTCAGGCACCGGATCTATCGTGGTGACGCGCTGGCGATCGAGGAGGAGCAGGACCTCGTGTACCGCGAAACCGCTACCGGCAACGCCACTCCTGCACCACAGCCCGCGCCCGAGGAGGCGCAGTGGACGCGGGAGATCACACCGGACCCGGTGCTGCTGTTCCGCTACTCAGCGTTCACCCTCAACAGCCACCGGATCCACTATGACCGCGACTACGCGATGAACGTGGAGGGGTATCAGGGGCTCGTGGTGCAGGGGCCGCTGACCGCCACCCTGCTGCTCGACTCGCTGTATCGCGAGTGGCCCGACGCGCAGGTTAAAAGCTTCTCTTTCCGCGGCATGCGGCCACTGCTGGATGGAAGGCAAGTTCTGCTCCAGGGCCGGCGTGATGACACGTCAGCCACCCTGTGGGCGCTCGATGAGGGCGGCGCTCTGGCAATGAAAGCGAATGCCCGGCTCCAGTAGCGCAGAAGGCCGCCGGCGCCGGGACTCAACCTGGCCTGCGCGAGCCTATCCAGCCAGGCATCAGCCCAGAAGCAGGTCGTCGCGGCTCACGGTGAACTGCTTTGCCGCCTCCTCCAGCAGCGAGTACTCCGGGGTGTCGATACCGGAGATGTAGCGCCAGTCGGCCTGCACCTCGTCGGGGGTAAAGGTCACCGACAGATAACCGCGGTTGACCAGGTTGGCGTATTTCAGGTCGTCGACCAACGTTATGCTTATCGGACCCAGAAGTTCAGCCGGCTCCAGTCCCAGATAATAGTCTATGCCGGGTGAACTAACGCTGGCAGTGGCGAATTCCACACCGGCCACGGAACCATCCGCGGTCGTCAAGTGGGAGGCCCAGCCGTTATGGGTATCGCCCGCCAGAGCCACCAGGCGAGACTGCACCTGAGCAGCGTGAGACAGGATCTCTTCTCGCTCGAAACCATAGCCATCCCAGGAGTCCAGGTTGTAGGGAATCGCGGAGTCAAGGAGCGCCTGCTCTTCCGGGGTACGCTCTTCGGGAGGCTTGTTCTTGGCATTGAGCGCTGCAAGTATAGCGGCAATACCCTCCTCGATCGAGGCATCACCCTCCACGGCAGCATTCAGCAGCCGCGTTACAGGCTCGGGCAGCGCAATCCGGGCCATCAGCACCTGCTGACCGAGCACCTGCCAGCGGGCGGTACTGTCGGTGAGTCGGGATTTCAACCAGGCCCGCTGATCGGCGCCAAGAAGGCTTCGGTTACTGTCTCCAATCGCCGCACGGACGCCATCCACGTCGATCAGGTCACCGTTGGTGTAGTCAGCATAGTCGATCTGCCTGTCCCGCCCAACGTGGCGGGTGTCGAGCATCAGCAGATCCACAAGATCACCGTACTGGAAGCGCCGGTAGATGATCTCCTGCTCCGAGGAGGGTGGCCTAACCGGCAGCCATTCATACCAGGCTTGTATCGCCGCCGCGCGGCGTTCGCTGTATTCACCCTCCGTCTCTGGGTCATGATTCCCTGCCCCGTCCCGCCAGGCATCGTCCGCTACCTCGTGGTCGTCCCAGACGATGATGAAAGGATGGGCGCCGTGGCACGCCTGGAGGTCGGGGTCCGTATGGTATTGGGCATAACGGGTGCGATAGTCAGTCAGGGAGAGCAGCTCGTTCTCCGGGTCAACCACCCGGCCCAGCTCCTCGGCCTTTTCGCTGGCAAACCCGTCCTTGTCGTACTCGTAGATATAGTCACCAAGGTGCAGCACGGCCTCGACCTGCTGGTTGGCCACTTCTCGGTAGACGTGGAAGTACCCAGCCGGATAGTTGGAGCAGGAAACCACCGCAAAGGTAGCGGCAGAGAGCGCGCCGGAGGGGACCGTGCGCGTCCTGCCTACGGGCGAAACCGTCTCACCGGTGATAAACCGGTAGTAGTAACCGGAGTCAGGATCCAGTCCCCCGGCATCGACCTTCACCGTGTAGTCCACGGCCGCTGTGGTGGTGCCGCTGCCACTGGCCACGATATCGGTGAAACCCTCGTCAGTGGCGACCTCCCACTGCACGACCACATTGCCATCGCGTTCGGGGGTCGCCCGTGTCCAGAGGATAACCGCGTCAGAGAGCGGGTCCCCGGAGGCCACGCCGTGATTGAACTGCGCCGGCACGCTCTCGATCGGTGGTTCCGGAGCAGGACCACGATCAGAGCTGTCAGAGCAGCCGAACAGGTTACTGCCCAGCAGTGGCATCAGTGAGGCGGCACTGATTCCCTTGATCAGTTTGCGCCGGGTAAATGTGGGGGGCGTCTTCTTCATTTTAGGGTCCACCGGGGGTATCCAGACAGCTTGACACTGTAGCTTTACAGGCCGATGACAGTAAAGCCCCATGGCGGTATCAAAATCGATCCCGCCCCTTCTTGTTCCTTGGGGTGCACTTGCTAAACTGTCATGCCAACCCGGATAAGGAGAGTCGCCATGAGGTTCAAGGCAGCGCTGTCAGCGGTTTTTCTATTAATCACACTACCCGCTCAGGCGGACGACGAGCGCCTAGAGGCCGCGATCAGCGGCAGCCAGCGCACACCTGAATACGTGGAGAGAGACCGGTACCGGCACCCGTTGCAGACGCTCCGGTTGTTCGACGTGCAGCCCCACACCCGTTGCAGACGCTCCGGTTGTTCGACGTGCAGCCCCAGCACACGGTAGTGGAAATCTGGCCCGGCGGCGGCTGGTACACGGAGGTCCTGGCGCCTTATCTCCGGGATAACGGAAAGCTGATCGCCGCCCATTATGACAGCTCCGACACGCAGGCGGATTATCGTCCCGGATCCCGCAAGCGGTTCGAGGAGAAGCTGGCGGCTGACCCGGACACCTACGACCGGGTCACCGTGGCCTCGCTGATGTTCGATGAAAAATCAGGGAAGGTGGCCATACCGGCCGCCGCCAGCAATTCGGTTGACCGCGTGGTGACTTTCCGCAATGCCCACGGCCTGTATGCCCGGGGCCTGATGGACGCCGCCTTTGCCCACTTCTTCGATATCCTGAAGCCGGGGGGCAAACTGGGCATCGTGCAGCACATGGCCGATCCGGACCAGGACTGGATGTCCCGCAATATCGGCTACATCGGGCGCGAATATGTCATCGCCGCGGCACTCAAGGCGGGTTTCGAACTCGAGGCGGAGGGCTACTTCAACAGGAATCCCCTGGATACCAAGCGGCACGAACAGGGCGTGTGGACGCTGCCTCCGACCCTGCGGAACGTAGCGACGGAGGAGGAGAAAAAGCGCCTTCTCGCCGTCGGCGAGAGTGACAGAATGACCCTGGTCTTCAGCAGGCCGTAACCTGCAGGCAGGCGGATACCGGCACTTCA
>JARRPM010000159.1:0-3212 GCA_037382865.1 Halioglobus sp. | reverse complement strand
GGCGAGCGAGGAGGAGGCCCCTGCTGCGGAAGCCGCAGCGGAGGAGGCGCCCGCCGAGGAAGCCCCGGCGGAGGAAGCCCCCGAGGAAGAGAAGTAAGCCGCAGCCGCGGTTGCCAGAGCCGGCCCCGCGCCGGCTTTGTTGTCTATGAAACGCACCGATTTCGCCTACGACCTGCCCCCGGAGTTGATCGCCCAGCACCCGCTGCCTGAGCGCAGCGCGAGCCGTCTGCTGTGCCTGGAGGGCGCCAGCGGGGCCGTCAGCCATCATCGCTTTGCCGAGCTGCCTGGTCTGCTGCAGCCGGAGGACCTGTTAGTGTTCAACGACACCAGGGTGATCCCGGCGCGCCTCTGGGGGCGCAAGGCGAGTGGCGGCCGGGTGGAGATCCTGGTGGAGCGGGTGACCGGCACGCACACGGCCCTCGCCCATATTCGCAGCAGCAAATCGCCGAAGCCGGGCACGGTCATCCACCTGGCTGCGTCGCAGGAGGGCGAGCCGAGACCCTACCGGCTTGCAGTCACCGGGCGGGAGGAGGATCTCTTCTGCCTCTCAAGCGAAGCCGGCCCGCCCCTGGCGGAGATCCTGCAGGCCATCGGCCACATGCCACTGCCGCCCTACATCGCGCGGGAGGACGCGGCGGCGGATCGGGAGCGCTACCAGACGGTCTATGCCCGGCGCGAGGGTGCGGTGGCCGCGCCCACCGCCGGGCTGCACTTTACCGAGAAACTGCTGGCGGAGCTCGATCACATCGGTATCCGCCGGGTGACCGTTACCCTGCACGTCGGGGCGGGGACCTTCCAGCCGGTGCGGGTGGACGATGTCGAGGAGCACCGGATGCACACGGAGTACGCGGAGGTCGACGCGTCGGTCTGCGCCGCCGTGCTTGAGACCCGCGCCCGCGGCGGCCGGGTGGTGGCGGTGGGTACCACCGCGGTGCGCTCGCTGGAATCGGCGAGCCAGGGGGAGGGCGGCATTCAGCCGTTTTGCGGGGATACCGACATCTTCATCTACCCGGGCTACCGCTTTCGCAGCGTGGACGCCATGATCACCAACTTCCACCTGCCCGAGTCCACCCTGCTGATGCTGGTCTGCGCCTTCGCCGGCAGGTCGCACACGATGGCCGCCTACCGCGCGGCTATCGAGGCCCGCTACCGGTTTTTCAGCTACGGTGACGCCATGTTCATCACCGCCCATCCGCAGGCCTTCGCCGAGAGCGGAGTGACCTCGTGAGCCACATGCAGTTCGATCTGCTGGCCAGCGACGGCCCCGCCCGCCGGGGCCGCCTGACCTTCCCCCGCGGCACGGTGGAAACGCCGGCCTTCATGCCGGTGGGCACCTACGGCACGGTGAAGGGGATGCTGCCGCGGGATATCCGGGCCATCGGCGCGGAGATCATCCTCGGCAACACCTTCCATCTCTGGCTGCGTCCCGGCACGGAGATCATCGAACGGCACGGCGACCTGCACGATTTCATGGCCTGGGAGGGCCCCATCCTCACCGACTCGGGCGGCTTCCAGGTGTTCAGCCTCGGCGCGATGCGCAAGATCACCGAGGCGGGGGTGAAGTTTCAGTCACCGGTGGACGGCTCGCCGGTCTTTCTCGACCCGGAGACCTCCATGGCGATCCAGCGCAAGCTGGGCGCGGACGTCGTGATGATCTTCGACGAGTGCACGCCGTATCCCGCCACGGAGGCCGAGGCCCGGGCCTCCATGGAGCTCTCCCTGCGCTGGGCCGCGCGCAGCCGGGAGGCACACGGAGACAACCCGGCCGCGCTGTTCGGCATCGTGCAGGGGGGCATGTATTCCGGGTTGCGGGCGGAGTCGCTGGCGGGCCTGGAGCAGATCGGGTTCGACGGCTACGCCATCGGCGGCCTCTCGGTGGGTGAGCCCAAGGCGGAGATGCTGGCGGTGCTGGACGTCATGCAGCCGCGCCTTCCGGCCGACAAGCCCCGCTACCTGATGGGGGTCGGCACGCCGGCGGACCTGCTGGAGGGGGTGCGCCGGGGCATCGACATGTTCGACTGTGTGATGCCCACGCGCAACGCCCGCAACGGCAATATCTTCACCTCCCGCGGGGTGCTGAAGCTGCGCAACGCCCGGCACAAGACGAGCACGCTGCCGCTGGACGAGGCGTGCAACTGTTACACCTGCCAGCATTTCAGCCGCGCCTACCTGCATCACCTGGACAAGTGCAACGAGATCCTGGGCTCGCAGCTGAATACGCTGCACAATCTCCACTTCTACCAGCAGCACATGGCGGGTATCCGGGCAGCCATCGAGGCCGGGTCTCTCGATGACATCGCCGCCCGCTTCCACGAGCAGCAGGCGCTGGGGGGCTAGATGTACAAGCTCTGCTTTTATGTTCCGGCAACGCATCTCGAGGCGGTGAAGGCTGCGGTATTCGCCGCCGGCGCCGGCCGCTTCGGCGACTACGACAGCTGCTGCTGGCAGGTGCTGGGCCAGGGCCAGTTCCGGCCGCTGGCGGGGAGCGACCCCTTCCTCGGACGCCAGGGGGAGGTGGAGCAGGTGGAGGAGTACCGGGTCGAAATGGTCTGCGAGCGCGCCGTTGTGGGCGCCGCGGTGGCGGCCATGAAGCAGGCGCACCCCTACGAGGAGCCCGCCTGGGACGTGGTCGAACTGGTCACGGAGCTGCCGGGCGGATGACCCTGATGCCGGACGTGCTGCGCCGCATCGACGATCGGCTGCCCCTGGACGGCCTCGACTGGGAGCGTGATCCCGGCAGCGGCGAGTGGCCGGAGGCCGCGGTCCTGGTGGCGCTGACCAGCGAAGCCACGCCGCGGGTGATACTGGGGCGCCGCGCACAGCACCTGCCGCTGCACCCGGGCGAGGTCGCCTTTCCCGGGGGCAAGCGTGAGCCCGAAGATGCCTCCCCCTGGGTCACCGCGAAGCGGGAGGCGCTGGAGGAGGTGGGGCTGCACGAGCGGGAAGTACACCCCCTGGGCGAGCTGGCGCCAATGATCACCCGCACCGGCTTCGAGGTGCACCCCTGCGTGGCGCGTGTGCCGGCCCGCCTGGACCTGGTGGTGGATCCCCGCGAGTTCGACAGCGTTTTCATGCCGCCGCTGGAAGTGTTTGCCGACCCGGACCTGTTCCGGCTGGAGGAGATGTCGGACGGGCGGCGCTCCCGCATGGTGCCGCACTACCGGCTGGGCAAGGACAACGTCTGGGGCGTGACCGCGGCGATACTGGCACAG
>JARRPM010000158.1:0-3266 GCA_037382865.1 Halioglobus sp. | reverse complement strand
ACATGCCGATCACTTTCATCGCAGGTGAGCTCAACCAGATCTTCTTCCCGGAAACATCGGAGCGTACGTTCACCTGGCTGAAGGCACACAACAGCAGGCCGGAAGGCTACTACGACCGCCATATCATACCCGGCTACGCCCACATGGACCTGTTCATAGGCAAGGAGACCAGTGAATTCTTTGATAAGCTGGTCGCCATTCTTGACCAGCAGAAAAAATGGTTGGACCCCTGAAGCCCGGTCTTATGTGAGCGCCCGATGACCGATCTTTTTTTCAGTTACGCCTCAGAAGACCGCGAACGGGTCAGGCCGCTGGTGAGCCTGTTCGAGGAGCTCGGCCACACGGTCTGGTGGGACCGGCGCATCGATGCCGGGAGGGAATTTGACCGGGCGATCGAGACCGCTATAGAGACTGCCGGCTGCATTGTCGTCTGCTGGTCCGCGGCGGCCGTCGAGTCCGACTGGGTCCGGACCGAGGCGATGGAGGGGATGGACCGCAAGATCCTGGTCCCGGTGCAGCTGGATGCCACGCGGCCACCCCTCGCCTTCCGCCGTATCCAGACTTCTCAGCTGATCGGCTGGCCCGAGGCGCCCTGCACCGAAGAGCTGGCTCGCATGCAGGCCAGCGTAAAGCTTCTTCTCAACGCCCGCGACCCCGGCCTCGTGCAGCGGGAACAGGAGATCTCCGGCCGGCGCAATATCAGCCATCTCAGTGCGCGGGTGACCGGCCTGGAGCAGGCGATGGCCGATCTCCAGCCGGAGGATTTCGAAATACTGCTCAATCAGATTCGCGGCCAGGTAGAGAGCCGCGTGCACCGCTACGGGGGTATTCTCAACCAGTTTACCGGCTCCATGATCCAGGCCGTGTTCGGCGTGCCGGTCACGCACGAAAACGATGCCTACCGGTCGATCTGCGCCGCTCGGGCACTGGTCGAACTGTTCGCCGCCGAGCGGGATTTCAGGGAGCTGGGCCTGGGGCTTAGCGCCGGGGTCGCGACTGGTCAGGTTATCGCGCACGGGATGAACCGCGAGGACCGGTCTTTTAATCTGCTGGGCGGGTGCACCGAAGTCAGCACCGGCCTGGCTTACGGCAGTCGTGGCGGGGCGGTCCGGGTGTGTGGCAAAACCCGCCGGCTGACCGACCGCTATTTCGAGTTCCAGGCGTGTGGCGCCGCCGGTGACGTCAGTGAGGTGGTCGACACAATCTCCCAGCGCCCCACCCTGATCGGAAACAACACCCACCACCTGAGCGCCTTCAGCGGACGGGAGCCGGAGCTGTCACTGCTGGAGCAGGCCCTGGAGAGAGCGGAGGAGGGGACCGGTCAGGCGATCTCCGTGGTCGGCGAAGCCGGTGCCGGCAAGAGCCGCCTGCTGCGGGAGTTCCAGATGCGGATCAATGAGGGCGCCGTCCGGGTGCTCACCGGTCGCTGCCATTCCAACGGCGCCGCGTCGGTGTTCGAACCAGTTCGTCAGGCGCTCAGCGATGCGTTGCGAATCGATCCCGGCGCGGCGGGCTATGACCAGCGCAGCGTGGTCTCCGCGATGACGGAGATCGACCCGGCCCTCGCCGGTCACGTGCCGGCGTGCCTGCGGATACTGGGCGACGATGCGGGGGAGTACGAGTTGCCGCAGCATCTGGACGCCAGTGGTATCCAGATGGCGCTGCGGCAGGGGTTCAGCGCCCTGATAAACGCCATGGCCTCGAGGCAGGCCATCCTTCTGATTTTTGACGACTGGCACTGGGCGGACCGGATGTCCGATGACATTGTCAGCCACCTGGTAAAGTCCTGCGCTGAAAACCCGCTGCTGCTGGTGGTCGTGCACCGCCCGGAATACAGCCCGGGGTGGCAGGGCCAGGTCAATTGCTCACAGATTAAACTTCACGCCCTGTCTCGGGGCTCTTCATCGGCGGTTCTCAAGTCGGTACTGGATGTCGCCGACGTCCCGGACGCACTGGTGCGATTGCTGCACGCCAGGACGGGGGGCAATCCCTTTTTTCTGGAGGAGGTGGCGAGGGCCCTGCTGGAGGAGGGGCATATCAGGATCAACGGGCAGGCGCTGGAGGTTGCGGGCGACGTGGACGCCCTCGACGTGCCGGACAGCGTCCAGGCCGTCATCCGGTCCCGGCTGGATCAGCTCGACCCGCTGTCGAGTCGGGTGCTCAACCGGGCCTCGGTATTCGGCAGAGAATTTCCCCACGGCCTGCTGGCGGAGATCACTCCCCCGGGGGAGCCGCTGGAGCTGACGCTGAAACTTCTGGTCAGCACCGGCCTGATCCAGCAGATAGCCTCACTGCCGGAGCCCCGTTACAAATTCAATCATGTGCTCACCCAGTCCGTCGCCTATAACTCGATGCTCGGGAGCGAGGTGCGCGACACTCACGAACGCATAGCATTGGCGTTCGAGCGGCTGCACGGCACCAACCTCGAGCCTCACGTCGATCGCCTGGCGCTGCATTTCGACCGCGCCGGCAATCAAGCCAAGGCCGTCGAGTATCTGATCCGGGCGGGACACCGGGCCCGCCGGCTATCGGCCTGCACCGAAGCGGTAAATGCTTTCAACCGCGCGCTGCAACTGTTGGCGGAGCAGGAGGAAACGGCGGAGATCAAGAGGCAGCAGCTGGAGATCTATCTGGCGCTGGCGCAGGAACTCATCGTTACCGAGGGTTACGCCTCTGCACGGCTGCTGCAGGCCTTCGATGCCGCCCAGCGATTGAGCCGGGAGATCGGTACGGAAAAGCGTTTTTTTCCCACGCTCTGGGGGCGTTGGCGCATGGAATACAACATCGCCGAGTTTCCGCAGGCGCTGAAGACGGCCCAGGAGTTGCGCGATATCGCGCTGCGAGCCGGTGACGAAAATTTCCTGGCGGGCGCCAATACCGCCCTGGCTGTCACCCATTACTGGCTGGGCAACCTGCGCGCCACCCACGACTACTCGGACCAGGTCATGGCGGTCAAGACCGACGAGTACTGGCAGAGCCACGGCTACCTGTTCGGCGTGCAACCTGCGGTGATGAACCTGGCGTTCAGGCAGTCGGCCCTGATCGCCAGTGGGCAGATCGCCAGCGGGGTGGCGCTGGGCCGGCAGATCGATGCGGGATTGGATGCGATCGATCATCTCCCCAGCCTTGTCCTGGCCTGTTTTTATCGGGGGATCAACGCTGCCCAGGTCGGAGACCATGGCGGCGCCCAGGGGTTTTTTGACCGGGTTATCCATATTGCGGATACGGGCCACTTTCCTCACTGGCATGCCCTGGCAGAGCTCCAC
>JARRPM010000157.1:0-4732 GCA_037382865.1 Halioglobus sp. | reverse complement strand
GTGTGGGCGGCGCTGGCGACGATTCCCTGGGGCGAAATGCGCAGCTACCGGGACATCGCCAGAGCCATCGGCAGGCCCGCCGCCGTAAGGGCCGTGGGGGCGGCGAACGGGCGCAACCCCCTGCCGATCGTGGTGCCCTGCCACCGGGTGGTGGGCAGCGACGGCTCCCTCACCGGGTATACCGGCGGCCTGGATATAAAGAAGCGGTTACTGCAACTCGAGGGCGCCCTGCCGGGGGCGTGAAACGGGGTGACGTTGCTCAGGCGTTGAGATCGGGGATCATCTCGTCCTTGAGCCGCTCGATGGCGTCTCTCAGGCGCAGCTTCTCCTTTTTGAGGCGCTGCAGGAGGATCTGGTTCTGGTAGGGGAACTCGTGCAGTTCGGAGATCCTGACATCCAGGGCCCGGTGTTTGGTCTGCAACTGCAGCAAGCGCATCGCGGGGGTCATCGCTTCGTTGGCCGCTTCCTCGTCCGGGCCATTGCCATTCTTCGGGGGCTCGCTCATCGTCTCATCTGCAGTACCGCGCACCTGGCGCTACAAGAGTGCAACTCTATACCCGAAGGGTTTGACTGCACAAGCACTGTTCGGGGAAGGGGCACCTCCCGACTCCCGGCGCTCAGGCCTGCCGCCGGCGCAGCAGCAGCTGCCACAGGGGGTGCCCGCGGTCCGCAATGGCATAGAAATTGGGGCTCAACAGGGAGTCGCGGCAGTTGTAGCGCAGCGGCCGCCCGTCCATGCCCAGGATCGCGCCGCCGGCGGCCTCGAGGACCGCCTGGCCGGCCGCCGTATCCCACTCGCAGCAGGGCGAGAAGCGGGGGTAGAAATCCCCGCCCCCCTCCGCCAGCTGGCAGAACTTGAGGGCGCTGCCGCTGTTGCGCCGCGTCACCGGGCCCCAGTGCTCGCCGAGCCATTCCAGGCACCCCTGCAGTTTCGGCCCCACGTGGCGCCGGCTGGCGTGGACCACCAGGGGCCGGCCCTGCTCCAGCGGGCGGACCGCCAGCGGCCGGTCCTGCCAGCCCTCCCCGCGGCTGTAGCAACGGGCCAGGACCCCCGGGATGCCTACATAGGCCAGACGTTGCAGGGGGATGTAGAGTACGCCCAGCACCGGGGCGTGATCCTCGATCAGGGCGACATTGATGGTGAACTCCCCGGTCCCGCCGATGAACTCCTTGGTGCCGTCGAGGGGGTCGACCAGCCAGTACCGCCGCCAGCCGCGGCGCCCCGCCAACTCCGCCTCGGTGGACTCCTCCGAGAGGATGGGGAGCGACGGGTCGAGGTCGTGCAGGCCCGCCTGCAGGATGTCGTGAGAATCCAGGTCCGCCTTCGTGAGCGGCGAATCGTCCCCCTTCATCTCATAGTCGGTGTCCCCGGGCGCGTGGTAGTGGCGGCAGATGGCCTCCCCCGCCTCCAGCCGGGCACCGTGTGCCCCGGCCAACGAGAGGGACCCCGATGATCGACTGGCACAGCATCGACACCGTACTGCTGGACATGGACGGCACCCTGCTGGACCTCCATTTCGACAATTACTTCTGGCTGCAGCACCTGCCGAAGGTCTACGCCGAGCGGGAGGGCATCAGCGAGGCGGACTCCAGCGCCCACCTGCACGAGCGGTTCCACAGCGGGCGGGGCACCCTCGACTGGTACTCCCTGGACTACTGGTCGGAGCAACTGGCGATGGACATCCCGGCCCTGAAGCGCGAGCTGCTGCACATGGTGCGGGTGAGGCCCTTCGCCATCGAGTTCCTCACCCGGCTCCACCAGAGCCACCGGGATGTGGTGATGGTCACCAACGCGCATCGCAAGACCCTGGAGCTCAAGATGGATCACGTGGACATTACCCACTGGTTCGACCGGGTGGTGGTCTCCCACGATCTCGAAACCCCCAAGGAGGACCCGGGCTTCTGGCACCGCCTGCAGGCGCTGCACCCCTTCGACCCGGCCCGCACCCTGCTGATCGACGATACCGAGTCGGTGCTGGACTCGGCGCGGGAGTACGGCATCGCCCACCTGCTGACCCTGCTCCAGCCCGACAGCCAGCGCCAGAAACGGATCGATACCCGCTTCCCGGGCATCCACCACTTCGACGAGATCATGCCCGCCCTCGATGCACCCGACCGCGCCGCCACCGGACAGCTACTGCCGTGAGCGACCGGGACCTCGCCACCGGCAAGCTCCGTCTGGACAAGTGGCTGTGGGCCGCGCGCTTCTTCAAGACCCGCAGCCTCGCCAAGGCCGCCATCGAGGGGGGCAAGGTGCGCCTGGGCGGCCAGCGGGTGAAGGTGTCGAAGGAGATCAGCGTCGGCGACACCCTGCAGGTCCGCCAGGGCTGGGACGAGAAAGTGGTGGTGGTACAGGCTCTCTCCGACCAGCGCCGCGGCGCGCCCGAGGCGCAGGCGCTGTACCGCGAAACCGAGGAGAGCCTCGACAAACGCGAGGCCGAGGCCGCGGCGCGCAAGGCCGCCGGCGGCATGATCGAGCGCCCGGCCCACCGGCCCACCAAGAAACAGCGGCGCCAGATTCATCGCTTCAAGGACCCCGGCTGAGCCGCCCCATCACGCCACCGCGATGGCGTTGCGGCCGCTGTCCTTGGCCCGGTAGAGGGCCTTGTCCGCCAGGTTGATCAGGTCCGCCGGTTCCAGCTCACTGTCCGGCCGCGCGGTGACGACCCCCTGGCTGATGGTGATATGGCCCGCCGCCTTGGAGCTCCCGTGGGGAATTTCCTCCGCATTGACCAGGTCGCGCAGGCGGTTGGCGGTGCGCAGCGCCGAGGCCGCGGAGGCACCCGGCAGCACCAGGATGAACTCCTCACCGCCATAGCGGGCCACCACCTCACCGGCGCGGGTGGTCGCCCGCTGCATGAGGTCCCCCAGGCGCTGCAGGACCGCGTCCCCCGCCGGGTGGCCGTAGGTGTCGTTGTAGTTCTTGAAATAATCCACGTCGAGTAGGATCACCGACAACTCCGATTCCCCCCGCCGGGCCCGGTTGATCTCCTCCTTTAAGACGTTGTTGACCAGACGCCGGTTGCCCAGCCCGGTGAGTTCATCGATATTGGCCAGGTCGGTGAGCTGGCGGCGCGCGTCCTGCAGCTGGCGATTGCGGTCCCGCAGGGAGCCGGTGAGATCGCCCAGCTCCTGGGCGATCGCCTCCCGCTCCCAGGTGAGCGCGATCATGTTGCGGAACGAGCGGTAGACCCGGTCGCAGACCACCAGCAGCAGGGCGCAGAACGCCAGGAGCACGAAGCCGATGAGCATGTTGTAGGGCTGCTCCCAATAGTGCACGAGGCTCCACCAGGCGATCGGCCAGAGGGCCCCGAGCGCATAGGCGACATAATATTCCCGCACAACCACCGAGAAGCCCATGGAGAAGGCGACGATCACCACGATCAGCATCAGGAAGGCGTACTGCAGAGTTACCGGCACGCGGGTGGCGGCAAACACATAGACCCCGGACCAGACCAGCCCGGTAAGCGCCGCACCGATGACCAGTTGCCAGTAGACCCGTTTCGGCCGGGTGCGGTAGCGGTGCTCCACCAGGGCGTTGCTCATCTGCAGGGAGCGCAGCAGCAGCAGGATCAGGAAAGCCGCGGCCCAGAGCAGGATGGTGGAGAGCTCCAGAAAGGGCCAGAACATCGCCACCGTGGCCACCACGCCGATCAGGTGGGCAACCACCGTGGCGAGCCGGCCGTTCTGCATCAACATCTCCAGCTGGGCCGAGAAGAGCTCTTCCCGCGGAATGTGGCGTTGGTAGATCATGCCCAAATCCTACACCTAACGGCGCAGTTCGCCGCAGTTTGCGCCAAAAGCTGCGAACCGCGTCACAGGCAGGCAGCCCGGCGCTTTGTCGCCAGCCGGCTTTTAGGACAAACTCGAGTAAAAACAACAACCAAACAACCGGGGCCTGGAGTATGTACTCCTGGAAAAATGCTCGCATCGTCTGCACGCTGCTGCTGCTGTTGCCGCTGGTGCACCTGGCCTGGCTCCTGTCACGGGACGTCATGGCCACGCTCGATGCATCGCCGAAAGTGTGGGCCGATGAAATGGAGGCCTATATCGCCGCCGACACCGCCATACACCTGCCCACCGACCCGATCGTGGTGGTGGGCGGACGGCGGGTCAAACTGTGGCCGGGACTGGGGGACCTGCTGGCACCCCGGCCGGTGCTGATGCGCGGCCTGGGCAACGCCACGGTAAACGACATCACCTACTACTACGAGCGGCTGATCGGCTACTACCAGCCCGAGACGGTCGTGCTGCTTCCCGACAACAGCGAATTCCACATCCGCGACGCCAAGTCCCCCGAGGAGCTGCTGGAGGCGATCAAGGGCCTGGTGAAGCTGGACGGCGCCCACGAGGTGACCAGCCGTTTCTACGTCTTTACGCCCCTGAAAACGCCGCGCTACCCCGGGGATGCGGCGATGATCGAAAAGTCAACCGAGCTTCTGGAGCAATGGGCCGCCGGGGTGAGCCGCGTCACCATCCTCGACGCCAACCCGCTCCTCTGCCGCGCCGACGGGCGGCCCAACCCCGGCTTCTACCGCACCGACGGCGTCAACCTGAACGAGCACGGCTACCTGCGACTGTCGGTCCTGCTGGAGCAGCAACTGCTGCGCGACCGGGACTCGCCGCACGGGTTTGCGGTGAAATTCTGAAGGAGCACATTCGCGGCAATATGCGCTAGAATTGCGCCATGATCATGGAGATCCCCGCACAACCGCCGTCGACACCGTTGCTG
>JARRPM010000156.1:0-3321 GCA_037382865.1 Halioglobus sp. | reverse complement strand
CAACAAAACCTTCGGCGCCGTGGTAACCAACGTCCGATTGGACGACCTTGACGCACAGGTCTTCAAACAGATCTATGATGCCTGGCTTGAACACGCACTGCTGATATTCCCGCAGCAGCATCTCGACAAAACTGCCCAGATCGCATTTGCCAGGCGCTTCGGCACACTGGTCGAGGGTCTGGAGGCGGCCGAGATCAGCAATGTGAAACCCGATGGCTCGCTGCGCGATGCCCCGGACGACGACATGATGAAGATCATCCGGGGCAATATGTACTGGCACCAGGACAATACCTATATGCCGCTGCAGGCGAAGGGCGCCGTATTCAGCGCCAGGGTAGTTCCAAGAGAACAGGGCGATACGGCGTTCGCGGACATGCGCGCTGCCTGGGCGGCTCTCGATGACGCAATGCAGCAGAGGCTGAGGTCACTTACAGCACACCATTCCCTGGCGCACAGCCAGCGCCTGCTCGGCGAGGAGACCAAGTCAAAAGACAGTGAATACATCGGCTATGGGCTTGATGTAGAAAACATACCGCTTCGGCCGCTGATGAAAGCTCATCCGGAAACCGGTGCGCCAACCCTGGCGGTGGGCCGCCATGCTTACGGCATACCAGGTCTGACGGCCGATGAATCACAGCGCCTTATCAGCGAGCTGATCGAGTTCGCTGTTGTGGACGAAAGGCGCGTATACCAGCACCGCTGGACGGTAGGAGACGTGGTGGTCTGGGATAATCGCTGCCTCATGCACAAGGCCTGTGCCTGGGACTACAAGGAACCGCGGGTGATGCTGCATTCGCGTATTGCCGGTGATCCCACTACAGAGAGCGCACTGCCGGCCGTTTGAGGTTGATGAACGTGGTCAAGATCATGCAGAAGAACGCCACGCATATCGGGGAATTCTGGACCCCGGCCACGCGGCAGCGGTTGGCAGATGATGCTGTCCATGGCGAATTCTAACTTCAAGCTGCCACCGGTAGCTGGTACAGGCCGCGACAATGTTTTTTCCATCGGTAACTGCGGATATCAATGACGCGGCTGCTTTCCGATTCAACCGGAGTGGCGCCATCCCGGCTGGAATGACATCGGTGGTCGTTGTAATAGTCCTGATAGGCCCTGAGCTTGTTCTCCAGATCTGTCGCTGTCCAGAACAAAGTCTGATCCAGAAGCTCCCGCCTGATACTGCCGATCAATCGCTCAACGAATGGATGTGACATCGGCACATGTGGCAGCGATTTGATTTCCTCTATTTCAAGTACTCGGAGGTTAGCTTTCCATTGGTGATATTGAAACAAAGGATCGTTATCTGAGCTGATATATTTCGGCCAGCCCTGCCTCGATGTAACGTCGTTGAACATGCGGCAGACTGCTGGCCCATCGACATTACCCGAATGAACAGCGAAGCCGATGATCCTGCGGGTGTACTGATCCATTACTACGATGACCCAGTGTGTCTTCAGGGTGATAGACTCAGCTCGGAATAGATCTACGCTCCACAGGCTGTCTTTTGCGTGGCCAATAGTCGTTAGCCACGATGGGCCACAGCTGGTTGGATCTGGTTTGTAATGAGCCGCGAGTACGCGCCGTACGGTGTCTTTATCAAGCTCCAAACCAAATGCCAGGTTGATCTGTTGGGCGATACGGGGACATCCGTATCTAGGGTTGCGGCGTTTCATCTCGACTATGGTATCGATGACTTCTCTTGATGGTCCCCTAGGGCCTGGCTTCCTCCCGCCGCCTGGTGAATACAGTAGTCGGTATTTTCGGTTCTTTAGTGCGTTATGGAATGACAGCAGTGTTGAAGGTTTGATGATTATTGCTGCTCTGACCATGCGCTTGGGATTGAGAAATAACGACCAGAAACCGAGCAGGGCACGATCTTGGTTTGAGAGATTCGGTGCTCGCTGCCTCGATCTGCCGTGGATTATCAGCTGCTGCTTCAGAAGCAGGTTCTCTGCGATGACTGCACGAGCTCCACCGGGTTTAATCAGCTCAGACAGGGTGGTGAGCAAGTGAGAAAGTAGGTAAATGACATCTCTCATACTGTCCGAGAGTAATATCCGCGCCTGGAAGCAGCAATAGCTAACCTTCTGATATTATTGATGAAATAAGAATTCGCCATGCACAGGTAACTGCGTATCGCGGGTATCTCCCTTAGAGCTCAGCCGACTTGTTTGACGTCGGGCAGTTTGTACGTACGCTGGAGTACGGACTGGCCGGGGCGATAGACCCGCATCAGGAAGTTCCACCCTTCGGTGATATCGACCCGGTTGGGCTTTGCCCCGCATTTCTCTTCTGAACCGAAGTACACTGTAAAGGTACCGTCTTCGTTGAACTTCACGTTTCGCTCGTTGACGATGTTGGTGTCAGACTTCATGAAGCCGTCCTTGCCATAGACCGTGATCGACCAGAAGGCATTGTTCTCCGGAACGCCATAGGTTGCGGTGTAGCAGTTGTTCGGGTCGGAGGGTCCCGTATAATTGATGTAGACCGCGTCCTTCTCGGGGAACAGCCCCCAGGCGCCGGCGACGCCGAGATGCCGCGTCTCCTCGTTGACCTGCCCCCGCGGTCCCATCCAGTCCGGCTCGTACTGGTCGAACTTCTGGAACTCCTGCTCGTAGCTCGCTCGCAGCGCGAGCATGGCCTCCTTGTCCCATTGCGGCTGCGGGAACGGGTCGGCGCTGGCGGCCTCGATCTTGATGCGCTTCTGCAGATCGTTCACCAGGGCCACGTCCTTCGGATCGGCCGGGTCCATCAGCTGGATGCGCTGCACCAGGGCGACGTACTTGGTGTCAGCGGGGATCTTGTGGGTGCCAGGGGTATAGAACACCGCCGGGGCGTAGTGGTCGTTGTCGATGACGTACACCGAGAAATAGCGGTCATCAGGAAACTCCGGGATGGTGACGGTGGCACCACCCTCCGTGTCCACCACCGCCCCCGCGTAGAGAGTGTCGCGGTTCATGCGCACGACGGTCTGCTCATCGAGCGGGGTCGGCTTGGTGATGTAAAAGAACTCGTTGACGTTTCCGCCGGCGTTCTTCTGGAAATCGGCGAAGGAGAAATCGACCTCGGCGCGGATGTAGTTATCGGGTGTGACCTCTTCCGCGGCGAGGACGCCGCCGGAAAGTGCAGCGGCAGCGATCGACAGCAAGGTATTCAGTACAGTCTTCATGGGAATGACCTCCTGTGGAGTTCCAGGCTATTAGTCTTCGATCAACTCGACGCGGATGTCCTTCTCCGCGTTCTTCATGTAATCAATGATCGCCTCCTTGCTCTTCGGAGCGTAAAGGCGGATCAGCATCGTCCAATCCTTCTCCACATCGA
>JARRPM010000155.1:0-3396 GCA_037382865.1 Halioglobus sp. | reverse complement strand
CCAAGGGTCGTTTCAGCAACTACCTGCGGGATATTCCGGTGCGGGTGATCACCAAAGAGGATCTTGGTCTGTCGGGAGCCGTCAAGCGGCTCAAAATGCTGGATCTGTGACCGGCCGCGCGGCCTGATCTCATAATACAGGAATGCACTGAGCACCGCCCTGAGGGGTGGTTCCATAATCGGGGGTATATCCAGACTGTCTTCTGGGATACGGAACTTGTTGGCGCGAAAAATGCGTATACACAGTATCCGTTCGCGTGTCCGTGGCGAATCCCCGTTCTATGCCGTCGCTGGCAGTTGAAAGAGACCGCGACGGTGCTTTTTCCAGCGATGACTGTTGATATCAACGAGCTGGCCGTGGTCTGACGGTATTGGAGTGTCGCCTTCCTGGCTTGAATGGCATCGGTGCTCGTTGTAATAGTGTTGGTTCAGCCACGAAGGGCCATGATTTTTCGGATCTGGGCTGTAACGCGATACAAGTATGCGTCTAACGATATCCTTATCCAGGTCCAGTCCAAAGGCCAGGTTGATCTGCTGGGCGATACGAGGGCAGCCATATCGAGGGTTGCGCTGTTTCATTTCTACCATGGCGCGAATGACTTCACTCGATGGTCCTTTGGGGCCGGGCTTCCTGCCGCCGCGTGGTGAATACAGAAGCCGGTACTTCCGTTTCTTCAATGCCTTGTGAAAAGCCAGCAGCGTAGATGGCTTGATGATGATCGCTGACCTGACGAGGCGTCGAGGATTCAGGAACATTGATAGAAAGCCCAGGACGGTGCGATCCTTCGTAGTCAGATTGGGTGCCCGTTTCCGGGATCTACTGTGGATAATCAGTTGCTGCTTCAGAAGCAGATTTTCAGCGATGACAGCACGGCTGCCACCGGGTCTGACCAGTTTGGTGATGGCGGTGAGCAGGTAAAAAAGCAAGAAAAAGATATCTCTCATGCGGTTCGAGGGTAGTAAGTCTTGCCATTGGTGGCAACTATCAACTATCTGATATTGTTGAAAAAATGCGAAATCGCCATGCACAGACTAAAGAGCTGGCAAAAAAATACGGCGACTCGTTTGAGCCGCCGCAATTACTGTTGGACATGGCAGCTGAAGGGAGGACCTTCAGCTGACCGTCAGCGCACGCCGCTGCGTGCCATGCCCTTGGGTGTGAAGTACTTGTCGTTCTGGTTGGATCCGGAGCGATACTGGCCCGGTATCGGCTTGCCATTCAGGTTGTAGATGTTCTGCAACAGGTCGTAGGCGCCATAGGCGGAGCCAAAACCGGCCTTCTTGTCGTAGAGGTTGGCAGTGTAGTTGTACTGTACGCGCCAGAGATTGTCCCGACCGTCGTACATCTCGCCGGAGACCGCTACCCAGCTGTCCTCGTCAAGGTAGAAAGTACGCCGGCTGTAGAGGTGGCGGCTACCCTTCTTGAGGAAGGAGTCAATGACCCACACCCGACGCTTCTCCCAGCGCACGTATCGTGGGTCGAGGAACTTCTCTCCCAGCATGTCCTCCACCCTGGTCTGGAACACAAAATCGTAGCTGTTGGCGGGGACGTAGATTTCCTTTTTGCCCATCAGTTTCCAGTTGAAACGCTCCGGCGACCCATTGTAAACAAAGGAGTCGTCGTAGGTGGAGGTGCCCGCTACGCCTGGGTTCGGCGTGTCAAAGGCGACCGCAGGAGCGAGTCGAACACGCCTTTGACCGACCAGGTACTGCCAGGCCTTGCGCCCCTTGCCCTGGGTGTAGTCAGCCCCGGGTTCGTGCACCAGCAGGATTTCGCCCGCCCGGCGCGCAGGCGCCTTGTAGTTGATACGCAGCTTGGTCCATATTTTATCGCCGACCGGCTCGTCCGGGGTTTCGAACATGGGGAAGACCGAGGTGGAGAGGGCCGTGGTGGACAACACCGGGTTGCCATTGCCGCCGACATAGTAGACGTCGTAGTCCATGTTGAAGTCGACACCGTAGCGAATCATGTGGTTCCAGATGGCTTCGAGCGCAGACTGTGGAATGGGAAATGGTATCCCTGGGTAGTTGCCTTCAATTTTCTGGCCGTCCGCAACCAACGTGGCGCCGGTGGCGTTTTTGAAGGTATTGGCGTAATACCAATCGGGCCTGATAGTGCCACGGTGCGTGGGGTAGACGTTTAGCTTGTAACCGTCAGTGCCGTATTTCTCGAACAGGGCCCTGGTGCCGGGCGTCAGGAAATCGGCGTACTCCTGCCAGTTGTTACCGTCGATGGTGTACAGCGGTTTCTCGTCAGCGTAGGGGTTGATGTAATTGTCGGATCCCTCCACGAAGCCCTCGGGGATCGGTGTGCCCTCGGCATTCCAAGGGGGAATACTGCCGTCGGCATTGCCGGCCATTTCCGCGCCCACGGGCGTCAGATCCTTGCCGAGGCGCGCGGCTTCCTCGGGAGACACGGCGGCAAAAGCACTGCCGGCGGTGATCAGGCCGACACAGAGAGCGGCGATTCTATTCATTATCATGTTGGATGAACTCCCTTCGTTGGTTGTTTTCAACCTGTGAAGACTAGTTCAGCTTGGGGGAAATAGCCAAAGGCCGCGGGGCTCCAAGCCCCGAGAACAGGGGGGAGGGGGACTTTTGTCCCGAAGTTGTCACGCTGCGTCCGCTTCCGCCTCGGGATCGAAGCTGATGTTCATCGCTTTGATGGCGTTGACGAAGAACCGGCGAACGCCCTCGGCGCTCATTCCCAGATCATTCCCGATATCCTGGCCAAAGGATGGCAGTGTCGGACCACTCGATGTTGTGCGGGGTTGGCCCACCTCTGTTCATCAAGGTGTGACTGGTAATCGATGATCCGGTGGCTCATAAGATGGAGGATCCGGTTCTGCAGGCCGGGCACTCTCCGGCACGCAGCTTCAAGGTCATCAAACGGAATTTCGCAGACGCAGGTATCGCGCGATGCTATTGCACAGAGCGGATACAACCCCTTGTTATCGATGCCCGGATACGCATCGATTGCACACATAAAACCATGGTTATTCGCGCCTTCAGGTCGCGCCTCGGGCCGCTCGCAACGACACAGCACTTGCATTCATGCCGATTTGTGTGAGACTTGCTATGCGAACGGGGTGCCAAACCAGGGCATCAAAGAGGAGTAACGATGAATTATCTGAGCCGTAGCAAGAATGTGCGCCTGTGCCTGGTAATCGGTGGTTTAATCATCGCCACCGGCTGTGCCAGCGTTCCTGAACCGGTTGCGGAGCTGGCAAGCGCCCGCACGGCCATTCGGGCGATCGAGGGTGGTGACGCAAGAAACGAGGCGCCCGTTGAACTGGATAGGGCCAAGACCAAATTGCAGCGTGCTGAAACGGCCACAAGCAGTAAGAATTATGCCGAGGCCAGGCGGCTTGCCGAGGAATCCCTGGCTGACGCAGAA
>JARRPM010000154.1:0-3497 GCA_037382865.1 Halioglobus sp. | reverse complement strand
ATGTTGGCCCACGCCTCGAGAATCATGCTCTGGGCCACACCGCCTGTCTTCTGTGCCAGGACCTCCGCGGCCTCGTTGGCGACAGGGATGAACGTGGGGTTGGGTTTTTCAGGATCCTGCTGCGTTCCCAGCTTTATCCTGCCCGTCAGGCTCCGCTTGTGAGTAAACGATATGGCGTTGTCCAGGGTCTGCATCACCAGGAAGATGACACTGTGTTCTGACCAGCCGAACGGCCAGACCGTCTTGAGGAACTTCACGGGGTGACGCAAGATCGTGCCCAGCCATTTCAGCGGCCGGGTGAATCGCGTGCCCTCACCGACCATGACGGTGTAGAGGAAGGACATCGCGTCCAGCCTGCGTCCGAATGTGTTGAATTCGATATGGGTATCCGGGCGGGGATGAATGCTGGAACTGATCATCACGTCGTTCCAGATGTTTTTGGTTCCCCGCGGCATGGTCACTGCCAGGATGGACTCACTGTTGGTACGTACCAGCTTGCCCAACTGGTCGCTGATAAGTGGCAGTGAGCCGTTGAGTTTACAGTTCGCCAAGAGCGTGTTGGTCCCCAGCGCGCCTGCCGAGAGCACGACACCTCTCGCCCTGAATTCGCGATGGCGCTTGTTGATCCAGGCGCCCGGTCGCCTTGTCCGCACCCGGTAGCCCCCGCTACCATCGGCAGCGTCCAGCGGCTGGATGTCGAAAACCTCGCGCTCCGGCAAAATATCTGCGCCTCGCTTCTCGGCAAACCACAGGTAGTTTTTCTCGAGTGTATTCTTGGCGCCACGGTGACAGCCGAGCATGCACTCGCCGCAGAATTCGCAGCCGGTGCGATCAGGACCCTCCCCGCCAAAGTAGGGGTCGGGCACCGTGACCCCGGCCTCTCCGAAAAACACCCCGCAGGGAGTGCGCATGAAGGTGTCCTCGACACCGAAGTGGCGCCCCACGTCCTTGAGAAACTCCTGCCCCACACTGCCGCGGGGCACGGTCTGTACGCCGAGCATTTTTTCTGCGGTGTCGTAGTGCGGTGCCAATCTGGCCTCCCAGTCGCCCATTTCCACCCACTGCGGATTCTGATAGAACTCGGGCGCGGCGCGGTAGAGCGTGTTGGCATAGACGAGACTGCCGCCACCGACGCCGACGCCGCCACTGATCAGGACGTCCTTGAAGGGCGTGATCTTGAGAATGCCGCGCAGGCCCAGGCCCGGCATCCACGTGAAGCTTCTCAGGTTCCAGCCGGTCCGGGGCAGATCCTCGTCCCGGTATCGGCGCCCGGCCTCGAGGACTGCCACGCGATACCCTTTCTCAGCCAGGCGCAGTGCCGATACACTGCCCCCGAAGCCGGAGCCAATCACCAGCCAGTCATAGTCAAATCCGTCTCCCGCAGGGCTCGATGTGTTCATCTGGTCGTTCATCAGGTTATTCTCCTTTTCCGGACTTTATCGGGCCGGTCATGGCCACGCGGTTCCAGCGACACCGGCTGCCTGCCGTTTGTTTCCAACAGGAAGCAGCCGGCCAGGGGCGAGGACCTAATCTTCCTGTCGCGGCTGCACGGCCCCTGTCGCCTCGCCCTCGGTGTCGAAAAGATGGGGAACGATCCCCGCGCGCTCGAGTGTCTGGCCCAGTTTTGCCTTCTCAAATGCATTGGTGGTGAACCGCGTGACGTCGTGGTAGTAGCGGGTGGTCATCTCCCTGACCGCCTCAAGGTAGGCGTCCTCGAGGGACTGGTCGATACGAAAACCATCATAGTTGACGACCGCGTACACCTTGTGGCCAAGTGGCTCGCAGATGGCGCGGATGCGATCGGTATACTCCTTGATCGATGCGGCCGATGTGACCTCCAGGTCCTCGAAGTTCAGGAACAGGGTGTTGCTGCTCGCCTCGTAGTGGAACCGCTGCTCGATCGGCAGGCGCAGCAGCTCGTCCCGCAAGCCCATCGGCTCGGGCTGGAAGATCCGGGCATCCATCACCTGCGGTTCGCCGACGATCGGCCGGAAGGCCATCCTGTCGAGAATATCGCGCTGCAGATCGACCCCCGGGGCGATTTCCGTCACTGCCAGCCCCTCGCTGGTGAGCTTCAGTACGCAACGCTCCGTGACATAGAGGACCTCCTTGCCCGCTTTGGCCGCGAGGGGGCCCGAGAAGGTGCGTTGGTCCACCTCCTCGACGAATTTCACGTGCTCGCCGTCCTTCCTGATATGAAGTTGCCCGTCGTCGACGACAATATCCAGGTCGCCAGCGCAGAAAGTGCCGACGAAGACCAGCTTTTTGGCATTCTGGCTGATGTTGATAAACCCGCCAGCGCCCGCCATCCTTGGCCCGAAACGCGAGACATTGAGATTTCCCGCGCTGTCGGCCTGCGCCAGCCCCAGGAAAGCAACATCCAGTCCACCACCGTCGTAGAAATCAAACTGGTTTGCCTGGTCTATGACGGCCTGGGGGTTGACCGCCGCACCAAAGTTCAGGCCACCCGCGGGGACGCCGCCGATGACACCGGGCTCCGCTGTCAGCGTCATCAGGTCCGACATTTTCTCCTCGCTGGCGACACTGGCGACTCCCTCCGGCATACCAATGCCGAGGTTGACGACAGCGTTGGGGCGCAGTTCCATGGCGGCTCGCCGGGCGATGACCTTGCGCACGGACAAGGGCATGACCTCCGTGTCGTCGAGCGGGATGCGGACTTCCGCTGCATAGGCCGGATTGTAGGCGTACTGGTATGTCTGTTGATGGTACTCGGGGCGGGCAACCACGACGCAGTCGACCAGCACTCCCGGAATTTTTACCTGCCTGGGGTTCAGCGTGCCGGACGCCGCGATACGCTCGACCTGGACGATGACGATACCGCCGCTGTTGCGGGCCGCCGTCGCCATGGCCAGCCCGTCCAGGGTCAGCGCCTCCCGCTCCATGGTGATGTTACCCTCGGGGTCAGCGGTCGTTCCCCTCAATATGGCCACATTGATCGGAAACGATTTGTAGAACAGGTATTCCTCGCCCCCCAGCGACATCAATTCCACCAGGTCCGCCTGGGTACGGTCGTTCACTTTGCCGCCGCCGAAACGGGGGTCGACAAAGGTTCCCAGTCCTACCCGTGACAGGTGGCCTGGTTTCCCCGCCGCGATGTCGCGAAACAGGTGGGAAATGACGCCCTGCGGCAGGTTATACGCCTCCATCTCCCCGGCGACCGCCATCCGGGCGAGTTTCGGCGTGGCGCCGAAGTGGCCACCGATAGCCCTTGCCACCAGTCCCGGGTGGGAGAGGTGGTTGAGTCCGCGGGTGGCGAAATCGCCCTGGCCGGCCGCAAATACCAGGGTGAGGTCTCGCGGGGTTCCGGAGCCGGGATCATCCGAGCGACTCTCGAGGAAGGCCTGCTCGATGGTCACCGCGATTTCTTCCGCAAAACCTACTCCGGCGAAGCCACCCGTGGCCACCGTATCCCCGTCATGAATAAGGCGTACGGCATCTTCTGCAGAGACGATCTTGTTGGTTCTGGCCGCTCCCGG
>JARRPM010000153.1:0-4537 GCA_037382865.1 Halioglobus sp. | reverse complement strand
TCCGTTATTACCGTGCGCATGGCAGACCGCTTCAACAACCCGGTTCCAGATGGCACCACGGTGTTTTTCACCACTGAGTATGGCGCGATCGATGTGTCCTGTGTCACGGGCGAGTCGAACGGCATTCGTTACACCCAGATAGAGGGTGTGGTGACGACTGTCAGGGGTGTCTGCGCCGTCTTCTGGATCAGCCAGAGCCCGAGATTCCCCCTGTTCCAGGAGACCCGCGACGCGCTGAAGACGACCCGTGCCTCGCTGGAGTATGACTGCCGCAGCCACAACGGTCTCGGCGGCCCCTGCCCCGACGACCTGGGCGGCCACTATGGCCTGCGCTCCACCATCCTGGTGACGTCGATCGGTGAGGAATCGTTTGTCGACGAAAACGGCAACGGTCTCTATGACGAGGGCGAACCCTTCGAAAACCTCCCTGAGGCGTTCGTGGACCACAACGAAGATGGCCAGTTCACACCGGTCAAGGGCGGCAACTGCGCGCCCCCCACCACCGAGGAGCGATGTGTGGCAGGTGGGTCCGAGGAAACCTTCGAGGACTTCAACCAGGACGGTGAGTACAGCGACAACGTCGATCCCAATACCGGCGAAGGTGTCTATAACGGCAGCCTCTGCCCGGTAGAGGGCGACCGTATCTGGTGCAGCCGCGAGCTGGTCCAGGTGCGGGACGACATCGTCCTGATCATCGCCTCGGAGAATCCGGACATCCTGCTGGTGCGGGACTCCTCTCCGGGTAAGGGCGACATCGTCTCCGGCACGTTCGAGGGCAGGAACTTCCTCGCCTATATCGCTGACAGCTTCAACAACCTTCCCGGTGCCGGGGTGGAAGTGACAGTTGAGACAAGCGGTGATTGCAGCCTGGAGACGCCCGGGTCCTTCACGGTCCCCAACACCAATGCCAAGGGCGCCTTCACGATACCGGTGCGCACCACCGGATCCGGAAGCCTGGAGATCAAGGCCGGCAACACCAGCGCCGAAACAGGCCGCAGGGAGAAATCCCTGCGGCCTTTTTCACGCACCACTGACGTCCCGTCATTCTGCCGCGGTTTCCCGAATCCCCGGGAGCCTGATCGGGAGTCTCCTGCCTCAGATGCCGAAATCCCTCGTTTGCCGCTGGTCCAGGTGTCATTTCCTGAACAGCTGTGGTTTATTTGAGCGACACCAGTGACGGCTAACAGGCTGCCCCATGAAAAACCCTTTCGCGAAGTTTCACACGACCATCCGGTGGACCGTGACAGCGGGCTTTATCATTTCCACCCTCCTCACGGCCGCATTGGCGATCTCGCTTCAGTATTACTTCGGGAAATCCATGGCGAAGGAGGCGGCCACCAGGCTGTACGAATCTGCCTCTTCCGGGATCGCGGCGGAGATTACCGGTATCGGGCGGCTGAACGTCAACATCATCGATCTGCTGGCCGATAACGCCGCGTTCCTCGATTCATCCCGCCAGCCCGAGCAGCTGAGGACATTTATCGATGTCATGCGAAACAACCCGCTCTTCTACGCCGCCTACCTGGGCCGGGATGACGGCAGCTTCTTCGAGGTGATCAACCTGGAAACCGGCAAGACCACCCGCGAGACCTTCGGCGCGCTCCCTGAACACAGGTGGCTGTCTATTACGCTGCGACCGGGCGCGAAGAGGCGGGAATTTCTCTACCAGTACCTGACCGATTCCCTCGAAGTGACGCAATCCCGTACAGAAGCGACGGATTTCCAGGTGAAGGCACGGCCCTGGTTTGTAAGCGCAATAAACTCCAATGATGTACAGAGAAGCGATCCCTATCGTTTCGCTCAGCTGGGCCTGCCCGGCCGCACCGTGTCGAAGCGTATCGCCGGCTCGGGAACGGTCGTGGCGATCGATATGACATTGTCGACCATGTCCCGATTCCTGCAGAAGCTAACCATTGCCGATCAAGGGGACGTCTACCTTTATAACGCCGATGGCCAGGTCATTGCCTCGAGCCTGGATCACGGCGACGGTGTAATTTCGCGAATCGACGGAGTCCAGGGCAGCACCCTCCCCGGAAATGAATTGCTAAAGCTTGCCGCCAATCCGGGGAGGCATGGGAAGCTGGCAGAATCGCTGATTGGCGGGGAGCTCTACCTCGTCTACTCCGCACCCACCGGCGCCCTGGAAGAGAATCCGCTCTTCATCGGGATTGTGGCACCGGTCGGCAAGGTGTTGGCGCCGTATCTCAAGAGAGTGAAACTGTCGATTGTCCTCACCGGGCTGCTCCTGCTGCTACTGCTACCCCTCTCCTGGCTTTTCGCCACGCCCATCGTGCGTCCGGTGCGGCAGCTGGCGGTCGAGAATGACAAGGTCCGGAGGCGACAGTTCGACGAGGTCGAGCGTATCAGTTCGCATGTAAAGGAAATCGATGAGCTCTCCGAATCGATGGTCAGCATGGTCGCTGCGATACGGTCGTACGAGCTGGCCCAGCGCAACCTGATGGACTCTTTTATCCGCCTGATTGCTGAGGCCATCGATGACAAGTCAGCTTACACGGGCGGACACTGCGAGCGGGTACCCGAACTCGCCCTGATGCTGGCCGAGAAGGCCTCCCAAAGCGAGGCGCCAGCCTTTCGCGGTTTCCACCTCGAGACGGACGATCAGTGGCGCGAATATTACATTGCCGCCTGGCTTCACGACTGTGGCAAGATCACCACACCGGAGCATATCGTCGACAAGGGGACCAAGCTGGAGACGATCTACAACCGGATACACGAGGTGCGCATGCGCTTTGAGGTGCTCTGGCGTGACGCGGAAATCGACTACCTGAAGGGGGTAATCGAGGAGCCGTCAGGCGAAGGAAGGCACCTTGACGCGCTGCAAGCGCAGAGAGAAACACTGCAGGAGGAGTTCACTTTCATCGCAGAGTGTAATGTGGGCGGTGAATTTCTCGGCGAAGAGAAGCAACAGCGACTGCGCAAAATCGCCGAGAGGACCTGGGAGCGCCACTTCGATGATCGAATCGGCCTGTCACCCGTGGAGGAGCGGCGCCTGCCGCCTGCCGCCGCCCCGCTTCCTGCGACTGAACACCTGCTCAGTGACAAGCCGGAGCACATCGTTGAGAGACCGCCTTCTGGAGAATATCCGGCGGAGTTTGGTATCAGGATGGAAGCCCCGGAACACCTCTACAATCTCGGTGAGATCTACAACCTTTCCGTCTCCAGGGGCACCCTGACAGCAGAGGATCGCTTCAAGATCAACGAGCACATTATCAGCACGATCAAGATGCTCGAAAGTCTGCCGTTCCCCGATGAACTGAAGAACGTGCCCCGCTACGCCTCCACGCACCATGAAACGATGCGAGGTTCAGGCTACCCTCGGAGGCTGTCGGGCGACCAGCTCAGTATTCCCGAGCGGATTCTCGCCGTGGCGGATGTTTTCGAGGCGCTGACCGCCTCCGACCGACCCTACAAGAAGCCTAAACCCGTCAGTGTGGCGATCGACATCCTGCACCGGATGGTCGTGGATAATCATATCGACAGGGATTGCTTTGAGCTTTTCCTGCGGGAAGGTGTCTACGCAGCTTATGCAGACAGGTTCCTCACTGATGACCAGAACGACGAGGTCGATACGGCAAAGTACCTTTGATAGAGGGGAGTTCATTTCCCCTGGGCGATTACGCCAGTCACTGATTTACATAGCCATTGAACCGACCACTGTACCCACGTACTATTTTCCGGCCGATCCGGGCCATTGACGCAACCGCAGTAGCCAGCCTATGTCTCCACTTCCTGAAACAGGCTCCAGACTAGACCACCTCGTGTCGGACTACTATGCCGATATCGATTTGAGTACCTATGTGAGCCTGATAGAGCAGCTCGAGAACGCTCGACTGCACCTGGGTTACCGAACCGACCTCTGTGACAACAGTACATTCAACCCCGACCTCACTCCCGAGGAAGCTCTTTCGCTGGTGTCAGTCGAGCGCCTGGAAAAGGTGATGGAGGAGCACGGCGACAAGGTTATGGCGGGCAGCGACCAGAACCAGCACCACTTCAACCCGCTTACATTCAAGGACCTGACTCGAGCAATGGCCCGGACGATCAACGAGTTCGTCGAACCCACGAGCCCCATTCAGCTCGCACAGAGCGGCAGGCACTGGTATCCGCCTGGCGGGTACATGGGCTGGCACACCAACTCCAACGTGAAGGGCTTCAGGCTCTACTGCAGCCATGCCCCGATCGACGACGCCTCGTTTTTCCGTTATAAGCACCCGCTGTCCGGTGAGATCGTCACCAGCCGGGACAGGTCAGGCTGGAACTTTCGTATCTTCCGAACCGACGCAGAACCTGTGTGGCATTGTGTTTACTCGGCGACCGACCGGATCAGTATGGGCTATGTGATCAGGTTTGTGGGGGAGATATGACCTCGCTTCCTAAACGTAAAAGGGCCACCCCGGTCGGGGTGGGATGACCTACATTGGGTGGCGAGCAGTGCTCGCCATCGCGTCGCGACGCCTGCGGCGCCCCCTCCCCGCACCTTCGGTGCAGGGTCGTTCACATGGCAACCTGCGGTTGC
>JARRPM010000152.1:0-3614 GCA_037382865.1 Halioglobus sp. | reverse complement strand
CATCAGTCAGTATCACTGGGAGAAGCGTTGCCGCGGATTATTTCAACTACCAGTGGCAGCCTAAACTACGAACTCGCCAGGGACAGGATAACCTTCACCGCAAACGCGTGTCTAAAGTACTTTCTCGCGGCGCTTGTCACTGCCTATAGAGATATTGGCGACACGCGCTTTGCCTACTCCGCCCTGGAAGAAGCTATTGGAAATCAGCCAGACCTGGGTGATGGAGGAGGGCATCTCCCCGCCAATGTAGCGCGCATAGTCGGCTTTCAAATTGCGCTCCTCGCTCAGCCATTGGCCCAATTCGCTGGGATCTGAGCGAATAACCACATGCGTTTCCTTGTCGGCCCAGTCCGGCAGCGGGCAGCGAAAGCCCTTGCCTTCCTCCAGCCCGGAACTCCATACGTAACTGATATCCTGGCCATTATCGAATAATACCGCCACGCTGAGGTAATCATGTGTATCGGCAATTTCCTCGCTGACCTCTGAAGGCAGGGTGTCTACCTGCCAGTCCCAGCTGATGGTGACATCGTCATCGTTTGCCAGGGAAACATCCCGGGCCAGAATGCCCGCGTTGCGATGAGTGTAGATTTCCATGGTCTTGCCGGCCTCGGTGCTGGTGCCGAACTGGTATATTTCGGGCGGCCCCACGTTGAGAACATAGCTCCATCCCTGCGGGACATTCCATGGCTCCTGCTCTTCCGGCGACTGTGAAAATGCCTGTATGGTCGCGGTAAGCATCAATAGCAGGGCGCAGAGTCTTTTAATCATTTTTATGTCCGTTGTCGTCTGTTAAGGAGTGGCGTTTTTTGCAGCCTGGAGTTCCAGGTCCCTGTCCTCATTGGCACGCTTGATAACGTAGAGCAGGATATTCTCGATCTGCGCCGGGGTCATGTTTGCCGACCAGGCTACCATGCCGCGCTCTTTCAATATACCGTCATGGACGATCTTCCGCTAGGTTTGCGGACTGTTGAGGGTCGCTGAATGGCGCAGGTCCGGATTCAGTACACCCGCTATCGCGGCATCGCCATGGCAGCCACTGCAGCTGGTGTGATAGGAGACTGCGCCGTCGGCGATTTGCCCGGACTCGCCCGTAAGCGGCGGCGGGTCCAGCACGGCCAGTGAATGCGTTGGGGGTGGCGGCAAGGCGGCCTTGCCGTCCAGCGCGAACACCAGCAGGCGACTGACGTTTGGCACCCACCCCGATTTGGTCGCGAGGATGCCGGCGTACAAGTCCCAGAGGGTCCCCCATCCGGCGAGGACCGCCACATATTGCCTGCCGTTAACCGAGTAGGTAGCCGGCCCGGCGGCCACATGTGGGTGGCGAATCACTAATTCGTAAAATAAACCAGCGGGGGGTAACTATTGCACCCTTCATCGGCCGTCACCGCCCTCGGTGAGCAATCTACATCGGTATGAAGCCGAGAGCACTGCTCCAGAGGTTAAAAACTAACCCGGCGCACCCGTCGCCAACCCAGCACCTGCAAGCCCTTGCGAGACCTTGCGCCGCGTCGGGTGCGACAGGTGCGACGGGTTTAGCTGGCGTTTCCACCCCGGGGGGTACGCCCCCTTTCAGCAGCTATCTCGCGAATTATCTGCCCGCGGATTTCGAGGGATTTTTATAAAGTACCCCGGAATGGGTTTTGGCCATACAAATTATATGGTTTTTTGGCATCTTTTTGATCCGCGTCAAATCACTCTTTGCTGCCCCGCGGATAATGACTTTTAGTTAATTCGTTAAAACTCTGAATTCTGAACCAACAGAAATTCGGCTCATTATTTACCAGCTGTTTGGGGGTCACTTAATGTCCAGACGTTTACGGCTGCCACTTGCTATCCTACTACCCCTCACGCTAAGCGCTTGCAGCGATGATTCCGACAATTTTCCGCCGCCAACTAATCCAGCGCTCCAGTATGATTTTTCGGCAGTCGATGCGCGCATGCAGCAGTTCCTGGATGAAAGTGACGTCTATGACGGAATTTCCTATACCTTGGTAGATGCTGAACAAGGCACCGTGCATGAAGCCGCCTTTGGGGACCATACCGCTGACATCATTGTGCTGTTGGCCTCAGCCAGCAAGGTGCCAGCTGCGTCCTTACTGATGGCTCTGAATGATGACGCATCCCTCGACTTTGATGTTGATACAGTCATAGAAAACTACCTGCCCTGGGACGGGGTTTACGGTGACCGGACAACACGGCAGCTGCTCAGCAATACGTCGGGGATACCAGGACTGGTCAATTTTGTGGTGAGTGGGCCAAACGGACCGCACAGCTGTGCTGTCGACATTGATACGCAGCTGGAACTTTGTGCCGAGATTATCTATACGACTGAGCTCGCAGGAACGGCGCCACCCGATACCCGGTTTGATTACGGCGGCTCCCAATGGCAACTGGCGGGTGGGGTGGCAGAGCAGGTGAGCAATAGTTCGTGGCGACAGACGTTCGATAATTACATCGCCAATCCCTGCGGCATGACTGTAATGCAATTTGGTAATCCTTCAGTGGACTGGCAAACACTGGGAATTGACACAAGCGTCTGGACTGGCAGTCCCGACAGCCTGACTGGACTAGACAACCCGCTGATCGAAGGCGGGGCAATCTCCAATCTTCAGGATTACGCCACGCTGCTACTGATGCACCTGAGGGGTGGCGAATGCGAAGGGGCCCGGGTCATGTCTGAGGAATCTGTCGCATACATGCAGGTTGAACACAGCGACGATCTGCCGGGTAATTTCACGGACTTCTCCTATGGCATGGGCTGGTGGATTTCGCAGTCGCTCCCCGGTGTGATTATGGATCCTGGCCTGTTCGGCTCTGTAGGCTGGATAGATACAGAACGGGGTATCGGAGGTTTCATGGCAATTGATGACTACAGCTACACGTTGCTGGATGCAGCTCAAAATCCTTCGGAGCCCCTGGCACCTCCGGCCAGATTCGTCGTCCAAGAGATTATCGCTATGCACCAGCAGGCGGTGGATGAAGCCCGTGCCGCATTAAACGATTGAATCAAAGTCGATTTTTTGATGAGAAAGTCACTCACAGCGTGGTCGGTCGAATGACAGCTTTCTTCAAGCACAGATAGTCAAATAGGGTGTTTGGGTATAGCTGGAGTAGCCGTGGTCCCCTAAAACCTGACGGTTGCTCGGGTCCTCTCCCAAGATTCTAAGGCTAATATCTATCTTGTCTCACTGGATAATCACCCGATCCTCGATTGTTCGACTCGCCCGATGCCAGTGATATAGTGCTCAGTTGGGGGGCGAGAATAATTATATGGTTCTACCGAGATTTTTAGCGGAACTGAAACACCGAAATGTCTATCGCGCTGCGGTTGTATACGCAGCTGTGGGCTGGGCGCTGCTTGAGGCGGCCGATGTCGTGCTGCCTCGACTTGGCCTTCCCGACTGGACGGTAAACCTTGTCCTTGCCCTGGTCCTGTTGGGTTTTCCCCTGGCCATTGTCTTTGCCTGGATTTTTGATATCAGCACGCAGGGAATTGTGCGTACGGAACCTATTCCCCCGGACGCGCACCACCGCTTAAACCTCCCCGCTATTGTCGAGTTTGTACTAATTTGTCTGCTGGTTGTTACTGTCGGTTACCTCTATGTGGATCGGCT
>JARRPM010000151.1:0-3619 GCA_037382865.1 Halioglobus sp. | reverse complement strand
GGCCCAAATCCCGGGTGAGATGCTTCAGCTGCCGTTCCGCGGGACCGCTGCCGGCAATCCGCATGCGCGCCGGACAGCCCTGCTCTCGAACACTTGCCATTGCCTGCAGAGCGGTGTCGATACCGTAGATGGGTTCCAGATTACGGGTGATTACCAGAGTAAAGGTGTGCCGTCCTCCATGAGCCTCTTCTTGAGCCGGTAGTGTTGGAGATCTCTCCATCCGGTCCCTGAATACATCTCGATCGATAATGTTGGGAATCACTCGGGTCATCTCACCAACGGCCCCGAAAACTGCCTGTAGGTAACCAGAAGGCACCACGATAAGGGCCGCCTGTCGCAGCGATGGCCGGACCCGACGAAAGGATCGCTGGAACTAGGCCTGCGCCTCGCCACCCCGGTAGTTCACTATAACGGGGGTGCCTCGAAACCGGCTCAGCCACAGCACGGGTGCCGCGAACAGCTGCCAGGACCATCCGGAGTTGGCCATCAGGGGAATCAGGTCAACCCGCCCCGCCAGCCGCCACACGGCCAGTAAATAGGAAATCAGCCGAAACACTGCCCGTACGCCAGGGATGGCGGCTATGAAGGCCGGCCGGTAGGGCGGATTGGTGGGCAAAAAAGTCACCTTTACACCCTCCGCGGCCAGCAGCCGGGCGAGCTGTGCGGTCTGCATGGCCATGCCGCCATTGGGCGGCGGCACAGGGCCCACCAGGCCAAGTCGCAGCGGGGCCGTTGTCATGTCAGCCCCTCGTAGACACCCTCATAGCGCGCCACGCTCAAAGGCCACGTCCGCTCCTGCTCCACGAACCGTCGACCCCGCTCACGTATGGCCTGCCAGTCCTCCCGGCGTGCCAACAGGTCGTTCACCGCTGCCGCCAGCGCATCCGCGTCACCGGCGGCAAACAGCATGCCGGTATCCCCATGGCGCACAAGCTCCCTGTGCCCGCCCACGTCAGAGGCCACTACCAGCCGGCCCTGGGCCATGGCCTCCAGCGGCTTGAGCGGGGTGACGAGATCCGTCAGGCGCATGGGCAGGCGCGGGTAGGCGAAGATGTCCACCAGATTGTAATAGTCCTGTACCTGCTCGTGGGGTACCCGGCCGGTGAGGATTACCGCCCCCTGCAGGCCCTGCTTCTCGATGCCGGCCCGGATTTCCGTTTCCTGTGGTCCCCCGCCCACCAGCAGCAGACGCAGGTCCGGGTGCTGTCCTCGCAATGCCGGCAGGGCCTGCAACAGCAGGGGAATGCCCTCGTAGGCATAGAAGGAGCCGATAAATCCGACCACGATTTTGCCCGTGAGGCCGAGCTTCTGCTGCAGTGCAGGATCGGCTTCAGCGCCAAAATTGAAACTGTCGGTGTCCACCGCATTGGGAATGACCGTGATCTTCTTCGCGGGAATCCCCCTGCTGGCAATCTCCGCCCGCAGGCCCTCGCAGATGGTGGTGACGGCATTCGCCTGCCGGAACACACGGGATTCCAGGGCCCGCGTCAGGCGATAGCGCAGGCCCCATTCACGGCTGGTACCGTGGTCGACCGCGGCGTCTTCCCAGAAGGCGCGGCACTCATACACCACGGGCAGGTTCAACTTATGCCCGGCGCGCAACGCCGCCAGACCATTCAGGGCCGGTGAATGGGCGTGCAGGATGTCGGGCTTTTCGATGGCCGCCACCTCTTCTATGCGCCGGGCCAGTGTGCGCACCACCTCCCACTGGTTGAACACGGGCAGCCGAACCAGGGGGTCGGCCCCGGGCCGGGTGCGGTAGAAGCATAATCCATCGACGGTTTCAGTTGCGCTGCTACAGGTGCCCTGCTTCAGGCCCGTGACATGCGCCGTGTGCCAGCCCAGCGCGCGCTGCTGACGCAGGATATTGCGGGTGCGAAAGGTATAGCCACTGTGCAGCGGGATGGAGTGGTCGAGGATATGCAATATTCGCATGGCCGAGCGCTCGGCTCTCACAACGAACTGGCCACGACGAACTGGTCGTCGCGGACCGTGGCCTGGAACATCAGCAGGGTCCACAACGGCATACTGTGGTCGCGCAGACCCGACTGGTGCTCATCGACCAGCCTCGTCAGGTAGGCCTGATTGAAAACCCCGGTCGCAGCCAGTCCCCCGCTCTCCAACAGGTCCCGGCGCAGGCGCTCGCGCAAGGGGCCGCGGAACCAATTCGCCAGCGGCACGCCAAAGCCCATCTTGTCGCGGTACAACACGTCGTGCGGCAGGTGGGGTTCCAGGGATTTCTTCAACAGGTACTTGCCTTCTCCACCACGCAGCTTCCAGGCCGGCGGCAGGCCGGACACCCACTCGGTAAACGGGTGGTCCAGAAACGGCACGCGCACTTCCAAGGCATGCGCCATGCTGGCGCGATCGACCTTGGTGAGAATGTCACCCACCAGATAGGTTTTCATGTCCAGGTACTGAATGAGGGAGAGGGGGTCGTCCGTGGGACTGTTGGCTGCATGCTCGTCGAACACGCTGTGCACGGAATAGCCCTGCAGCTCGCGCTTGAACCCATCACTGAACAGCGCCGCGCGCTGCTCATCGCTGCAGATGGAAACCGAGTGCAGGTAGGCCTGGACGGAATTGCGGGCCAGGGCCTGGAAGGTGGTCTTGGCGCGGAAGATGCGCGGCGCCCAGTCCGCCTTGGGGTAGAGCCGCCCGAGGATGCCAAACAGCGGTCGGCGCAGGCCCAATGGCAGAGCCCGGCGGAGCCGCTCCTCGTGCATGTGCCAGCGATAGCGGCGGTAGCCGGCAAAGTGCTCGTCGCCGCCGTCGCCGGAGAGGGCAACGGTCACCCGCCGCCTGGCCAGCTGGCACACCCGGTAGGTGGGAATGGCGGAGCTGTCCGCATAGGGTTCGTCGTAGAGCGCCGCCAGTTCGTCCAGCAGGCCGAAGTCCTCGCTGCTTACGGTCTCCTGGAAGTGGTTGGAGTGGTAGCGCTCCGCCACCAGGGCGGCGTATTCAGTTTCGTTGAACTGCTTTACGTCAAAGCCGATGGCGCAGGAATTCACCGGCTCACTCTGCAGTTGGGCCATCATCGCCACCACTGCGCTGGAGTCGACCCCCCCGGACAGGAAGGCGCCCAGGGGCACCTCCGCCACCAGGCGGACCTTGACCGCCTCGCGCAGGCGCGCCAGCAGTTCCGCCTCCAGGTCGCTCTCGCTGGCCACCGCCACCGGGGCGAAGGGAATGTCCCAGTATTGCTGCTGCGCAGGCACCGGCGCTCCCTGCCGCAACAGCAGCGTGTGTCCGGGGCGAAGCTTGTACACATCGCGGTAGATGGTCTTGGGCTCCGGCACATAGCCCAGGGCGAAATAGTCCTCCACCGCCCGGGGTTCGAGCTGCCGCGACAGCTGCGGGTGGGCCTTGAGCACCTTCAGCTCCGAGCCGAAGACGAGCTGGCCATCGGGCAGCACACTGTAGAACAGGGGCTTGATGCCAAAACGGTCCCGGGCCAGGAACAGGCTGCGGGCAGCCCGGTCGTACAGGCCGAAGGCAAACATCCCCCGGAAGCGCTCCACGCAGGCCGCGCCCCACGCCTGCCAGGCGTAGAGGATCACCTCCGTGTCGCAGTGGGTGCGGAACTGGTAGCCCAGAGCCCGCAGCTCCTGCATCAGTT
>JARRPM010000150.1:0-4304 GCA_037382865.1 Halioglobus sp. | reverse complement strand
GTTCAGGTTCGACGTCGATAGACGGTTCATCACTGGCATTGGCTGCGGGCTCGGCCGCCGGCGCTCCCTCGCCGACGACTGTATCCTGTGCGGCAGGGGTCGGATCGACGCTGACCTGGAACAGGCTGTTTCCCGGCAGCGAGAGCACGAGGAACAACAGGAAACTGATGATGAGGTAAAGCCTCAGGGGGGGTACATACCGGGCCCTTCGCCCTGCCATGAACTCGGCTGACAGAAACCCGGGCCTGAACAGCAGCGGCACCAGGGTTCTCCAGAGCCGGGAATCCCAGGTGAAGAGCTCATCTGCAAATTCCGCCAGCAGCCCTGAGAAGGTGAGCTCGCGCCGCCCGGCGCGTTGGCCACACTGGTGGCAGTACTCCCCGGTAAGGATGGCGTCGCAGTTGAGGCAGTGTCGCTTTTCGTCGGTCATCGTGATGCTGGACTTGCCGTTGGCTCCCCTGCAGGGAGCGTCTTGAATTTGAACAGGAACTCCACGAAGTGAACCGCGACGAGCACGCCGAAAACCCGGGCAACTGTCAATGACAGGCTGGCACCCACATCGAAGACCGCGATACCCGCCATGACCAGATATAGGACCAGCAGCACCCACTTCGCAATCGTCATCCTGAGGCAACTCCTCTTTGGGTATCTTTCGTGACGTGACTCTCTCGAAGATGATACACCTCCGTCGCCAGATAGTCGCGTGAGGGCCTCACCGGACCGGTATCCCCCGGTATCATTTCGTTCTATCATGCACGTTGAAAAATGCAGCTCAATAAACCAGGCCACAACGTGCAGTTCTCCGCGGCAAAACAAACCTTCAGTCCGCCCGGAACCATCAGGCAGATCATGCGGGCGCTGCCGTCGCCGGCTATGTTCCTGCTTGTCGCCGGCTACTGCTCCACGGCTGCCGCTATCGACTTCCGGTCAGGCCCCGTCTACGGTCTGCTCGACCTGAACCTCTCTTATGGAATGCTTTATCGCACAGATGATCGCAATGAGGGCATCATCGCGATAGCCAGCGGCGGCAATGCAGCGTCGGCCAATATCGACGACGGTACCCTGAATTACGACGAGGGGATCGTCTCCAACATGGTCGGCGCAAGTGGCGAGCTGTCGCTCAGCTGGGGACGATTCACCGCTTTCACGCGCACCACCGCCTTCTACGACTTCGAGCAAGAGCGCGAGGACCGGGAGCACCGGCAGTTCGAGTCCGCTGACCTCGACGCCATCGGCTCCGGGGTCGAGGTGCGGGATTACTATCTAAGCACCCAGTTCAGCCCCGGCGGGATGCCGATCATCGTGCGGGTGGGTGACCAGGTGATCAACTGGGGTGAGAGTACCTTCGTCCGCGATGGCGTAGATACGATCAATCCGCTGGATATCCTGGGGGGCATGCAGCCGGCGCGCTCACCCCGTGACGCCCGGGTTCCTCAGGGCATGGTCTGGGTCGCCGCCAACCTGACCGAAACCTTCGCACTGGAGGGCTACTACCAGTACGAGTGGCAGCAGGTTACCCTGCCGCCGGCGGGCTACTTCCTTTCGACATCGGATGTCACCGGCCAGGGGCGTCGGAAATTTCTGCAGCTCGGCGATGGGCTGGTGTCCGATCTGGGCACTGACCTTGACGCGACCTTCCGGTTACCCGACGGAACCCTCGGTTTCGACGAGCAGTTCCTCCAGATGCCACAACGACCGGATCGCAGGCCCGACGACGACGGTCAGTACGGCATCGCACTCATGCAGATCACCAATGGCCCCAGCGCGCTGAAGTGGGGGCTGCATTACCTGAAGTACCACAGCCGCCTGCCGTTGATCGGCGGGGTGACGGCCGACCAGGCAGCGATCGAGCGGACTGACCCGGCGCAGGTGGCGGCCATTGCCGGCGAATTGGCGCCCGTCTACGAAGGCCAGGGCCTTTCGCAGGAAGATGCGCTGGCCGCAGCCGAAAGCACGGCGTCGCAGCTCGCATTGAGCGGCTATGCCAAGGAGGCGGGCTACTACCTCGACTACCCCGAAGACATCACCATGCTCGCTGCCACCTTCAATACGGCGACGCTGCGCACGGGCACGCTGGTCGCCGCGGAGATCTCCCACCATATGGACGTGCCGATGCAGCTGGACCTCGGCAGCGTGGTCAGTGGGGCGCTTTCGCCGGTAAGGTTCAATCCGGGTTTCGGCTCGGGACCACTGGGCAGCTACGGCGCCGATACCTATGTCCCGGGATATGTGCGGCTGGACCGCACCCAGTTCGCAATTTCGATGCTGCAGATACTGGGCCGGCGGTTCGGTGCCGTCCAGACCCTGGTCGGCATGGACGGCGCCTTCATCCACATCCACGATTTCCCGGGCTCTTCCGAGCCGCAGCTGAATGCCCCGGGAGGAGGCGACGCCGACTCCTGGGGCTACCGCCTGCTGGCCCAGTTGCGCTATGCCAACGTCTTTGGCGCGGTCAACCTGTCCCCGAGGGTGGGCTTCGCGCACGACGTCGAGGGTTATACGCCGGCGCCCTTCTCCGCCTTCTGGGAGGGCCGCAAGGCCCTGGTCCTCGGTGTCTCGGGCGATTACCTCAATCGACTGACGGCAGACATCGGGTATACGATGTTTCTCGGCGGTGGCAGGGGTAACCCGCTGAAGGATCGGGATTTCGTCGGCCTCAACCTAACCTACTGGTTCTGACCATGCCCTCCTGCGCTGTCCCTCTGCCGGTTTTCCTCGCCAGTTGCCTGTTGGCCCTGGCGCTGGCAACCGCTTCAATCGGACAGGAGGCGCCTTCCTGGCCGCAGCCCCGCCCCGATGAACTCGGCGGGCCGGATTACACCCCACTGGGCGCTGAACGCGCCGGGAATGCCGCTGGCACTATTCCGGCCTGGACCGGTGGCCTGACCCGGCCACCGCCGCAGAACGACCCGACCCGGCACGAACTGGATCCCTTTCCGGAAGACAAACCGCTCTTTACCGTGACCGCGGCCAACGTGGCGGACTTTGGCGATATGGTCAGCCCGGGCCAGCGGGCGCTGCTGGAGGCCTACCCGGATACCTGGCGCATGCCGGTTTATACCAGCCGGCGGACCGCGGCCTATCCCGACTGGGTGTACGAGGGAGCCATAGACAACGCGCGGCGGCTGGACCCAGAAAGTGACACGGTCGGAGACGTTGTGCAGGCGCGAATAACCTCTCCTTTTCCGATCCCGCAACGAGGCGAGCAGGTCGTCTGGAACCACAACCTGCGGTGGCGGGGGCTACGGGTGCAGAGTGCCCTGGCCCGGGCCGCTGTCACTCCCCGGGGACGGTACAGCGTCATCCTGGGGGAAATGGATATCGGCTTTCCGTACGGGTCGCCCAGGGAGAACGCGTTCAAGCGTGAATATCCGAACGTGCTGCTGGCGTTGAAATCGAAAATTACCGCGCCCTCGCTGCTGGCCAATGACGCCTCCCTCAATTGGGAGCCCATCGACCACCGGATCTCCCGCCGCGCTACCTGGGAGTACTTCGAGGCGCTCCGGCGGGTGATCCGGCGCCCCTACCTGGGCTACGAGCAACCTGCGCCATACACTGACTCGCTGCGCACCGTCGATGACTTCGAACTCTTCAACGGCGCCACCGATCGCTACGAGTGGACGATTCTGGGCAAGCGGGAAATGCTCATCCCCTACAATGCCTACCGCCTCCACAGCGACCGGCTCGGTTACGACGACATCCTCCAGACCGGCCATATCAACCCCGACCATGCCCGTTACGAGCTGCACCGCGTCTGGGTGGTGGAGGGACGCCTCAAGGAAGGCGCCAAACACGTCTACTCCCGGCGGGTGTTCTACCTGGATGAGGACAGCTGGCAGATCGGGGTCAGCGAAAGCTATGACATGGATGGCGAGCTGTGGCGGGTCGCCGAGGCCCATGCGCTGAATTACTATACCGTCCCGGTACAGCTGGCGACGCTCTATGTGTTCCACGACCTGAAACAGCGACGCTATGTCGTGGACGGCATTGACAACGAGCGCCCGCCCTACCGGTTTCTGACCGACGCCGATCCGAGGGAGTTCAGCGCCAATTCACTGCTCTACTACGTGCGCTGAAAAACGCGTCAGGGCGTGTACCAGATCGGCGAGGTGTAAGCCCGCTCCTGTGTCACCATCGGGACCTTGTCATCCATGGTGACGCCGAGCTGCGGACCCTGGAATCTCCGGACCACGCGATCGCGATTCTGGCCGCCGACCTCCCGGAAGCCTGGCACACCGGGATGCGGTAATCCCTGGGGGTGTCGAAATTCGACAACCCCGCCCATGGCATCACCCACCTCGAAA
>JARRPM010000149.1:0-5798 GCA_037382865.1 Halioglobus sp. | reverse complement strand
TTGATCCAGCCGCCGTCATCCCCGGTGGGTGCGCTGCCATCGGCGGCCGCGACCAGACCGTCCATGTCGAGCAGGGGTAGCCCGGTGTCCGTCGCTTTTCTGTTGGTCGCGAGGATGTAGGCGACAACCGACGCCAGCTCGTTGTTGCGCAGGACGTCGGTGCCCCCCGGTGGCATGTTCTGCCGGGTATACGCCAACAGCTGCCCGGGTTTCGCCTGGCCCCATTTGTCGATGAATACGGGACCGACGAGCGCACTGCCGTGAGGTGACCCGCGCAGTGACATGGCGTGGCAGTTGGAGCAGTGTCGGTTATAAAGGCCTTCGCCCGCCGCGACCAGGCCGGCAAGTTCGTCCGCTGGTGCGATAGCGGGCAGGAAGAGCAGGGTGGTGGCCAGAAGCCGGTTGAGAATGAATGGGTAGGGCATGATTTTTTCCTGTGGCGGGACTGTCCCGCAGATTCAGATGTACGCGAGCCTGGGGTCGTTGGGATAGATCCACTCCTCCCCGATCGCCGGCTCGACCTGCAGTTCTTCGGGGATGGCATCGCGGCCCATCATGGCGTCGGCGGTTTGGTGCCAGTGGTAGATGCGCGCTTCCTGGTACCCGAGCGGTATGCCCCGGAACGCATCCGAGTGGATAGACGCCTGAATCCTTTCGCTGGTTGCCGTATCTTCCAGCAGCACCTTGCCCAGCCGCTCCCCCCGGTCCTGGGTCCACAAGGTTGGGGAGGAGGTTGTAGGACTGGGTGCAGGTGCGGGCGATTTCACCGGCCGTGTCGATTTCCCTGCGGCGGGACTGCCAGCCGGCGCTGGCGCTGTCCAGCGCATGCCCTGCGCCGGGAATCGGGGCGACCATTCTCCCGTGGCCATTCGGGTAAAGCGTGTTGACATTGCGGCGGGGATCGAGGACCGGGGCAATGGTTTTCCGATGAATCGTCGGTACGTGGTAGACCTCGAGATTGGCCTCCATGGCTATTTTCCAGTTGCAATCGAGGTCGAAGACATGCCGCGCCGACAGACGGCACCGGTCGAACTGGAACTCCTCCCACTCCCCGGCGATGGGCCCGAGCCACTCCAGCAGCGAAGGCGCCTCCGCGTCGAAGTTGACAAATACCAGCCGGCCGAAACGTTCACAGCGAAGCTGCTTCAGGCCGCGGCAGGAGAGGTCCAGGTCGCGGAAGTTTTCGGGGCTGCGAATCGCCAACAGATCCCCTTCGTGGCTGTAGCTCCATCCGTGATAGCTGCAGGTGAAGCGACGGCTCTTGCCCGCTCTTTCGGTCACCACCGGCGCTCCGCGATGGCTGCAGGTGTTGTAGAAGGCGTTCACCCGGCCATCCGCCGCGTGTACCAGGACCACCGGTTGCCCGGCCAGGTCCCAGCGCATGAAGCAGCCGGGCTCCGGGATCTCATCCATGTGCGCCGCCAGCAGCCAGGACCTGCCCCAGAGATGGCGTCGCTCCAGCTCGAAGAAGCGGGGATCGCGGTAGCGTCCGGCAGGAATGTCGGGCAGGGACGGGAAGCCTGGGGGCGGTGCGATACGCGCCGCCTCGTACTCCATCAGCCCTCGCAGGTTCTGGATTTCGCGGGGGTCCATGTCATCTCTCGTCAAAGGGTTGCCGCAGGTTACGTCATTGCCGGCGCTTCCTGGTCAGTCACTGCCTGCTTTCTGCTCCCCGTCTCCGTCGGACCTGCCGAAGGCGAGCAGCACGTTCCCCGGCATGTGGAAGTAAATCCCGTAGCCGGAATTAACGAACATCATGTCGCCCTTGAATACCGGACCGGCCCCGCCACCGATAGACCCGCCCATGGCGCGACCGCCGCCCAGCGTTTCGTGCTGCACCGCTGTGTCGAACTGCCAGATGACCTGGCCGCTCTCGCCGTCGTAGGCGCGAAGCCAGCCGTCCATCGCTCCGGCGACGACTGCGCCGGGAATGGCCGAGGCGGGCGCGGAGATGCCCGGCTGGCAGAATTCGCGGCCGGCGCAGATGTCTTTCGCCGGAGTGAACCACTTCACTTTGCCGCTGCCGACATCCACCGCATACATACCCGGCTTTGCCTCGCCCGGCCAGCGCGGGCCGCCGTCGAAATCCGACATCGGCACGTAGAGGGTGTCGCCAGCCACAGCCATGCCGAAATGGACGCCGCCCTGGATGCCGCCCCGGCCTAGCTTCTTGCGCCAGAGAATCTTCCCGCCATCGTCCGGGTCGAGCCCGAACACCTCCCCGGATTTCTGGCCGGCCAACACGATGTCCTTGCCGGCGGCGGTAGTCGCTAGAATCGTGGCGGCACCGAAGTCGTAGTCCGGACCGTTCTCGGGGGGGCAGTTGATCTTCTCCTCGGTCTCGCAACCCATGTTCCAGGCGTCGCCGACCGTCATCTGCTGGCGCCAGAGGATGCGGCCGTCCTCGAGACTGAGGGCCAGGATCGCGTCACTGGTGTCATTGGCCGGGGAGGAATAGTTTTCCCCGGTTCCCACATACATCACCCCGCGCTTCGGGTCGATCGTGGGGGTTCCCCAGATCGGTGCGCCCGAGGGCGCAATGCGGTCGGTGCCGACGGCATTCTTGCCCACCACCCGGGGCGGCTGGTCGATGGTATAGCCCACCCACAGTTTCTCGCCGGACTTCGCATCATAGGCGGCCACACCGCCACGGAAGGTGCAGCAGGCATAGGCGGGGTCGGCCGCTGCGGTCACTTCCAGCGCGGACATCGGCACATAGAGCCGGTCCCCGTGGAGCACGGGCGCGGCCGTCAGGGTGAGGCTGGGATGGTCGTCGGGCCGGTCGCGCCAGGCCTGTTGGCCCGTCACCGCATCGACGGCGTAGACATTGCCGACCAGATCGCCGAAATAGAGCAGCGGATGCGCCTCCTGACCCTTGCGCCAGGGCGCCACGACGATAGCGGTGCGCACTTCGGCGACGGTGGAGAAGGTCCAGCGGATACAGCCGGTTTCCTGGTCGAGCGCGTACACCGTGCCGTTCTGGCTGCCGACGAACAGCGCGCCGCCGGCGGTGGCGGGCTGGGACCGCGCGCGGATGGCCTCGGGGAAGGCGAATGCCCAGCGCAGCGTCATTGCGGGCAGATCCGCGCCCTTCAGGCTGGTGATGTCGGCACCGAAATAGCGCTGATTGTCGTGGCTGACGCCCCACCCCGCTGTGTCGGGCTGTGCCTCGAAATCGAAGCTGGCGCGCGGCCCCTCACAGTGAGGAGCCGGTGCCGCCGCCTGCCCCGATGCCAGCGCCTGCCCGGTGAGGTATTCCGCCAGGGTGCGGCGCTCCGCGGCGCTCATAGCTGCCGCCTGGCTCTGCATCACGCCCTGTTCCATGGCGCGCAGGATGGAGCCGGGTGACATGATCTGGAGCAGGCTGATCGGCGGCGCCTTCGCGACCGTGCCGCCGTGGCATTGCTCGCAGTGCTGCCGGTAGAGTGCCTCCCCCGCCGGTACCGATTCGGGCCCGGCAACGGCAGCGGTCGTCAACAGCAGGGCCGGTATCGCCAGCCCCCGGAACCTGTATTTCATTGGCTAACCTCCAGCTCATATCCCAGGCGGGGAAAATGTACCACCAGCTCCCCCGCCCGCGGGTCCTCCCGGCGGATGGCGATGTCGGCATGGGTCAGGCGCAGCAGGGTACCCGCCACAGGCACCGCGCCGTAGTCGTGGGGGGTGACGGTCACCGCCGAGCCGGCCGGGATCGCCGGCCAGGCGTCGGGTGCGATTTCCCCTGTGGCAACCGGTGCTGTGTCCCGCGCGATCGACAGGGCGGTTGCCGCGTCCATCGGCGCCGGGCTGCCGTGGCCCACCGCCTGCATGCGGGCTTCCCAGGCCTGCAGGGCCGGCAGTGTCTGCACCAGCTCACCGGTCCTTGCGACATTGCCCCGGCCCATCCACAGGGGGAAATAGGCCAGGATGTCCGCCCAGCCGCACCGCTCCCCGAGAACGAACGGCCTGCCGTCAGCCAGCATGCCCTCCACCAGCTGCAGATGGCCCCGGAACTGGGAAAAAAGGTGTGGCAGCTGCTGATCCAGCGTGCTGAAGTCGAGGAAGTTGAAGAAGGCCCGGCGGTCCGCCAGGACATTCTCAGGCAGCCCCGCGTTGGTGCCCATCGAGAGCCCGGCCCCGGGCTGGAAAAAAGCGGCGTCGCTCCAGTGGCTGAGGGCCGTCGAGAGCGCCGCGCTGTCGCCCGGGAACAGGGTCGGTTCGGGGAAGCGGCGCTCCAGCTCCGCGGCGATGCGTTGCGTGTCACAGTAGATATCGGCCCCGATCTGCATCACCGGGGTCTTGCGGTAGCCGCCGGTCAGCGCCGTGAGATCCGGTTTGGGCATGACCATGGGGATCTCCACCGAGCGCCAGGAGAGCCCCTTAAGGCCCAGCGCCAGGCGGATTTTCTCCGCGAAGGGCGAGGCGTCGAAGTGGTGCAGGATGATGTCGCTCATAACCGGTGCCCGTGGGTGTCGCTCACGAAAAAAAGGGCCGGCACGGGCCAGCCCTCGTCAAGACGCTCTGAGTGTCAGCGGCCGAAGAAGTAGCCCGCCTCGATCCAGGTCACGCTGGCGTTGAGCAGAGTGCGATCGTCGGTCTTGCCGTTATATTGCGGCCCCACTTCAGAATAGACGAACACCGCCTCGTCGACGTAGTTGGCGTTGGCCACCCAGCGCAGATCGCCACCGAGGAAGGGGTGCTGGTAGATCGCATCCAGGTTCCACTGCCACTCGGGGGCGCGGTTGACCTCCTGGTCGCTGAGGTCGACGTCATCCACCCCGTCGTAATCCGTATCGGCGGTGAACTCGTCGTACTCCGAGTCGAGATAGCCCACATTGCCGCGCAAGGTCAGGTTGTCGGTGACGGCGGCCGTGAACTCCGCTTCAAAACCAGCCGCCGTCATATCCGCGGCGTTGAAGAAGCGGGTCTCCTGGAAGCTGGCCCCCTGAGGGGTTTCAAAAGAAGCGACCAGGTCGCGCTGGGCGTCGGTGTACTCGACGTAAAAGGCACTCAGGTTGAGCCGGATGCGGTTGTCCCACAGGTCGCTCTTCAGGCCCAGTTCGAAGGAGTCGGCCTTCTCTGGATCCGTCGGTGCGATGGATGCCGGGGTGAGAGGCGATTGTGACGTGCCCGACTGGTCGTTGTAGCCGCCGCTTTTGAATCCGCGGGCGTAGGTAAAGTAGGTGAACATGGTGTCGGACATCTCGTAGCTGATGGTTGCCCGCCAGGTCGGTTCGTCCCAGGTCTCGTCGTCCTTCAGGACGCCGTCAGAGTACTTGTTGAAGTTCGCTGCGCCCAGGACATTGCCCTTGAAATCTTGCCAGGTCAGGTTCGGGTAGTTCGGGTCCAGGAACTGGAAGAATCTCTGGTTGCGGCCGGTCCACTTTTTCTCCTCCTCGGTGTAGCGCAGGCCACCGCCGAACGACCAGCGGTCGGTGAGATCCCAGGTGAAATCCCCGAACACGGCCCAGTTGTTGGCATCCTGCTCGTTGCAGAGCACCTGGGGATTGTTGTCATAGTAGGTTGGGTCGCCGAAGAAATCGGAGCCATAGCCGAACAGGTCCAGGAAGCCGAGCACCTGGATGACGCAGAAGGTGGTCTCGTCCTCCTGATAGAAGCCGCCGGCCACGAAGTTGAACGGCCCGTCCAGGTCGGAGGCGATGCGCACCTCCTGCTGAAAGGTCTGGCGCTCGTCGACCCGGTTGGCATCGAACAGGGAGTTGGGGCCCACCTCCCCGGTATAGGTGGAGGGCAGCTCGCTGTCCTGCTCCCGGTAGCCGGTGACCGAGCTGTGGGTGTTATCGCCATGCGTCCAGTCC
>JARRPM010000148.1:0-6924 GCA_037382865.1 Halioglobus sp. | reverse complement strand
CGTGGTAGAGGTCCCCCGTCTGCTCTGGTGGTTCATACTCAACGTCATTATCCTCAACGTGCGCCCGGCCCGCTCGGCTGCCGCCTACAGCACCGTTTGGACCGAGCAGGGCTCCCCGCTGCTGCTCAATACACGAGCCCAGGCGGAGGGCCTGCAGGAGGCTCTCAGCCAACGGTATGGAGACCGCGTCATTGTGGATTTCGCCATGCGCTATGGCAGCCCGGCCATCGACGACGTGGTTCAGGGCCTGCTGCAGCGCGGCGTGACCCGACTGCTTGTGCTGCCTCTCTATCCCCAGTACAGCGGGCCGACGACCGGCTCCACCTTCGATGCCCTGGCCGCGGACTTCAACCGGCGCCGCTGGCTGCCCGAGTTGCGGTTCGTCATGCAGTATCATGACCACCCCGCCTACATCCGTGCTGTAGCGGACAGTATCCGAGCCCACCGGGAGCGGCACGGCAGCGCCGACAGACTGATCTTCTCCTATCACGGCGAACCGCGGCGCTACCTGGACGAGGGGGACCCCTACCACTGCCAGTGTCATAAAACGACACGACTCGTGGCAGAGCAGCTGGGACTGGCGGAGGGCGAGTACCTGACGACCTTCCAGTCCCGGTTCGGGCGGGAGGAGTGGCTGCAACCGTACACGGACGAAACCCTGAAAGCGCTGCCGGGGCAGGGGATTAGATCCGTGCAGATTATCTGCCCCGGCTTCTCCTCCGATTGCCTGGAGACACTGGAAGAGATCGGGGAAGAGAACCGCGGCTATTTCCTGGAATCCGGCGGTGAGCGCTACGAATACATCCCCTGTCTCAATGCCAGCGCAGGGCATGTCTCCGCCCTGGGCGCACTGCTTGACGAGCAGCTCACGGGCTGGCTGGACCAGCCGTCAGGCGACACCGGGACCAGGGCCCGGGCGCTCGCCATGGGCGCTCCGCGCTGAGCATCACAACCATCGGCGCACCCTGGCGCAGTAGGCCGGATACGCGTCCGGAAAACGATCGCGCAGCATCGCCTCCTCCGGCCGGATGAAACGCCACTCGATAATGACCATGAAAACGGGGGGAACGAGAAGTGCAGTGGTCGCGCCGACCGTGGTTGCGCAGCCGAGAAGCACCAGCACCATCCCCAGGTACATCGGGTTGCGCGAGTAGCGGTAGACCCCGCTGGTCACCAGGGTCTTCACTTCCCGGAATGGAATCACTTCCGTTCCCGCCTTCGTGAACAGCCCGTTGGCGCTGATCAGCAACAGCAGGCCGGCGACAATGATCGCGCTCCCCGCCAGCTGGGCCGCGAGACTGATAAAGCGCGGCCCGGGGTAGAACTCGCTGCAGGAGAAGACCGCCACCAGGCCGAACAACAACCACACCGGTGGATAAATAAAGCGCTGGACCACTGGTATTCCTCCCTTCAATGAACCGGAAGATGAAAGTTTGCGGGCTCGAGGCTGCCGATGCCATAGGCCAATGCGATGCCCAACAGAAAGGCCAGGGTCAGCTTGCCCCGGTCGTGGCTGTGGAAGTGCACCTCCGGCAACAGGTCGCTGAGCGCAATGCAGATAAAAGCCCCCGCTGAAAAGGCGAGGGCCACCCCCACCAGGTAATCCCTCGTATCCGCGAGCTGGCTGACCCCGAAATAAAACAGCAGTGCGCCCAGGGGGCACATCAGCGCGAATATCAGGTTGGTCGCGGCCCTTGACCGGCGGCTCCAGCCCCCGGCCGACATGACCGCGGTGATCGACATGGCATCCAGAGGTTTGTGCAGAAGAATGGCGAGGAACACGCCAACACCCAGCATACCGGAAGCGCCATCGGCCACCTCTCCCTGCATGACGGCACCCAGTGCCACGCCGTCGATCAGGGTGTGGACCGCCAGCCCCAGGGCAATGCCCACCCAACTGAAGCGGTGAACCGACGCCGGGCCGGAATGGCCGTGCTCATCGTGGTGATGGTGTTCCGCGTCCTCCGCACTGAAATCGTGCTGGTGAAAATGGAACATGCGCAACAGCAGCAGCATGGTGATCAGCCCGATCATCAGCCACCAGACCGATACATCAGCCGCCCCGGCGCCGCCGACCATCATGATGCTGTGGGGCAGGAGGTGGTAAAACGCGACGCCGAGCATGAGCCCGGAGACGAAGCTCATCACCAGCTGGGTGCGGGTATGCGTCATCCGCACCCAGTTCGGCAGCACGCCGCCGAGCAGTGAAAAGGCGGCGATGGCCATGCAGTAGAAAAAGAGAAGAAGCGTGGGAGACGCTGTCATGTTGCCTGCGCGAGTGGATGGCGGGAGGCGGCAATTATTCCATATTCCCGGACACTTGTAATTCGCGGCAACGCCGCCTCAGGGCAGCGCCGCTAATATGAAAAAAAGGCCCAGCGCCACACCGGCGGACAACCACAGCCGGGCCTGTACGGGCGTGAGGCCGCCTAACCAGCCGACCATCTGCCGCATGGCAGGCGCGGGAATCGCCACCAGGGTTATCCCGGAAAACGCAAACAGCCAGCCCAACAGGGCCACTGCCTGCGGATAGCGCACCGCATCCGCCGACGCAATCAGTCCTGCGCCCAGCAGAAGTCGAAGCAGGGCGGCGCCGTAGAGCCAGCGGCTGCCCAACACGCGCCCGACAACCGCTCCCATCACTGCCACCCGCACCCACAGGAACAGGCTCAGCCCCGCGACCAATACTCCCACCACCAATACGAAACCGGGCATAGCGCCTCCATCAATCTGACTGCCGGGACAGTAGCGCATCCCACCCCGCCTGCACAGCCCCGGGCGGGCGGCCCCGGGCTGGCGGCCCCAGGCTGGCCCGCGAAGGTTTTCCGCGGTCAGAGAGTGATTGACAGGGAGACTAATGACCCTTAGTTTGATTTGCCGACAGTACGAGGAGCGCCAGATGTCCATTTTCGAAACCATCGAATCCGACGATGCCCGCCGACACCTGCAACTGCGCAGCCCGGTGACCCTGGAACCGACCGGCGAATGAAAGCGCGTGCGGCCATCGTGCAGCGCGCCCTGGAGATCGTCCTGGAAAGGCAGGACGAGATCCTCGACACCGTGGTGGCGGAGACCGGCAAGGCGAGGACCGATGCAATGACCATGGAGGTTTTCTCGGTGGCTGACTCGCTGTGCTATTACGCTAAAAACGCCGGCAAATTTCTCGCGCCCCGCAAGCGCAAGGTTCACGGTGTGATAGGCATCGCCAAACAGCTGCGCATCGTCTACAAGCCGTTGGGGGTGATCGGGCTGATCACCCCCTGGAACGGTCCCTTCGTGCTGGTGATGAATCAGGCCGTCCAGGCCATCCTGGCGGGCAACACCGTGGTCGCCAAGGGCTCTGAGGTCACCCCGTTTTCGGCGAAGCTGGCGGAGACCATCTTCACCGAGGCGGGCCTGCCGGACGGCGTGCTGCAGGTGCTGCTGGGGGACGGCGCCACGGGCGCGGCCATCGTCGAAGGGGGCGTGGACAAGGTCTCCTTCACCGGCAGCGTGGCGACCGGCCGCAAGGTCGCCGAGGCCTGCGCCAGACAGCTCATCCCCTGCACCCTGGAACTCGGGGGCAACGATGCCATGATCGTCTGTGCCGATGCCGACCTGGACCGCGCCGCCGACGGCGCCTGGCTGGGATCGTGCATGAACACCGGCCACTACTGCTGCGGTACCGAGCGGATCTACGTGGTCGCCGAGGTCTACGACGAGTTCCTCCGCCTGGTCCTGGAAAAGGGCAGGCTCCTGCGCCAGGGGCCACAACACGGCTGGGAGGAGGATGTCGGCGCCGTCTTCTGGGACCGGCAGATGGCCATCATCGAGGCCCACGTCGAGGACGCCCGGGCCAGGGGAGCCTCCATCCTCATGGGCGGTCGCCGCAATCCGGAGCTGGCGGGGCTCTACTACGAGCCCACCGTGATCACCGACGTCAGCAACGAGATGGACATCATGCGGCTGGAGACCTTCGGTCCGATCCTCTGCATCCAGAAGGTGGCGAGCGAGGAGGAGGCGCTACGCCTGGCCAACGACTCCGAATTCGGCCTCAACGGCAACGTCTGGACCCGGGACAAGGAGAAGGGCTACAGGCTCGCCACGGCCATCGACACGGGCTCCTGCAGCGTCAACGACATGGCCGTGAGCTACGGCATCCCGGCAGCCCCTTTCGGCGGCAGGAAGCAGTCCGGGCTCGGCCAGGTCAACGGCAAAAAAGGTCTGCGCGCCTACTGCCACGAAATGCCGATCGTGATCGACCGCTTCGGGGGCAAGATGCGCAACGCCTATCCCTACAGCGCCGAAAATGCCGAGGGGATGAAGAAGCTGATGGATTTTATCTGGGTGAAGACGCCCCTGGGCCGCTGGCTCAGCTAGGGCCTGTTCACACTGTCTGAGCTGGCCCCGGGCTGGCTCAGACCAGGATCAGGTTGTCCCGGTGGATCAGCTCCTCGTCGCCCGCGTAGCCGAGAATGCCCTCTATCTCCCGGGAGGCTGAGCCCATGATCCGCCGGGTTTCCTCGGCGCTGTAGTTAGTAAGCCCACGGGCGATCTCGCGCCCCTCCCCGTCGCGACAGGAGACCAGGTCCCCGCGCCCGAAGCGCCCCTCCACCCCGCGCACGCCTACCGGCAACAGGCTGCGTCCGGATTCGCGCAACACGCGCACAGCGCCCTCATCGAGTTCGACGCTACCCTGGATCTGCACCATGCTGGCCAGCCACTGCTTGCGGGCATTCTGCGGTTGCTTGCCGGTGCGCAGCCAGGTTCCGATATTGCCGCCGCCGGTCACGGTCTGGATGACATTCGCCACCCGGCCGCCGGCAATGATGGTCTCGGTGCCGGAGCGCGCGGCAAGGCGCGCGGCGCGCAGTTTCGTCACCATGCCGCCGCGACCGAGGGCGCCCCCCTCCCCCGCCATCGCGTCCAGCCCCGGCGCGTGGACGTCGCTGGTCTGCACCAGTACCGCCTCGGGGTTGAACCGCGGGTCCTCCTCGTACAGCCCCTGCTGGTCGGTCAGCAACAACAGGGCATCGGCGTCGATAAGGTTGGCGACCAGGGCCGCCAGCGTATCGTTGTCGCCGAAGCGTATCTCGTCCGTCACCACCGTATCGTTCTCGTTGACCACGGGGACGACACTCAGGGAGAGGAGGGTATTGAGCGTGCCGCGGGCGTTGAGGTAGCGGTCCCGCGCGATCACGTCATCGTGCCCCAGCAACACCTGGGCCGATACGATCCCATGGCGCTTGAATGCCGTCTCGTAGCTCTGTACCAGTATGGACTGACCGACGGCAGCGGCGGCTTGCAGGTCGTGCAGCAGGGTCGGGCGCGTCCGCCAGCCGAGGCGCACGACCCCGGCGGCGACGGCACCGCTGGAGACGAGCACCACCTCTCTCCCCCGCTCCCTCAGGCCGGCGAGCTGCGCCACCAGGGCGGTGATCATGGTCTCGTCCAGTCCGCGGCCGTCGTCGGTCAGCAGCGCGCTGCCAACCTTGACCACCCAGCGCCGGGCATCGGCGATTTCAGTTCTCTCACTCATGACTCAGGGTACGTATTCCACATCGACGTCGTAATCATCGTCGTCGAAGTCATCGCTGTCGTCCTCTTTCTCACCGTGGCGCCGGGCGCGCAGTGCGGTGATCCGCGCCCTGGCCTCCTCCTGCATGCGCCGCTGCATCTGCTGCTCGGCCTCCGCCAGGTCGGGGTCCGCTTCCTCTTCGGCCCGCCGCTGTTCCAGCCAGGTCATCAGGTCGCCGCACAGGGCCGCTGTTCCCGCTCCGCTGATGGCGGAAACCGCGTACACGGGGCCATCCCATTCCAGCGCCGCCAGCAGCGTCTCCCGGCGTTCTGCCAGGGTCTCCTCGTCCAGCAGGTCGATCTTGTTGAGCACCAGCCAGCGATCCCGTTCCGCCAAAGTCGGGCTGAAGCGCTGCAGCTCCCTGACCAGCGCCAGGGCATCGGCCGCCGGCTCGCTGCTGTCGAGGGGCGCCATATCGACGATATGGAGGAGAATCCTGTTGCGGGTCAGGTGCTTGAGGAAACGGATGCCGAGCCCGGCACCTTCCGAGGCGCCTTCGATCAGCCCGGGGATATCCGCCACCACGAAACTGCGGTGGGCCTCCACCTTGACCACGCCGAGGTTGGGCACCAGGGTCGTAAAGGGATAGTCCGCCACCTTGGGTTTGGCAGAGGAGACGGCCCGGATAAACGTCGATTTACCGGCATTGGGCAGGCCGAGCAGTCCCACGTCGGCAAGCACCTTGAGCTCGAGCTTGAGGTCGCGCATCTCGCCGTCGGTACCCGGAGTGGTCTGGCGCGGGGCCCTGTTGGTGCTGGATTTGAAGCGGGTGTTGCCCAGGCCGTGAAAGCCACCCCGGGCCACGACCAGCCGCTGCCCGGCCTCCTGCAGGTCACCGAGGGTCTCGCCGGTATCCTCGTCGAGCACCGTGGTGCCGACGGGCACCTTCAGCACGAGGTCTTCGCCGCTTCTCCCGGTACAGTTACGACCGCGCCCCGCCTCGCCGCTCTCGGCGCGGAAACTGCGCTGGTAGCGGAAGTCGACCAGTGTATTGAGAGCGCTGTCGGCCTCCAGGACGACACTGCCGCCATCGCCGCCATCACCCCCGTCGGGACCTCCCTTGGCCACATACTTCTCTCGCCGGAAACTGAGGCAGCCGTTGCCACCCTTGCCGGCGAAGACCTTGATGCTTGCCTCGTCTACAAATTTCACTTTCAGTCATTCCTGCTCGGCTAGACCCGCGAGATCGAACAACACTGTCTAGGTGCAGAGCCCGAGAAAAAGGTTCTCCGCACAATGGCGGGAGTGGCTCGGCCTGCCGGCCCCGAGCAGGGGAGACATTTTCAGTCGCGGCCCGAAATCCGCTTGGTGAAAATGTCTCCCCTGCCCGAGGCCTCGATCCTGGCAACTTATCCCGGCTTGAGCGC
>JARRPM010000147.1:0-4050 GCA_037382865.1 Halioglobus sp. | reverse complement strand
CCGTGACCTGGTCGATGTAGCCGCCCGGTAATCGTCGATTTTTTCAGGACAAGGGCCACCCAGCGTGGCCCTTTTTTTACGAAGAGGAGTCACATGAGAGTCATAATCCGGCTGAGTTGGGCGGCATTGCTGACGACGCTGGTGGCCTGCAGCGGTACCCGGACGGGTATGGTCGGTGGCGAGACAGTCACCATCTATCGGGATGCGCACCACACCCCACACATTTTCGCCGACAGCAATCGCGGCGTGTTCTACGGTTACGGCTACGCCGTGGCGGTGGACCGCCTGTTCCAGATGTAGATGCTCAGGCGGACGACCCAGGGCAGGGTGGCGGAGGTGCTGGGCGCCGACTTCCTGGCGCTCGATACGCAGCTGCGCACCAGCTATGACCACCGCGCGGTGCGGCGCCAGTTGCAGGCACTGCCGGAGCAGGAGCGCGAGATTCTGGCGGCCTACGCCGAGGGCTTCAACGCCAGGCTGGATGAGGTCCTGGCGCGCAGGTCAGAGCTGCTGCCTGCCGAGTTCACCCACTACGATTTCCTGCCCGAGCCCTGGAGCGCGTACGACGTCGCCATGCTGTTCGTCGGCTCCATCGCCCACCGCTACTCTGATTTCAATTCAGAGCGGGATAACCTGGCCCTGCTGCGGGCCCTCGAGCAGCGCCACGGCAAAGAGCAGGCCTGGCGTATCTTCAATGCCAGCAAATGGCTGCTCGACACCGACTCGCCGACCACGGTGCCGCGCGCCGGCGCAGCGGCGCCCGTCCCCGGGCTTTCGCGACCTGACTACCTCGATGCCCTGGCCGCTGTGGGGCCGCTGGCGCGGGTGGCCTACAGGGACGATGGTCGCTTCGCCGGGCTGACCGACGATCCCGCTCTCGCCGCGGTTCAACGCGCGCGCCTGGCCGACCGGGGATTCGCCTATCACCCCGAGTACACCGGCGCCAGCAACTACTGGGCAGTGCGCGACCTCGCCGACGCACACGCGGCCCTCCTCAACGGGCCGCAGTTCGGTTTCAGCGTGCCGGGCTACGTCTACGGCGTGGGCCTGCACGGGGGGGATTTCGACGCGACGGGCAACACCCTGCTGGCCCTGCCCTGTCTCCTGTTTGCCCACAACAACGCAATCGCGTGGGGCAGCACGGCGGGTATCAGCGACCAGTCGGATGAATTCGTGCTCGAACTCGACCCGGACAACCCCCTGCGCTACCGCTACGACGGCGGCTGGCGGCGGCTGGAAACCTGGCCCGAGACGATCGCGGTGAGAGATTCCGGGCCGGTGACGGTGACCGCCCGTCGCTCGGCACAGGGCATGGTGCTGCACTACGACCCTGCTGCTTCCGTGGCGGTGGCGCGAGCCCGGACCTGGGAGGGGCATGAGCTCTCCAGCCTGATGGCCTGGACCTTCCTGGCGACCGACAACTCACTCGATGCGGCGCATGCGCGCATCGGTGCCATGGGGACGAACATCAATATCTACACCATGGATCGGCAGGGCAATCTGGGCTACGTCCACGCCGGGAAATACCCGAGGCGGGCGCAGGGGCACGATCCCCGGCTGCCCGTGCCCGGTGACGGCTCCCTGGACTGGCCGGGCCGTCGCCCCTACAGCGACAACCCCACGGTGCGCAACCCCGACCAGGGCTACATCGCCAACTGGAACAACCGGCCGGCGGGTGACTGGATAAGCTCGGACCTGTGGACCTATACCTGGGGCAGGGCGGATCGCAGCCGCATCCTGTTCGATCTCATCGAAGGGATGCCCGCCAGAACCGTCGCCGCAGTGAGCGATATCAACCGGATAACGTCCTACGCCGACGTCAACGCGCCCTTCATGCTGCCTTACCTTTTCTCCGCCTGGCAGGGCGCCGGCGCCGGCACGCAGGAGCGGGAGGCCCTGGCCATCCTGCGCGACTGGGACGGCCTGTGGCAGCTGGATCAGGCGGGCGGCTACGGACCTGCGGTGGCGCTGATGGAGGCCTGGCTCCGGCTGCTGCTGGTGGACGCCCTCCGCGACGATATCGGCGAGGCCTATTTCCATCTCTACGCCGCCACCAATTACCCCAATGCGCCGCTGGGGCCTTCCATACCCAACCCGCCGGGTGCGAAGGCCCTGGTGCGCAACCTGGATGCCCTCGCTGGGGGGCGGACGCCGGACTTCGACTTCTTCAACGGTGAGGATCCGGGGATCTACATCCGGCGCAGTTTCAGCAACGCGGTCCGTGAACTCGCTGCGGCGCAGGGCCCCCGGGCGCACGCCTGGCGCCTCGCCCCCAGCCCCATGGAGTGGCGGCCCTCCAATTTCCGGGGTGTGCCCCAGGCGCTGGCGTCCGCGACGCAGCGGCTGCCCGCCTACATGAACCGGGGCAGCGAGAACAACCTCTTTGTGGCCACGGGTGAGGGCATCATGGCCCGCGACGTCGTGCCGCCCGGGCAGTCGGGGTTCGTTTCTCCCGCTGGAATCGCCGACCCGCACGCCAGTGACCAGCTGCCGATCTATGCCGATTTCGCCTATAAAACGGTGCCGTTCACCCGCGAGGCGGTGGAAGCCGTCGCGGTCAGTGAGAAAACCCTGCAGATCTCGCCGTGAGGCGACAGCTCACTCCGCCCTGAGGGCCGCCTCGACTGCGGCGGCGATCGCCAGCAGTCGACGGTCGCTCCCCGCAGGACCGTCCAGTTCGATACCGACCGGCAGGCCTTCCGGGGAGACGCCGGCCGGCAGGCTGATGCCCGGTATGCCCGCATTGCTGCCGGGATCGGTATTGCGGATGTAGGTCGGGAACGTCGGCACGTTTTCGTCGCCGAGCCGCACCTCTGACATATCCTGCTGCAGCGGCCGCGCGGGCAGGGGGGTGGTCGGGAAGATCACCGCCTCCACCCGGTATTTCCTGAAATAGTCGGCATAGGCCTGCTGCAGGCGGGGGCGGTAAATCTCGAGGGCCTCTCTATAGGCCGCCTCGGGAACGGCGCCGGCCAGGGCGTCTCCCACGATCTCTTTCACGTCCGGGCTGGCAATGCCGGCTACCAGTTGATCCGGTGTGGTGCCGGGCAGGTGGTGCGCCAGGTAAGCGGGCAGCAGGCGGGAGGTCTCGTACAGGACTATCGGAAAGCTGACTTTCTCGTTGAGTTCGGGAACGGTGTCGAGGTCTGCTTCCACCAGTGTCACGCCGGCGCGCGCCAGCCTGGCCAGTGCAGCGGCGATGACCGCATCGACAGCCGGGTCGAGGTCGTCATAGAAGGTTGACCGCGGGACGCCGAGGCGCAGCCCCGGCAGATGTGCGATGCCGGCTTCCTCCCCGGTTCCGCTCATAACCGCATCGAGCAGCGCGGCCGTGGCTACGGTGCGCGTAATCGGGCCCGCCGTGTCCCGGGTGTTGGAAATCAGCGTCATCCCGGTGGCCGGATAGCGGCCGGTGGTCGGCCTGAAGCCGACCAGGCCGTTCAGGGCCGCCGGGATGCGCACTGAGCCTCCGGTATCGGTGCCGATACCGGCTGTCACCATTCCCAGGGCCACAGCCGTTGCCGTGCCACCGCTGCTGCCGCCGGCCATGTAGGCGGGATTGACGCCGTTCTTAACCGCGCCGAAGGCGGCGTTGTTGCTGGTGATGCCGTAGGCCAGTTCGTGCATGTTGTTCTTGCCGATGATCAGGGCGCCGGCTGCCCTGAGTCTCTCCACGACGCCCGCGTCAGACTGTGGAATGAAATCGCGCAGCACCGGAGTGCCCGCCGTGTTGGGCATGCCCGCCACGTGAATATTGTCCTTGACCGATATCACCATTCCCGCAAGCGGCCTGCCGGGGTCGGCGGCGACGGGTTGCAGGTCGCGATCGACACTGATGAATGCGTTGTAGTCCGCATACCTGTCGATCGCCCGGTAGAAGGTTTCGAGATCGGTGGCTCCCTGAACGTTGAGCGTCGCAGCCAGGCCGGCAGCGGTGGCAAGCGCCCCGGCTTTGAGGCTTGTGCTGCGGTGGGAAGTGGATTTCTTGTCGGTATGGTCACTCATTGGACGGGCCCGTCCAGTCGGTGATTAGAGAAAGCATTACATAAA
>JARRPM010000146.1:0-7461 GCA_037382865.1 Halioglobus sp. | reverse complement strand
GCGATTTCTTCCGCAAAACCTACTCCGGCGAAGCCACCCGTGGCCACCGTATCCCCGTCATGAATAAGGCGTACGGCATCTTCTGCAGAGACGATCTTGTTGGTTCTGGCCGCTCCCGGGGAAGCGAAATGTGTGACTGGCATGATTATCATCCTCTGTGGTGACCGTGTCAGGTCAATGCGCCTGAGAAATAGCCATCAGTGCATTCATGCTGGTGCCAGCGGAAAGACCGTCGTCGCAGGCAATGAATGTCCCGGTGGTACAACAACTGGCCTCGGAGGCCAGAAACTGATACGCACCAACGATTTCCTCCGCAGCGCGCAGGCGACCGATCGGCGATAGCGTCTTCGCCATCTGGTACTCGTGGTCGTCCGGCGTCAGCATTTCGGTAGCGAACGGGCCCGGCAATACACAGTTCACGCGAAAGCGCCCGCCGAACTCTGTCGCCGCGGTGCGCGCGAGCATCAGGCAAGCCGCTTTTGCGGGGCTGTAGGCGCCGTAAGTAGGTGCCGTCGTCAGTGCGGCAGCAGAAGACGTGACAATAATAGACGCGCCTTCATTGAGATAGGGAATACTATGATGGATGCCCGCAAACACGGCATCAAAATTGAGCGCAAAACTATCGCGCATCTCCTCAACCGAGAGGGCTTCAATCGTTTTTTCCAGCGGCCCGACACCGGCGTTCAATATCAGAACATCGAGTTTACCCAGCAATTCATGCGCGCTCTGTATCATCTGTTTGTTTGACTCCAGGCTGGAAACGTCCGCCTGGATAAACCGGGCACCGATTTCAGTCGCGATCCCGGCGCCACTCTCGCGACGCCCCGAGATGGCGACCTTCGCACCCTGACTCACAAAATGGCTGGCCACCGCCCTGCCGATACCGGAGGTGCCACCCGTCACAAGTGTTGCCTTGTCTGCCACAGAGAATAGATTGTTCATCGCGCCATGCCTCATGTTCTGGATGGAATGCTGCCCAAACCGGTAGCGGGCATTTGCGGATTATGGCAGATCAATACGGTGCGCGCTTGGCAGTTCAGCCAGTATATTTAGCGATACACGAAAACTACCGCAGGCCGGCCGGCGACCTTGACAGTTCACACCGGAAATTGACAATAGACGAAAGCCGAGACTGGACGACCTGTCGAGATGCCCAAACTGATTCGAGTAGGCCTTCTACCCTTTTACGCCCCCACCGTGGAATTGCTGGGTAAGGACCCGAATCGGGTGTGTCAGCAGGCAGGCTTCGATCCCGAAGGTCTGGAACTTTCCGACGCCTTTATCCCCTACCCCACGTTCCGACGCTTGCTGAGCACGGCCGTCGTTGCAACCGGGTGTGAGCGTTTTGGCTTGCGCATGGCCCGCCAGTTACAGGCTCAGTCCCTCGGCCTGGTCGGATTGGCCATGCAGCAGGCACCAGACGTGGGCGCCGCCTTTGAACTGCTGGCCAGGTACCTGCACCTGCACGATCAGCACGGCGCCATATCGCTCTACTACGAGACGGACCACTACTGCATCGAGTACTACATCCCGGACCCGACCAAAGAAGGTGGCCCGCAGGCCGTCGATGTGGCAGCTGCGCTAGGAAGAAACCTGCTGAAAGCGCTCGCTGGAAGAGAAACTCGCGCATTGCGCTATGAGTTTCCCTACCCAGAACCTTCAGACCTGACTGAGTATCCATGGCTGGATGCAGAATCCTTCAGCTTCGGCCATGACCGTCTACGCATTGTGGTCCCGGGCGAAGTTCCGAAAACCGCAATAGTTGATTACAACCCGCGCCTTGCAGAATTATTCCGGGAGTACATGAGCACCCTGGAAAGCCGCTCCGGCAGCCAATTGCATGAGCAGGTCCAACGCGTCGTCAGGGACCTGCTAGCCACGGCCGAATGTTCGCTGAGGCGGGTTTCCGAGATGTTTGGCGTGACCTCGCGTACGTTGCAAAACCGTTTGCAAAGGGAGGACACCAGCTTTCACGAGATTGTCGAAGACACGCGCCGCGAACTCTCCTGCCACTACCTCACGACCACCCGACTGGAGCTGACAACTATCGCGCAACTGCTCGGATATAGCGACTCAAGCTCCTTTACTCGAAGTTTTCGACGCTGGTTCGGTACCACGCCGTCAGCCTGGCGCCAAAAATCAATCTAATAATCTTATCGAAGAATTTCGGCGCGAGTATTGCCACGTTAACTCGCCCAAATTCATAGAATCGGCGCATGTGTATTTATAAGCGCCATCGACTCCCCCCCGATATCATCAGTTATGCTGTACCCAAAGCACTTCGTGGGGCAGGCTCTCTGGCTGTACTACCGCTTCGACCTCGGTCACAGAGACATCGAAGATCTGCTGGCCGAGGGAGGGATTATTTACACCCGGGAATGAATCCGCCCTTGGTGTATCAAGTTCGGGACTCTGTATGCTAAGCGGCTAAAGCGGAATAATCGCGGATACGTCGACACCATCTTCATCGACGAGGTTTTCGCCGGTGTGCCGGACCATTCAGATCAACGGCAAGCAACATTATCTCTGGCGAGCCGTAGATCAGGAGAGCCTGCCCCGCGAAGTGCTTTGGGTATGGCGAGGTGGTTGATTTTTACCTCCAGGCAAAGCGGGATTGGGCAGCGGCCAAGCGATTCTTCAGACGCTTGTTACGAAGCCATGGCAGTGAGCTCAGGAAGATCGTGACAGATAAGCTGCGCAGCTATCCCGTTGCACACCGGGAAGTAATTCGCGGAGCGATCCATGTGACAGGCCAGTATGCCAACAATCGGGCAGAGCAGTCGCATGAGGTGACGAGAGTGCGAAAGCGGGGGATGCGAAAGTTCAAGTCTGTCGGGCAGGCAAAGCGATTCCTGAATAATCACGCAGCGGTCAGCAATCTATTCAACCTCGGCAGGCACCTTGTTGGTGCAGAGCATTACCGGAACCTCAGGGAAAGTGCGTTCGCTGATTGGGACAGAGCGGTAGCTTGATCTCGGGTGGCAGGCTGTTGCTGCCATCAGAAGTTAAGTTGCCAGAAACGAGGATTGTATGGACTACACTTTCTGCAACTGTGAATTGCTATAATTTATGGCTTCCATCGCACATCGGCTGGGATTTCGTATTCTTGCAACCGCACAAAAAGACCTTTTCTGATTTGGGCGCTTCATACTTAACGGGTGTAAAACCAGAGTCTTTATGTGAACCATCACAAAAAGGCTGTGATTGACTTCGTCCACAGGCGCACCAGAAATATGATTTTCCCGCTTCTACTTCCACTGCGTAAGGCTTATCTGAGGCTCGTACCGGTTGGGTCATTTGCGGTCCTCCCTCTTGGAAACGTATCCGGTAATGCAAAAGCGAAACGCATTATAGCGAGTAGAGTGCGGATATAGGTGTACTGCCGTCATTTTCAACGGTTACACTCAGCATCTAAATATACTTCTTTCCCCAACAAAGCGGCCATCTCCCTTTCCAGGCCCTTTATAGAACTCCTTCGAATCTCACGGGCAGATTATTCGCCAGGCCTGATGCAAAAGGGGCATACCCCCGGGGACAGAAACTGCAGATAAACCCGACACACCCGTCGCACCCGACGCGGGGTGAGGTATTACAAGGGCTTGGCAGTGCTGGATTGGCGCCGGGTGCGCCGGGTTGGTTTTTAGCCGCTGTAGCAGTCCCATTGGCTTCACAGCAGCGTGAATTGCTTCCCGAAAAGAGTGACGGCCGACGAAGAGCGCAATGGCTAAGCCACTGATATCATTAACGAAATAGTATTTAGCCATGCATGGGTCCGCGGTTTACGCATTTGTTAATAAAAAGTAATACTTTTGTTACAGCTCTGTGATCTCTGTCGCCTAATGTTGATCATGCGCTAAAGCGATGAATTGTTTATACATTCAAAACTAAAGTGTTTGAATTTACACTTTTTTGGGAGCTTCAACATGCGAATAAAATCTTTACTTTTAGTTGTTTAGTTGTTACATTTTTATTTCTTTCATCCGCCGGGCTGGTTATGGCAAAGAGGATGGATTCCCCAGGTGCCGTATATACTATGACCAACTCGATTTCGAATAATGAAGTGCTGGTATTCGACCGATCAGCAAACGGGTCACTATCTCCTGTCGGGGAATTTGAAACAGGCGGAATTGGGACAGGAGGCGGACTCGGAAACCAGGGAGGAGTTCTTCTCACTTCTGACAATCAGTGGTTGTATGTCGTGAATGCCGGCAGCAATACGATATCGGTTTTTAAGGTCAAACCGCACGGTCTGGAATTCATAGGCTCTGTTGATTCAGGTGGGTTGCAGCCGGTTAGCCTTACCGTAGACGGAGACCTGCTTTATGTACTGAATGCGGGAGGAGCCGTGGGCGGAGAGGATAATATCAACGGATTTATAATCAAGCCGGATGGGATGCTGCAATCATTGGCAGGTTCGACACAGCCACTGAGCGCAGCGAACACTTCGCCTGCCCAGATTGGGTTCAGCACTGACGGCAATGTCCTAGTAGTGGCAGAAAAGGATACATCTAAAATCGACACCTTTGTCGTCGATGACGTCGGGCTAGCACGCCCTCCCACAATCTTCGACTCAGCAGGAACCGTACCGTTTGGCTTTTCCTTCAGTAAAAGAAACCGGCTGTACGTCTCAGAGGCCGGCACCAGTTCAGCCTCGTCATATAAGGTCTATCCGGATGGCGATCTTGAGGTAATAAGTTCGGTTGTCGGAAACTTCCAGGCTGGCGTCTGCTGGCTGGTCGTCACAGAAAATGGACGCTACGCATATACCACCAATGCCGGGACCGGCAACATTTCACTCTTCAGTATCGACAGAGACGGTACCATTTCGTATGACGTTAACGCCGATGCGATTGGCGGTGTCATCGACGAAGCGCTCACCAATGACAGTCGTTATCTTTATGCTTTGAGCTCAGGAGCTCAAAAGATTTTCGGTTATCAGGTAAGCTCTGACGGTCGGCTCACGAAAGTCGAGGAAATCGATCTCACCACTGGTGCGAATGGATTAGCTGCAAAGTGATTTTCGGTTGCCCATCGAGAAATTATTCCTGAAGCCATTCATGTCACTGACCGGTATGCTAATAGCCGAGCAGAGCAATCGCATGAGCCGACCAGGGTGCGGGAGCGAGGGATGCGACGGTTCAAATCTGTCAGGCAGGCGCAGAGATTCCTTGGTACTCATGCTGCGGTTAGTAACTTGTTCAATCTAGGCAGGCATCTGGTCAGGGCTCAGCATTATCGGAACCTCAGGACCAGTGCGTTCGCTGAATGGAGCAGGGCGGTTGCCTGACATCCAGAGCCTGAGTTTCCATGCAATCAACGATTTAACTTGTCAGTACCCTCGAAAGAGTTGCCTGTGCGTGCCGGGTGGGATCGATGACCGATTTTAATGCTCATTTACCGATTCCAGTAATTACGGGGAAGTAACCTGCCAACACCGTTTCGGGAGATTGACTCGGCGATACCCACTATTCGTGAAACGCCGAGCGAATCAATCGCGCGAACTGCATAGCCGCGCCGGCGAGATTCAGCACAAGTGCGACCAAGATGGGTGCGAACTCACGCCAAAGGAATACATTGAAAAGCTGCAAGACAATCAGTGAGGAAAACAGGACAAAAACGATATGGTTGGCAGTTTTGTCTACATCGTGGTGGTGCTCAAGATTTTCATTTATCAGTTGATGTGATTTATATAGGGAGTACACCATGTACAGGGCCCACAGCAAGCTGACGATTGCCCAGGCGTTCGAGGCATTGTGAATACTGATGTAAAAAACCAGGGCCAACAGGGAAAAACCTCCGGCAGTGAGGCTGGCCTCCAGCAGAAATCCCAGACGCAAACGATCTCCCGGAAGCCAGCTTCCTGCACTGCGGCTGCCAAATACCACCACCACGCCGGTAAAGCCGGCCAGCGCAACGGCAATTTCGGTCAAGCCTACCAATACTTCTGGAAAATCCATTGTCAGAATTCCTCATCCTGCCCCGCAAATCCTACCGCGGATTGTAAGCAGAAACTAACCATGCGCTGGATGGCGCCCAGACACTGCCGTTTTCGCGAACATAGTTACCAAGCACTTTTCGCAATCCATTCATCACCTTCGGTTTGAGTTTCTCACCTTCTGCTTCCGCAAGACGAATGATTTCACCGGCTGGGCCATACGCCATGGCGAGCTCAATCGCTTCATCTATATTCCTGCCAATGCTGATATCACTGCTGGACCGCTCGAACATGATCTTGTACCTGGCGAATTCCAATTTCAAGCCGCTACCGGCAACTGAAATACTCCGCGACAATGCTTCTTCCACCGATAGTCGGTGAGTGCAACGATATTTACTCTGCCTGAATCAACTGGCGTCGCGCCTGCCTGACAAGCATTGCATCGGTACTCGTTTTAATAGGCCTGATAGTCTAGAAGCTTGTTCTCCAGATCCGTGCAGTCTAGAACAAGGTTTGATCCAGTAGCCACGCCGTATACTGCCGATCAATCGCTCCACAAACGGATGCGACACTGTGAAACAAACTCCTAACCGAACTTGCCGTGCACGGACCGGTCACCGTCAGTTCTGACACTTCCGACGTTTTCTTCGGCATAAAGAAGCTCGCGTGCGCTTCCGACGTTTTCTTCGGCATAAAGAAGCTCGCGTGCGCGAGGGAAAATTTTCGCGCAAGTTTGAGCATTGCAGTCCGATAAAAGGGGGCGATACCCCCATGTCTGATCAAGGCAGGGAAGTCTGCTTTCACCACTATCGGGACAATTGGTTTTAAGAATCCGAGTGTTCCCGAGCCTGCTCTTTTTTATTATCACTGACACTCAGGTGCGACAATTTGACGCAGGCAATAGACCAAGAAACTTAATTATACTTAAAATATATGTGGATATTTGCATCAGTGTAGATAATATTTCCTCCCAGCGGTAACTCCATTCTCTGCGGTAAAAAAGATGAAGCCTCAATTTAATTTTGATTCAAGCGTTTTTGGAACGCTTGCATTATCTATACTGTTATCACCTTTATTATTGGGTATGCATTCACAAGCAAGAGCTACGGATGTTATCGAGTTCGTGGATTATGGTGATCCTAATCCTGAAAAAGTTTATTTGGGCAAACTACTTTTCCATGACAAAAGCTTGAGTGGCAATCGGAATATCTCCTGCGCCACCTGTCATCATGCGCTCACTGATACGGGAGACGGGCTTTCGCTACCTGTGGGAGAAGGCGGCAACGGACTTGGAGTTACCAGAAATACAGGAAATGGGATAGACGCAATACATGAGCGGGTACCCAGAAACGCGCCACCTATTTTCATGCTCGGTAGTAAAGAAGTGACGAGATTGTTTCATGACGGTCGTGTTGAGATCGATAGTAAATATCCCAGCGGTTTCAAATCTCCGGCTGGTTACGAGCTACCAGAGGGATTAGAAAACATTCTTGCGGTGCAGGCGATGTTTCCCGTCACTAGCGCCG
>JARRPM010000145.1:0-5537 GCA_037382865.1 Halioglobus sp. | reverse complement strand
CATGGCGGGTATCGCGGTCTTCGATGTGGGTGCCAGCCTGTCATTGACAGTTGCCCGGGTTTTCGGCGTGCTCGTCGCGGTTCACTTCGTGGAGTTCCTGTTCAAATTCAAGACGCTCCGGAATGCGGAAGGCTCTCTGCTGAATCACTTTATCCAGACCATGCTGTTCGGCTTCGCCCACTGGCGCCCGCTGGAAAAAGCGTAGGCCGCGATCGGGCGCCCGCAGCGCCGGCCGGTCAGATTTCGCACCCGGGGTTCGGCCTCGGGACGAACTGACGACAGCTGCAAGGGAGCCAACGGCAAGTCCAGCATCACGATGACTGACGAAAAGCGACACTGCCTCAACTGCGACGCCATCCTTGCCGGGGAGTACTGCCACCAGTGTGGCCAACGCGCCGGCCGGCGCGAGCTCACCTTCTCAGGGCTGCTAGCGGAAATTGCAGATGAGCTCTTCAGCTGGGATTCCCGGCTCTGGAGAACCCTGATACCCCTGTTATTCAGGCCGGGTTTCCTGTCGGCGGAGTACATGGCTGGCCACAGGGCCAGGTATGTTCCGCCCTTGCGGCTCTACCTGATCATCAGTTTCCTGTTGTTTCTCGTGCTCCAACAGGCCGGGAACAGCGTGATCCAGATCAGCGTCGAACAACCAGCGGCGACCGCAGACGCTACCAGCGGGGAGGGACCACTGGTGTCGGGAGACGCGGGCACCATCAGCGCGGCGCCCTCTGCCAGCCCAGAGGACGAGCCCACTATTGTCATTACAGATGAAAACAGCCCCGACTGGCTGCGGCGACTCGAGGGGCACATGCAGGAAAATGCCCGTAAATTTAACCGCGACCCCCAATCGTTTGTGGCCAAAGCCCTCGACTACCTGCCGCAGATAATGTTTCTGTTGCTGCCCCTGTTTGCCCTGCTGATCCGCGTGGCGTATCTGCTCTCACCGTTCCACTACCTGCAGCATGTCGTATTTTCACTTCACTTTCACAGTTTTGCCTACCTGATGTACCTGCTCGGGGCGGCCCTGGAACGAACCCGTCTCCACGCCGACGCCGTGATCATTATCCTCTTCCTGGCCTACCTGCCACTGGCCCTGAAACGTGCCTACGGCTCGGGCCTTATGGCCGCTATTGGTAAATCACTGGCGATACAGTTTGCCTATGCCCTGCTGCTGGGTATCGGTTTAGCGGGTGCATTTCTGGCGGCGTTGTCTCTTTCGTAGAGTAAAATCCGGTTTCGCGCAAGTATCCCCGCGATCGCTGCAGGAAAGCCGGACCGGGGTCAATTGAGGCGGGAGACCTCCCGGGAAAATACTTGCAAAAACCCGGTTTACATACCAAGCTTACCATCCGTTCAGCTGCCTCGGCAGATCACCCTCGATTAGCAAACCAGGAATTCAGGAGTTTCCCAATCGGCAAGGGGGGCATGGGTATTGGTGGCGCCCACGGCAAGGGCAAGGTATACGTCGGCGGCAAGCACGTCGGAAACACCAGCATGACCCAGGTCACCGTGGGCCTGCAACTGGGTGGCCAGGTCTACAGCCAGATCATCTTTTTCGAGGATGAGAGGGCGTTTAAGGAGTTTACATCAGGAAACTTCGAATTCGGCGCGCAGGCCACTGCCGTGGCGATCACGGCAGCTGCCGGAGCCCAGGCCACCACAGGCGGCGGTGCCTCGGCAGGGGCAAGCGGCGGCAAAAGTGACGCAAAAACCGCCTCCGGAGGCTACCGCAAGGGTATGGCCATCTTTACCGTCGCCAAGGGCGGCCTCATGTACGAGGCAACTCTGGGCGGCCAGAAGTACAGCTACGACCCCGTGTGAGGATCCAGCCTGCACGATGGCTGCATGATTGAAAACCAGGGAACCAGGCCCGCCGGCAAGGCGGGCATTTTTTTGGAAACGCCCGCCCGGGGTCATCTCGAGAAACACGTCATCGAGAAAAATGAAACTCATCCCCTGATCCGGCGTCCAATAGTCTGACATTCTCCGTCTTCAACCGGGGACATCACCATGTGAGAAGCATGAGGATCACAGATGAAACGCCGTACCCTGCTCGGCCTGCTTGCCGCCAGCCCCCTCTACAGCCTCAGCCTGCCAGTTTTTGCGGCGGTAGACATCCCCCCCGTAACCAATTCTCTCGATGACTGGCGCAGGCTGCTGCCACCGGACCGTTTCCGCATCCTCTTCGAAGAGGCGACGGAGCCTCGCCACAGCAGCGCGCTGAACAAGGAGGAGCGGGATGGCACCTTCATCTGTGCAGCCTGCTACTGGCCGCTCTTCGCCAGTGACGCGAAGTACGAGAGCGGCACCGGCTGGCCCAGCTTTACCCACCCTATCGAAGGGCATATCGGGACCAAACGGGATTTCAAGCTGTTCCTGCCGCGCACGGAGTACCACTGCATCCGCTGCGGCGGGCACCAGGGGCATGTCTTCAAGGATGGCCCTCAACCCCGGGGGGAGCGCTGGTGCAACAATGGCCTCGCCCTGCAATTTGTGCCCGCAGGATCGCCCATGCCTGAACTGCGCGGCTGACCGGAAACGCTCCCTACCCCGGCTACCGCCTCGTCTCCCCGAAGGCCCCCCGGTCCGCGTTCCCCCAGACCGGATTCACCACGACCACTCAGCAGACCGGCAATGTTGTGCCGGAGACGTGACTCTGTTAATTAGTACTCCTCTTCTGGCAACTTCATCTGACTAAGGACACACCATGGGCCAGCTGGAAAACAAGGTCGCCATCGTCACCGGCGCAGCTCGCGGCCTCGGCCGTGCTTATGCAGAGACACTGGCGCGGGAAGGCGCCGCCGTTCTTGCCTGCGACATCAACGACTGCGGCGAAACGGTCGCGGCCATCACTGATGTCGGCGGTCGCGCCGAGGCCATGGTTGTCGATATCACCAGTATGGAGAGCTGCGAGGCGATGGCGGCGCAGGCCGTCGCGAGCTTTGGCAGGATTGATGTTCTCGTCAACAATGCTGCACTTTACGGTGGCCTCAAGGGTGCGCGGTTCGAAAAACTCGACGAAGCGCAGTGGGACGCGGTCATGAACGTCAACGTCAAGGGCGTCTGGCAATGCTGCAAATCAGTGGTAGGCCCCATGCGGGAGGCCGGCGGCGGCTCCATTATCAATATTGCCTCCCTGGCGGCCGTCTACGGCCTGCCCTACGGCCTCGACTACGTGGCCTCAAAGGCGGCTGTTATCGGCATGACGCGCGGCATGGCACGGGAGCTCGGCGACGACCTGATCCGGGTGAATGCCGTGGCACCCTCTGCGGTCATGACCGAAGGCACCGCGGAATTTTTCGGAGAGAAACTGGAGAAAGCGCGCGCCGTGATCGCCTCGGGCCAGGTGATCAAACGCAACCTCGAGACCTCGGATCTCACCGGCACCATTATCTACCTCGCCTCGGACCACAGTGCCTTCGTAACCGGCCAGACTCACATGGTGGACGGGGGATCCTGGTTTTTATGACCATCGGTACAGCGTCCAGCAAGCGGCTTTTCAGGTGCCGCGCCCACAGCTCTGCCAGGAACAGATGTGATGGCAGACGATAGAACCTATCCGGAAATCCGCGATGCCGTATCGCGGCTCTGCAGGACATTTACCGGCGAGTACTGGCGCTCGCTGGACGCCAGACGGGAATATCCGACCGAGTTCGTGAAGGCCCTCACCGACGCGGGCTACCTCTCCGTGCTGATACCCGAAGAGTACGGCGGCAGCGGTCTGCCACTGGGGGCCGCCTGTGCCGTGCTCGAGGAGATCCAGCGCAGTGGCGGCAACGGCGGCGCCTGTCATGCCCAGATGTATATCATGGGCACGCTACTGCGCCATGGCAGCGAAGAGCAGAAAACCCGCTACCTGCCGGGGATCGCCGACGGCTCCCTGCGGCTGCAGGCTTTCGGGGTCACCGAACCCTCCAGCGGCACGGACACCTCCCGGATTCGCACCACCGCCGTGCGGGATGGCAGCGATTACGTGGTCAATGGCCAGAAGGTGTTTATCTCCCGCACCGAGCACTCCGACCTGATGATCCTGCTGGTGAGAACCGCTCCCAGGGAAGCGAGCCGCAAGCACACCGACGGCATGTCGGTACTGCTGGTGGACCTGCGAGAGGCTGTCGGCAACGGCCTCACGATCAGGCCGCTCGATACCATGATGAACCACGCCAGTACCGAGCTCTTCTTCGACAACCTCAGGGTGCCGGCGGAGAACCTGATCGGCAGGGAGGGCGACGGCTTCAGGTGCATCCTCGACGGAATGAATGCCGAGCGGATTCTGATCGCCGCAGAGTGCATAGGGGACGCCCGCTGGTTCACCGAAAAGTCCGCCCATTACGCGCGAGAGCGCGAAGTGTTCGGCGGCGCCATCGGGAAGAACCAGGGCGTGCAGTTCCCCATTGCCCGGGCCCATATCCAGACCGAGGCGGCCGCCCTGATGGTGCAGAAAGCCGCGGACCTCTACGACGCCGGCAGGCCCGCCGGCGCCGAGGCGAACATGGCGAAGCTGCTCGCCTCGGAAGCGGCCTGGGCGGCGGCGGACACCTGCGTACAAACCCATGGAGGCTACGGCTTCACCGCCGAGTACGACGTCGAACGCAAATTCAGGGATACGCGCCTGTATCTGGTGGCACCCATATCCACCAACCTGATTCTCTCCTTCATCGCCACGCAGGAGCTCGGTTTGCCGAGATCATTCTGAAGTGACCAATTCGGATATCACCGCGCTGGAGGCGTGGGTCGGCAGGCAGGAGAGCCGTGAAGATGTCATTTCCCCAGGACCCGCTGCCGGACTCTCCGCCACCCTGGACTATGGCTCTCCGCGCGCCCGTGTCGGCGAACCTCTGCCACCGCTCTGGCACTGGCTGTACTTTCTCCCCGCGCTCCCGGCGTCAGAGCTGGGCGAGGACGGTCACCCCCGACGCGGCGGCTTCCTCCCTCCGGTAACCCTGCCGCGCCGCATGTGGGCCGGCAGCAGAATTCGGTTCGAGTCACCCCTCTGCGTCGGCGAGCAGGCCCGCAAGGTCTCGACCATCGCATCCATAAATCACAAACAGGGCGGCGCCGGCGAACTGGTCTTCGTCACGATCAGGCACCAGATCTACTGCAACGACAAACTCGCGATAGAGGAGGAGCAGGACATAGTCTACCGCGAGGCCGCCACCGGCAGCAGATCACCGAAGGCGGAGCCTGCTACCGAGGAGGCCCAATGGACGCGACAGATCGCACCCGACCCGGTGCTGCTGTTCCGCTATTCCGCGCTCACCTTCAACAGCCACCGCATCCATTATGACCGCGACTACGCCACGAAAGTGGAGGGGTACCCCGACCTGGTTGTGCAGGGGCCACTGACCGCCACCCTGCTGCTCGACTCGCTGTATCGCGAGTGGCCCGACGCGGAACTTAAAAGCTTCCAGTTCCGGGGCGTAAGGCCCCTGCTGGAGGGAAGGCCTCTCCTGCTCCGGGGCCGGCGTGATGACACGTCAGCCACCCTGTGGACGCTCGATGAGGGCGGCGCTCTGGCAATGAAAGCGGATGCCCGGCTG
>JARRPM010000144.1:0-4190 GCA_037382865.1 Halioglobus sp. | reverse complement strand
CTGTTCGACGATGAAATCCTGCTGATACCGGGCAACCACGACCACCACCTGTGGCGGCGAATCAAAGACTGCCACTATTCGCAACAGGTAGAGGCCGGCCTCAACCCGATCGAGCCCCTCGAGATTACCGGCCTGTTCGACCGTCCGGTACTCGAGTCCGAACTGTTGAGCGCGATGATCCACAATCTTCCCGGGCGGGAAAGCCTGCGCGTGGTCTCGGCGTATCCCAATTTCGCCGTTGCCAACGAGGCGCGCTCGGTCGTCATGCACCATGGTCACTTCGTGGAGAGCACCTACACGCTGATGACCAGCGCCTCCGACTGGGTTTTCGAAACAGCGACCGAGCGCACGGCGGAGAACCTGGAGCGTCAGAATGGCCCCTGGATCGACTTCGGATGGTCCAGTCTCGGCGCGGCAGGTATGGCCTCCGCGGCGGAAAAGCAGTACCTGATGTCGCAGGATGAAGCGGCCCAGCACGGTTTTATCAAACGTCTGGGAAAGCGAATGAGCAGATATCTGGGCGCACTCGGCAGCGGTGACCTGTCGGCCGCCGCGCCGGGGATCACCCTGACCGGAGCCATTACCGCCGCGCTCGATTACGGCGTCGGCAAGGTTTCCGATACCGAGCGCAGTTCCTACATGTATGCGCTTACGCCCGATGCGGTGAGAGGCCTGAAAGATTACCTGACGGGCCCTGTGCACGGGCAGCTCGTCAATAAGGACCCGTCTCTGCCGCACAGGCCAGTGAGTTTTATTTTCGGCCATACCCACAAACCCTTTCAGGATCAGCTGATCGCGCGCGGTTTCCGCCATCCTGTCGGGGTCTACAACTCCGGGGGCTGGGTGCTGGATGCCCCCAAAATGATGCGCCAGCAGGGGGCGGCACTGGTGTTTGTCGATGAGACGCTCCATGTCGCATCGCTGCGACTGTTCAATGATCCGCTGGACAATGACCCCCCGCCGGTTTACGCGGCAGGCGTCGGCGGCTATAGCGATGGGGAGAACCCCCTGCTGAGTCTGCTGCAGCGTCACCTCGACCCGGAGCACTGGCAGGATTTCACCCGCGCTTTTACCGCCGCAGCCGAACGCAGGGCAGTCATCGCCGCCCGTTACAGCTTCGACCCCGAGCAGAATCCGGCTATTGGCCGCAACGCGATGGGGGCAAGCGCATGAGCCGGTCGTCCGGGCGAATTTCCCGACCCGTGGATGAGATCGGCAGCCACTACGAGGTCGTTGTCATCGGGTCGGGATACGGGGGTGCCATCGCAGCCTCGCGCATGGCCAGGGCAGGGCGGGACGTCTGCCTGCTGGAGCGGGGTGACGAGATAAGGCCCGGGGAATACCCCGACACCCTCACCGCGGGCGCCGCCCAGATCCAGGCCAATACACCACTGGGGCGCTATGGCAGCCCCACCGGCCTGTTCGAGTTTCACGTCAACCCCGACGTCAACGCCCTGGTCGGCTGCGGTCTCGGCGGGACCTCACTGATCAACGCCAATGTATCACTCGAGGCCAGGCCGGAGGTATTCGACCGCGAAGGCTGGCCGTTGCGTTACGAGGACCTGGAGCCCTACTACGAGCGCGCGCGTCGCATGCTGGGTGCCACGCCCTACCCGGAGAGCTACCCCCGGCTCAACAAGCTGGATGCACTGGAGGCATCGGCCAGGGCCATGAAGCAGCCATTTTACCGGCCACCGATCAATGTCACCTTCGAGGACGGTCCCAATGCCGCGGGGGTGCAGCAGAAGGCCTGTAATCTCTGCGGCGACTGCTGTTCAGGCTGCAACTACGAGGCCAAGAACACGACCCTCATGAACTACCTGCCGGATGCGGTCGCCCATGGGGCCAGGCTCTTCACCCGGGCGCGGGTGACCGATGTCGGCAGGAATGGCCAGGGTGGCTGGGAGGTGCGCCTGGAGAACCCGGTGGAAGATGCAGGCGGGCCCATCTCCGTCACCGCGGAGATCGTGTTCCTCTGTGCCGGAGCCCTCGGTTCAACCGAAATTCTGCTGCGCTCGCGGGCGCAGCGCGATCTGCCGCTCTCCACCGCGCTGGGCAGCCGGTTTTCCGGCAACGGTGATGCGTTGGGCTTCGGCTACAACAACTACTGGCGCCTAAAGCAGGGCAGTCATCCGCCGGAGCCGGAGGCGATTTATGGCATCGGCCGGGGCGCCAACCCGGCAGCGGCGGATACCAGCCCGGGGCCCTGTATCACGGGCATCATTGACATGCGCGATTCGCCGAACCTGGACGACGCCATGGTCATCGAGGAGGGTGTCATTCCCGGGCTTATGGCCTCGGTGCTGCCGCCGACGATGTTTTTCTCTGACGCGCTCGAGGGCAACTTCCTCAAGTACGGACTGAATCAGGCGGAATCACGCCTGAAGGACGCGCAGAATCTGGGCGAGAGCATTCAGAACAGCCCCGGCGACCTCGCCAGTCACAGCTATGCAGGGCCGGTGGCCCGGACCCAGACCTACCTGGTGATGAGTCATGACGATGCCAGCGGGGATCTTCAGCTGGACGACGACCGCATCCGGATTCACTGGCCCGGTGCAGGCCGCAGCCCGGTTATCCAGCGTGACAATGACATGATGAAAGCGGCCACCGATGCGATACAGGGGCAGTACATTTCGAATCCGATCTGGGACGTGGCCTATGGCGAGCAGATCATTACGGTACACCCGGTCGGTGGCTGTATCATGGCGGAGGATGGGGAGAGCGGGGTCGTCAACGCCGACTGCCAGGTGTTCACCGGCAAGGGGGAGGAGATTCACGAGGGACTTTATGTCTGTGACGGGGCCGCCCTGCCCGGAGCGCTCAGCGTCAATCCCCTGCTGACGATCAGCGCCATCGCCGAGCGGGCCTGTCAACGCCTGGCGGACAGCAGGGGATGGCAAATCGACTGGTCTGACAGGCCGGCGCCGGCAAACGCGCCGCCACGGACAGACGACAACCGACCGGCCAGGGCTGGCGAACAGGATAATGCGGAGCCCGCGCCATCGTTTTCCTCACGGCTGTCCGGCGGCCTGATCCATCTCGCCTCCCCAGTGCTGACCCGGCTGTTCCACTGGGCGGTCGCAAGGTGGCCCGGGTATTTCAGTCCGGGAATCCAGTTCACCGAATCGATGCATGGATTTATCACCGACAAGCTGGCTGCAGACGAGCGCTCCCGGCGGGACCGGATTTCCAACGACTTCGCGATCGCTTTCGCCCGTGGCATGGTCGACGATACCCGGATGAAGTTCGATCTGACGGTCTATTCGGACAGCGTCGAACACCTGGCTACTGCGCCGGCGCACAACGCCTATATCAAGGGCAGCGTGACGGCCCCCCTGTTGTCGGAGGAGCCGATGCAGGTGATCAACGGCGAGTTCCGCCTGTTCACGCCCGACCCCGGGCAGGTCGAGACCTGGGATATGTGCTACGACCTGCTGCTCGAACGCAAGGGTCGGTCGAACGTGAAGTTCACGGGGAGGAAGTACCTCCACCAGAAAACCGGCTCCCACTACTGGGCCGACGTGACGACCCTCTTCACCTCGGTCTGCGACGCCGAGTCCGGTGAGCTTCTGGTGCAGGGCATTCTCGAGCTCGACGTCAGCGACGTGGTGGAGATGTCCAGGAAATTCGAACTCGCACCGCCCCCCGGCCGCTTCATCAGCTGGCTGATCGGCAGGTTCCCCGTCATCGAAGACAAGCTCAACATGGTCTACATGATGAAGTTTGCCGCCTTCTTCGGCATGAAAGTGTTCCAGGCCTACGGCAATATGCTGTCCGACCTGGAAAATTTTCCCGCCAGGGAGAACGCGCAACGGCAACCGCGCCCGCTGCGCGCGCCCGCCCCCTCGGTGCATCCCGTTACGCTGCCGGACGGCGGCAGGATCAAGTTGACCCGGTACGAAGGGGGTGAGCGGGGACCGGTGGTGCTGGTGCCCGGGTACAGCGCGACCTCCTCGTCGTTTGCGATCGACACCGTGGACGAAAATCTGGTGGAGCGCCTGGTGCGCGAGGGCTATGACGTGTGGCTTTTCGCCTATCGGGGCAGTCCGGACGCCGGCAATACGAAGCTCGACTTCACCATCGATGATATAGCACTGACAGACTGGCCCGCGGCCGTCGACTACATTCACGGGCTTACCGGTCGCAGGATGCAGGTCATTGCCCACTGTGTCGGCTCCATGTCCCTGCTG
>JARRPM010000143.1:0-4468 GCA_037382865.1 Halioglobus sp. | reverse complement strand
TATATTTGGACATCTATAAGGACATTAACTGTTAGGGAAGACTCCACATGAGTGACCCGTGTAAAGCCATTGCGAGTTCCCTCGCCGCCATCATCTGTCTGGCAACCGTTCCAGCCACAGGCCAGGAAGAGATGCAGGTGGAATATGACGTGGTGGAAATGCCATCTCACTGGGTTGCGCCGGCACCGACGGGCAAGGGCGCCGGGCCGGTTACGGAAGAAATGCTGCGCAAATCCGGCAGCTACACCGATAAATGGCTGCAGTATCACGGCGACGATCGCGGCTATCGGCACAGCCCGATAAAGGCGCTCACACCTGAAAAAGTAAAGAACCTGAGACTGGCCTGGTTGCTGCCCACCGGCACACTCGGCCAACAGGAGGTGTCTCCCGTCGTCTACGATGGCATTATCTACGTCACGACGTCCTACAACCGGTTGTTTGCCCTGGAGTCTGCCACCGGGAAAACGCTGTGGCGCTACGATCACCAGAACCCCAAAGACCTGCGCCTGTGTTGCGGCCCACCCAATCGTGGCGTGGCGATTTACGGCAACACCGTATTGATGGCAACGCTGGACGCGCATCTCCTGGCGTTCGATCGCCGCACGGGCGCGCTACTCTGGAACCGGAAAATGGCCGATTACGACAAGGGCTATTCCGCAACCAGTGCGCCACTCATCGTAAAAGGGATGGCGGTCATCGGTATTGCGGGCGGTGAGTTTGGCGTGCGCGGATTTTTTGATGCCTATGATGTAAAAACCGGAGAGCTTGTGTGGCGCCATTATACGGTTCCTGCAGCGGGCGAGCCCGGCGTCGAAACCTGGGCCGGCGAATCCTGGAAAACCGGCGGCGCCCCTGCCTGGACTACCGGGCTGTATGATGCCGAGACCGATACCTTGTTCTGGACCACCGGTAACCCGTCCCCTGACTGGAACGGCGATTCGCGCAAGGGCGATAATCTCTATTCCAATTCACTGCTGGCGGTCGAGCCCGAGACCGGAAAGCTGAAGTGGCATTTCCAGTTTACACCGCACGACCTTTGGGACTACGACGGGAATACCCATATCTTCCTGCTGGACTTCAAGCAGGGGAACAAGGTCCATAAAGTGGTCGCCCAGCCCAACCGCAACGGCTATTTCTACGTTATCGATCGCCAGAGCGGGGAATTCCTGCGCGGTAATGCCTACCTGGAGCAGGTGAACTGGGCTACCCTGGATGCCAAAGGCCGCCCCATCGTTTCGCCCCACGCACTGCCCACGGAGAGCCCGACCGAGCGAGTTTGCCCGTCCAATGCCGGCGGTATCAATGGCGCCTGGACGGCGGCCTATAACCCCGACCTGAATCTGGCGTTCATACCGGCCATGGAAGCCTGTTCGCAATTCCAGAAGGGCCTGGCTATCTACATGGAGGGCTTGCCTTACACCGGCGGCACGTTCATCCAGGTCGACGGCAGAAACAAGATAGCTTACGGACACATCACCGCTTACGATGTCGCCAAAGGCGAGGTATCTTGGCGTTACCACGACCCTTTTCCGGTCTCTGCTGGAGCCCTCAGTACGGCAGGCGGTGTCGTCTTCAGCGGATCCAATTCCGGAGCGATTGCACTGGACGCGCGTAGCGGGGAAAAAATCTGGTCCTTCAATCTCGGTGCACCGATCCGTAGTCAGCCCATTGCCTGGCAGGAGGACGGGAAGACGTATGTCGCCTACGGCGCCGGCGATTCGCCTTCACTGGCGGCCATGTTCGGCGCTCCCACCCATACCAGCGACGGTGGATTATTTGCGGTGTTCGTCCTTGAGTAGGATTGCAGGCCTCATAGCGGGGGTCGTGCTGTCGGTCGCGCCATTGTCACAAGCGCAGACCGATGTGCAAAGAGGCGAGCAGTTGTTCACCGCGCTCTGTTCGGCTTACTGCCATGGACGCGACCCGGGTAAACGCGAGGCCCCTTATTTGTTCGATTGCGAATGGTTGCACGGTGGCAGCGAGGAAGAAATATTTGCCACGGTAAGCAACGGCGTGCCCGATACTCGCATGGTTTCGTTCGGTGGAAAGCTACCCAACGGCGACGACGACATTCGCAACCTGGTCTCCTTCCTGATGGCCAACTCCGGGTGCCAGGAATAGTGCGACTGTTGATCACATTCGTTGGTCCGCCTCGCCGGTTGCAACCCGGCGGCACTGCATCGAGTGCTAAACCCGGACAATGCCTGGACGCCGTCAGAAAGCCCTCTTACCGAACACGGGACATTTTGTCGCCCGGGGACTAAAATCCCGGCTCTCTGGAAAGTACTGAGCCCGCTTTTGCCATGACATTCGATTCCGGTACCTGTCCCTACCAAAAACTCCATACTCATTGATTTTGTTGACTTTTCCGTCGGCGCCCAAGTAGCGTTGCCTGCATGAAAACGATACTTGTTCCTCTGCTCACTACCCTGGTCGACCTCCTGCGGAGCCGGGCTTCGCTCCATCTCGAGATGCTTGCCTTGCGCCAGCAATTGGCAATGGTTGCTGGCCGCAAACACAAACGACACTGCTTTCGCCCCAGCGAGCGTATCTTCTGGGTTTGGCTCTATCGGTTATGGCCCGATTGCCTTCGGACGTTGGCAGTCTTCAAGCCAGACACTCTGGTCCGATGGCATCGCAAAGGATTTCAACTGTACTGGACCTGGAAATCTCGCCGGCGTTGGGGTGGCCGGCCAGCTATCGATCCCGATCTACGCGAACTGATTCGGACCATGTCTCGAAACAACATCGGTTGGGGCGCTCCCCGCATCCATGGTGAATTGAAAATGCTCGGCATCGGTGTGTCCGAATCCACGGTCGCCAAATACATGATCCGCCATCGGAAGCCGCCTTCGCAGACCTGGCGTACATTCCTTGATAATCATGTATCCGAGCTGGTATCGGTAGACGTTTTTACCGTCCCCACTGCGACTTTCCGAGTCCTGTATGTCTTTGTCGTTCTGAGACATGAACGCAGAGAGATCGTTCACTTCAACGCAACGTATAATCCGACTACGGAATGGACTGCTCAGCAAATCATGGAAGCTTTCCCCTTCGACTCGGCTCCACGATACCTGTTGCGCGATCGCGATAGTATCTATGGTAAGCGGTTTCGGACTCGTGTGAAGAGCCTGGGTATTGAAGAGGTTATCACGGCGCCTCGCTCGCCCTGGCAAAATCCTTATGTAGAGCGAATCATCGGCTCAATCCGGCGAGAGTGCCTGAATCACGTCATCATTTTCAATGAACGGCATTTGCGAAAAGTATTGAAGTCCTACGCCAGGTATTATCATGAGGCGAGAACGCACCTGTCTCTCTATAAACAGAGCCCGTTACTACGACCAATTGAGCCGCCAGCCCGGGGAAAGGTCGTGGCCATTCCCCATGTCGGAGGTCTCCATCATGAGTACCGGCGCGCGGCTTGATTTTTCGGTTGGCAGGACTACCAGACCAATAGAAAGACGAGTGTCGGCGCAAGCGATGCTCTGTCCCCGTTCGCGGGTAATTATCTCAATTAGGGGAATTTACGTTGCCAGGGTGATTGATGCGTCCACAGAAATATCGGACGCTTGTCGAGGGCCACTTTTTTGGTGAGATGAAGGAGAAAGCTAATTAAGCATGGAGTTTTTGGTAGGGACAGTATGCTGGGATGCGAACTTCCGCTACATCTATGATCGATCAACAGGCGGGCACTGGTCATTCAACAAGTTCAGCGGAACGCGTTGGCATATTGTCCGCAAGGACGATAGGAAGCGATATTTGGCGAATTCGTACCGAGTGCTCCTGACGCGGGCTCGGCAGGGTATGGTTGTATTTGTGCCATTTGGTCACGATCAGGATCCAACCAGGCCAGCAAGATACTATGACGATACTTTTCGATTCCTTCTGGAATGTGGCTTAGAACCTGTAGAGGCCGGCAATGATTGAAGTAGTAGCAGCCATAGTAGAGCGTGATGGCAAGTATTTGATTGCTCGTCGGGCTCCAGGTAAGCACCTGGCCGGCTACTGGGAATTCCCCGGCGGTAAGATTGAGAAAGGGGAAGCACCTGAGGAATCCCTGCGACGTGAGAGGTGGGAGGAATTCGGCATACATGCCGACGTGGGAGACTATCTGGGCGACAATGTGCACGACTATGGCTCGCAAAACATTCGCCTGCTGGCCTATCAGGTTACTGTGAGGGGCGAACTTCTGCAGTCAACCGATCATGATTGTATTGAGTGGGTCGTGCTTGAGGATATGCGTAACTACCAGTTGGCCGAAGCTGATATTCCTTTGCTTAAGTACATAGCAGCAAATGCGTAGCACTAAATATTATGATGCAAATGCCGAATCACTGAGTGAGTACTACAACTCACTCGCGGTCGATTCCATACATAGAGGCTGGTTGACGAGTAATCTTCCAGAATATCCTGGAATAGCCTGTGATATTGGCGCTGGCTCTGGCCGTGACGCAATTTGGTTGGCGGC
>JARRPM010000142.1:0-6797 GCA_037382865.1 Halioglobus sp. | reverse complement strand
GCGGAAGGCCAGGGACTCCATGCCGAAGTTGACCGCGACGCGCCCCTCGTAGCGGCCGTACTCCTCGACCTTGCCCTGCAGGTCGACGGTGGTTTCCTCCAGCCGCGGGCGCTTGGTCTTGACGTTGATGACGCCGCCGGTGGTGTTCTTGCCGAACAGGGTCCCCTGGGGGCCGCGCAGCACCTCTATCTGCTCGATGTCGAACATCTCCATGTTCTGGGTCTGCACCGAGGGGAGGACGAAATCATCGACGGTAACACCCACCTGGGCGTCCTGGTAGACAATGATGGAGGTGGTGCCGACGCCGCGCATGGCGAAGGCGGCGGAGCGGAATCCGGGCTGCTTGCCGGCGATGAAGTTGGGGACCTGCACCGAGATGTCGCAAGATCGCGGGGCACCAGCTCCTCGATGTCGCGGGTCGTCAGGGCACTGACCGATACTGGCGTGGTCTGGATGTCTGTCTCGGCGCGCCGGGTGGCCGTCACCATCACTTCTTCCAGTTCAGCGGCCACCACGGGCGCTCCCTGGGTACCCGCGATGGCTGCAGTGGCCAGAGTGATCGCCTGCGCGAGTCTCCGGGGTTTCGCGGCGATCCGATTCACATTCTCTACCGGGTTGTTGTCGATCATCTGCCTGAACTCCTTGCTTTCTTATGGTTGTGTTCCGGGACCGCATGGTCACCGGACCCGTCTGGGTATCTTTAACGGCTACCTTTCGTTAACTGCATTTTCGTTATCTGCGCCGCTTCACCGCTATCCGGGTGGCGCCGCCATGCCACTTGAATATTGTTCAAGATTGGTCGTGTTACTTGTTGTTGTCAAGTAAATATTGCTGCTCCTCGTGCGGACAGGACCGGCCTATTGTTAGAAAAATACTCTTGCGCCGGAACGAACTTGCCGTTCTCCTACTCCCACCGGTCAAGCTTGCTCCATGCGGCGTTCCAACTCAACGTGAAAATGCCGCAAGCGCTGCTCCTGCTCACCCCACAACTGGCCCTTGAAGCCGCGACTGCGCATGCCCTCCTGCACCGTCGGCATGAGCGAGGCATCCTGGCTGAGCACCAGGCCCAGGTTGGCGTCCTCCTCGAGGGTATAGTATTCGGTCTCGGGCCTCACGCGCCCGGTGACGTCGGTGCCCTCCGGCAACCCCATCCAGCCCGGAGACCGATAGTTCGGGTCGTCGACGGGGAACATCAGGGTCATGGTGTCATAGTAGAAGCGCTCGGGATCGGTCTCGTGTGGAAGGAAGCGCATCAGGAACACGGCTTCCGGATGACAGCCGATCTGGACGTTGGGGAAGATGCCGGTCGCCCAGCTGTCAGAGAGCTGGCCATCGCTGAACCTCGAGTAATCCAGGCCCAGCCGCTCGGCCCGCGCCCGCTTGCCCTGCTGGATCGCCCGGCGCACATCGGCGGCGGTGCCGCTGAAGTCGCTCGGGTCGAGACCGGCGTCCTGGAGCATGATTTTCAGGCCCTCGTTCACCGTGGTCTGGTCGTGGATCCTCGGGCTGGGCTGACCGAGCGGGACGATCATGCGGCTGGCGCCGTACGGGTAGAGATCGTACTGCACGTTGAGGTCGCCCATGACACCGCGTGTCTCGGGGTGCACCGCGTGCAGGTGGTAGCTCTCGTAAAACGCCTCGACACCGACCTTCCAGTTCGAGCCCCACTCGCTGCGCACGTGGCGGACCACCTTCATCTGGTCGATTTTGTAGGCTTCGAGGTAACCCTCCGGCAGGCCCAGCATCTCCCGCAGCGGCGGCGGATTCTCGTCCATGTTGATGAAAATGATGCCGGCGTGCTCCTCGCAGGCAAGCGGCGTCAGCCCCGGCCTGTGGGCGATGACCTCCGGCTGGAATGTCTCCTCGTCGGTGATGCGCCGCAGCTCGCCGGAGTTGTGGAAGCTCCAGCTGTGGAACGGGCAGACGAAAACCTTTCTGTTGCCGCGCTCCGCACTCACCAGGCGCGAGCCCCGATGGGGACAGACGTTGTAGAAGGCCCTGATGCCGTCGTCGGTGCGGGTGACGATGACCGACTCCTCGCGGATTCTGAACAGGAAGTAGTCGCCGACCTTCGGCAGGTCTGCCAGGACACCCGCAATCAGCCAGCTGCGGGTCCACATCCTGTCCCACTCGAGGGCCATGTAGTCCCGACTGAAATAGCCCTCCTTGCTGTAGCACTCAGTGCCATTGTCGATGGGGGGCTGCTTGGCTTCGAGGGATTCGGCCGGGGCGTCGGGGTTGATAATCGCAACCGGGATAGTGTTGGCATTCATGACTCACTCTCCTCTTGTTCGAGACGAAAGACCGGCATGCTCACATCGTCGGACCATGCCTCGAAATCTACTGTAACAGGCGCCCCGATAACAACATCTTCGGGCTCGGTGTCGACCAGCCAGCTCATCATCCGGGGACCCTCGGCCAGGTCTATCAGGGCGACGATGTAGGGGGCCTCATAGGCGGGCGAGACGCCCCGGCGCACAACCGTGAACGTGGCCACCCTGCCGCGGCCGCTGGCGTCGCGCCACGCCAGCTCCCGCCCGCTGCAGTGGCTGCAGAGGTTGCGGGGATAGAACTGGTAGCGGCCACAGCCGTTACAGTGCTGCAGCCGCAGCACGCCGTCCCTGCAGCCCTGCCAGTAGGGCTCGCTGAGGGGGGTGGGGGAGGGCAGGATCCTCTTCACGGTCAGCCCGCCTCCCGCCCAAGGATCAGGGTCGCGTGACTGGACATGATCCCGCCCTGGGCATGCACGAGCGCGGTATGGGCATCGGCGACCTGCCGTTCACCGGCAGCGTGGCGCAATTGCCAGACGGTTTCCGTCAGGGCGAACATGGCGCCGGGATTGCCCGGGTGGCAGTGCGACAGCATGCCGCCGTGGGTATTGACCGGCAGTGAACCTCCCGGCCGGGTGGCTCCCGACTGCAGGAAGGGCCCGCCCTCGCCCTTGGCGCAGAACCCGAGATCCTCCAGTTCCACCAGCACCGTTGGCGTGAAGCAGTCGTAGAGCTGGGCAAAGTCGATGTCACCCGGTCCCAGGCCCGCCATGGCATAGGCTCTCTCACCGGACACCCTGGCCGCGGACGTGGTCAGGTCGGCGGCCTGGCTGATATGTTCGTGGCTGTGGCCCTCACCCATACCGAGCAGGTAGACCGGCGGGTGCGGGAAGTCACCGGCCCGTTCGGCTGATGTCACGATCACTGCGGCGCCGCCGTCAGACACCAGTGAGCAGTCGAGCAGGTGCAGCGGGTCGGCGATCATGCGCGATGCGAGCACGTCCTCTACCGTTATCGGTTCGCGCATCTGGGCAGTGGGATTGAGTGCAGCGTGGGCGCGGCAGGAGACCGCGACCTCGGCGAACTGCTCGGCCGTCGTCCCGAACTCCGCCATGTGCGCCTGGCCTATCAGTGCGTAGTAGGCGGGCACGGTCGGGCCGTAGGGCTGCTCGAACTGGGGGTGGCCGGTGGATGACTGGACGCGCATCGCCTGCTCGCGGCTCATAAAGCTGCGCAGGCTGTCGGCCATGCTCACCAGGATCGTGTCGGCGACGCCGGTGACAATAGCGGCCGCCGCGTGCTGCAGTACCGAGAAGGTGGTGCCGCCGCCGGTGTTCACGCTCATGCAGAGCCGGGGGAAGATCTGGAGGTACTCGGCGATGGCCTCCGCGTGGTACATGATGGGTTCGGCAAAGGCATTGCAGGTGATGAGCCCGTCGACCTGTTCCTTGCGGATGCCTGCGTCCGCCAGCGCTCCCAGCGCGGCCTCGACGCAGAGTTCCGTGGGGCTTTTACCCGGCACCACGCCGACCTCGGTGTCGGCGGCGCCGACGATCGCGACCTGGCCCCGTAAGCTATGCACGGGCCCGGCTCAGCTCACCGTCAACCGGGCGGTGGCGACGCCGGGTGCAACGATCTCTCCCGCCTCGTTGCGTATGAATACATCGACAACCACCTCGCCGGTGGACGGATCGACTGCAGTGACCGTGCCGCCGGAAACCAGGGTCTCCCCGATGTAGGTTGCGATCCGGTTGGAATACTCGATACCGGTCAATACGCCGTCATCTCCCAGCCACTCCTCCACGCACTGGTTGAGCCAGTCTCCCAGCAGCGGGCCCGCGATGACCAGTCCCGGGTAGCCCTCGACCTCCCGGGCATAGGGCTCGTCGAAGTGGATGCGGTGGGCGTTCCACAGGGCGGCGTTGTAGAGCATGAGCTGAACGTTATCCGGTGTGTAGGCGCGCTCCGGCAGCCGCTCACCGACCTCGACACTCCTCGTGGCAGATTGCCCGGCCGGGCCACTCATCGCAGTATCCTCGTCGTTTTTTCGCGGATCACCAGCTCGCCCTCATCGTCGACGATATCCATCACTACCTCGTAAAAGATAAGTGGCCCCGAGCGCCCCTGTTTCTCGTAGATATCGGTCAGGGTGCGGGTGGCAGTCAGCCAGTCGCCCGGGAAGATGGGACGGTGGTATTCGATCCTGAGGCCGCCCGCCATGGCCTTTTCCAGGGGAAATTTCGGCAGCAGCGTGTCTATGGAGACCCCGTCCGGGGTCAGCTGGTCCAGCTCCACCACGTCCCAGAAGAGCGGCACATGGAACATGGGGGGCGCCTGGTCCCCGTCGAGGTATTTGCGCTGGCGATTGCCCGTGGCGACGGCGTATTTGCGGATATCCCGGCGGGTGACCAGTTCCCGTCGGGGTTCGCTGGTGCGGCCTATGTTGGCCAGGAGGTCATCGCTCAGTAGAGTGCTCATACGGACTTGTCCCGGTTTTTCCAGTAGGGGTCGCGCAACTCCCGCTTGAGGATCTTGCCCGTGGGTGCCTTGGGCAGGCTCTCGACGAAGTCGACGGACCGGGGCTTCTGGTAGGAGGCCAGGTGGCGGCTCGCCTCCCGGATGATCTCCTCCTCCGAGGCCGTCGCGCCGGGCTTGAGCACCACCACGGCCTTCACCGCTTCGCCCCACTCCTCGTCGGGAACCCCGAATACCGCGGACTCGAGCACTGCGGGGTGCTGGTGAATGGCGGCTTCCACCTGGGTGCTGTAGATATTCTCGCCGCCCGAGATGATCATGTCCTTGGCCCGGTCGACGATGAACAGGTAGCCCTCCTCATCCCAGACTGCGATATCGCCGGTCCACATCCAGCCGTCGCGGATGGTCTGTGCCGTGAGGTCAGGGCGGCCCCAGTAGCCCACCATATTGGCGTCTGACTGCACGAGGATCTCCCCCGGTGTCTGGCCGTCCCGTGGCACCGTATTACCATCGGGGTCGACCACCTTGATCGACGTCACGAAGCCCTCCCGGCCGCAGGAGCCGAGGCGCTCGGGGTGATCCCCCTGCAGCGCGCGGATGTGGTCTTCCTGGGTCAGGAAGCTCATGGTCATGCCCTCGGTCTGGCCATAGCCCTGGATGATGGTGCAGGGAAAGGCGTCCAGGGCAGCCTGGACGACGCTCCGGGGCATCGGGCCCCCGCCGTACTGGATGTTGCGCAGGCTGCTGAGGTCGTAGCTGGAGAAATTCTCCACCGCCATCATCCAGTTGAGCATGGTCGTGATGCCCAGGAACGCGGATACCCGCTCCTGCTGGATGACCTCGAGCGCCAGTTTCGCCTCGAAGTTGATCAGGACCAGCGGGCAGCCATGGGCCTGGTAGTTCATGGCCAGCGCCACGGGGATGTGAAACATCTGGCCGGTGAGCATGTAGACGTCGGAGGGGACGATCCGCTCGGCGACCGTCTGGTTGAGCATCCCCATGTAGAGCGAATGGTGGGTATGCAGGGCACCCTTCGATTCCCCGGTGGTCCCGCCCGTGTAGAGAATCAGCACCGGATCACTGCCGCCGACACTGTCCGAGCCTGCCGGCTCGTCTGCACTGGACTGGCTCACCAGCGAGTCATAGGAGCCGTCACTGCCGGGGCCGAAGGCCAGCCAGTGCTGTACCTCGACTGCATCCTGCAGGGCCTGGCCGGCGGCCGCGTACTCGCTGGCGACAACGGCCACGGTCGGCTCGCCGTCGCGGATGATGCGGGCCAGCTCTTCCGTTCCCAGCCGCCAGTTGAGGGGCTGGGCGATGAGCCCGCAGCGCGCACAGGCGTAGTAGATCTCCATATACTCGATGCAGTTCTTCGAGAGAATCGCCACCCGGTCACCCTTCGTGAGCCCGAGGGTGCCGACCAGGCCGTTGGCCAGGCGGCGCACCCGCTCGTCGAGCTCGCCGTAGGTCATGCGCCGGTCGTTGGGGATATCAATCAGCGCTTCGCGGGAAGGGGCGAGGCGGGCGGTCTTGGCGGGGATCTTGCCGATGTTCACGACGCGCAGCTCTCAGTAGGATTTGTCGAGTTCGAGGTAGCGGTCGAGGATGCGCCAGGCGCCATCCTCGACGATCACCGTATCCCGGTAGATCCCGGCGCTCAACAGCTGGATCTCGCCGTTTTCCGTGGCGACCAGGGTCAGGTTGGAGATCGCCAGGGGGTTCTCGCCGCTTTCGTCAAAAAAGATGTTGCTGACCAGGTGGCGGCGGACATCGCTCTGCTGGGCCATGGAGTCATGGAAGAGCTGCATGACGCTGTCCCGCCCGCTGAATGGCCCGATCAGGTCGCCCCCGGCGATGCGCATGCTCAGCACCGCCGACGCGGCAAAACAGGCCTCCAGCATGGGGGTGTCGCGTTCGTCGTAGGCGAACGCGGCGCGCCCGAGCAGCTCGTGGATGGCCAGCTTTTCTTCCAGGGAAAGGCTCATGCGTTCACCTCCATTCCAAGTACGTCCAGGGTGCCGCGCCAGGCGAGCGAGCCGCCATCGATGGTCC
>JARRPM010000141.1:0-4644 GCA_037382865.1 Halioglobus sp. | reverse complement strand
CCTGGCATCTAATCCCTGCTTGAAAAGGCACGCTTCGAGGTTCCGGGAGGAGGGCTGCTTTTCACCAAGCGGATATCGGGCCGCGACTGAAAAGCAGCCCTCCTCACGGAACCGCTCGCATGAGCGATCTATTGCAACCCCACCAACGTGCGCAGCATTGTTTTGCGCCGGCGGGCCCGGCGCGGCGCCTCAGATGGCGTCGACAGTGTCGGTCAGGGCCTGCCGGCGGTGCAGGATGCGGGCCGCCAGCTGCTCGCCGAGCAGGTAGAGGCTGGGCACCAGCACCAGGGTCACGCCGGTGGCGAACAATACGCCAAAGGCGAGGGAGGTGACCATCGGGATCAGGAACTGGGCCTGCATGCTGGTCTCCGACATGATCGGCAACAGCCCGATGAAGGTGGTGAGGGAGGTCAGGATGATCGGCCGGAAACGGTCCTCCGCCCCCTGCAGGAGCGCTTCAGGCAGGGCGTGACCGGCGGCGCGCAGCTGGTTGATGCGGTCGATCAGCACCAGGTTGTCGTTCACCACCACACCAGCCGCGGCAATGACCCCGAGAAAGGACATCATGCTGATCTGCCAGTCGAGGATCAGGTGGCCGAAGATCGCCCCCATGATCCCGAAGGGTACCGCGGTGAGCACCAGCAGAGGCTGGAAGTAGGAGCGGAACGGGATGGCCATGAGGGCGTAGATCACCAGCATCGACAGCCCCATGTAGCGGATCAGCGCGCCGACGAACTCTGACTCCTCCTCCAGTTCACCGTCCAGGGCCATACCCAACCCCGGGTAGCGCTGCTGCCAGACGGGCAGGTGGTTGGCGATCACGTCGTTGACCACCGCCCTCGGGTCGGCTTTGCCACCCATCACGTCGGCGGTGACCTCCAGCGTGCGCTTGCGGTTCAGCCGCTCGATGACCAGGTAGCCCGGCTGGTAGCTGACCTGCGCCACGGTGTCAAAGGGGACCTCCTCCCCCGAAGGGGTGCGGATCCGCAGCTCGTTCAGGTTGTCCACAGAGATCCGCTCCGCTTCCGGGTAGCGCACCATGACCCGCACATCCTCCCGGGTGCGGGGAATGCGCTGGGCCTCCGCGCCATAGAACGCCTGGCGGACCTGGCGCGCCAGGTCCGCCAGGGTGACCGAGAGGTTTTCGGCCGCCGGCTTGAGATCGAGCACGATCTCCTCCCGCGGCGCCTCCATGCTGTCGCTGATGTTATAGACCCCCGGGTAGGCCTCCAGCACCTCGCGCAATTCGAGGGAGACCGCACGCAGGTCCCCGGTATCGGGCGCGGAGAGCACCAGCGTGATCGGCTTGCCCCGCTCATTCACCGTGTAATCCATGTCGAAGCGCTCCACCGCACCGGGATCGCCGATCAGTTCGCGCCAGCGCTCGCTCATGAGCTGCACGTCCACGGCATCGGACAGCACTTCCATGGTGACCCGGACCTCGTTTTCCCGGCCGCGGGAATCGATGTGACCGATCGCCGGGCCGTCCCGTGTGTAGCGGGGATCCCTGTTGTAATCCGCCTTGATCTGTGCGGCGGCGTTCTCGACCTGGTGGAGGACCCGGGTCGTATCGACGAAGGGGCCGCCCTCGGGGAGAGTGATCTCCGTCTCGACATGATCGGCCACTACCGACGGAAAGAAGGCGGTGCGGGCCCAGCCCCCGGCATACAGCGACAGGCTGAGCAGAAGCGCCACCAGAAACAGGGCGACCACCACCAGGTTTGCCCGCAGGCAGCGCTCCAGAAAAGGACGATAGACGTGGCGGGCGAAATCCGTCATGCCGGTGGCGAAGCGCTGCCTGACGGCTTCCAGCCGGCGCAGGGCGGCGAACCGGCTGGGACGCGCCGGGCGCATGTGCGCCAGGTGTGAGGGCAGAATCCAGAGGCTTTCCACGAGGGAGAAGGTAAGCGCCAGAATGACCACCACCGGAATCGAGTAGGCGACCTGGGCCATGTTGCCGGGCAGAAACAGCATCGGGGCGAAGAAGATCATGGTGCTGATAACGGCGTACATCACCGGCTTGATGACGCTCCGGGTGCCCGACAGGGCGCCCCCCGCGCCCGGTTCGCCGGACGTCTGACGGGAATGGATCGACTCACCCACTATGATGGCGTCATCCACCACGATGCCCAGGATCAGCAGGAACGCGAACAGGGAAATCATGTTGAGGCTGACGCCGGTGAACTGCAGGAAGAAAAAGGTCCCCATGAAAGCCACCGCAATGCCCGCGCAGACCCACATGGCCAGGAGCGGACGCAGGAACAGGACCAGCACCAGAAACACCAGCGCCAGGCCGCCCACCCCGTTTTTCAGCAGCGTGTTGATCCGGTCCCGGAAGGGGACCGAGGAGTCGCGCCACACGGCCAGCTCGACGCCCGGCGGAAGGGTTTTTTGGGCCTGCACCACCCACTGGTTGACCACCTCGCTGGTGGTCAGGGTATTGGGGTGTGAGGTGACGTAAACCTGCAGATTGTGGGACGGTTGGTCGTTGAACCGCGTCGCCACGTCGACGTCCTCGAACCCGTCGATGATGGTGGCCACGTCGCCCAGCACCAGCTGCGTGCCCTCGCGGGTACTCAGCAGCGGGATGTTTTGGAAGTCGCGCCGCTCGTAGGCCTGCCCGCGCGTCTGCAACTGGATGTCGCCCCCGGCGGTCTTGATGGTGCCCGCCGGCAGGTTCAGGGAAGAGCCCCGGATGGCGGCCACCACATCATTGAAGGTCAGGCCGTACCGGCGCAAAGTGTACTCGGAGACCTCGACCGAGACCTCGTAGGGGCGCGGGCTCTCCAGCTCCACCACGGAAACCGCCGGCTGTGAGGCGAGGTCGTCGCGCAGCCGCTCTCCGAGTTGCTTGAGATTGCGCTCACCGATATCGCCCGCCAGGGAGACCACCGCCATGTGATGGCGATGGGCCAGCTCGGTGATCACCGGCCGTTCGGCATCGGCGGGAAAAGTATTGATGGCATCGACCCGGGTCTTTACCTCGGACGTCAGTCGCTGCATGTCATACCCGGGCTCGGCCTCGATCAGCACCGTGCCCAGGCCCTGCCGGGCGGTTGAGCGGATTTCGCGGATACCGGTCAGGTCATGCACCGCCTCCTCGATGCGTACGCAGATCTGCTCCTCCACCTCCGCCGGTCCGGCGCCCGGATAGGGCATGGTCACACTGACGGTATTGAGCTCGATCTCGGGGAAAAACTGCTTGTCCAGGGCAGGCACGCCCAGCAGGCCGCCCACCAGCAGAAATACCATCAGCAGATTGGCGGCGATGGGGTTGTCGATAAACCAGCGAACGGTCCCGCCCATCAGTAACGGCCACCTGCCAGGCCACCGGGGTTGTTCACCTCAACCGGCATGCCCGCCACTGTCATGCCGGGCTCCCGCACGATGACGCGCTCGCCGGTTTCCAGCCCCTGCACCCAGACCTGCTCCGGGTTGCTCTGCAGGACCTGCACGTCGCGAACCCGCGCGCGCTCGTCCGCATCGACCACCATGACGGTATCGTCACTGCGCAGGGCCGAACGGGGCAGCAGGGAGACCTGCGGCATCTCCCTCCCGGTAATGACGGCGTTCACGAACAACCCCGGGGCCAGCGGCGGGCGCTCGCTGCCGGGCTGGCGCGCGAAAGGCTGGTCGACCTCCGCCACTGCGTGAACCACCCGGCTGTCGACGTCGATGCTGGCGTCAGTGCGCACGATCCGCCCCTGCCACTCCCACAGGCGATTGGCGAACCGCGCCTGCAGCACCACCGGAGCCCCGAAGCCCAGCTCCGCCTGTTCATCGTCATAGGTGAGCGGCAGGTCCAGCAGTGCCACCTGGCGGTCAGTCAGGGGCAGGCGCACCTGGGCGACCTCGGTGTCATACACCCGGGCAACCGTCGTACCGGGCGTGACATACTGGCCGAGATCGACCTGCTTTTCGCTGATGCGCCCATTGAAAGGCACGCTGATCGTCGTGCGCTCCAGGTCCAGCCTGGCGGCAGCAAGATCAGCTTCGGCAGCCCGCAGCGCGGCGCGGGCAGCGGCGAGCTGGGGCTTGCGGAGGAACAGCGCATTGGCCTGCTCGCTACCGAGATCGCGCCACTCGCGCTTCGCCTGCAGGGCGCGGCCCTCCTCCTCGGCGACCCGCTGGCGCGCGGCCGCCACCTGGGACTGAGCCCGGTCTATGGCGAAGTGGTAGTCGGCATCCTCCACCTGGATCAGCTGCTCGCCCGCCGAGAAAAATCCACCTTCGGCAAAGCGCGGAGATACCCCGACCACCTTGCCGGCGACCTGGCTTACCAGCTTGATCTCACGGCGGGGACGCACCGTACCCTGGGTCTGTACAGAGAGCATGCGGGTGGCCGGTGCCGCCGGCACGACATCCACCGTCAGGGGCGCCGCCGGGGGCGCCGCGGTCGGCTCCGGACCCGGCTTCCCGACCAGCAGGGCGTAGCAGACCGCGCCGCCCGCCAGCAACACCAGCAACGCCCAGAACCCGTTCCTAGCCCATGTCAGAGCCATTCAATCACCTTCCCAAACCTGTCGATGTTCCCGCGAAAAAGCCCGGCCTGAGCCGGGGTGGCAGAATGCCGGTCGCCTGTCGCCGGCAGTAGAGAGACTCTGCCCGAGAGCCAGAGTTTCATCGGGTAATTACGTTTATTCA
>JARRPM010000140.1:0-4651 GCA_037382865.1 Halioglobus sp. | reverse complement strand
CAGGGCAACAGCGGCGCTGTCACTAACAACCAGACCCTCGTTGCCGGTAACGGCGTGCTGTACGCACCTGTCACCCAGACCCAGACCCAGGGCAACTACATGGAGCTGTTCGAGCTCGGCAGGACCCTGGTCAGCTAACTCCCCCATCCTGTTCACCGCAGGGAGCTTTGGGAGGCCTTCGGGCCTCCCTTTTTTTGAGTCTGTACTACCCTGAGTCATTGAGAGGAATACTATGTCACTGTCACTGCGCGTAGAGAGGGCCCACGAGATTTCCCGTTCTGGTTTTCCACCCCGCCGCGCCACCCGGGTATCTCTGGCGACGGATTTTACCGTAGTCGCCCTCCTGCTCTGCCTGCTCAGTGCCTGTGGCAACCTGGCCGGGCCCGATTACGAGCGCCCCCAGACGCCGCAGAAAGACCTGTGGAGGGGCGACGAGTTCGTCCGCGTCGACGCGGCGGAGACCATCCGCCCGGACTGGTGGCGTAATTTCAATGATCCCTACCTCGACAGCCTCATCGAGCGGGCGATCGCCGGCAATATCGACCTCAAGATCCTCGCCGCCCGCAGCGGCGTGGCCGAGGCCGCGATCAGCCAGGCCAACGCCGCGCGACTGCCCACGCTGGACGCCTCCCTGGGTGGTCGCGTCCAGGGCAGCCAGGGCGGACCGACCAGCACCAGCGTCAGCCAGGCGGCTGCCATCGGCTGGGAGCTCGACATCTGGGGCAAGGCGAAGAAAGGGGTGCAGGCCCAGCAGGCCAGCTTCAGGGCAACCGAGGCGGACTGGCGGGCGGGCTACCTCACCCTCGCATCGGAGGTCTCCTCCACCTATTTCCAGATCCGCCGCTTCGACGAGCAGATCGATCGCCAACGGCTGGCGTTGCAGCGCAATGAACAGATCGCGGGTATCTACGCCGGTCTTCACGATGAGGGACTCATACCGAAAACGCGACTGCTGCAGCAGGAGGCCGAAGTTAACAGCCTGCGCAAGGAACTGCTCGAACTGCGGCGCCTGCGCGCGCTCTCGGAGAACGCCCTGGCGACCCTGCTCGGCATCCCCGCAGGGGATCTCGCCATACCCAGCGGCCACCTGAGCGATTCGGTGGAGCTGTTTGCCGTGCCGGGGGGCCTGCCCTCCGACCTGCTGACGCGCCGGCCCGATATCGTCGCCGCCGAGTACCGCGTACTGGAAGCCCACGAACTGGTGGGGCAGGCGCGCCTGGCAAGACTCCCTTCCATCAGCCTGACGGCGGGTACCGGCACCACCAGCGACGCGTTGACCAGCCTGCTCAGCGGTTTCGCCTTCGGCCTCACCCCGACGGTGAGCATTCCCATCTTCGATCCGGCGGTGACAGCCCGGCTCAAGGTCAGCGAAGCCTCCACCAAAGTGGTGGAGGAAGAATACCGGCAGACGGTCATCCGGGCTTTCGAGGAGGTAGAGAATGCGCTGGTCAATCTGGCCAGCCGCCGGGAGCAGCGGGTAGAGATCGAGGCCCTCAGTGACAAGCTCCGCGTGGTGGCGGCACAGGTGCAGGCGCAGTTGCAGGAGGGGATGGTTTCGCAGCTCGAACTGCTGGAGTCGGAGCGTTCCGTGCTGGCGGCCGACCAGGCACTGCTGGCCAACAAGCAGCTGATCCTCAATGATACCGTCGCCCTCTACAAGGCCCTGGGCGGGGGCTGGCCCGAGGAAGTGGTAAGATCCACGGACGAGACCGCAGCACGTTGAAGAGCCGATGCAAGCCACACTGAAACCGCTTTCCCACCCGGAACTGGGAGAAATCGTCATCGACGACCAGTTGTTCCCGGTGGGGAGGAGCGAGCCGCCCTTCGCCGGGTATGACTCGGAGGTGGTCGCCCACCTCTCCCGGCGCCACGCCCGGATTTTCATGGAGGACGGCGGTCTCTACGTCGCCGACCTCGGCAGTCGCAACGGCACCCGCCTGAACGACAAGCCGGTCGAGTTCAGGCCGGTGCGGCTCCTGCCCGGTGACAAGCTCTCCTTCGCCAGCCAGCTGGACTATGAAGTGGCGATCCGCGGCCAGGAGGAGGCCTCGGCGACGGCAGCCCCCGATCTCTCCCTGACCCTGCAACCGGTCGACGACGAAGCCGGACAGGAGCCGATCGTGGTCAGCCGCTTTCCCTTCCTGGTCAGCAAGTCGGATCCCGCATTCTCCGCCAGCGCCGCCTCCGACTACCTGTCGCGGCGCCACGCCCACTTCTTCATCCGCGGGGGCAAGCTCTGGCTCGAAGACCTGGGCAGCACCAACGGGACCTTTCTCAACGGCGAGCGTCTCGACGAGCACGCCCGCCCCCTCGCCGACGGCGACACGGTCGTTTTCGGCGGTGGGCAGTGCGGCTACCGGGTGCAGCGTGCGAGCGGGGCGACCGCGGGCGAAGCACCGGCGGACGATGACGAGGAGTGCCACACCACCTTCGTGACCGCGGCCGACTCCTTTCTCGATATTTTCTGCGTCGAGGAGGCGGAAGAGGCGCCCGCCCCCGAGGTCGAGGACTCCGGAGAGAGCGCCCGCAGTGCTGCCGCTGCCGGCCCCGTCCAGCGTCCAAGCCGCCTCAGCAGGCTGCGGACGTTTTTCAAGGAGCTCAGTGGCGCCTTCGGTGACCGGGCGCCCGGCCGCGCGCGCACGCGCTGGATCGCAGTCGCTGTCCTGGCCGCGGTGGGTGCGTTGTTTGCCGGCATCTACTACCAGGGGAAAACCGTACGCGACATCGAAGGCCTGCTGGAGGCGGGCGACTATCGCGCCAGCGCCGAACTGGCCAGCACCTATCTGGCCAGCCATCCCGATGACGACACGGTGCGGGACCTGGGCACCAGGGCGCTGGTCACCCATGCGGTCAATGCCTGGCTGCCGGCGATGGCGAACCAGGACTTCGCCGCCGCGCGGGCGGTGATCGCCGACGCCAGGCCGCTGGCTGCGGCCGGGTCGACCGCTGTGGCCCTGCTCGACCTGCTGGCGTGGAATACCGACCTGCACCGGTTCATTGCCGGCCGCGGCGGCATCGACGCCCCGGTGGCCATCTACCAGCAGGAAGCGCAGATCGATGCCCTGCTGGACTGGTGGGAGCGCAACCCGCGGGAACACCGCAGCGAGATGGGCCTGCTGGTCAACTACGTGCCCGACTTCCGGGCGATGAATGCACTGACCTTCAGCCACCTGCGCACCCTGCGCAACGAGAAATCGGTCTACCTGGCGGCCATCGAAAAACTGGATGCGACCGTCCGCAAACGGCTGGAGAGCGGCCAGCCGGAATCCCTGTTGCAGGAGATCGATGCCGTCGCCACACAATATCCCCGGCTCGGCGGCCTGGACCGGCTGCGGGACGATCTCGAGCAGTACCTGGACGTCCACGCCGCCCTGCAGGAGGACGATCGCCTGCGCGCCGCGGTCGCCCTGGAGCGGGCCCAATTTTCCACTCCGCCCTTTATCGCCAGGGCCGAGCAGCTCAGGGCGGGCAGCCTGCCCTCGGAGGACGTGACGCGCAGGTACCGGGAGGCCTCCGCCGCCTGGCGCGAAGGCGACCTGCAGCAAGCGCTGGCCCTGCTGGAGGCATTGAGCAGCGAACCGGGCGGCCAGGCGGCCGCGCGGGACCTGCAGGCCAAGCAGCAGATCATCGCAGACTACGCGAGCCTCCGGCAGTTCCGCCAGGCGCCGGATTACGGTGAGCGACTGCTGCGCTTCTACGGCGGCCTCGACCCCGTGGAGGACACACATTTCATCCAGGCGCTCGGCGAGGACCTGCAGCGCCAGAGCAGCGCGGCCAGGGAACAGGCGGATCGCGCCTGGGAGACGGCCGCCAGCCGCTGGGCCGCCTATCGCAACGGCGGGGGCATCCGCGGCGTGCTGCGCCTGGAAGAGGAGGTCTCCGCGCGGTTCCGGGAACAGGCCGGCCTGCTTGCGGCCGCCAACGACAGCGCCCGATACGGCCGGCACGTCTACGAGCTGCTGGGCATCGAGCTCTCTTCCGGGCGCGCGGAGCTCTACCGCGCCATCGAGGCCGAGACCGCGCTGCAGCGGCGTTCACTGGAACAGCTGAGTATGGTGTTGAGCCCCGCCGTTCTGGATGCCAAACTGACCATGCTGGCGGGCTCGGGCGAGCCGGCCCGGAGCGGGTCCCGATTCAACTGATGAGAAGCGCGGGCAGAACCGATGAGTGAGCAGGATGACAAGCTGCAGCGCCTGAGCGAGGCCCTGGAGGATCACAGCACGGAGGGCATCGAGATCCTGGCGGCGGAGCCCTCCCGCATGATCTTCGGCATCATCACGCTGATCGTCACCTTCCTGTTCGTTGCGGTGGTCTGGTCCTTTTTCGGCCGCGCAGATGTCATCGTGACCGCGCCGGGCCAGCTCAGCCCCGATTCCGAGGTACGGCGATTCTACGCGCCGATCGCGGGCGAGTTGGTGGACGTCTTCATCGCCGAGGGCCAGCCCGTCGCCGCGGGGGACGTGCTGGCCCGCCTGAACGCCCGGGGGGCAATCCAGGCCGCCGCCAACGCCCTGGAGGCGGACCTGAAGCTGTCCACGGCCCGCCGGGACTCCCAGCGCTTCCCCACCCGCTTCTCGTGCTGGCCGCGCGCGATCTCTATCTTGCGCTCCAGCGCATCGACCTGGCGCTGCATCAGTTGCTTGCGGGCGGG
>JARRPM010000139.1:0-4658 GCA_037382865.1 Halioglobus sp. | reverse complement strand
CCAGTTTTACCAGTACCTGGCCAAAGCGGTCTCCCATCTCCGCCTGCGCGAGCAGGGTACGCTCGAGATCCCGCTCGGAAATCTTGCCCTGCTCTACCAGTAGTTCGCCTATCTTTTTCATCGCCCGCCGCGCGCCTTGCTAAAATCCGGGCACCCGGTACTGCCGATGCCCTGAAGTTCGCCATTGTAGCACGCCGCCCCGGCAAATTCGTGGGCGCCAGCGCCGCGAACGGGATGCGCCGGCGCGCCAGCGGCTGGGTACGCGACGCGGGGGCAGGTATCCCGGTCAGGCCCGCTGGCTGGACACCGAGACGATCTCGCCGGTCATGTAGCTGGAGTAATCCGAGGCCAGAAACATCATGACGTTGGCCACCTCCCAGACCTCCGCGGCCCTGCCGAACGCCTCCTTCGAGGCCAGTTCCTCCAGCAACGCCACCGGGGTGGTCTTCTTCAGGAACTCGTGAAAGGCGATCGACGGCGAAACGGCATTGATCCGCACGCCGTGGTCGGCGGCCTCCAGCGCCGCGCAGCGGGTCAGGGCCATCACCCCGGCCTTCGCCGCCGCGTAGTGACACTGCTCCTTCTGGGCGCGCCAGCCCAGCACCGAGGCGTTGTTGACGATCACACCGGCACCCCGCGGCTGCATCTTCTGCAGCATGGCGCGGGTCATGCGCATGGTGCCCGTCAGGGTGACATCCAGCACCCGCGACCACTCCTCGTCGCTCATCTCAACCAGCAGCCGCGTGCCGCCGAGCCCGGCGTTGTTGATCAGCACATCGACGCCGCCCAGTTTCTCCTCTGCTTCCTCCACCAGGGCCTGCACGTCACCCTCGACGGAGACGTCCGCCAGCCTGCCGAAGACCGCTGCGAGACCCGTGTTGTCCCGCAATGCCTCGACGGCCCTCTCCAGCCGTCCGGCATGCACGTCGCTGATCATCACCGCGCGGGCCCCCTCCTCCGCAGCACGGGTCGCCGCGGCGAAGCCGATACCGGCGCCCGCCGCGGCAGTGATCAGTACTGAGCGACCTGCCAGCAGCTGGTGTCCCGGAACGTAGGGTGGTGGTTCTTTCAACGCCATGTTCAGCTCCCTTCGCCGCGCGGTTCCCGGGGCATGCCCAGGGCCCGCTCGGCGATGATGTTGCGTTGGATCTGGTTGGTGCCGCCGTAGATCGTATCGGCCCGTGAAAACAGGTACATGGACTGCAGGCGGCTGAGCGTATAGGGCGCGCCCTCGAGGATCTCACCCTCTGCGCCCAGTACGTCCATCGCCAGTTTGCCCAGGTTGCGATGCCAGGTGGCCCAGTAGAGTTTGTAGATCATCGCCTCCCGCTGCAGGCTGCCGTCGCCGGCCCCGCCCGAAAGCATGCGCATGCTGTTGGCGCGCATGATGCGCAGCCCCACATGGGCATCGGCGATGCGCTGGCGGATCACCGGGTCGCTCGCGGCGCCATTGGCCCGCGCCGCCCTGATGATTTCGTTGAGCTCGTTCCTGAACAGCATCTGCTGACCCAGGGTGGAGACGCCGCGCTCGAAACCGAGCAGCGCCATGGCCACCTTCCAGCCCTCACCCGGCTTGCCGACGATGCCATCGGCACCACAGGTCGCCCCGTCGAAAAAAACCTCGTTGAATTCACTGGTCCCGGTCAGCTGCTCGATCGGGCGCACGGTCACGCCGGGCTGGTCCATCGCCACCAGGAAAAACCCCAGGCCGCGATGCCCTGAAGATTGCGGGTCAGTGCGCGCGATCACAAAGCAGAACTGGGACTCGTGGGCCAGGGAGGTCCAGACCTTCTGCCCGGTAATCTGCCAGCGATCGCTGTCCTCGTCGAAAACCGCGCGGGTCCTGACGTTGGCGAGGTCGGAACCCGCCGCCGGCTCGGAGTAACCCTGGCACCAGAAGTCCTCGCCACGCAGTATGCCCGGCAGGTAGCGTGCCTTCTGGTCGTCGCTGCCAAACGCGATGAGAGTGGGGCCGGTCAGGGTCTCGCCGATATGACCCATGCGCCCGGGACCTCCGGCGCGGGCGTACTCCTCGTTGAAGATCACCTGCTGGCCGATCGTCGCCGCCCGCCCGCCATAGGCGCGGGGCCAGCCGATGCAGGTCCAGCCGCCCTCGTAAAGCTTACGCTCCCACGCCTTGCGCTCCTCGACGTACATGTGTTCGTCGCCGGGGCCGCCCCGACCGCGAATCACCTCGAACTCGCCGCACAGGTTGGCGTGGAGCCAGTCGGCCACCTCCCGGCGGAACTGCTCGTCCGCGCTGCTGCCGCTCAGCTTCATGCCGCGGCCTCCCCGTCCAGCAGCAGGGCGGCGAGGCGCTCCCGGTGCCATGCACTGTTTCCCAGGAAAGTCTCGGTGGACTTCGCCCGTTTGAAGAACAGCTGGATATCGTACTCGGCGGTAAACCCGACGCCACCGTGCAGCTGTATGCCACAGCCCGCGTTGAAAAAGGCGGCCTCCGAGCAACAGGCCTTGGCAACGCTGGCGGCTTCCGGCAACTCGGCACCCAGCGCGCTACCGGCCAGCGCCTCGTCGGCGATACAGGCCGCGTAATAACCGGCGGACCTCGCCGCCTCGGCTTTCACCATCATGTCGGCGGCCTTGTGCTTGACCGCCTGGTAGGAGGCGATCACCCGCCCGAACTGCACCCGCTCCTGCAGGTAGGCCACCGTCGAGTCCAGGGACTGCTGGGCGATACCGACCTGGTCGGCGGCCACCGCCACCGTCGCCAGGTCGATGATGCGGGCCAGCCGCGGCCAGGCCTGGCCGAAATCACCCATCAGTGAGTCCGCCGGGAGTCGCACGCCGTCGAACACGAGCTGCGCCTGGGCGCGGGTCTGGTCCATGGTCGGCAGCCGCTGCCGATCGAGGCCGGCCGCCTCTCCGGACAGCACAAAGAGGCTGATCCCCGCCTCTCCCGCACTGCCGGGCTCGCGCGCCGCGACGATAAGCAACTCCGCCGTGTGCCCGTCCGGAACATAGCGGCAGGCGCCATCGAGGACGAATCCGTCGCCCTCCCGCCGGCAGGTGAGCTCCACCGCGTCGGCGTCCCAGCGCCCGCTGGCGCCGGTCCAGGCCAGGGTTCCCGTCGTGCCTGCGGCGATCTGCGGCAGGTGGCAGGCCTTCTGGGCATCGCTGCCGGCGACCAGCAGGGCGTTGGCCGCCAGGCAGACCGTACTGAAAAAGGGCGCGCACAGCAGGTACCTGCCCATCTGCTCCAGCACGGCCACCAGCTCGACGTAGCCCAGCCCCAGGCCCCCGTACGCCTCGGGGATATGCATCGCAGGCCAGCACATCTCGTCACAGAGACGGCGCCACAGGGCCGGGTCGTAGCCGGCCTCGGTAACCATCGCCGCGCGAACCGCCCCGCTGGTCGAAACCTCTGCGAGAAAAGCCGCCGCGGTATCGCGAATCATCTGCTGCTCTTCGGTGAAGCTGAATTCCATGGATAAACTCCGGGCGCCCGGCTCAGGTGCCGTAGACTTTCTGCGGCGGAACGCACCGCTGCAATAGCGTATCCACAGCGCCACCCACTTCGGCGGGCACCCAGCGGGCGCCCTTGTCCACCGGCTCGGTCGAGCGCCAGCCGTCGGCGATCGAGATCTTGCCCCCCTCGGCCTCGAACACGCGACCGGTGACGCCGGCGGAGCCGGGCGAGCCCAGCCACACCACCAGGGGTGCGATATTGGCGGGATCGAAGGCGTCGAAGCCGCCATCCTCGGGCTTCTTCATCATGTCGGCAAACACCTCTTCGGTCATCCCGGTCCGCGCGGAGGGAGCCAGCGCGTTGGCGGTGATGCCATAGCGGGCCAGTTCGGCCGCCTGGTTGATGGTCAGGGCCGCAATACCGGCCTTCGCCGCGGCGTAGTTGCTCTGCCCGATGGAACCGTTGAGGCCGGCGCCGGAGGAGGTATTGATGATACGCGCGTCCACTGCCTTGCCCTCCTTCGACTGCCCGCGCCAGTAGTGCACGGCGTGGCTGGTGATGCAGAAGTGCCCCTTGAGGTGGACGGCGATGACGGCATCCCAGTCCTCCTCGGTCATCGAAGCGAACATGCGGTCGCGGCAGATGCCGGCGTTGTTGACCACCACGTGGAGGCCGCCGAAATTGTCGAGCGCCGCCCTCACCGCATTGAGGGAGTCGTCGTAGCTGGTGATATCGGACCGGTCGACCACCGCCCTGCCGCCACTGGCCTCGATGGTGGCGACGGTATCCTGCGCCGCCGCCTGGTTGATGTCGTTGACCACCACGCCAGCGCCCTCGGCGGCAAACGCCAGGGCGTAGGCCCGCCCCAGGCCGCCGCCGGCGCCAGTGATGATGACTGCCCGGTCTTTACAGATTCCGTTCAAACCAAATCTCCTCGCTTCCCCATAATTCTCACCACTGATTCAATTTCACCGAAACCAGACAAGTCTGGCATGCACAAGCCCAGGAGGCAGGGCATACCGACCCGGGACCGTTGAGCGCATGGATGCGCGATACGAGCCCCCATGGATGGGTTCACGGCGTGTCCCGGGTCGGTATGCCCTGCCTGCTGGGCGCTCCACAGCACGGTCCCTCAATGTCGGCAACTACAACCGCTCAATGATCGTGACATTCGCCTGCCCGCCACCCTCGCACATGGTCTGCAGCCCGTAACGGCCGCCGGTGCGCTCCA
>JARRPM010000138.1:0-4788 GCA_037382865.1 Halioglobus sp. | reverse complement strand
AAAGACATTGCCGGGGATTGATGAAGCTGGAGTATCGCCTTCCCTGCTGGAATGACATCGATACTCGTTGTAGTAGTACTGGTAATCTTTGAGCTTGTTCTCCAGGTCAGTCGCAGTCCAGAAGAAGGTCTGATCCAGTAGCTCTCGCCGTACACTGCCAATCAATCGCTCCACGAATGGATGTGACATCGGTACATGCGGTAGCGATTTGACGTCCTCGATTTCGAGGACTCGCAGATTCGCTTTCCAGCGATGGTATTGAAACAGCGGGTCGTTGTCTGAACTAACCCTTTCTGGCCAGCCCTGCCCTGCAGTCGCTTCATCGAACAGGCGACAAGCAGCGGGGCCATCCACGTTCCCTGCATGGACAGCGAAGCCAACGACCCTGCGGGTGTACTGATCCATAACCACCATAACCCAATGTGTTTTCAATGTAATGGACTCTGCGCGGAACAGATCAATGCTCCACAAGCTATCTTTCGCATGGCTGAGAGCCGTAAGCCAGGATGGGCCTCGATTGGAGGGATCCGGTTTGTAATGGACAGCAAGTACTCGCCGCACGGTGTCCTTGTCCAGCTCCAATCCGAACGCCAGATTGATTTGCTGTGCAATGCGGGGACAGCCATACCGTGGATTGCGCCGCTTCATCTCGACAATGGCTTTGATGACTTCTCCTGATGGCCCCTTTGGTCCTGGCTTCCTGCCACCCTGACGTGAATACAGAAGGCGATACTTTCGTTTCTTCAATGCATTGTGGAATGAGAGCAGGGTAGATGGCTTGATGATGACAGCTGATCTGACCAGGCGTCTGGGATTCAGAAATAGTGATAGTAAGCCGAGAACGGTTCGATCCCGGGTGGTTAGATTCGGTGCGCGCTGGCGAGACCTGCTATGAATAATCAGTTGCTGCTTGAGGAGGAGGTTCTCTGCAATGACGGTACGACTTCCGCCAGGTCGCATTATTTTTGCAAGCGCCGATAGCAGATCAAGCAGCAGGTAAATGACATCCTTCATGCCGATGGAGGGTAGAAAAGATCCTGTCGGGCCGGGCAGCAACCATCAAGTTTCTGATATTATTGATAAATTACGAACTCGCCATGCGCAGGCGGGCTACGATGCGGTGCAGACATTTATTCCCAATCGCGGCATCAAAGTGGGATCCGCAGTCTTCACCAGTGACCGGGCGGGAAACTACGGAGAGGACTGGCTGTTGCGCAGTGCCATGGTGCTGGCGGGGGCCATGTACCCGACCGTCGAGGTCAGTCGATATGCGGATATCTTCTCCGATGCCGAAGGGAATGCCCTCACCGGGAAGCGAGTCTACACGATGACATTCAGGCCCGGTGAATTGCCACCGGTGACCCGTTTCTGGTCGTTGACCATCTACAGCCTGGGCAGTTACGACATTGTTGCCAACCCCATCGACCGCTACAAGATTGGGCCGGAGATGCCGGGGCTGCAGCGAAGCGCGGATGGATCCCTTACCATCACCCTCGCGCACGAGAAGCCTCAGGCACCAGAGTCGGCGGCCAACTGGTTGCCCACGCCTGCCGGCGGCTTCTATGCAATGGTGCGGTTTTATGCCCCTACGGAGCCTGTATTGAAACTCGCTTACCAGGTGCCCGACATCCTGTCCGTAGCAGACGTGACGGATTCACAGGTTGGTCCCGAACCGTGGGACACGCATCGATCAGGATTTTAAGCTTTACTATTCCCAATATTGGTAGATCGGTTCTCCTTGAAACGCTCCTCCACGAGAAGCACCGACGTGCCTTTATCGTTATCTACTGCTCTGCGCCATGTATTCATTCGGGTTTGAGCTTTGCGCGCTGCACAATGGCCGGAACGTCTGCGAAGTCCGGCACCGCCAGAAAGTCCGGGTCGGCAAACGCGGGATTCGGGTAGTCGTAAAAGCCCTTGCCATTCTCGGCACCGAACAGCCCTTTATCGAGAAACTGTTTTTTCAGGTACTCTGCGTTCCGGATCATCTGCTCGTCGTTGTTGGCGTGACCCCAGTGATCGAACAGTTCGAACTGGGTTCTCATGCCGATAGTATCGATGATTCCGAATGGCCCCAACTGGCAGCCCCGGTTCGCAATCAGGTAGGTCCTGTCGATGTCTTCAGGTGTCGACACGCCATTAACCACCAGGCCCAGTGCTGCATTGAGCATGGTGGGTAACCAGACGTTGAGCACGTAGCCGTTCTGCTCTCTCTGGATGGGGATGGGTACCTGCCCGATCTCGATAGCAAACTTCGTCACCGCCGTAAGCGTTTCCTCAGCGGTGCTGATATGCGCCATGATTTCCACCATGTTAAGTGCCCATATTTTGTTGGCGAAGTGCAACGAGCAGTACTTCGATGGACGTCCTGTAGCGTCGGCAAAATCCCGCGGCAGAAACGTGGAACTGTTGGTCGCGATCAGGGTATGTTCCGGCAACAGACCGGACATCTTTTTGTAGTATTCAGTTTTGATTTCGGGGATCTCGGGCAGTGACTCGATGACCAGATCGGCCCCGGCAACCGCTTCTTCCAGGTCGCTGGTGTAAAGCACACGCGACCGCGTACCGGCAATGTCCGCCTCGCTTGCCGCCAAATCTGATCTGTAAACCTGCTCGAGTTGATCATGCGCCGCCCGAACCTTTTCCAGTGACGCCTCGCGCCGGTTGTAGGCGACGACCCGTTTGCCATTGTAAGCGGTATGCCAGACAATCTGTCCGCCTAGCACCCCCGTGCCGAGTACCGCCACTGCATTTATACCGGATTCAGACATTTTATCTCTCCCAAATTATAGACTCTCTTCCGTGCTCCTCTATCTGCGACCGACGCGCCACCCCTGGTCAATCCAGTTGTACCACGACCGGGTTCGGCGGTTGCTGGAATCGCTATCCGCTGCGGCTCGGGAATTGCTTATTTCACGAAACTGCCTGGCTCCATGCGCGGTGGAAACTCCCGATAGGTGGCCATGTGCGCTTTGACGGTCTCCACCATGGGAGCCATCATAAACATATGCCGCACCAGCCAGTCGTCGTAATAGGACGAATCGAAGGGTGCGGTTTCAAATGGGTCGGAACGCAGGTGGACGATCATCGGTGCCTTACGCGGCGACTGGGGCAGCAACCAGGCGTCGATACCCTCATGGTTCATCGTCGTCAAATTGAACTTGTAATCGCCGATACGTACCGCGCCGAGACTACCGTCATCCACCCAGTAGAAGAACTCCCGCCGCGGCCCATGATCTTGCCGGCCTGTCAGGTTGGGTAGAAAATTGTAACCGTCCAGATGTACCTTGTACTGCTTTCCATCTACTTGGTACCCCTGTTCGAGTTTCGCTTTGATCCGATCGTCCCCGGCGGCCGCCATCAGGGTGGGTACCCAGTCTTCCAGTGATATGATCTCGTTGGACACCTGGCCACTCTCGATCCGCGATGGCCAGCGAACGAGCATGGGCACCCGCATGCCGCCCTCCCAGGTGGTAGCCTTTTCGCCCCGGAAGGGATTGTTGCCGCCATCCGGCCAGCTGAATTTCTCGGCGCCGTTGTCGGTACTGTACATAACGATAGTATTGTCGGCGATCCCAAGCTGATCCAACTGCTCAAGCAACTGCCCCACATGTCCGTCGTGTTCTACCATACCGTCGGCGTAGATGCCCATGCCGGTTGCGCCCTGCGATTCCGGCTTCAGATGTGTGAAGATATGATTGCGGGTGGAGTTGAACCAGACGAAGAAGGGTTTGCCGTCCTTCACCGCTTTGTCGATAAACTTCATTGCCGCGCCCAGGAACTCCTCGTCCACCGTCTCCATGCGCTTGCGGCTCAGTGGGCCGGTATCCTCGATTCTGCCATCGGCGCTGGAGCGAATAACGCCGCGCGGTCCGAACCGCTTGCGGAAGGCGGGATCGGCGGGATAATCGGCACTTTCCGGTTCTTCCTCCGCGTTGAGATGGTAGAGATTGCCGAAGAATTCGTCGAAACCGTGTCGCGTGGGCAGGTGTTCGTCGCGATCACCGAGATGGTTCTTGCCGAACTGTCCGGTGGCATAGCCGTAGGGTTTGAGCAGGGTTGCCAGGGTGGGATCCTTGTCGGAGATGCCCGCCGGATCCCCCGGCATGCCGATTTTCAACAGCCCCGTACGCTTGGGCGATTGCCCCAGGATGAAGGCAGAGCGGCCCGCAGTGCAGCTCTGCTGGCCGTAACCATCTGTGAACAGGACGCCCTCGTGCGCAATACGGTCGATATTCGGGGTTCTGTAGCCCATCATGCCAAGGTTGTAGGCGCTGACATTGGACCAGCCGATATCGTCTCCGAAGATCACCAGAATGTTCGGCTTATCGGCGGCCCGGGCTGCAACATTGCCCAACATGGCGATCAGGATAGCCAGTATGCGGACTGTTTGAAGGCAACAATTTTTCATTTTAATCACTCCTGAGAGTTAGTTGGGAATCCGTGTCACGAGTGGTCCGATCCCGGAGCCGACGGCACGGTGCTCATGACATGCTCGCTCATTGCGGTGATAGTCAGCGAAGGGTTGACACCGGGATTTGCAGGCATGGTCGAGCCATCGCAGATAAGCAGATTCTCATAGCCGAAGACCCGCCCACTACCGTCGACGACCCCCCGCTCCGCATTGGGTGCAACCACCGCGCCGCCAAGGATGTGAGCGGTGGTCGGAATGTTGGCCCACGCCTCGAGAATCATGCTCTGGGCCACACCGCCTGTCTTCTGTGCCAGGACCTCCGCGGCCTCGTTGGCGACAGGGATGAACGTGGGGTTGGGTTTTTCAGGATCCTG
>JARRPM010000137.1:0-4817 GCA_037382865.1 Halioglobus sp. | reverse complement strand
GGCTTACGCGAGCCTGCAACTGTTTATTTTCGAGGGGCCCGACGCCACCGCGGGCTGGCCAGTGCACCTGCAGGTGGCGAGGGCCCTGGCGCCCCTGATCGTGCTCTACACCGCGGCGAAGGCGGTGTGGAGCCAGGTGGACGAGCGGGTCAAACTGTACGGGCTGCTGTTTCACAAGAGGCGGTTCGTGGTCGTCTGCGGCGCGGGGGAGACGGGATTCCGCATCGCCAGGGACTATTGCATGAACAGCGACAAGCGGGTCGTGGTCATCGACCTGAACCCCTCCAACGCGATGGCCACGGAGCTGGAAAACTACGGCGCCATCATCCTGCACGGCAATGCCATGGACCCGGTCGTGCTGCTCGACGCACGAGTCGTCTATGCCAAGGAGATCTTCCTTTGTACCAATAACGACAAGACCAACATCGCCATCGCCAAGGGCATAGAGCGGCTCAGCCGTCAGCTGACGCCTGCAGAGGTGCGACGGCTGGAAATCGTCGTCAAAAAATATGAAAAGCCCGTGGCAGGCAAACCGCCGCATGTCGGGATGCGCTGCTTCCTGTGTGTAGATTCACCGGACATCTACGAGGTCTTCAGCACCCACAGTTTCTTCGAGACCAACAGCTCGCGCTTTGCCATCCGGGTATTCAATCGCCGCGAGACCATCGCCCGCAATGTGTTCCGCCATTGTGCGCCGGACTTCTATTACCGGCCGGCGGGACCGGACAGCGAGCAGATGCATATCCTGTTCGTCGGCTTCGATGCATTGGCCAGGGAGCTGATCATCCAGACGGCGCTGACGGCGCACTACACCGACTTCCGGCTCCCCCGCGCGACGGTGATATGCCGGGAGGACCGTCGCGAACAGGTGGAGAGGTTCCTGTTCCGCCACCCGCACCTGGACAAGACGGTCCAGATCGAGTTCGTATTCGCCGACGCGATGACGATCAGTGACACCCAATGGCATGCCATGCAGACAGCCACGCCGTTCAACGTCGCCTACGTGGCCATGCAGCACGATGTGGAAGGAATTCTGTCCGCGCGCCGGCTCAACCGGCTGCGACGCCTGAGCGGCCTGCAACCGCTGAACTTCGTGGTCTGTCTCAACCAGCAGGATTCACTGGCCGAGATCATCGACGACGACTTCCAGCCGATCAGCCTCGACAAGCGCTGCCTGCCCGCCCACGAGCCGATCGAACACTTTGAGACACTCGATGAAACCATAACGATCGACGTCGTCGTCAATGAGGCACTTGACCTGCTCGCCCTGACCCTGCACACAGCCTACCTCCAGACCCAGCTGGCAAGGGGCGAGAGCGCCGATGACAATGCCTCCCTGATCTCCTGGTCGGACCTTCCCGCCCACAAGAAGAAGGCCAACCAGCACGCCGCCGCCCACATCGACGTCAAACTGCGCCTGATGGGCTGTACCGCCTATGGCATGGAGGCGGCGGCGCCGGAGGTGCCGTTCCCGCCGGATGATCACGCCCTGGAGCTGCTCGCACAGCTGGAGCATCGCCGCTGGATGGCGGACAAGCACCTGGCCGGATACAGCTATGGCAGGGAGCGCGATGAAGACCATATGCTGCACCCGGACCTCATACCCTGGGAGGAGCTTTCCGAGGCAGACAAGGAGAAAGACCGGGACAACATCCGCCAGATCCCCAGGCTGCTGCGGCTCCAGCACCAGAAAGTCTGCCGCCTGGCGACCTGAGCCCGGGCAGGACGGGAGATTTGTCATGTTCGGATTGCGATTTCCGTGCCAAACGCCTAAATTACGCAGCATGATTACAATAAGGAAGGGAACCTCTGCTGTGCGTCTTTTCATACTCGTGCTCACGCTGATCGTGGCATTCCCGGGCAGTATTCTGGCCCAGCAGAGCAAGAGGTCCATCAGCTGCCTCGGCCGGATCGAACCGGCCGGTGGGGTCGTGCGCCTGTCAGGGCCCACCGCCCTGGGCGCGGTCATCCTGGATATGAAAGTCAGGGAGGGCGATTGGGTGGAGGAGGGCCAGCCCATCGCCATCCTCGACAGCTACCCCGTCAGCAAGGCCGAGTACGATGCCCTGCAGGTGGACCTGGAACTGGCTGAGGCAAACCTGCAGCGCGAGCAAAAGCTGGTGAGGAGCCAGGCCACCTCGGCTTCCAAGATCGAAACGCTGGAACTGGCGGTCAAGGCCGCCGAAGCCAAGCTCGCCGCGGCGGCAGCGACGCTCAACCTCTCGATCGTAAAGGCCCCCAGAAAAGCCCAGGTGATCGCTATCCACGCGCACCCGGGAGAGCGCATCGGCGTCGACGGGATCGTGGAGATCGGCCAGACCGACACCATGTACGCCGTGGCCGAGGTCTATGAGACAGATATCGCCCAGATAAAGCCCGGCCAGACCGCCGTCATCAAAAGCCCTGCCCTCCCGCGGCCGGTCAAGGGTACCGTAGAATCGATCGGCCTCAAGGTGGGACGCATTGACGTGCTGGGAATGGACCCGATCGCCCAGGCGGATGCCCGGGTGATCGAGGTCGATATCCGGCTCGAGGATACCGAGCTGGTGCAGGCCCTGACCAATCTCCAGGTGGAAGTCGAGATCACCCCTTGAAGTTGCGCCCTGCCAGAATCGCCTGGCTCCAGATCAGCCACCAGCGACTGCGTCTGCTCGCGGCAATCCTGGGCGTGGCTTTCGCCGTCCTGCTGATATTCGTACAGCTGGGTTTCCAGCGCGCGCTGTACGACAGTTCGGTCCGCTGGCACACGGCCCTGGGCTATGACCTGGCGATTATCAGCCCCAAAGCGACCTATATCGTCAACCCGCCCGGCTTCCCTCGCAACCGGCTGTTTCAGGCCGCCGGTTTTCCCGGGGTGGAAACGGTGACCCCTGTTTACATCGGCATCGCCAAATGGCGCAATCCGGAAGACCCCATAAAAGCCCGGAACATCTTTGTCATGGGCTTCGATCCAACAGACAAGGGCTTTGCCCTGGCCGGCGACAGCAGGCTGGTGAGCCGCCTGCGCCTGAGCGACAAGGTGCTGTTCGACCGTCTCTCCCGCCCGGAATTCGGCCCGGTGGCGGAGTGGGTGGATGCAGGAAAGCCGGTCAGCACCGAAATCAACGATCGAGACGTCGAAGTGGTGGGGCTGTATGCGTTGGGGACCTCTTTCGGCATCGACGGCAGTATCATCACCAGCGACCTGAACTTTCGCCGGCTGTTTCCAGACCGCTCGCCCTCCAGGATCGAACTGGGCCTGATCCGGCTGGAGCCTGGAATCGATCCCGAGACGACCAGGGATGCGATCGTCGCCGGCATTCCGGGAGACGTGCGGGTCCTGACCAAGGCCGAGTTCATCCAGCACGAGGTCGATTACTGGAGTGGCAGCACGCCCATCGGCTACGTATTCGGCCTGGGTGTGGCCATGGGGCTGGCGGTGGGCATGATCGTGGTCTACCAGATCCTGTTTTCAGACGTACAGGACCACCTGCAGGAGTTCGCCACCCTCAAGGCCATGGGGTACTCGGGCTTCTTCCTGTCGCGCATCGTGCTGAGCGAGGCCTTCCAGCTGGCCGTCATCGGCTTCATCCCCGGCTTCCTCATCAGCATGTTCGTCTATAGACAGGCGACGGATGCGACCAACCTGCCCCTCGAGATGACGGTGACGAGGGCATTGATAGTACTGGGGTTGACGGTCGCCATGTGCGCCCTGTCGGGCCTCCTGGCCCTGCGCAAGATGCGGTCGGTCGATCCTGCGGCGGTATTCTGATGGATAAGAACCAGGAGTTCCCCGTTTCTATTCGCGATCTCTCCTATGCCTACCGGGATGCGTTTGCGGAGCACCAGATCCTGAAGGATGTCGACCTCGATATCGGCAGCGGTGAGATCGTGATCGTGACCGGCCCTTCGGGCTCGGGAAAGACGACCCTCATTACCATTATCGGCGCGCTGCGCGCCGCGCAGGCGGGCAGCGTAAAGATCTTTGGACAGGATCTGGTGGGAGCCCCCCAGCGCGGGCTGGTTGCGATACGGAAAAAGGTCGGTTACATCTTCCAGCAGCACAATCTCCTGGACTACATGACGGTCGGCCAGAACATCATGATGTCCCTGCAACTGGGCGCAGGCAGCGTCAAACGTTCGGTTGCCAGGGAAAAGATCAGCGGCGTGCTCGCCCAGGTCGGGCTGGAGGACCACATCAACAAGCGCCCTCCCGAGCTGTCGGGTGGCCAGAAACAGCGGGTCGGGATCGCCCGGGCCCTGGTCAATGAACCGAGACTGATTCTCGCCGACGAGCCCACCGCATCGCTGGACAAGGAGGCCGGGAGGAACGTCGTCAACCTGATCCAGGACCTGGCGCGGCAGCAGGGATCCACGGTGATACTGGTTACCCACGACAACCGCATCCTGGATGTCGCCGACCGCATCCTGCACCTGGAGGACGGGGTGATCCAGTCCATCGGTGAGGCGGTCGCCTCCAGCACCAGCCGCATGCTGCGGCTGCTGGAGCGCCACGACCCCGCCACCTCCCACTATCTCTCCGCCCTCTCCCTGGGTCTGACCCGGGTCGCGATGGCGGATGACGAAATAGATGAATCCGAAAGAGCGGCTATTCGCTCGGCGCTCTCGAGTACGTCGAACCTCAGCGCAGCGGAAGTCGACCTGGTGATGGAGCTGGCGTTCAGCCAGCTTCGACTGCGTTCCGGCGGGGGCGCCACCGTGGAGAGTGCCTTCGACGAGGAGCAGTCGCGCCACTTTATCGACTCCCTGCGCGCGGTCGCCAGTGCGGATGGCGCGATCCGGCCGGAGGAGCTGGAAGAGATCGACGCAGTGGCGCG
>JARRPM010000136.1:0-10662 GCA_037382865.1 Halioglobus sp. | reverse complement strand
CGAGTATGGCGTGGAATCACTCGTCGTATCCTCGCTGATCGGGCATTCGCTGGATCTCCTGTGCAGCGATCTTCCCACGACATTTGTACTGCATGACTTTTTTCCTTTCTGCCCCGCGCTCTACGCCACCTTTGGCTCCTCCTGCCAGTCCTGCAGCGCCGGCGAGCTGCAGGAGTGTGCTGTCAGGAATCCGCTGCACTCCTTTTTCAAGTGCGAATCCGACGTGCACTGGCTGGCGGTTCGAGCCTCTTTTATCGAAATGCTGGCGTCAGACGCTATCTGCGCCATCGCACCCACGCAATCGGTAGCCGATCGCTACCGGCAACTGGAGCCGCGGCTGGAGGAGAAAACAATCCATATCGTGCCGCATGGACTGGACCAGCAACTTTCGACTTCCCTGAAATCAGTGTCTCTAAAGCGGGCGTCCGACGCCGAGAGGCTGAGAGTCGTCGTGCTGGGCAGGATGACGGCGGAAAAAGGCGGCGATCTGCTGGCGGAAATCATTGGCGCCGTGACCGGTTTTGCCGATGTCTGGTTGCTGGGGGCCGGTGAGAGTGGCGAGCGGTTCGAGAATCTTCCCTCTGTCTCCGTGGTTGCGTCCTACCACAAGACTGAACTTGCGGCGTTGTTGCAACAGGTCGATCCCGATCTTGGCCTGCTGCTCTCCATTGTGCCCGAGACCTTCAGCTACACGCTGAGCGAGCTCTGGGCGGCCGGGCTTCCCGTGCTTGCCACACGCCTCGGCGCGTTTTCAGACCGTATCCTGGACGGTGGCAATGGTTGGTTGTCGGATATCCAGCCACGTGCCGTCCTCGAGAAGCTCCAGTGGCTCGATGGCAACCGGGCGGAGCTCGAGCGTATCAGGGAGGCTCTCCTGGATCAGGAGGTCCGTTCGGCCGAGGCAATGACGGCAGACTATTCGGCGCTCGAAGCCATACCTGAGCGGCTGCCCCTGGCCCGCTTTCATCTGCCGCGCAGGTCCTACCAGAACCCCTATGCGAAGAAGAGGGAGGAACAGAAAAACGGGCGCGAGGAGCAGGCGCTTTACGTCGACCACCAGTTGCCCTATCGCCAGGTCCTCGGCGAGTTCCTGACCTACAGCGCGGGGAAGATGCAACAGACGCCACGGATAGCCGGCTTCGTGCGCGGTGGCTCAAGCCGGTTTCTGCGGTTCCTGGCCGGGCTGGTGGCGCCGAACTGACCGCGGCGGCAGGATACTGAAGTCAAATTTCCTGAGCAGGGCCAGAGCGCCGAGTTTTCTGCCTGATTGAACCTCCTTCCTCTTGCGCATTACGCGTCGCAGACCGGCAACAGCATCCCGCTTGGCCCTGGCATAGGCTCCCAGGTCCCCGCGTCCGGCACAGACGACGGCCATCACCAGCGTCATGAACAGATGCGGCAACAACACGACCGGCAACAGCGCGCCCGGGGTGTTCTTGACGAAGGTCCAGACGAGGTTGCGGTGCCCGTGATAGGTGGCGAACCCGTCATACTGCCCGGTCACCGCCGAGCCGATGTGGACGACTGTAGCTTCGGGGATGTACAGGCAGTGGTGCCCTCCAAGTTGCAGACGGTAACCGAGGTCCACGTCCTCCAGATAGCAGAAGAAAGACTCATCGAAACCGCCTGCCGCTATAACCTCCGGGGTGCGGTACATGGCGGCTCCCGCGCAGGCCGCAAAGACCTCTCTTTCCATCAACTCTTCTGCCCGGTTCGGCTGGCCATGTCCGGTTCGCCAGACAAGCCCGGAAACGTGATAGGTATCGCCTCTGCCATCTATCCTGCCATCACACCGGAGCATCCTGGTTGCAAAGCTGGCGCAGTCCGGGTGGCGCTCAGCCGCGCGCTGCAATGACTCGATAAAATCCGGCTCGGGAAAGGCATCGGGGTTGAGCGTTATGATGTAGTCCGTATCCGCGAGCTCCCGGAAAGCGATGTTGTTGGCCGCGGCGAATCCCAGATTCTCCTCCAGGCGGACGACCTCCACGGCTGGACGCATCGAGAGGGCGTCGAGGGAGTTGTCCGTGCTGTGGTTGTCGACCACCAGGATCCTGTCGGCAGGGCGGCTCTGGTTCTCGAGATGCGCGATGCACCTGGCAAGCAGGTCGCCGCCGTTGAAATTGACGATAACCACTGCGACCTTTAAGCGGCTCGAGCACGGCGAACATGATCGCACCTATGACGATGGCCATCAGCGGGTTCCATATGCCCAGCATCCAGTGGCCGGTCCAGTAGGTGTCGAGATTGGCCCGCAGCCAGAAGACCAGCGCGAAGAAGCTGGCTACTGCGAACGCCAGCAGGCCATAGCGCACGGTCTGTGCGGGAACGACCCGTTTGTCGAGAAAAAATGCCAGGCCGAAACCCACGCAGAATGTGAATAATGTGCCTGGAATCGCGTCCAGCACGGCCAGGTGTCGCGAGTAATCCTCTCCCTCAAAGTGGTGCATGACACCGAAACGCCAGCCGATCGTGATGATGGCGGAACCCAGCACGATGAATTGCCAGGCGGAACGCCGCGCGAGCGCTACCAGCAGCGGAAGCAGGAGGTAGAATCCGAGCTCTATGGGCAGCGTCCACCACACACCATTCAGGGGGCGGGTCATCCAGGGCGGCAGGTTTATCCACAGAAACAGGTGGCGTGCCAGGTCGCCTGTGCCGCGAAGCTGGGGCATGAAAGCGAAATAGCTGGCGAGTAGGAGAAGCACGGCGAGTTGCAACCAGTACGCCGGGTATATCCGCATGATGCGCCTCTTCCAGAAGCGGCTGACCGTAATCAAACCGGGTTTCCGGTTTATCAGCTGGGCAGTCAGGAGGTACCCGGAGAGCACAAAGAAAAGCGGCACACCCAGCCAGCCGACGTCCAGCAGCGCCCCCAGGTCCCACTCGCTCCCGAAGCCCTCGAGAACAAGCTGTTTGCGGGCCTCGGGAAAGAAACCGACGCCGGACCCCCAGTGGAACAGCAGCACCGCGGTAGCCGCAATTCCCCGGAGGCCGTGCAGGTAGGGATTGAAGGCCAGCGCCCCAGGGGAGGTAGTGTGCATGCTAGGGCCTGTGTCCAGGTGGGATCGGGATGAATCAAGACGGCAATTCTTCCACAGAACGTCATGCACGGCAAAAACCAGATCATGGCGCGGTGTCGGACCGTGAGCCTGGCTGGCTGCGGGGGCAGAGTCTGGCTGTGGAAAATGATAGAATTGCACGATCGCGCATGGCTATACTCGATTGTCAGTAAAATGTGCCCGGGCATGGCTGCCGCAAATTGCAGAGACTGTAAATGAAACTTGGGGAGCGCCTCGTTCAAGAGGGGAAAATTACCAGCAGGGACCTGGAGCGGGCCCTGGTCGCGCAGGCGGAAATGGGAGGAATGTTTGGCCAGGTCCTGGTCAGGCTCGGGCTGGTTTCTGAACTGGACGTGGCTCAGGCGCTCTCCGGACTGCTCGGGATACCGCTGCTCGCGGCTCCAGACTACCCGGAGGAGGCTATCCAGATTCCGGGACTGTCCCTGGATTTCATGCTCAACAATTCGGTGGTGCCGATCGCGCTGCGTGACGGGGAAGCCGTGTTCTCCGCCACGGTGCCGCAGGACGAATTCCTGCAACGCGCGTTGGGGCTCGCACTTACCCAAGCGGTGCAGATACAGCTGGGACTGGAATCCGATATTCTTGCCGCATTACAGAAACATTCCACCCCGGACGAGGAAGAGGCTGCGGCAGAGGAGTCGTTTGGGGCCTATGCCAATGACCAGGAATTTATCGAACACCTGAAGGATCTGGCCAGCGAAGCGCCCATTATACGCCTGGTCAACCAGATCATACACCGGTCGCTCGACGTGGGTGCGTCCGATATCCATATCGAGCCCTTCGAGGACGGGTTACACCTGCGTTATCGGGTCGATGGCGTGCTGCAGGATACCCCGGACCCACCCCCCGCGAGCTACGCGGCAGCCATTGCGTCCCGGATCAAGTTGCTCGCCAATCTCAATATCGCCGAACAGAGGCTCCCCCAGGACGGCAGGATCATGACGAGGGTCAAGGGTCATGAACTGGACCTGCGGGTCTCGACCATTCCAACGGTTTACGGCGAGAGCATCGTCATGCGGGTCCTGGATCGCCAGAGCATCCGACTGAGTCTATCCAGCATGGGCTTCAGCGACGATACGCTGGCCCGCTACCAGGAGCTGTTGTCCCGTCCCCATGGCGTACTTCTGTTGACCGGGCCGACGGGGTCGGGCAAGACGACCACCCTGTATGCATCACTGGCTTCAATGGACTCACACTCTCTCAAGATCATCACGGTCGAGGATCCGGTGGAGTACCAGTTGCAGGGGATCAACCAGATCCAGGTGAAACCCCAGATCGACCTGAACTTCGCCAGGGCGTTGCGCTCCATCCTGCGGCAGGATCCCGACATCATCATGATCGGTGAGATGCGCGATACGGAGACGGCCCAGATCGGCGTGCAGTCGGCCCTCACCGGTCACCTCGTCCTGTCGACCCTGCATACCAACACCGCGGCCGGCGCCATCACCCGGCTCGAGGATATGGGTGTGGAGCGCTACCTGATTACCACCGCCGTCAATGGTGTGCTGGCCCAGCGTCTGGTGAGGACCCTGTGCGACCACTGCCGGGAACCGGTGGAGCTCTCGGAGGAGGAGTTGCGCGCCTATGGCCTGTTGCGCTTTTTCGACCCTGCGCAGCACGGAATTTACCGCGCGGTGGGCTGTGATCACTGCCAGCAGACCGGCTATCGCGGGCGCACCGGCATCCACGAGCTTTTTGTGATGGACAGCGCCATGCACGCCGCCATTCTGGAAGGCGCGGACGCCACGACCCTGCATGCTACGGCGCGCCGCCACGGCATGGTGACTCTCTACGAGGACGGCCTGCGCAAGGTCGTCAGGGGGGTGACCTACCTTGAGGAGGTACTGCGGGTTACGCTGGATCAGCAGGAGGCGGACGAATCCGTTGCCGGCGGGCGCGCCGGTCTGGTGGTCGCGCAGTAGACTGCCCCTTATGCCCGATTTCACTTACAGAGCAGTCGCAGGCGATGGCAGGACGGTCAACGGCTCCATCGCGGCCGATCGCATAGAGATGGCTTCCAGGCAGCTGCGCCAGCAGGGGCTTACCCTGCTCAGTCTCGAGCCGGCTACGGCCGGGAAGGTGGCTGCCGCGGTTACCGGCTCCTCTGAGAAGCTGGCCGGTGCCGACGACATTCTTGCCCTGACCAGGGAACTGTGCGTACTGCTGCGCGCGGGTTTGCCCATCGACCGCGCACTGAAGGTGATGATCGATATGGCGTCCGGCGACAAGATGCGGGCGCTGCTGGACGACCTGCTTGCATCGGTCAAGGGCGGCAAGGGTCTGAGCCAGGCGCTCGACGGTCACCGGGCCCTGTTCGGCAATTTCTATATCAATATGGTCCGGGCCGGTGAGGCCAGCGGCCACCTGCCGGAGGTGCTGGCCCGCTTGCTCGCGTACCTCGAAAACACGAAAGCGGTCCGCTCCAGTGTGATTTCGGCCCTCATTTACCCCGCCATTCTCCTCGTCGTGGCTGTTCTCTCCATCATCGCGATGCTGGGTTTCGTGGTGCCGCAGTTCGAAGCATTGTTTGCCGATATGGGGGACGCGCTGCCACTGCTGACGCGGTGGGTCATCGCCACCGGTGACGTGATCAAGGACTATGGCTGGCTCCTACTGCTGATAACAGCCATTGCGGTTTATTTTGCAAGAAACTGGGCCAGGAGCGAGCAGGGCCGGGCCAGCCTCGACGCGCGCGCCCTCAAGCTCCCGCTGCTGGGAACTGTCATCTTCAAATACGAAGTGGCCAAGTTCGCCCGGACCGTGGGAACTCTTATGGGTAATGGCGTGTCTCTGTTACAGTCCAGTTCGATCGCCACGGATACCGTTGACAATACCCAGGTCAAGGATGCCCTGCGCGTTCTGGAGCCCGCGGTGAAGCGGGGCCAGCGGATGTCGGTGGCGCTGGAGGAAACCGGGGTTTTTTCTCCCATGGTCATCCAGATGGTCAGGGTGGGGGAGGAATCCGGCAGCCTGGACCAGATGATGACGGAACTGGCCCAGGTTTATGATGAAGAGGTCGAGGCCGGAGTGAAACGCAGCCTGACGCTTCTGGAGCCATTTCTCATCCTGACGATGGGGGGCACCATCGCCGTCGTCATCATTGCAATACTCATGGGGATCATGTCGGTCAACGATCTGGCCATATGAGCCGGGAGGCGCAGCCGCGCCCCTCGCTCAGCATCAGTAGAGGAGTTTCTATGCTTTTTGCTCGCAAATACCCTGCAAGGGCGTCCCGGACCAGGGGTTTCACACTGATCGAGTTGCTGGTCGTACTCGCCATCATCAGTCTGCTTGCGGGTCTGGTCGGACCCGCTGTGCTGAAACAGCTCGGCGGTGCCAAAACCAAAACTGCCAGGGTGCAGATCAAGGACCTGGAGCAGGCGCTGGAAATGTACAAGCTCGACGTGGGTCGCTATCCCTCAAGCAGCGAGGGGCTGGATGCGCTCGTCAACAAACCGGGTAATGCCGACGGCTGGAACGGTCCCTACCTGAAGTCCGGGCTGCCGGCGGACCCCTGGAATAACGACTACCTGTACAAGTACCCCGGGGAAAATGCCGAGATCGACATCTACAGCTACGGTCAGGACGGTGCGCCTGGCGGTGACGGGGAGGACTCAGACGTAGGCAACTGGTAGTCTCCGGCGATCGGGAAGTGATGACACCGATCCTCGGGGTAAGTGCGCCGGCAACCATGCGGCTGTACGATTCCGTGCGCTACCAGGGGGCGGTCAGGGAGGTAATGGCGATGCTGGTATCAGGTCGCTATTCGGCCATAACCGAAGGCGAAACACAGGACGTGATCATCGATCCCGAGAAGAAAGAGCTCAAGCTCAATAACACCGTGAAGGGGCTGCCCGGCAGCGTCGAAGTCACGGTAGTCAGCGCGAGAGAGCTCAACCGGGAGGGAGCCGGTGTCATCAGGTTCTACGCCGATGGCAGTTCCAGTGGTGGGGGTGTGCAGCTCGAGGACGAATCTGGCAGGCGCGCGCAAGTCCGGGTGGACTGGTTGCTGGGCAGGGTGAACCTGTGCGAAGCGGACTGTTTGGCTGGCCAGTGAATCCTCATGCCGCTGACTCGGATGCCCCCGGAACCGGAGCAACAACCGAAGACCAACCATTGAAACCTTCTCCCCGGGACTGGCGCTCGGGTGTTTTCAACCGCCGCATGTTCATATGCATCTTCACCGGCTTCGCATCAGGCATGCCGCTGTATGTGCTTTTTCAGCTCGTGCCGGCCTGGTTGCGGGAGGGCGGGGTATCGCTGACTGAAATCGGGCTGTTCGCCCTGGTGGGTATCCCCTACACCTGGAAGTTCATCTGGGCGCCGCTGATGGACCGTTACGTACCCCCTTTCCTTGGGCGCAGGCGAGGCTGGATGCTGGTCTGCCAGGTCGGCCTTCTGGCCTCTATCGGCCTGCTGGGCGCGTTTCAGCCGGCAGAGTCCACCTGGGTGATCGCCTGGCTTGCGGTGGCAGTCGCGTTCTTCAGTGCCAGCCAGGACGTAGCGCTCGATGGTTATCGTCGGGAAATCCTCCCGGACGAGGAACTTGGCCTGGGTAATGCCATTCACGTTCAGGCCTACCGCATTTCCAGCCTGGTTCCGGGTTCTCTCGCTCTGATTCTGGCCGACCACATGCCCTGGTCCTCGGTTTTCTGGATCACCGGGGCTTTCATGCTGGCAGGTATCCTCATGGCCCTGGTGGTGGATGAGCCCGAATCGGAGTTGCCTGGTGGCACGGGCCTGCGCGAGGCGGTCCTGGCGCCGTTCAAAGAATATGTGTTTCGCAGGGGCTGGAGGGATCTCTCGCTCGTTCTCGCCTTCATGTTCCTCTACAAGCTGGGCGACAACATGGCCACCGCGCTGGCGACCCCGTTCTACCTCGACATGGGGTTCAGCAAGACCGAGATAGGCCTGGTGGCGAAGCACGCGGCTCTCTGGCCGGCGATACTGGGTGGTTTGCTGGGCGGGGTGCTCATGATCCGGATGGGTATCAATCGTGCGCTCTGGCTGTTCGGTGTCGTCCAGCTCGTCAGCATTCTCGGCTATGCACTGCTCGCCATGGTCGGGAAGGACCTGTGGCTGCTCGCCGGTGTCATCAGTTTCGAGTATCTCGGTGTCGGTATGGGAACCGCGGCCTTTACCGCTTTTATTGCGCGGGAGAGCAGCAAGACTTTCGCCGCCACCCAGTTTGCACTGTTCACCGCACTGGCCGCGCTTCCGCGCACATTTGCCAACGCCAGTACGGGGTGGATCGTCGAGCAGATGGGCTGGCTCAATTTCTTCTGTATCTGCGCGTTGCTCGCTATTCCCGGTATGGCGCTGCTGGTGTGGGTGGCGCCCTGGAACAGGACGCGGCTGGCCTGAAATCAGCTGGCCAGTCGCGCCAGGCCGCGCAACAACCGCGCCGTGGCCCCGAGCGCAAATTTCTTATGCCAGCCGGTGCGGGTCGCCTCGGCCCGGAACGCCTCGAGGTGGGTCGATGCACCCTGGAGAAATTCCCTGACCGTGGCTTCCGGCGCCAGCGACAGGACCCCGGTGGCAGGGTCCGCACCCCTGTTTGCCTTGTACCAGGCCTGGTATCCCCCGGTGAGCTCCGGGTCGCCGAACCCACTGGTCTTGAACGGGTCGGGAAACGTCCGGCGCAGGTCTGCACGCAGCCCGTACAGCAAACGCTGGCCATCCGTGATGTCGGCGCCGTCGTCATACCGACTGTACTTGCACGGAATCTTCCCGAGCACCTGCTGGCCGTGCTTTTCGCACTGCTGCAGATACCATTCGCGAAGTTCGAACAGGATCGGGCTGTGCTGACCGTATTCCTTGAGTTGACGCTCCTGGGCACCGCTGTCCAGCCCCGAGAAGTGATAGAATCCCAGCGGCTCGCCATTGATGAGAATGCCGCTTTCCAGGGAGCCTGTCGCCTGGCGGGTGGAGAGATTCCAGGTCGCGACATTGAATGCCGGGGAGCGCAGTATCCTGATCTCGTCGAACATGCACGGGGCGAGGTTTACCCACTTCTGGTCCGTAAAAAGCGAACGGTGAAGGTCGTCGCGGCAGAATTGGAGCAGGCGGTCACGCCACCATCTGGAGAACCGCCGGCCCTGGACGGAATTGGCCACGCCGAGGAAACCGAGATTGAACACGCCGTGTCGCAAACTGCAGATCTCGTTGTCGATGATTCCCCGGAGCGTTGTCTCGGGGTCAGACTGGTGGGGTGTGAGGAGTATGCTGTTGCCGTCGAGCTCGCCGGCCAGCTCGTCGAGGCGTGAGAAAACAGCGATGTCCGGGTCGAAATAGAAAACCTTTTCCGCTGCGAATTCGTCGAAGATGTACTCCAGGCCGGGCCCCTTGACCGCGGTACAGAGCTCGACCAGCCGGTGGGAAAAGGCCCATTGCCGGAAATCCTCGATGGGAAGGTTCTCGGTGAGTATCAGGTTGTCGAAAGGTTCCCGCGATAGGTCGAAGTCTGCAGGTGGATCGTCAGAGAGCAGGAGGTGGAACGTGACATCGGGCTGCACACGCTTGACGGATTCCGCCAGCACCCTGGCCTTTGGAATGTAGTTTGTCGATATGCTCGTGTATGCATGTACGCCCAATTTCATAATCCACCCTTGAACCTTCGCAACCAGGCGGTGTAGCGCCATGAGCGACTCTGTTTGATCATCTGAAGCTCGCCCGAAGCCTTCTGCAGCCCGGCCTGCGCCTCCGCGAGAGCTTCGTCCGTTTGCCTGAATGTCTCGCGGCACTCTTCCAGGAGCCGGGAAAGTGTCTCTCTTTCCTGCTGCAGGCCGAGATGGGCATGCTCCAGACGCTGGTAGTTGCCATTCAGCTCGTCATATTGCCCGGATACCTCGGTGAGCTTTTTCTCACTGTACCTGGCAAGCTGGTATTGTTCCTTGTGTTGCTTGTCCAGCCAGGCAACGTGCTCCAGCGCGGTGGCGAGCTGCTTCTCCTGGCCTCGCCGGAGCCGGTCGAGGCTGGACAGCTTTTCCTTCAGTGCCTGCTGGCGCTCAAAAGACTCCGAGAGCAGGTTGACGCCGTCTTCCGGCCTCGTTTCGAGGCGCAGTCGGTCGACTGCAGCGCGAAAAGGTGCCAGCGGGTCCTGCTCCAGAAAGCGACTGACCAGGTCGCCGTAATCCGGATGGAGACGGCGCATGGTATCGTCCGCCATGCCCTTTCTCGATTCGCCCTGCGGCCCGAAGCTCGCGGAGCCTGCGTGGTACACGAACACGTCAGCCGCAATCACATTTCTCCAGCCAATGGCTGCGGCACGCATGGAGAAATCACACTCCTCGCCATAGCCAGGGCCGAAATTGTCCTGGTCAAAAGGCCCGGTCGCGTCGAGGCAGTCCCGCCTGATATACATGCAGAAACCGACGGCGGTGGGGATGTCTGCAAATTGCTCTCGGTTGGCCTCCCGAAACAGTGCGTCGAGTTGGGCGGTGTCCCACAGGGTCGGCAGGGGGTTGTCCGTGTTGAATGCCGGATATGAGCAGATGGTGGCATTGTTGGAAAACGGCGTAACCGTTCCGATATCGTCCTCGCGATAGGCGGCGGCGTTGAGGCGCCGGATCCAGTCGCCTGC
>JARRPM010000135.1:0-5168 GCA_037382865.1 Halioglobus sp. | reverse complement strand
GGGAAAGCCTCCAATGCGATTCTGCTTCGTTGCAACCCTTGAACATGGAACCACCATGCCCTGCGGGCTGCGCCTCGCAGAATCGCATTGGAGGCTTTCTGAAAATATGCGAACTCATGGTTCACGACACTAAGCTCCTTCAGAAATCGCGGCGCTCCGCCCCGCTGTGGGTTCTCACCTGCACCTCCTCGCGCAACAGCGCAAGCAGTTTGAGGCTGTCGTCCCGGTTCAGGAATTCGCCTACCGTGACGCTCTCGTGCTGGTCGTGCACGGCGAGGCAGGGTCCTTCCCAGGGGTGTTGTTCAGGGGTGACGGACAGGGCGGTGACGCGGCGGGGGAACTGCCAGCTGCGCGTCGGCGCATAGAAACCCTTGTCGATGCGCACGCTGTCGTCGCTGAGGGTGATCACGTGCCGGTACTGGAGCTTCCAGTTGACGTAGTAGAGGGCACTGCCGAGCGCCAGCAGCTCGAGGCCGGCCAGCGGCAGAATGGGCCAGGCGCCGAGGGCGGTGAAACCGAGGGCGATAGTGAGCGACGGGACGGCCAGAGCGAGCAGTACCAGCTGGTTGGCGCGCCAGCTGGCGGATCGGTTGGGCTGGGCGATGATCATCAGCCGCGCTGGGGTGCGGTCACTGGTAACCACGGAACTACTCCCGACTTCCCGGAAGCCCGAGTCTAGAGAATTTTCAGCTGGTCGCCTACTCTTTGTCCGAGCTTTGTCACATATGGGAGATCGGGCCATGCGGGATGCCATGTTGATCACTGCCGGGGAACTGGCGGGGGCAGGGGAGCGCATCGTCCTCGACTGCCGCTTCTCCCTGGGGGACCCGGCCGAAGGCAGGGCGCTCTACCTGCGCGGCCACGTGCCCGGGGCCCATTATCTCGATCTCAACCGCGACCTGTCGGCCGCACCCGCAGGGCGCGGCGGGCGGCATCCCCTGCCCGACCCGGGGCAGTTCGCCGCCACCCTGGCCAGGTACGGCGTGGGTCCCGACTCGGAGGTGGTGGCCTACGACGACTCCCGTCTGGCCTTCGCCGCCCGGCTCTGGTGGATGATGCGAAGTATCGGATTCAGGCCCCCGCGGCTCCTCGACGGCGGTTACCAGGCGTTCCTGGGTGCCGGCGGCGAGCCGGAGACTGCGGTGCCTGAGGCCTACCCCGTCGCACCCGTTCCCGTGACAGGGTTCAGGGGGTACTGTGACATTGAGGGCGTCCGTGCGGCCCAGGCACGGGGTGCGCTCCTGGTGGATTCCCGGGAGGAACGCCGCTACCTGGGCCTGGAAGAGCCGATCGACCCGGTGGCGGGACACATCCCCGGTGCCGTCAACTGCCCGTGGCAGGGCGTGACCTCGCCCGATGGTATGGTTCGCGAACCCGACTGCCTGCGGGAGCACTGGGGCGACGCCCTAGAAGCCCCCGAGCTGCTGGTCTATTGCGGCTCCGGGGTGACCGCCTGCGTCAACCTTTTCTCCCTGGCCCTGCTCGGCCGGGAGGATGCGACGCTCTACGCCGGGAGCTGGAGCGACTGGTGTGGCTACCTGTGACGGCGCGGTCGGGCGCCTTTCCGGGGGGTCGCTGCCTGCACCGGCAGGTGGCCGCGACCATACCGCCGGGACCGACTCTGCGCCGCTGGCGTTTTTCTGCGACAATAAGGGTGGCAATACGTTTCCGCATAACAGCCTGAATAAAATCGGATCCTACAGGTTAACGGTATGAATCTCGAAAAGGTCGTCTTCGGTTTTTTTATTCTGCTCGCGCTGACCCTGAACTTCGGTTTTGTCATGGGCGATATCGAGAACCCCGAGCACCACCACGCCTACGAGCTCTACGCCGCGATTATCGTGAGCCTCATTGCAACCGTGCTGAAATTCGGCGACCGCAGCCACATGGGCGCGGTACTGCTGGCGACCAGCCTGGTGGCGGACCTGCAGCTGCTGATGGCGGCTTTCGTATGGGCCATGGCCACCCATGTGCAGGGCGGAACGGATGCAGAGATCATCCCGAGCGTGGTGTCCCTTGCCGGGGGCGCCCTGCTCGCCAATCTCGCCTCCGGTGTGCTGCTGATCATCGAGACCGCCGCCCTGCGGCGCTAGCACCCGGACCCGCGTCGTGGACAGCGCGCTCTCGAGAGTTTTATTCCTGTTCTTCCGGCGGATGCGGGCGCCGCTGATCGTCCTGATATCAGCCTACTCGATCTCAGTCCTCGGGCTGGTGGCCATTCCCGGGGTCGACGACGCCGGCAACCCGTGGCATTTCGATTTTTTCCATGCGTTCTACTTCGTCAGTTTCATGGGTTCGACCATCGGTTTCGGCGAGATACCCTACGCGTTCACCGCCGGCCAGCGCCTCTGGGTCTCCTTCTGCATCTTCTTCACGGTGATCGCCTGGCTGTATGCGATCGGGCGGATCTTCAGCCTGATGCAGGACCCGGCTTTCACCCGTGCGACGACTGAAGCCCGCTTTATCATGGCGGTGCGCAGTATTTCGCAACCGTTTACCATCGTGTGTGGTTACGGCGAGTCGGGGAACCTGCTGGTGCGCGCCATGGCGCAGCGCAACCTGCAGTCTGTGGTGCTGGACAAAGTGCAGGCCAATATCGACTCCCTGCTGCTGGAGAACCTGGGCCTCGATATCCCGGGATTCTGTTGCGACGCCTCCGTAACCCGGCACCTCCTGGAGGCGGGGCTGCGCAACCCCCGGTGTCGCAGCGTGGTCGCCATCACCGACATCGATGACGACAATGTCAAGATTGCGATTACCGCCAAGCTGCTGCGCCCCCTGATCCCGGTGATCGCCCGTGCCGGTACCCGGGAGGCGGTGGACAACCTCGCCTCGTTCAACGCCGACCACATCATCAACGCCTACGAGGCGTTCGGGGAGCACCTGGCCATGACCCAGCGCACACCGAGCGTCCATCTCCTGCATGCCTGGCTGATCAGCCTGCCCGGTCGCACCCTGCAACTCCCCGTGACGCCGCCCGTCGGCAAATGGGTCATCTGTGGTTACGGCCGCTTCGGCAGTTCCTGCGCCCGTTACCTCGAGGCCGAGGGCAATGAGGTACAGGTGATCGAAACCCGGGCCGAGAAGGCCCCGGACGGTGCCATTGTGGGTCGCGGTACGGAGGCCGGCCCGCTCATCGATGCCGGTATCCGCGACGCGGTGGGCATCATCGCCGGGACCAATTCCGACACCAACACGCTCTCGGCGATCATGACCGCGCGCGAATTGAACCCCGGGGTATACATCGCCGCCCGCCAGGACCGGCGCGCCGACACCGAGATCTTCCAGGCCGCCGGCATCGACCTGATCATGGAGCCTAGCCGGATCATCGTCTGGCGCATACTGCCGCTGCTCAACACGCCCCTGCTCAGCCGCTTCCTGCGCCTGCTGCGAAGCTGGGGCGAGGACGATGCACATGAACTGTGCGAGCGCGTGCAGGCCCTCTGTGGCGGCGTGACGCCGGAGACCTGGTCATTCGACGTCGACCCCGACAGCGCACCGGCGGTTTACGCCGCGGTGGACCAGGGCGGCGAGGTACGCATCCGCGACCTGCAGCGCACGCCGACCGACCGGGAGACAGACCTCCCCTGTATTCCCCTGTTACTCAGCCGCGGCGACAGCAATCACACACTGCCCGGTCCGGATATGGCGCTCGATCGCGGCGACCGGCTCCTGTTCACCGGACGGGCGGGAACCCGCCGCGCCATGAGCTGGACGCTGCAGAACCCGAAAGCTCTGGAATACGTCGTCACGGGCAATGACCTGCCGGATGGAACCATCTGGCGCTGGCTGGCGAAGCGCAGGCAGCGGGCAGCGTGAGCTCGACCCTGGCGCCGTGGGCAGATCCGACGCCACGCGAGCCCGTCCCGTCCGCTGCGGTAATGAAATTGCCGGGTGGCAGCGCTGTCAGAAGTCCGGCGGACACTCGCCCTGCAGCCACGCGCCGGTGACCGGGTGCTCGAAGGCCAGCGCACTGGCATGCAGCAGCAGCCTGTCGGCCATGCCCCGTGCCCGGTCGTGCGCGTACATATCACAGCCCAGGATCGGGTGGCCGAGCTCCCGCATATGAATGCGCAGCTGGTGCGACCGGCCGGTAACAGGGCGCAGCAGCAGCCGGGTGCGGTCGGCGCCGCGTGCCAGGACCTCGTAGCGGGTGAGAGCCGCTTTGCCAGAATCGTGGCAGATCACCTGACGCGGACGGTTCGCCCAGTCGCAGGCGATGGGCAGGTCCACCTCGCCCGCGTCTTCCTTCACCACACCGTACACGATGGCGTGGTAGGCTTTCTCGACCCGCCGCTGCTGGAACTGTCGGCTGATGTGGGCGTGCGCGGCCCGGTTGAGGGGCACCACCATGATGCCCGAGGTATCCAGGTCAAGCCGGTGCACGATGCTTGCGCCGGGATAGCGGCGCTGCAGGCGGCTGATCAGACAGTCCCTGTTGAGGGGGTGGCGGCCGGGAATGGTGAGCAGCAGGTCCGGCTTGCGCACCAGCAGGAGATCCTCGTCCTCATGCAGGATGAGGATTTCTTCCTGGCTGTGGGGTACCAGATAGGGCGGTGATTCCGGCATGTCGGCCTGCTTCCCGGGTTCTGTCGATGAGCGTTGCTGATGGCGGTAGCGCCCCGGCGGCAGCGGGAACCGACCGCTTCCATCTCACGCATTCTCGTCGATGCGAGCCTTGTTGTGGCATAAAAGTGGTAAGTTAAGCGATTATCGCTCAAACATCACCCGCCGTGACCGTTCACGGTGAGGCAAACCGGCAGATGGAGAAACGCCATGTACACGTTCAGCGACAAGTCCCTCGAGTTCCAGGCCAGGCTCAGCGCCTTCATGGACGAGCATATCTATCCCAACGAGGAGACCTATGCGCAACAGCTCACCGCGGCGCCCTCCCGATTCGCGGCCCTGCCGCTGATGGACGATCTCAAGGAAAAAGCCCGCCAGGCCGGGCTGTGGAATCTCTTTGTGCCGCCGGGTCACGCCGAGTACTGCGACCACGGCGGGCTCAGCAATTTCGAATACGACCCGCTGGCCGAGATCATGGGGCGGGTGCTCTGGTCTCCCGAGGTCTTCAACTGCAATGCCCCGGACACCGGTAATATGGAAGTCCTGATGAAGTACGGCTCCGCGGCGCAGCGCGAGCGCTGGCTGGCGCCCCTCCTCGCGGG
>JARRPM010000134.1:0-5270 GCA_037382865.1 Halioglobus sp. | reverse complement strand
GCAGCTACCGGGGCAGCCTGCTGCTCTGGCTGGGGGGATCTGCGCTGCTGCTGCTCGCCTGCCAGGGTGCGATCCTCGCCTGGGGGCTGCGCCCCCTGCGGGAACTGGCCGCGGATATCCGCCGGGTCGAATCGGGCGCGACTGAACAGCTCGGGGGACCCTACCCGAGGGAGGTGCAGGCTCTCACCGCGAGCCTGGACACCCTGCTGCAGAGTGAGAAGGCGCGCCGGGAGCGCGTGCGCAATACCCTGACCGATCTCGCCCACAGCCTGAAGACGCCACTCGCGGTGATCCGCAGCGCCGATCCGGCGGACCCGGAGTACGGCCCTCTCGTCCGGGCGCAGGCCGGGCGGATGGACCAGATCGTCTCCTACCAGCTGCAGCGCGCCGCGGGCAGCACCCACCGTCTTTTGCAATCTGTTCCGGTGCTCCCCGCGGCGCAGCGCCTGCGGGCCAGCCTGCTGAAGGTCTATGCCGACAAGTCGCCCGACATCGAACTGGCGATCGACCCGGCCTGCCGTTTCCGCGGCGACGAGCGCGACCTCATGGAGGTGCTCGGTAACCTGATGGATAACGCCTGCAAATACGGGCGCGGCCGCGTCCGTGTGACGGGCGCGCGGGACGACCAGACCACGATCACGGTGGAGGATGACGGCCCAGGAATCCCCCCGGACCGGCGGTCGGCAATCCTGCAGCGGGGCATTCGCGCCGATCTGCAGGCGGAGGGGCAAGGTATCGGCCTGGCGGTGGCCGCCGACATCGTGGCCAGGTACGGGGGCGAACTGGCGCTGGCACGCGGGGAGTGGGGCGGCGCCCGCATCGATGTGCGCTTTCCCTGAGCGCCCTCCGTCTCCATTCTCACGCCCCCGCGGCGGGCGGCAGTACCTCCCATTCGGGCGCCTCGAATTCACCGATCACCCGGATCTCCACGTGGGGCAACTGCTCGGCGATGATGGCCTCGACCTCCGCCGAGGGGGTTGCCTCCATGGCGTCCCGGGCGGCCTTGGATTCCCAGGTCGCGATCGCCAGCAGCACGTCGGGCTCGCCGATCTTGCGGTGCAGGCGGGTCCCCCGCGCGCCCGGCGCCTGCTGGATGATGGTGCTGGCCCGGACCCAGGCGTCCGCATACTGCTCCGGGGTGTAGTCGGGGCCGATATGGATCTCGAAGATGAAATGCATGGGTTGCCGCCTCTCAAGCTGTGGGTGTCCCACCGTTGTCACAGACTGTGGGTGTCCCGCAATCGACTCCTGGCATAGGCCCGGAATCAGTGGCCGTAAATGATGGTATAGCACAGGGTTGGGGCCGCGTTCAGTCCTCCTGCTGCACCTCCGGCAGGCGGGTGCCGAGGGCGGCGCCGAGCAGGCCCATCAGGGAGAGAACGCCGATGACACCGCTGGTCGAGATGAGCGGGGCCAGGGCGCCGACTGAGCCCACCAGCAACAGCAGCACACCGATGACGGTATTGCTGACCGACACGTAGTCGGTGCGGCGGTTGCCGGAGGCGAGGTCGACCACGTAGGTCTTGCGCCCGACGCGCACGCCGCTGTGGGCGACGGAGAGCGTGAAGTAACCCAGGGGGACGTACCAGTAGGTGGCCACCACGGCGTGCCAGAAGTGGTCGAGGAGGAAGGTGAGGGCGCCGATACCGGAGGCGACCAGCACGGCGGTGATCATCACCCACTTGCTCGAACGGTCCGCGAATCTGCCCCAGACGGGCGCACTCACGAGATTGGCGAGGCCGTCGGCGATGATGAACAGGCCGAGCAGCGCGTGGGCCGAAGTCACCGACTGCTGGGCCAGAGCGACATAGAAGGGGGCACTGAGCGCTGAGCACATCAGCAGGGCCCGCACGATGACGAAGCGGCGGAACGCGCGGTCCTCGCGCAGGATCGCGAGGCGGCTGAACGCCTCACCCAGGGCATTTTTGCCCCCCTCTGTCTCGCCGGGGTACTCCCGCAGGAAGCTGTAGGAAAATGCCGCCAGCAGCCACAGGCAGCCGGCGAGGCCCAGCATCAGCCCGTACAGCGCGCTCTCCTCGCCCGCCTGCACCGGCAGGGCGAGGGCGATGCCGACCCCGACGGTGATCAGCCCGGCCGCGCTGGCGGACCAGCCGGTAAGCTGTCCCCGGCGGTTCTTGGGGACGGTCTTGCCCAGCACGTCCTTGGAGGCGACCGAACAGAAACCGCGCGCCAGGCTGAAGACCACCAGCAGGGCCAGGATCGCCCACCCCGCGGCGGCGCCCTGCAGTTGCCAGGCGACCAGGCCGAGGCCGGCCACGGCCGCGGCCTGCACCACGCTGCCCGCCACCCAGACCCACTTGCGCACCGGCAGGCGCCGAATAAAGCTGGCGATGGCCAGCTGGGGGATCAGGGAGCCCGATTCCCGGATCGGCACCAGGAAACCGACCACGAAGGCGGGTGCCCCGGTGGCCCCCGCCACCCAGGCCAGGGTGGTCTTGGGGTTGGCCACCGCGTCGCCGAGTTTGCTGAGAAAGTTGCTGAGCAGGATCAGCAGGAAGTTCTGCGGGGATTCCCGGCACGCCGAGTCGGAGATGTCGCGGCACGCTCTCGCGTCCTCCTCGTCGGTGAGTGCAACGTAGATATTGCGCGCCAGGTCGCCGGTTTCCAAGTGGGCTCCTCGTATTGGTAATTGATGACGCTCAAGCAAGACAGCTATGCAACAATACGCAAGCCTCCTCGCGACGGCTCACCCGGGCCCCCATCCCTGTCATCACTGCGGCTGCTTGACCCAGATCATGTCATTCTAGCTGCGATAGGCGGACACTGTTGCAGATTGGCAGGCGGGCGCCTGCCGTGGCTTTGTTTCCACAGGAGGTGTGAAATGGCTCATATCGTGATTCTGGGCGCCGGCACGGGCGGGATGCCCGCGGCGTATGAACTGAAGGAGATGCTGGGAAAACAGCACGAGGTGACGGTCATCAACGAGCGGGACTACTTCCAGTTCGTCCCCTCCAACCCCTGGCTGGCGGTGGGGTGGCGCGATCGCGAATCCATCACTTTCGACATCGATACCTATCTCAAGCGCAAGGGTATCCGCTTTATTGCCAAACGCTGTGACCGGATCGACCCCAGCAGCAACACCCTGACCCTGGAGGGGGGCGAGAGCGTCAACTACGACTACCTGGTGATCACCACGGGACCGCGGCTCGCCTTCGAGGAGGTGGAGGGGGCGGGCCCGCACGGCGGCCACACCCACTCCGTCTGTACCGTGGATCACGCGCAACAGGCCTGGGAGGACTACCAGAAGCTGCTGGAGGAGCCGGGCCCGGTGATCGTCGGGGCTATGCCCTTCGCCTCCTGTTTCGGGCCCGCCTACGAGTTCGCGTTCATCATGGACGCGGACCTGCGCAAGCGCAAGATACGCGACCGCGTGCCCATGACCTACGTCACCTCCGAGCCCTATATCGGGCATCTCGGGCTGGGCGGGGTGGGGGACTCCAAGACCCTGCTGGAGTCGGAGCTGCGCAACCATCACGTCAACTGGATCACCAACGCCAGGGTGACCCGGGTCGAGGCGGGCAAGATGTTCGTTGACCAGTGCGACGACGACGGCAACGTGGTGAAACAGCACGAGCTGCCGTTCAAGTTCTCGATGATGCTGCCCGCCTTCAAGGGGGTGGACGCCGTCGCCGCGGTGGAGGGGCTGTGCAACCCCCGCGGATTCGTGATGGTGGACGAATTCCAGCGCAACCCCACCTACCCGAATATCTACTCCGCCGGCGTCTGCATCGCCATACCGCCGGTGGAGACCACCCCGGTGCCCACCGGCGCCCCCAAGACCGGCTATATGATCGAGTCGATGGTGACCGCCATCGTCCACAATATCGCCAACGACATCAACGGCCGGGAGCCGGACACCCGGGCCACCTGGAACGCCATCTGCCTGGCGGACATGGGCGACACCGGCGCGGCTTTCGTCGCGCTGCCGCAGATACCGCCGCGCAACGTGGCCTGGATGAAAAAGGGCAAGTGGGTGCACATGGCGAAGATCGCCTTCGAGAAATATTTTATCCGCAAGATGAAGAAAGGGAGCTCCGAGCCGGTCTATGAGAAGTACGTGCTGAAGCTGCTCGGCATCGAGAAACTGAAGAACTGACCGGATCGGTCTGTCATCGGTACCTGAACAGCGCGCCATAGGGGCGCGCCGTTTCATTTCCGCAGGAGGGAGCGATTGTCCCATGAAAACTACAGCCAACGTCGCAAGGGCAGCCCTGCTCGCTGTTGTTGTGGTCCTGTCCGCTGTTGCGTCAGCCGCCTCCATGGCTGAAGAACGCGAATCGGTGCCGCGCATTCTGGTCAGCGGCGAGGGCAGCGCCGAGATCGCCCCGGACATGGCTGTGCTGGTCCTCACCGTCAGCCGCGAGGCAAAGACCGCGCGGGAGGCCCTGGATGCCAACTCCGCGGCGATGGCCGAAGTGCTGCAGGCCATGCGCGACGAGGGGATCGCCGATCGCGACCTGCAGACCGCGGGCTTCTCCATCCAGCCCCGCTACAACTACCCCGCACCGAAGCCCTCCGGCGAACGCGAACCCCGCGAGATCATCGGCTACGCGGTGCGCAACAGCCTCAGTGTGCGGGTGCGGGATATCGACCGGGTGGGTGCGATTATCGACAAGTCGGTCACCCTCGGGGTCAACGAGGGGGGGAACATCACCTTTACCAACGCCGACCCGGCCGGCGCTATCGCGGAAGCGCGCACCGAAGCGGTCAAGGACGCCCGGCGCAAGGCGGAGACCCTGGCTGCCGCGGCGGGGGTGAAAACCGGCCGGATACTGGAGATATCGGAGCATTCGGTCGCCCCGCGTCCGATCCCGATGCTCAACGCGGAAGTGGCGATGTCCCGGGCGGCGGACGCTGCGCCACCGGTGGCGGCTGGCGAGAACAGTTACCAGGTGACGGTGCAGGTCACCTACGCGATCGAGCAGTAGAAAAAATTTTTCCGCTGGGCGGGAATAAACCCTCCCCGCCATTCGTCAACAAGACAGAAGGTGGAGTGAAACACCTCGAGGGGTGGGGTGAGCAGCCGCTTGGGTACGCATCGGCCCGTTTCGAACGGCGAACAGAATGCGTGGCGCTCACCGCTTCCCCCCTCATTTTTATGCCCCCTCTTGTCTAAACACCTTATTCTTTCCTGGCGGCGGACCGTTACCTGAATGGCGGCGAATCACCAGTGGCACCCCCAGTTCTCCGAAGTAAATAACGGGCGGGATTTACGGAATGCACTGAAGCGGCCCCGCTGCGGTTACCGC
>JARRPM010000133.1:0-5358 GCA_037382865.1 Halioglobus sp. | reverse complement strand
GGTTCGAATCGTCGCGAATCGAGGCTCTGGCGACCGCGACCGACAGTACGGTCAACGAGGTGCTCACCTATCTCTGCGGCAGCTCCCTGCGCCGGTTTTTCAAGGAGTACAACGCCCTGCCGGACGACTCCCTGGTCGGTGTGGTGCCGGTCTCCCTGCAGGAGCGCGACGCGCACAACCCCGGCAATGCCATCGCCGGCATCCGGGTCAGCCTGGGCACGGATGTCGCGGATCCCCTGGAGCGGCTGGCGGCGGTCAAGGCCTCGGTGCAGGCGGTGCGGCAGGATCGTGAAAGCCTGCCGGAGGAGGCCGCCTCCGCCTACGCGCTGATGCGTTCGATGCCGCTGTTGGCCAGCCAGCTGCCGGCGGTGGGCCGCCTGGTGCCGCCCCTGTTCAACCTCACCACCTCCATGACGCCCGGCTCTGACCGGCCGCTCTACTTCAACGGTGCGCGCCTGGAGGCGATGTATCCCATGAGCATGCTGCTGCAGCACAACGCCCTCAGTATCGACTGTGTCAGTTACGCCGACACGCTGAATATCGGTTTCACCGGGGCCCGGGACACCCTGCCGCACCTGCAGCGGCTGGCGGTCTACGTCGGTCAGGCGGTGGCGGATCTCGAGGAACTTCTGCGCCAGAAGGAGGGCGGGCGATGAACAATCTGACACGGATGGCGCTGGACCAGGCGCTCGCCCTCAACCAGCGCGTCGCCGGGAGCGCCGCCAACGCGGTGGACTGGCTGTTCAAGCGCGACACGCTGATCAAGTCCGGGCGCACCTGGTTCGAGCTGGTGCACGACGGCGACCTGATGGCCGTGCGTTACTACGAGCTCCCGGAGGAGGACGAGATCGAGCTGGTGGACGGCAGCCGCATGCCCATCCAGCGCGAGCAGTACCCGGTGCCCCTGGTGCTGGTCCCGCCGCTGGGCGTGACCACCGAGACCTTCGACCTCATGCCGCAGCGCAGCCTGGTGCGCTTTTTCGCCGCCGCCGGTTTCAAGGTCTACCTGGTGGACTGGGGCAAGCCGCGGAAAAAGCACGCGCACCTGAACCTGGAGGACTACTCCTACGACATGATGGGCCTGGCCCTGGAGAAGATCCGCAAACACTCGGGCAGCAGGGATCTCTCCCTGATGGGCTGGTGCATGGGCGGCCTGCTCTGCCTGCTGCACCAGGGGCAGGTGCAGGATTCGCACATCCGCAATATCGTCACCGTGGCCAGCCCCATCGACCTGGAGAGCGGCGCCGGTGCCATCGCCGGCATGGCCGGGGTCGCCCAGGCCCTCAACGGGCCGGCGCAGCTGGTCAGCAACTACACCAATTTCCGGCTCAACACGCTCGACCCCGCGCGCCTGGGACTGCCCGCCTGGGCGACCACCCTGGCGTTCAAGCTGACCGACCCGGTCTCCAGCGTCACCACCTACTGGGACCTGCTCACCCGCCTCTGGGACCGGGAATTCGTGGAGTCCCACTCCACCACTTCGGACTACCTCAACAACATGCTCATGTACCCGGGCGGGGTGATCAAGGATATGGCGCTGAAAGTGATCACCAAAAACCAGCTCGCCACCGGCAAGGTGGAGGTGGGCGACAATCTCGCGGAGCTGGACAAGATCGAGTCCAGCCTGCTGGTCTTTGCCGGAGAGACCGACCACCTGGTGCAGGCCGCGGTGGCGGAGAAGATCGTCGACATCGTCGCCTCGACCGACAAGGCGTTCCGCATCGCCCCGGGCGGGCACATGGGGGTGATCATCGGCAGCAGGGCGCAGAATGCGGTCTGGGCCGAGACCGTGGAGTGGCTCTCGACCCGCTCCGGCAAGCGCCCGGCCCGCAAGGGGACAACGCGCAAAGCCCGGGCGGGCAAAGCGCCCGCGCGCAAGGGGGCGCCGCGCAAACGCAAGGCGACCGGGGCCTAGGCCGACCTGGCCTGGCCGCTGCGCGGGTTGCAGCGCGCAGGTGACCCGCTCCGCGGAAACTGTGCTAAACTCCGCCCCCTCGTAAATTAAGCAACGGTCCAGGAGATTTGCCCCTGCAGTCCCGGTTCCCCGCTTGACGCTGACTCACGTGGCCTTTGGTAGGGGCCACCACTGACACAAGGAAAGCTCATGCCAGTGATTACTCTGCCCGACGGCAGCCACCGCAGTTTCGACCAGCCCGTCTCGGTCCACGAGGTCGCCGCCGATATCGGTCCCGGCCTGGCCAAGGCCGCCCTTGCCGGGGTGGTCGACGGCCGCGAGGTCGACACCTCCCACGTCATCGACGCCGACGCGGCGCTCGCCATCATCACCGAGCGCGACGAGGCCGGCCTGGAAATCATCCGCCACTCCACCGCCCACCTGCTGGCCATGGCCGTGCAGGAGCTGTTCCCCGGCGTGCAGGTCACGATCGGCCCGGTAATCGAGGACGGTTTCTACTACGACTTCGCCACCGGCCACCACTTCACCCCGGAGGACCTGGAGAAGATCGAGCAGCGCATGACTGAGCTGGTCGCCGACGACCTGTCGGTCGAGCGCGTGGTGATGAGCCGGGAGCGCGCCATCGAACTGTTCCGCAACATGGGCGAGCACTACAAGGTGCAGATCATCCAGGACCTGCCGGAGGACGAGGAACTTTCAGTCTACCAGCAGGGCCAGTGGATGGACCTGTGCCGCGGCCCCCACGTCCCCAGCACCGGCAAGCTCAAGGCCTTCAAGCTGACCAAGGTGGCCGGCGCCTACTGGCGCGGGGACTCCAGCAACGAGATGCTGCAGCGCATCTACGGCACCGCCTGGCCGGACAAGAAGCAGCTCAAGCAGTACCTGCGGCGGATCGAGGAGGCCGAGAAGCGCGATCACCGCAGGATCGGCAAGAAGCTGGACCTGTTCCACACCCAGGAAGAGGCCCCCGGCATGGTGTTCTGGCACCCGGCGGGCTGGAGCATCTACCAGACCATCGAGCAGTACATGCGCCAGGCCCAGCGCGAGCGCGGCTACCTCGAGATCCGCACGCCGCAGCTGGTGGATCTCTCCCTGTGGGAGCGATCGGGCCATGCGGACAAGTTCGGCAGCGACATGTTCATGTTCAACGTCGAGGAGCGGGAGTTCGCGGTCAAGCCCATGAACTGTCCCTGCCACGTGCAGGTGTTCAACCAGGGGCTCAAGTCCTACCGCGACCTGCCCCTGCGGCTCGCCGAGTTCGGTTCCTGCCACCGCAACGAGCCCTCCGGCTCGCTCCACGGCATCATGCGGGTGCGCGGCTTCGTGCAGGATGACGCACATATCTTCTGCACCGAGGGGCAGATCCAGCCGGAGGTCTCCGCCTTTATCGACTTCCTCCATGCGGTGTACGCCGACTTCGGCTTTCAGGAGGTGATCTACCGTCTCTCGACCCGCCCCGAGCAGCGGGTCGGCTCCGACGCCGACTGGGATCGGGCGGAGCAGGCGCTGGCCGACGCGCTGGATGCCCAGGGGCTGCCCTGGCAGGAACTGCCGGGGGAGGGGGCCTTCTACGGGCCCAAGATCGAGTTCTCCCTGAAGGACTGCATCGGTCGCGTCTGGCAGCTCGGCACCATCCAGGTCGATTTTTCCATGCCGGGGCGGCTGGACGCCCAGTACGTGGCGGAGGACGGCTCGCGGCAGGTGCCGGTGATGCTGCACCGGGCGATTCTCGGCTCCTTCGAGCGGTTCATCGGCATTCTGATCGAACATTATGAAGGGGTTTTTCCCACCTGGCTCGCGCCGACCCAGGCGGTGGTGCTCAATATCACCGACAAACAGGGTGAATATGCCCGAAAAGTGGAAGAGGCCTTGAAAAACAAAGGCTTTCGGGTCGAGTCGGACTTGAGAAATGAAAAAATCGGCTTTAAAATCCGCGAGCACACGATTCAGAAGGTCCCCTACCTGCTAGTGGTGGGGGATAAAGAAGTGGAATCACAGACTGTGGCCGTGCGTGCCCGTCGCGGCGAGGACCTGGGATCGATGGATCTCGATGCGTTTGCAGCGCACCTCGCGGACGATGTGGCGCAGCGCGGTCGTCTTGTATTGGAGAACGAGTATTAAGAAAGAGAGTGGTAAAGGCGCTTCCAAGAAGGCGCTGACCAACGAGCAGATTACGGCAGACGAGGTTCGCCTGATCGGCGCTGACGGCGAGCAGGTAGGGATCGTGCCGATAAGCCAGGCGCGGCAGGCGGCGGAAGCCGCCAGCATGGATCTCGTGCTGATTGCCGCCGAATCGGATCCCGTGGTCTGCAAGATCATGGATTACGGCAAACATGTGTTCGAGGCCAAGAAACAGAAGGCCGCCCAGCGCAAGAAGCAGAAGCGGACACAGGTCAAGGAGATGAAGTTTCGTCCAGGGACGGAGGAGGGTGACTACCAGGTAAAACTGCGCAACCTGGTGCGTTTCCTCGAAAATGGCGATAAGGCCAAGGTCACGCTGCGTTTTCGCGGACGTGAAATGGCCCACCAGGAAATCGGCATGGAACTGCTCAAGCGAGTGGAAGCCGACCTGGCCGAACTGGGATCTGTCGAGCAATTCCCGAAAATGGAAGGCCGGCAGCTGACCATGGTGATCGCCCCGAAGAAGAAGAGCTAGCGGCCCGTGAATGCCCTTGTCTCTTCATATTATTGATACGCGTAAAATGCGGAGTAGTTATTATGCCTAAAGCAAAAATTCACAGTGGGGCCTCCAAGCGGTTCAAGAAGACCGCCGGCGGCTACAAGCGCAAAAGCGCTTACCGGAGTCACATCCTGACCAAGATGACAACCAAGCGAAAGCGCCAGTTGCGTGGGACCTCCATGGTCGACAAAAGCGACAAGGTGCTGGTGGACCGCATGCTGCGGGCCCGCTGACGGCTATTCATCATAGAGACAGGAGAAGACGATGCCCCGAGTAAAACGTGGAGTGGTGGCGCACCGCCGTCACAAGAAAATTCTGAAGCAGGCCAAGGGTTACTATGGTGCCCGCAGCCGTGTATTTCGCGTCGCGAAGCAGGCCGTCACCAAGGCCGGGCAGTACGCCTACCGCGACCGCCGCCAGCGCAAGCGCCAGTTCCGTTCGCTGTGGATCACGCGTATCAACGCCCAGTCCCGCGCCAACGGCCTGAGCTACAGCCGCCTGATCGACGGCCTGAAAAAGGCCGATGTCTCGCTGGACCGCCGGGTACTGGCGGACATCGCGGTACACGACAAGCCGGCGTTTGCAGCGATCGTGGAGCAAGCGAAGGCCGCGCTGGCCTGAGCCCACCCCCGCCGCTGTTGGCGGTTCGCTGGCTGCACGGAAATCGAAAGGGAGAGGGCTTTGCTCTTTCCCTTTTTTGTTTCCAAAGGTTTTTGGGGTACGGCTTCGATACCGCCGCCCAGACCATGCGAATGGTTCACCC
>JARRPM010000132.1:0-8094 GCA_037382865.1 Halioglobus sp. | reverse complement strand
CACTTGCCGGAGGAAGCGGAAATGGGTGTCCCGGTGTCCGCCGATCACTGCCAGCCCGCGGGCACCGAGGGGCGCCGACGCCCGGGCGTGCCCGGGCCCGAAGGCGAGGGCATTGCCCGCATCTCCCGCGAGCACCAGCAGGTCCTCGCCGAGGGCGGGAACCCGCAGCCGCGCCACCGGCCAGGTGTCGGCCCAGGGCCAGGGTTTTACCGGTGCGCCCCCGGCGGCGAGGGACTCCTGCCACGCCGTCCCTATCAACAGCGGCGCCAGGTGGGCCTTGGCCTTGATCATGCCTGCGCCCGCGAGTTGCTGCGCTGCCGCCAGCACCAGGCAGACCACCAGCACCCCGCCCGGGGTCTCAGGCCCGCGCAGGCGCCACATGGTCCATCTCCGGCTGGCGCATCACCCGGACCATCATCGCCAGGAACAGAAGCAGGACACCCACCCAGAGCCTGGCGGGCCCATTGGTGGCCGTACGCGGATAGGCAAAGGGCTGGGGAGCCTGGCCCCTGGGACGGGTATTGGGTATGGCGGCGCGGTCGAGCCCGGCGGCTGCGGGACGCGAGACGACCTCCTCCACCGCGACGAAACTGGTGTAGGGGCTGAGCAGCTGGTGTTTCAGGGCCAGCGGCAGCACCTCGGCCCGCACGGCCTCCTCGCTGCGGCCCTCCACGATCTCATCCAGCAGGCCGGCGATCTTGTGGCGGGCCCAGAGGGTGGCGACGCCGCGGTGACGGGTCGCCAGGCCGTGGCGGGTGGGTGTCCCGGATGGAATCCCGACCTGGGTGGGTGTCCCGGCTTCGCTATCGGTGGGTGTCCCGATTTGAGAATGGGTGGGTGTCCGCGGGCGGGTGTCCCGGATTGAATCCCGACCTGAGTGGGTGTCCCGGCTTCGCTATAGGTTGGTGTCCCGGGTTGAGAATGGGTGGGTGTCCCGACTTCGGAATCGGTGGGTGTCCCGGATTGGAGGCGGGTCTGCCAGGGCCGGCCGGCCAGGTGGCCGGGAATCTGGATGTCGCCCGCTGGCGGTGCATCGCCGAAGTGAACGGCTACGAGGAGTGGGTGTCCCCGATAGAGGTCGGGGATGCGTTTCGGCCAGGCGTCGACAGGGGTGGGCCAGGCGACGGCGAGATCGGTCGCGGCCGGCCGGGCGAGTTGCTCGAACAATCCGGACATTTTTTCGTCGATGTCGTCCAGGTCGCCGATGTGGGTGTGGGTGCCGCGACCGAACTGTGCGGCCTTGCGCATGAACCAGCTGTTGGGCGCGGAGCCGATGCCCACGGTGAACAGCCGGTGGTCGCCGAGCAGCGCGTTGACCGCCCCGAACAGTTCGACCTCGTTGCCCACCGCGCCGTCCGTGATGAAAATCACCTGGCGCAGCTGCACCGCGCTCTCCTCCTCCACAGCCGCCGTGGTCAGCGCCGCGCGCAGGGCGGGCAGCATCTCGGTGCCGCCGGAGGCACGCATCTGCCGCACGAACTCGAGGGCCTGGCCGACATGGTGGCGGGAGGCCGGCACCGGCGCCCGGAACAGGGCGCGATGGGTCGAATCGAAGGCGATGATATTGAAGCGGTCCCCGGCACTCAGCTGACGCAGGGCCCGAGTCATGCTGGCGCGGGCCTGCTCGATCGCGACGCCGCCCATGGAGCCGGAGGTGTCCACCACGAATACGATTTCCCGGGGGGCGACCGCCGCCGGTTCGGCCCTGGGAGGCACCACCATCAGCAGGCCGAAATACTCCCCGCCCACCTCCTCGGTAAACAGAGCCGCTGCCGGCGCCGCGCCCGTCACGGGCTGCCAGGTCAGGACGAAATCCCGGTCCATTTCACTGGCGCCGCCCGCCAGGCCTATTTCATAGACACCGCCGCGCCGCTCCATGGCGATATCGTGATAGGGCGACGCCACCCGGGCCAGGGGCATGCCGGCATCCAGGGTGGCGGTGATGGCGACCGGATTCAGCGGCGCGCCGTCGGAGCCGGGACCCGGATGCTGCAGGGGGGAGATGGCATCCGCATCCGGTACCCGGTCGGTGGCGCGGGCCCAGCCGAGGTAGGGATTGACGGACAGGGTCGCCGCCTCCCCGACTGGCGCCGTCACCGGCGAGCCCGGCATGTAACGCGGCGTCAGGGTCATCGGGAAGCGCAGGGAAAACTCCCCCTCGATAAAGGCGACCTCCTGCACGTATTCGAGGCGCACGGTGATCACCTCGCCGGGGCCGATATTGGCCACCCGGTTGGTGAACAGGTTGGGGCGCTGCTGCTCCACCAGGCTGGCCTTCCGGCCCGACGCTTTCGCTTCCCGGTAGATTTTCTCCGCCACAGCCCGCTCCCGCACCCTGCCGACGATGCGGCGCTCCCCGACCACCATTTCCAGGTGCCGCACCGCGGCTGTCTCCGGCAGCGGAAAGCCGTAGACCCCCTCCTGCCAGCGGTCGCTATCGTTGCGGAACGACTGCTCCAGGGTCACCGTGGCAACCATCCCGCTGATGGCGAAATGCACGCGGCTCATCTGCATCACGGCCGGCCTGTAGCCCCCACTGCCCTCCTCCCGCAGCCACAGGAGGCCGCTGTCGCCTTCCATCTCCGGCGGCGTAGCCGGCGCCGTCGCCCCCGCCTTCGGAATGCAGAACAGCAACAACAGGGCAGCGGCCAGCAGCAACGGCAGGCAGCGGAAGGCCAGCCAGGGAGCGAATCCGCCGAAGCGGTCGGCGTCCCGGGCCAGGCGGGTGTAAACAGTATCTGAATAGCGCATGATCTCTCCCCGAATCGATGGGTGTCCCCATTTCAGTGGATGGGTGTCCCCATTCAAGCGGAGAGATCTGGCAACAAGCGGCACGGAATGTGGCATTGCCGTGAGCAATTATGGCGAAATGTGGCCGGCGCTTGTGGCGCTCGCCGTTATTTGGAAGTATGGGCGCCAGCGCAGACACAGCAGACACACGGGGCAGCCACCCAAAAGCCATGGCCCAGCACATCGCCATCGTCGAGGACGAACCCGCCATTGCGGCCAACTACCGCGATGCCCTCGAGCGCCAGGGGTTCCGGGTCACCGTCCACGGCGACCGCGGCAGCGCCGCCGAGGCCTTGCACGCCCAGTTGCCCGACCTTGCCATCATCGACGTGGGGCTCGGGGAAGAGATCGAGGGGGGCTTCGAACTGTGCCGGGAACTGCGCAGCCGCAGCCCCGGACTGCCCATCGTCTTTCTCACCGCGCGGGATGCGGAGCTGGACATCATTTCCGGGCTGCGCCTGGGGGCGGACGACTATTTGACGAAGGACATCAGCCAGGCACAGCTACTGGCGCGGATCGTCGCACTCCTGCGGCGGGTTCGCGCGCTGCGCGACCCGGTGCAGCAGGAGCACCTGATCGAGCGCGGCGACCTGCACCTTAACGTCCAGCGCATGACGACCCTCTGGCGCAACTGCCCGGTCGAGCTGACCGTGACCGAGTTCTGGATCGTCCACGCCCTCGCCCGCCACCCGGGCCATGTCAAGAACCGCCAGCAACTGATGGACGCCGCCAACGTGGTGCTGGACGACAACACCATCACCTCCCACGTGAAGCGGATCCGGCGCAAGTTCGAGGCGACGGACCCGGCATTCGGCGCGATCGAAACCGCCTATGGCGTCGGCTATCGCTGGAAAGCTCTCTGATGAGCCTGCGCCGGCAGCTGCTGCTGGTCAGCCTGCTGCTGCTCTCCCTGCCCTGGGCGGGCTGCCAGTTCATCCGCGAGATGGAGGGCGCCCTGCGCCAGGGCCAGGCACAGGCGCTGCAGGCCACCGCCGGGGCGGTGGCTGCCGTGGTGGGGGAGCGGCCCGAGCTGATCTATCCCCAGCCGCAACGACGCTCCGCTGGCGACGAGCCCCGCCCCTCAATCTACGCCCAGCCGGTGAGACAGCCGGTGATCCTCGATGGCTACGCGGACGGCTGGGAGGGGATCGCAACCACCCGCCTGGCGGGCAATGGTGACGACGAGGACCTGGCGGTGACTTTCCAGGCCGTGACCCGGGATGAGAACCTCTACCTACTGCTGCGCGTTGCCGACCCGGACGTGACCTACCACAACCCGGGGTTGTCTCCGGAACCCAACGGCGATCGCCTCCTGCTGCGGACCTGGCAGGACGGTCGGCGCCAGGAGTACGTCATCGCCACCGCCGCGCCGGGCACCGTGCGCGCCCGCCCCGCCAGCCGCCGGCAGCGCGGCACCGATGGCGGCGGCATTCACGGCTACTGGCAGGATGCGGCCGGCGGCTACACCCTGGAACTGGAGATTCCCCTGGCCTACACGGGGGGCCGCCTCGGTTTCTACGTGATCGACGCGGGCAGCCGCGGCGGCGGGCCGGTCACCACCGTCGGGAACGTCACCCCTCTGGAGACCGCGGCGCCACCCTGGCTGATCTACAGCCCGACCGCGCTCCACAACGCCCTGGCGCCCTTCAGCCGCCAGGGCAGCCGGATCCGGGTCGTGGACAACCGCCACTGGCTGGTGGCCGACATGGTCGGGGAAAGTGATCGCCCCGGCCGGGGCACCGAGACCTTCTGGCTGCTGCGGCTGCTCTACCGCAGCATCCTGGCGCAGGACGACCTGGAGCCTCCGCCGACGGCGACCGTTCCCGGCAGGGTCGAGACATCGGAGGTCGATGCCGCCCTGCGCGGGGAGAGTGCCAGCCAGCGCTACCGCGACCCGCGCGAGGCGTCCCGCACCCTGCTTTTTGCCGCCGCCCCCGTGCGCCACGACGGCCAGGTGATCGGCGCTGTGGTGGCGGGCCAGAGCGGCGAGGAGTACCTCTCACTCACCGACCAGGCGTTCAGTCGCCTGCTGCTCTACAGCATCGTGGCGCTGGGCATCGGCATCCTCGCCCTGCTCGGCTATGCCAGCCTGCTCTCCTGGCGCATCGGCAGGCTGAGCCGGGCGGCGGGCGACGCCATCGGGCCAGACGGCACCGTGCTCGACAGTTTCCCGAGCAGCGGCGCCCGCGACGAAATCGGCGAACTCTCCCGGCGCTATGCCGGGCTGCTGGACCAGGTCAGGGAGTACAACCACTACCTGCGCACCCTCAGTCGCAAGCTCTCCCACGAACTGCGCACGCCCATCGCCGTGATCCAGACCTCCCTGGAAAACCTGGAGCAGGCCGGGCCCGCCACTGGCGACGGTGAGATCTACCTGACCCGGGCGCGGGAGGGGCTGCGGCGCCTCAACGGCATCCTGACCGCGATGAGCGAGGCCAACCGCCTGGAGGAGAGCATCACCAACAACGAGCCCGGGCCCGTGGACCTGGTGCCCCTGGTGCGGGAGGTCTTCGAGGCCTACCGCGGCATCTATCCCCGCCACAGGCTGACCCTGCGCCTCGAGCCCGGATCAGCCGTTGCCCGGTGCGTGCCGGAGCTGCTCGTACAGGCGCTGGACAAGCTGGTGGAGAACGCCGCCTCCTTCTGCCCGGAGCAGGGTGAAATCGCTCTCGCCCTGGCGTCCGCCGGATACGCGTGGGCGATCAGCGTCAGCAACGAGGGGCCGGCCCTGCCCGCGGAACTGCAGGACCACCTGTTCGACCCGATGGTGTCACTGCGTGACGCCGGCAGCGAGGGCGTCCACCTGGGCCTGGGCCTGCACATCGTGCGCCTGATCAGCGATTTTCACGGGGGCGGCGTGCAGGCGGCGAACCTGCCTGACGGCAGCGGCGTGCGCTTTACGCTCACCCTCCCCGCCGTGCAAGCCTCGCAGGCGTCGTGACAGAGCCGGGCACCGGAGCCTGACTCAGCTGACGAAAGCGACCTGCTTGATCTCCGCCAGCTGGTCGCGCAGGGCGGCGGCCTCCTCGAACTCGAGGTTTTTGGCGTGCTCCTGCATCTGGGCCTCCAGTTGCTTGAGCTTGCGGGCCAGGGCCGCTGGGGAGAGGCTGGCGATTTCGGCGCCGTAGGCGACCCGCTCTTCCGCCACCTTCTTGCCCTTGGCGCGGCCGCGGGTGGGCATGCGGCGGGCGCCCTCCATGATGTCCTGCACGCTCTTTTCCACACCGCGTGGCGTGATCCCGTGGGCCTCGTTGAAGGCCAGCTGTTTCTCCCGGCGCCGCTCGGTCTCGGCCATGGCCCGCTCCATGGAGCCGGTCACCCTGTCGGCATAGAGGATGGCGCGACCGTTGAGGTTGCGGGCGGCACGCCCCATGGTCTGGATCAGGGAGCGATCCGAGCGGAGGAATCCCTCCTTGTCCGCATCCAGTATCGCCACCAGCGACACCTCGGGCATGTCCAGACCCTCGCGCAGCAGGTAGATCCCCACCAGCACGTCGAACTCCCCCAGGCGCAGATCGCGGATGATCTCCAGGTAGCGCACCCGCACGTCGTGCTCCGCCAGGTACTCCGTCAGGTCCTCCGCCATGCGCTTGGTCAGCGTGGTCACCAGCACCCGCTCGCCCCGGCCCACCACGAACTGGATCTCGCCGAGCAGGTCATCCACCTGGCTGCTGGCGGGCCGCACCTCGATCTGCGGGTCGACCAGCCCCGTGGGCCGCACCACCTGCTCCACCGTGCGCCCGGCGTGTTCCACCTCGTAGGGGCCGGGTGTCGCCGAGACGAAGATCGCCTGAGGCACCAGCCGCTCCCACTCCTCGAAGCGCAGGGGCCGGTTGTCGAGGGCCGAGGGGAGACGGAAACCGTACTCCACCAGGGTCTCCTTGCGCGACCGGTCGCCGCGGTACATGGCGCCGATCTGGGGAATGGTGGCGTGTGACTCATCGACGATCACCAGCGCGTTGTCCGGCAGGTACTCGAACAGGGTCGGCGGCGGCTCCCCGGGTGCGCGGCCGGAGAGGTAGCGGGAGTAGTTCTCGACGCCGGTGCAGTAGCCGAGCTCCCGGATCATCTCCATGTCGTAGCGGGTGCGCTGCTCCAGGCGCTGGGCCTCCACCAGCTTGCCGTTCTCCTTCAGTTGCTGCAGCCGCTGCTCAAGTTCCAGCTCGATCTGCTCCACCGCGTTGAGCATCACGTCCCGGGAGGTCACGTAGTGGCTCTTGGGGAAGATGGTCACCCGCGGCAGCTTGCTCTCCACGGCACCGGTGAGGGGGTCGAACAGCATGATGTTGTCGATCTCCTCGTCGAACAGCTCCACCCGGACCGCCTCCCGCTCCGAGTCCGCGGGGAAAATGTCGATCACGTCCCCACGCACCCGGTAGGTGCCGCGCTGGAAATCGACGTCGTTGCGTGTGTACTGCAGCTCCGCGAGCTGGCGCAGAATGTGGCGCTGGTCGATGATCTCGCCCCGGGAGAGGTGCATCACCATCCGGAAATAGGACTCGGGGTCGCCGAGGCCGTAGATCGCCGAGACGGTCGCCACCACCAGGCAGTCCTCCCGCTCCAGCAGCGCCTTCGTGGCAGAAAGACGCATCTGCTCGATGTGGTCGTTGACCGAGGCATCCTTCTCTATATAGGTGTCGGAGGACGGCACGTAGGCTTCGGGCTGGTAGTAGTCGTAGTAGGAGACGAAATACTCCACGGCGTTGTGCGGCAGGAATTCCCGGAACTCGCCGTACAGCTGGGCCGCCAGCGTCTTGTTGTGGGCCATCACGATGGTCGGGCGCTGCAGCGCCGCCACCACGTGGGCCATGGTGAAGGTCTTGCCCGAGCCGGTGACCCCCAGCAGAATCTGGGAGGCAAGGCCCGCCTGCACGCCTTCGACGAGCTGGCGGATGGCCTCAGGCTGGTCGCCGGCGGGCTGGAATTTCGATTCTACCTGGAAGGGTCGTGACACGGGCTACCTGGACAGATTGCGGGCGAACAACCCACTATTATCCCCGACCCAGTGCCGAATTGCAGCCCGTCTCAAGGGTCTGTCCAGATTGTCGGGCAGGGCCAAAATGCGGTTGACGGACGCCAAATCGACCACTAATATACGCGACCTCTGGTTAACGCCATTCCGCCTTAGCTCAGTTGGTAGAGCAAATGACTGTTAATCATTGGGTCGCTGGTTCGAGCCCAGCAGGCGGAGCCAAATTTAGCTTGAAAAATAAGGGCTTGCAGAAATGCAAGCCCTTTTCTTTTGCCCAAATGGAAAGGGGTGTAAACACGGGTGTAAAGGAGCAGCGCCTTTTTTTACTCTTC
>JARRPM010000131.1:0-5727 GCA_037382865.1 Halioglobus sp. | reverse complement strand
GCAGCGGCTGCCGGTTCGTCAGCGAGATGCCCGCCGCGACGCAGGCCGGCCTGCAAGCCACGGCACCACAGCTGCTGCCCGCCGCGCGGGATCTCATCCCGCTGGCGCTCGACCTCCTGCAGAAGGGCGTCACCCAGCGCCCCGAGCAGGTCCAGCCGGTCTACGTGCGCGATGAAATCAACTGGAAAAAATTGCCGGAGCAGGGCAGGCGGACATGATCGACTGGTACCAGGCGGCGCTGCTGGCGATCATCCAGGGCCTGACCGAATTTCTTCCCATTTCCAGCTCGGCGCACCTGGTCATCCCGACCCTGGTCATGGGGTGGCCGGACCAGGGCCTGGCGTTCGATGTGGCGGTGCACGTGGGCACCCTGTCCGCCGTCGTGCTCTACTACCGAAAAGACCTGTTGCGCATGGCGCGCGAGTGGCTCGCGTCGCTGGCGGGAGGTCGGGTTACCGACAACAGCCGACTGGTCTGGTACATCGGGCTCGCCACCATCCCAGCGGGCCTGGTGGGGCTCTCCGCCGGGGACTTTATCGAGAGTGAACTGCGCACTCTCCCGGTGATAGCGACCACGACCCTGCTGTTCGGCCTGCTGCTGGGCGTCGCGGACCGCCGCGCGGGTCCGGGGACGCAGGGCCAGGTGCTCACCCTGCCCACGGCGCTGTTGATCGGGCTGGCCCAGGGACTTGCGCCGGTACCCGGCGTGTCGCGCTCCGGGGTGACCATCACCGCGGCCCTGCTGCTCGGTATGGACCGGCAGGCGGCCGCGCGTTTCTCGTTCCTGCTGTCGATCCCCGTCATCGCCAGCGCCGGCGCGTTGAAAGCGTGGGAGCTCAGCCATGGCGCGGTCGCGGTCGACTGGCTGCTGCTCGGATTCGGGGCCCTGCTGTCGGGGGTGACCGCCTATCTCTGCATCGCCATTTTCCTGCGGCTGCTGGATCGCCTGGGCCTGATGCCTTTTGTCTATTACCGGTTGGTGCTGGCTGTCGTACTTTACGCCCTGTGGCTGGCCTGACCCGTGCCGCACAAGCGCTTGCGCCGGCGCACGGGCGCTACTAACCTTCACACTTTTTCCGGGCGCTGTGCCCGGTGCAGCGGGGTAATACCATGCGTATAGCATTTATCGGTCTCGGCGTGATGGGCTTTCCCATGGCGGGGCACCTGGGTGCGGCCGGGCACGAGGTCACCGTCTTCAATCGCACGCGGGCCCGGGCTGACGAGTGGCAGCGACGCTACGGCGGCGCGACCGCCGCAACCCCGGGCGAGGCCGCGGCGCAGGCGGAGCTGGCCTTGCTCTGCGTGGGCAACGACGACGATGTGCGCAGCGTGGTGCTGGGAGAAGAGGGTGTCTTCGCGGGGCTGGCCCCGGGGGGCGTGGTGGTCGATCACACTACCGCGTCGGCGGATCTTGCCCGGGAACTCGAGGGGCTGGCGCATGAGCGCCAGCTCGGCTTCCTGGACGCGCCGGTGTCCGGTGGACAGGCGGGCGCGGAGAAGGGAGCACTGACCATTATGGTCGGAGGCGCCGCCGATGTGTTCGCGCGGGTGGAGCCGGTCGTGCAGGCCTACGCTCGCTGCGTGCGCCTGCTGGGTCCGAGCGGCAGCGGGCAGCTGGCCAAGATGGTCAACCAGATCTGCATCGCCGGTATCGTCCAGGGGCTGGCGGAAGCGTTCCAGTTTTCCGAGCAGGCCGGCCTCGATACGGCGGCGGTGGTGGAGGTGATCTCCCAGGGCGCCGCCCAGTCCTGGCAGATGGACAACCGCTACAAAACGATGCTGGCGGGGGAGTACCAACACGGCTTTGCCGTCGACTGGATGCGCAAGGACCTGGGGATGGTGCTGGCCCAGGCTGGCAGTATGGGGCTGGAGCTGCCGGTGACGCAGCTGGTCGACCAATTTTATGCCGACGTGCAGGCAATGGGAGGCGGGCGCTGGGACACTTCCAGCCTGTTCGAGCGCATGCAGCGAATCAACCAGGGGGATCGGGAATGAATCACGAGCAGTTCAACCAGCAGCTGTGCCAGTTTCTCGGCGAGGCAACCACCCCGTTTCACGCGGTGGCGGCGATGACCGCACGGCTCGAGGCCGGGGGCTTCACCCGGCTCGCGGAGGATGCCGACTGGCAGATCGCGGCGGGCGGCAGGTATTTCCTGGTACGCAACGGCAGTTCCGTCGTCGCCTTCGTGGTCGGGCGCGAAGCGCCGCCCGTGGCGGGTCTGCGCATGGTCGGCGCCCACACGGACAGTCCCGGACTGATGGTCAAGCCGAGTCCCGAAAAGGTCCGCAACGGCTACCTGCAGCTCGGCGTCGAGGTCTATGGGGGTGCGCTGCTCAATCCCTGGTTCGACCGGGATCTCTCCCTGGCCGGCAGGGTCAGCTATAAAGACACCAGCGGCCGGCTCCGCTCCGCCTTGATCGACTACCGCGAGCCCATCGCAATCATTCCAAGTCTTGCCATTCACCTGGACCGGGAGGCCAACAGCAGCCGCAGTATCAACCCGCAGAAGGATATCCTGCCGCTGCTGTGCCAACCCGGCGAAGGTGACCACGTGGATTTCCGGCAGCTGCTGCGGGCGCGGCTCCTCGAAGAGCATCCCGCCTGTGAGGTGCAGCAGGTGCTCGACTATGAGCTCAATTTCTACGATACCCAGCCGCCCGCCATCATCGGCCTGAACGGCGAATTCATCGCCTCTGCCCGGCTGGACAATCTGCTGAGCTGTTTCACCGGGCTGCAGGCGCTGCTCGCCAGCGATGGCGCAGTCAGCTCCCTGCTGGTGTGCAACGATCACGAGGAGGTGGGCAGCCTCTCCGCCGCCGGAGCGCAGGGGCCGCTGCTGAGATCTGTTCTGGAGCGCCTGGCCGGCGACACCGCCGCGTATGCCGCGCTGACCGAGCGCTCCATGATGATCTCTGCCGACAACGCCCACGGCATCCACCCCAACTATGCGGACCGGCATGACGACAATCACGGTCCCCTGCTCAACCGCGGCCCGGTAATCAAGGTCAACGCCAACCAGCGTTACGCCTCCACCAGCGAGACGGCGGGTCTCTACCGGCTGCTGGCGGCGCAGGAGGAGGTGGCGGTGCAGTCCTTCGTGGTCCGCACCGACATGGCCTGCGGCTCCACCATAGGGCCGATCACCGCCGGCCAGACGGGCATCCGCACCCTGGATATCGGCGTGCCCACCTTTGCCATGCACTCGGTGCGGGAACTGGCCGGCACCCGCGATGCCTGGGACCTGTGTCGCGTGCTCAGGCGCTTCTACGACCACCGGGGTCCCCTGGCCGCCGGCTGAGATGCGGGTCCTGCTGCTGTCGGCCTATGCCGCGCACAGCCACGAGCATTGGCAGCGCACCCTGCGGTCGCTGTTCCCACAGTGGCAATGGGACGTGCTGCGCCTGCCGCCGCGGCACTTCAGCTGGCGCGTGAGGGGCAATCCGCTGTTCTGGGCACTGGCCCGCCGCGAGGTGCTGGAACGGGGCCACGATCTGCTGCTGGCCACCTCCATGGTCGACCTCGCCACCCTGCGGGGACTGGTCCCGGCGCTCGCGCGCACACCCGCGCTGCTCTACTTCCACGAGAACCAGTTCGACTACCCCCGGCGCCCGCAGCAGCAGAGCCTGCTCGAGGCCCAGATGGTCAGCCTCTACGGGGCCCTTGCCGCCGATCGGGTCCTTTTCAACTCCCGTTATAACCGCGACACCTTCCTCCGGGGCTGCGATGCGCTGCTCGCAAAGCTGCCGGACTTCGTGCCCCCGGGTGTGGTGGCTGCCATCCGGCGCAAGTCAGCGGTCCTGCCGGTGCCGCTCGGGCCCCGGCAGGAGGCGGGCGGCACGGCGCACTGGCCCGGTCGGCAGGGCGACTGGCCCCACCGGCCCCTGCGCTTGTTGTGGAGCGGGCGTTTCGAGCACGACAAGGCCGGCGACCGCCTGCTGCAGCTGCTGCGCGCGCTGGAGGATGACGGACCCGATTTCGAGCTGGCGGTGACCGGTCAGCGCTTTCGCGACAGCCCGCCGGCCTTCAGTGAGATCGAGAGCGCCTTCAGCGACCGCCTGGTGCAGTTCGGATATCTCGACTCGCGACAGGACTACTGCGCGCTGTTGCGGGGCGCGGATATCGTCGTCGCAACGGCCCTGCACGAGTTCCAGGGGCTCGCGGTACTCGAGGCGGTGGCCGCCGGTTGCCTGCCGGCCGTGCCCGCGCGGCAGGCCTACCCCGAGATCTACCCCGCAGCCTTCCAGTATGCCTCTCACCCGGCGGACCCCGCCGCCGAGGCCCTGGCCGCGGCGGCGCTTGTCAGGTCCCTCGCCGCGGATCTTGGGGCGGGAAGGGCAGAGGTGCCGGATGTCAGCGCCTATGGGCCGGGCGCCCTGCGCCCCCGGTATCTTGCCGAATTGCAGGCAGTGGCGGGCGTGACAGGATAGCCAGTGGCGGTCGATGACAGTATCATTGGCGCCTTTTGAAAACGGCGGAGTTTCATGGCCAGGCAACGCGTACTCACCGGCATCACCACCACGGGCACCCCGCACCTGGGCAATTACGTCGGTGCCATCCGGCCCTGTATCGAGGCGTCCAGGGGCGAGTCCATCGACTCCTTCCTGTTCCTTGCGGACTACCACGCGCTGATCAAGTGCCACGACCCGGCCGTCGTGCGCCAGTCGACCAAAGAGATAGCCGCCACCTGGCTGGCGCTGGGACTCGATACGGAGCGCGCCGTCTTTTACCGCCAGTCGGATATTCCCGAGATCACGGAGCTCACCTGGATCCTCTCCTGCAACGCTGCGAAGGGCCTCATGAACCGTGCTCACGCCTACAAGGCCGCGGTCCAGGCCAACCAGGAGGCCGGGGAGGATCCTGATTTCGGTGTGACCATGGGACTGTTCAGCTACCCGGTGCTGATGGCGGCCGATATCCTGATGTTCAACGCCGAGCGGATACCGGTGGGCAGGGACCAGATCCAGCACGTGGAGATGGCGCGCGACATCGCGCAGCGTTTCAACCACAATTTCGCCGAAGTGTTCACCCTGCCCGAGGCGGTGGTCGAGGAGAACGTCGCGGTGCTGCAGGGCACCGACGGTCGCAAGATGAGCAAGAGTTACAACAACACCATCCCGCTATTCCAGAGCGAGAAGCAGTTGCGCAAGTCGATCAACCGCATCAAGACCAACCTGCTGGAGCCGGGCGAGCCGAAAGATCCCGACGACTCCACCGTGTTCCAGCTCTGGTGCGCTTTCGCCTCGCCGGACGAAAGGGCGCGGATGCGCCGGGAATTCGAGAACGGCATCGCCTGGGGCGAGGCCAAAAAGCAGCTCTTCGAGCTGGTCAACGGTGAACTGGCCGCAGCCCGCCAGCGTTACGACGAGCTGATGGAGGACCCGGGCCACATCGAAGACATACTGCAGCGCGGTGCCGCCCGGGCCAGGGAGGAGAGCCAGCCGCTGATGCGAAAGGTTCGCGAGGCCGTCGGGATCGCCCCGATAAGTTAGGTTCTTCTCCCCATTGGCGGGAGGCATCCTGCCTGCCGGCCCCGGCCAGGCCATACATTTTCAGTCGCGGCCCGATATCCACTTTGTGAAAATGTATGGCCTGCCCGGGTCCTCGATCCTGGCACCTTGTCCCCGATAGGAAAGGCGCTCTGCGAGGTTCCGGGAGGGGGGCTGCTTTTCATCAAGCGGATATCGGGCCGCGACTGAAAAGCAGCCCTCCTCTCGGAACCGCTCGCC
>JARRPM010000130.1:0-5753 GCA_037382865.1 Halioglobus sp. | reverse complement strand
GCAGATTTGATGGGCAGGACCGCCCATGCAATCACGATCTCGAGCAACGATACGACAAGATTGCGAACCTTTCCGGTTCAGCAACTAGATCACAGGAGAAAATCTGCTCACAACATCCCCTTAATACTTCTTATACTTCTTATACTTCGACATGATCTTTGAGTTCATAGCTAACGACAGACACGGTTCTCTCCGGTTTGTCCGGGCGCAGAGCGCCGTTGTGGAACTAACCATACGACAATACGCCAGGAGGCGACCATGACTCTGAAAGCCCGGTTGCGCCCAAGCAATTGCCAGAGCCGGAAATACTGTCAGTAAAATAGCAGGGGGTGTTGCGCCGTTGAACTGGCCAGAGGTGTGCAATCCAGGGTTTCATTCACCGGGTAGAAGGTCATCATGATCATGTCCGGCCGTGAGGAGAACCCCAGGGGACCCATCAGGTTGAGATGGTGGCTGTGAATGAAGAAAGGCTGCGCCTCGCCTGCCACTGGCACAGTTACCCCGAAGTACCCCCCCGGCCCGGTATCGGCGGCTTTTTGCGCCCAGTCATCGGGCACCTCGGGGGAGTCGACCAGCCTTGAGAACATGTCCTCCAGCTCCGGATCGCCGCTGAGCAGGACCTGCTGTTCCAGCGACAGGAGGATGACCGACAGGGTGGGCCGCCACTCCTGCGGCACCGCCCCTTGTTCCATGAAGTCGAGGGCCAGTTCATAGAAATTCAATCGGTCGCCGGCTTTCTTGTGGGGTAACAGGGCCTGTTGTAACCCGGCCCAGGCCCGGTTCACCATCAGCAGATCGCCAAATACGGTAGTCACCAGTGTCGGCAAAGGATCGAGAGCCATTAGGTTGCGGATGATCTTGGTCCGCAGCACCGCGTGATCCGGGGCAGAGAGGTCGACCGCTTGTGAGTCCACGGCGTAGCCAGCGAACATCAGCAGGTGGTTGGTATCGCGTTTGCCGAGAGACAAGGCGTCGGCAATTTTTTTCACCATTTCCCTGCTCGGGTGGGCACCACCTTTTTCAAGCCGGCTGAGATGGCGCGCAGCGGAGTCAATGCGAAGTGCCAGTTCCTCCTGGCTGACGCCGCGGACGCCGCGCCAGAATTTGAGTAACTGGCCAAATGGGCTGGCAAGGGCAGAGTCTGGAGCGTTAATTGACATGGGCGAAACGATCGCTTTATTTTTTTAAATCGGAGAAATTTTCCAAACCGGACATCTGAAGTCATGGTATCCCCGTTGGACTGGACTGACAATAAGATAGAGGGGGGTTGGGAAGACCGACGGTATCAGGGATACCGGCTATGCCACCACTGCGAACGCACGATAACGCGCAAAATTACCAAATAGGGGAATGAGAACATGCCTGCCAATAAATATAACCGCCTATTCACCTTGACGGCCCTGGCCGCCGCCGTTGCCGCCCCGGTCCAGCTCATGGCTCAAACCAGCCAAGGTGTCCTTGAGGAGGTAATAGTTACTGCCCAGAAGCGAGCACAGAGTGCACAGGATATCGGTATGTCGGTAACTGCTTTTTCCGGTGACGCCATGCGCACCCAGCGCATCACCCAGGCAGTGGACCTGGCCAGGACCGTCCCCAATGTCAGCTCGCTGAATGTCTCCGGCGGTGGTGTTCCCATCCTCATCGTGCGCGGCATCGGCTTGCAGAATTTCCGCATCAACGACAGCCCGACAACGGCGGTTTACGTGGATGAGGTCTACCAGACCTCTGTTGCCACGGCGGATTTCAGCATGTTCGATTTGGAACGACTGGAATTATTGAAAGGTCCACAGGGTGGACTGTATGGCCGCAACACTATATCCGGCGCATTGCAGGTGATTTCCGAACGGCCAGATATCGGTGACGAGCCCAACGGCTACATGCACCTGGAGTACGGCGACTACCAGCGCACGCAAGTGGAGGGTGGCTATACCCTGCCCCTGGGGGATTCCGCGGCCATGCGCCTGTCGGGTCGATGGGAGCAGAGTGACGATGCCGAATGGGAAAATATCCTGACCAACGAGGAGCACGGCGAGATTGATCGCTGGGCCGGGCGAGGCCTGTTCCGGTTTGCTCCCAGCGATGACATCGATCTCCTGTTGAAGATTCATGGCGGAAACGACGAGTCAGAGTTGCCTCTGATGCGGGCCCTGCCGGTACTGGAAGACCTCGGTACAGCCGCCGATGCGGGCGTGCCGATTCCGAATGCGGAAAATGTCGGCCTGGCTAATTTTGCGCCCAACACCTGCTCCTCAATCCTGGCCGCGCAGGGCGTCAAGCCGCAGTGTGCCAACAATACCAGCATAACCAATCAGGAGTATGGCCTGGGCAGCGGGGATGGAGATCGCTTCGATTCGGTTGCCAACCGGGCTGGATACCTGGATAACTCCTGGGGGGGCGCCAGCTTCAATGCCAGCTTCACCTTTGGTGACTATGTGCTGACCTCGATCTCGGCTTACGACAGCCTCGACTACAGACGGGTGTCCGACCTCGACGCCCTGCCGATTACCTGGGCGGAAGCGGATTACCAGACCGATATTGATGCCTGGTCCCAGGAGTTCCGTCTGGCCTTCGAGGGCGATGGAAACGTGAACTGGGTGGCCGGCATCAACTACGCGGAAGACGATCTGGAAGAGGACACATTCTTTGACGGCAGCGAAGGCGCATTCCCGGCGGTTCTCGGTGGCGCCCTGTCTATCCGGCAAGACTACAAGCAGGATACTGAGTCCTTTGCCGCCTACGGGCATCTGGAATGGGGCTTCAGTGAAAGCTGGAACCTGATTACCGAGGCGCGCTATTCCGATGTCGAAAAGACGTTTGAATCGCAGGAATACCTCGGTTTCACCGGAGGCTCCGAAGCGCCGTTCATCGGTGGCAAGGACGATACCTCCTTTGACAACCTCAGCGGGAAGTTGGCTCTGGAGTGGGACGTGACTGATGAAGCAATGTTATACGGCAGCATCTCCAGCGGTTTCAAAACCGGTGGTTTCAACGGTGGGGTGGTGTTTTCCAGCGAATCACTCAAGCCCTATGACGAAGAGACCGTTCTTGCCTACGAGTTGGGCGCGAAAAGTGATTGGATGGACGGACGAGTCAGGCTGAATGGCGCCATTTTCTACTACGATCGCGAAGATGTGCAGCAAACTGCCACCGATATCAGTGGAGATGTCTCGGTCACACGCCTCACCAATGTGGGTGATGTGGAAGTCTACGGCGCTGAGATGGATATGACCTGGCTGGCTACTGAGGGACTGACGTTACAACTTAGCCTGGGCTGGACCGATTCAGAGCTGGATGACAGTGACTTGTTCAGCTCCACGGTACCCGGTGTTCCACAGAGCCCGATTGAGGGCACCAATACGCCCAACTACTCGAAGTACAGCGGTAATTTCCTGGGTCGCTACGAACATTCTGTAACTGACAATCTGCTTGGTTTTGCCCAGGTGGAGTACAGTTACCGGTCTGACCGCGACCTCAACCTGGTGACCAGCAAGGTGGAAGAGGCCGTGCTCGAAGAAGATGGTTATGGCCTCACCAACATCCGTCTCGGCCTCGGCCCCGAGTCGGGTCAATGGCATGCCATCGTGTTCGTGGAGAATGTCACCGACGAGAGCTATCGCATCCTGCTGCGGGATAACGGTCTGCGCGGTATGCATACGCTCTACGGCGAACCGCGCATCTGGGGCGTGTCCTTCACCTATCACTTCGGAAGCTAGTACGAATCCATCCGCCTGCTAATATCCTGTCATGAACGATCAATCGACAAGGCAGCAGGCGGGTTTCTATCTCACCCGATGGGCCGCCTGTGTTCCCCTGGTAGCCATGCTGCTCCCGACCGTGCTCCTGAGCATCAATGGAATTTTGTCCACCGGCGTTATGATCGCTGGTGGCGTGGTGGGGTTGATGCTGGGCTCGCTGTTGGCCAGGGGCAAGGCGAATTACTGGGCGATCGTCACCCGCTCACTTGGAGATCCGACCGGCCTGTTATTGCTGCCATTGCTGCTGGTGGTCGGCATTTACGGGAAAATCCTCACGTCGGCGCAATTACCGGAGGGGCTGGTCTGGCTGTCCCGGCAGGTGGAGGGTGGCCCCGGGTTTTATGCCCTGTTCATCTACGTGGTCTGTTCGGTACTCGGTATCGCCATGGGTACATCTCTGGGTACCCTGGTGATCATGACCCCGGTACTGTATCCGGTGGCCGTATCCCTGGGCGTGGATCCGGTCATTGCCTGTGGGGCGATACTCAGCGGTGCCGCCACCGGCGACCATTTCGCACCTGTATCCGACACGACCATTATTTCGAGCATGACTCAGCGCTATCGCTACCGCGAAGGCAGTGCCAGTATTGGTGAAGTGGTGCGGGCCCGCATGCGCTATACCGTGCCTGCTTTTGCCCTTTGCTGCCTGCTCTACATGCTTGCCGGCACACTGACCGCCCAGGAGCCAGTAGCTCAGTTCCAACTCAATGGTACTCAATCCAGTGCCCTGGGTCTGGTGATGCTGCTACCCATGCTGGCGGTGGTGATCTCCGCGATCCTTGGCGCCAGTGTGCTGGAAGCCCTCACCCTGGGCACTCTGGCGGGTGTGGTAATGGGATTGGCGTTCGGCCTGCTGGCCTGGGCAGACCTGTTTACCATCGTGAATGGACAACCTGGCGGTCTGCTGATGGAAGGGGCGCTGGCAAACCTCGACACTGCGATGATGATACTGTTGATGATGGGATGCTATGGTGTGATGCGCGAATACGGATTGCTGGATTCCTTATTAGCGGCTGTGAAATCGCGAACGGGCGGCACCCCACGCGCGGCTGAGCTGTCCATGTTCGGCGTGACATGGCTGGTGAGCTTCCTGCTGGTAGGGCTGGTGGCGCGGGTCACCGTGGTCGCTGGGCCTATCGTCGATGAGCTGGGCCGGGCCACCGAAATTCATCCGCGCCGGCGGGCGAATATTCTCGACGGTGTAGCAAACAGTTTCAGTTTCATCATGCCCTGGCATGTCTGGCCACTGTTGATGATCATGACGGTGACGCCGCTACTCGATACCTATCCATTCCTGCGTGTACCGACCCCGACCGATTTCCTGGCCAGCACTTTTTACCCCATAGTAATCTGGTGCGTGATGCTGTTTGCTGTTATCAGCGGCTATGGCCGTGAAATCGAGAATAAAGACCCCGCTGTTTAACTCAGCTCAGGCTACTGTTGTCGCCCTACCTTCGTACAACGCAATTTGCCGAGACACCTGGCGAACATCTTTCACATCAAGAATCAGGGGGCAGTACAACCGCCTCAATATCGCTTCTATCGATGTAAGTCATCAATCAAGGGATTTTCGTCTAACGGCAATCATCAAGAGCAAACCTGTATAGAAGACCGCCACTTGCGTACCATGTAAAAGCTAAGCCGTGCCCGGATCGATCTCTGTCGACCAGACCAGTTCCATCCCGCCCGTCGACCAGCCTATGGCTGCGGCAATCCAGAATGGCAGAACAACAGCCGAGCCAAGGATGGCAACCCCGCACCACTCCCTCACCTTGGCAGCTTTTAAGGTCAGGTAGATCGTGCATATCGCCAGCGTTGGAGGATCTGGTTCAGCTGATCAGCCAACGGGTAGGAACGCCAGAGCTTGCTGGAGCAAGATGCCGAGAACGCCTGGCTGGACCTCGATCCGGCCGAAAATACCGATGCCACACCCGATAAAGCGGGGCAGGCTCTCGATAGAATTCTGGCTCATCTGCGCGATAAGGAACAGGGCACCCC
>JARRPM010000129.1:3203-9285 GCA_037382865.1 Halioglobus sp. | reverse complement strand
GCAAGCATGTCCAGCTTTTCGTAGTGGGGCGCCGATTCATTGAAAAACTTCCTGTCGAAACCCTCAATGAGCCGCTCACTCACCCCGTCGACGAAGGCGAATATCTCCATCTTCATGGGGAGATGCTTTCGCAGATTCCTGATTTGAATAGCTACCCAATCGTCCGAGTTCCAGTGAACTGTCGCAACGTATACTTTGGGATGGGTCAATGTGCAGGAACCTTCAGGGGTGTCGGAGCCAGAAGGCCGTGGTCGGGTCGTAAATTCCGGCAAGATAATATACTACTGGGTGTTTTTAGCAATACTACCCGATGCAATGCGGTCGCCAGTATGCTGATCAATCAGGCTGGCTTCACTGTCAGCGTGCCCCGGTTTTTTCTGGAACTGTACTACCATTGATGATTATTTGGGTATTACTGAGGCTATCATCCAGTAGCACACCTTCAATCAACGCTGCAGAGTACGGCATCCTGCCCTGTGAGCGACCAGCGGTTTCCGGACCACTGGCCATAGAAAGTATGATCATGCTGCAGACCGCTCCCTGCCAGCAGTTGTTCCAACAAGGGCTCGGGATAGGCGACGGCACTTTCGGGATTTTTCTCGTCGTCTAAAAAGACGCCGTCCCGCGGATAGGAGAAAGTCCGCCGTGTGCTGCCCCCTTCGATCGCTGCTAACGAAGAGGCGTTCAGGATGAAGAATGTTGTAAGCAGTTGACCTCCGGGCTTCAATACCCGTCTTATCTGTGCCAGGTAACTGGCCACATCTTCGGGCATCATGTGGCTGAACACCGAGAACATGAATACGACGTCGAAGTCACCGTTGCCGAAACTACGCAACGCGTCGCCAACCGCCATGCTGGCATCATTATTATAAAGACCGTTGTGGACATCCACGTGTTCGAATCGGAAGTTGTCATTACGCGGGGAGATCCTGCGGCGACAGTCGGCGATCGCGTGCTCCATTACGTCGATTCCTGCATAGGATCCTTGCTGTGACAGGAAGCGCGTCAGGGGTATGGACAGGCGACCGTAACCACAGCCTATATCCAGTACCGATGAATCGGGCCGAATCGTGGTGTAGTGCATCAAGACTTTGAGAGACTGGATGCCCAGTTCCTTGAACTGACCAAGCGTGTTCATGGGGCCGATCTTGCGGATATTCTCACGGGACGGAAAGATGGGGTCTTTGGTGGAAAGGCTACGGCCGATTTCATTCGCCAGCAATTCGTTCCGGAGATAGATGGATTGGGGCATAGTTTTTTACTTCAGGTGGTCTCTGGCGGCCAGGCCAGGCTGAAATTGTCGAAATCCCGAGTCAGGTTGGGATTGTAGTAGCTGTCCATACGCAACCTGTCGCCCCAGCGTGCATGCATATAATCCCTTTCCCGGAAGAACCGTTTACGCTTCTCTTCGGTCACGTCGTACCCGCGGGAATAGGATTCGAAATGGTACAGCTGGGCATAAGGTGTCCACACATTCAGGTAACCGGCATCCAGCAGCTTCAGGCAGAAATCCACATCGTTAAAAGCGATGCTCAGGTGTTCGTCGTCCAGGCCACCCACCTCCAGGTACTTGTCCCGACATACCGCCAGACATGCACCGGTCACGGCGTGATACTCCTGTATCAGGCGAGTTCTTGCCAGCATCCCTACCTCGTCCTTGTGACAGCCCTTGAAGGCGTGGGCCGCCACCCGGTCGTGACCCATCCCCAGCAATACACCCGCATGCTGAATCCGGTCCTCGGCGTAAAACAGCTTGGCGCCGACTGCACCGACACCCGGACGCACGGCGTGGGAAACCATCTCCTGCAACCAGTCGCTGTTGCATACCTCAGTATCATTGTTCAGGAGCACCACAACATCAGAAAGACACTGTTGTACAGCGTAATTGTTGAGCGCGGAAAAATTGAACTCCGCATCATAAGGTATGATCCTACAATGCGGCCCTTCAATCTCCCGCAGATAGGCAAGGGTCTCGGGATCATCCGACCGATTGTCGACCACCAGCGCCTCGAAGTCCGGGTAGTCGGTCCGCTCGAAAAGCTTGTCTACACAATTGCGCAGTACGCGCAGATTGTTATGCGTAGGGATGATTATCGTCACGGAGGGGGCCGGCTCTGGCAACTGATAGCGCAGGCGGTAGGCCGTGGGAATCTCGGAATGGACGGCTACGGCGGGAAGATCACATCGTCTGATATGGTCTGTCAGTGCCTTGATCCCGGCTTCAGCAGCATAGGGTTTGGAGGCGACATCCATCGCGGTGGACCCCTCTGCGGCGCGCCAGTGGTATAGCACGCGGGGTATATGACAGATACGATCCCTGGGAATTCTCTCTCCGGCGCGCAATACCAGGTCAAAGTCCTGTGCCCCCTCATATCCTTCCCGCAGCTTGCCGCAGGCAATCACCAGCTCGCGCCGCAAGATCAGGAGATGGCAGACATAGTTGATCGACCGCACCAGATCATAGTTCCAGTCCGGCTTGAAGTGCGGAGCCAGTGGCTGGCCATCTGCACTGATCACGTCTTCGTCGGAATAGAGGAAGTCCAGTTCCGGGTTGGCCCTCAAAGTTTTAACCACATGATAGAGTGCGCTTTCCTCGAGAGCGTCATCGTGGTCCAGGAATCCGACGAAATCGCCAGTAGCCAGGCTCAATGCACTGTTTGTAGCCGCGCTGATATGTCGATTCTCGGGATGGACGATCAGCTTCACGCGTACATCGTGCGATGCCAGCGCGTTCAGGTAGGCACTGATCTCCTGATCTGCCGATGCATCGTCACAGATACACAACTCCCAATGCGGGTAGGTCTGGGCCTGTACTGATTCGACAGCACGCTTCAGATAGTGAAGCCGAGTGCGATAGACCGGCATCACCATCGAGATGAGTGGATTGGCGCCGGGGTTGTTCACAGACCACTGCGTCATCTCCTTCCGTTGCATCGCCAACTGAACTTCACTTTCTCGCCCGTAAAGTCTCCACCAGGTCGCATAACTGTTGTCCCTGCCCCCTTTGAGTAGACGGGAAAACCACTGATTGGTCTCATCCTTGATCCTATCCCAGGTCCAGGCGGCACCGAAGGTTTTAATGCGAACGAAGGTCTCTCCGTAAATGTAATCCCGGGCGAAGGCGTTAATCATGCGCAGGGAGCAATCGGTGATTTGGAGATTGCAGGGGAGTCGGCTGGGATAGAAATGCAGCGCTTCGATATCGTCTACAATCAGCACCGTGCCGTAAAACTCACGCCGGTCCCTGCGGATGAAAGTGAAAATATGGTCCGGTGTCTCAAATTCGGGACGAACTGCAGAGACCCTCGGGCCGGCAAGGGGGTAGTCGGATGTGTATTTGATACTGAGAAAATAGAGCCCGCGTTCCAGTCCACTCACCTCGAGACGTACACAATCCTCCTCGCCGCCTATACTGATGGTCTGTCTTGGCAACTGGTCGTTTAGAGAGGTTTTCCTCAGTGTGACGTGTGCGAAGCTGCGTTTAAGTGCGGCGAGTAGACGTCTTGATTGCATACACTAATAAACTACGGGGTCGAACCGTGAGATCATTTCAGGGGGTGCAAGATAGCACCTTATCAATTCACGGTATAGGGCGGCCACGCCAGCTCGAAATTATACAGACCGCGGGAGAAGCCGGGATTGTAATTGGGATCGTGGATCAGGTTCTCCCCCACGTGTTGCCGCATGAACCCGGCCTTTGCCTGATAACGATCCGGGTTCTGCGAGGTTGAATCAGGTCCGCGGGAATTTGGCTCGTCGCGATAAAGCCGGGCATAGGGCTTACCAATGTTGTGATGACCTTCCCACCTGTTACTACCGATTTCAGAGTGGTTAAACTCGGGTCTGTTCATGTTTCTTAGAGCCTACTTGCCGCTTCGGGGAGTAGCGCGACTCACCACAAGATAATCCTCCGGCGCAGGGCGAATAAATTCCACCGCTTTCGCCAGTTGCCTGCTGTCGGGTTGGAGACCGCAGTGGCAGGCCAACTTTACGGCCACTTCCCTGGGGTAACCGGTCAACTTTTCGTAGGACACAAGGACGCAGTAGTATCCTCCGTTGGCGACAAAATCTACTATACGCTGGTATTCTGCCGCCTGTCGGACCAGAATATGTGTGACATCGCGATCCGCCGATAGACTGGCGCGGTTGGCGATTGCTAGCAGATCGCGAAATACCACTACGAATATGGGATTTCGCAGACGAGCCGCAAATTCTGCATAGGGTTGCCGAATCGCGTTGCCCTTGAATCCCCAGACAGTTCGCTGGCGGTCATACAGTTGAATGAGTTCTTCGACATTTGCAGAACCAGCGTCCAGAGCGCGGTTCATGCGCAGATCCTCATACAGCGGGGCCTCACCGGTGCCGCCCATGTGCACCCCCATCAAATTGAGCATTCCCGCCACCGCGGATGTCCCACCCCGGCTGACGCCGAGAACCACGTAGGTACGCTCGGGATTCTCCAGAGTGATATCGGCAGGCCCCGTGACGGTGACCCCGTAGTTGAATTCAGCTTCTCTACCTAGGTCCATTACTGTCGCACCTCCGCTCAACGTGGTGACTTCGGGTAGCCATAGCGGCCGAAATCCTCCGCATACACAGTCCTGATTTTTTCAACCAGCTCATCATTGTAGAATGCATGGTAGCCCGGGTAGATATCCTGCCGAGTTCTGCGGAATGGAAGATTACCGACAAACTCGATACTTTCCGAGCGCAAAGTATTGTGGTGTGACGCACTGAGCTGAGCGACAGATCCCGGGAGCAGACGATAGCGTTTCACCAGAGGGAACAGTTCCTGCTCGAGGTTTTCCAGGTGAATGATATGGTCGACATCAATCAGTCGGCGGGTCTCCAGCGGGTGGGCTTGCTGCCGATAGTGAATATCGCAGCGAGCGACGTCTATCGACAGAAGAAATTCGCAGAACTCTGCAAAACTCGCTCCCGCGTCCTGCTCGATATCCCGCCCCAGAAACTCGTTGAATGGCCGGTGAAACCCATGATCACCCACGGTGCGCACCATGTGCAGGAAGCTGCTGACCGCCCGTGAAAATGGGTTCCTGACCAGGCGGAGATAGCGAAACTTCCCGTATTCTGCTCTGTGAACACCAAGCTCATAGGCCGCGGACATCCTGTACACCTGGGTGCGGTAATCATGAATCCAGCTGGAATGGTCCAGCGCCTGCTCGAGCTCGCCGCGCTGATAGAAGAACCACTTGACCGCAAAAGTACATCCCGCCTTGGCAGACCAGAGAACGGCCACATCTCGCTCCTCAAGGAACAGAGGGTGGTTGGGGCCTTTGCAAGCCTCGTGAATAAGCGCGCGTTTCCCTCGATTGAAACGCATCCATTGGCGATCCATAAACGTGACTATTCCTGTCACGATCTAGGGGGTTCCGTCAGGCCGGGGTGCACCTCGAATAATTCAACTGGTTTCCACGTTTGGTCCACCAGCCCCGGGCCAAGTTGAAGCCGGATCGGGGGCTTATCGTAGGTCACGTAACCGGCTATGTGCCCGCTATTTTCTCCCCGCCTTCCCACATACCGGAAATAGCGCCAGTCCTCCCCATCCTTCTCCCTGCTCTGCCTCACACTGAAAGTAAAGGAAGGGCGTGAGTGGACCTGCGCAGAGAAATTGAGAAGAAACAGAGTATCGATAGGTAAATCGGTCCAGATTCCGGGCCGGAACTCAGTCTGGGAATCTCCCCGCTTGAGCTTGATGTGCCCACCGTCCAGCAGTGCCCGATTGGCCTCCCCACTTGGTTGGCGCATTCCGGCCGGCTTCAGGTAACCTCGCTCTGCCCACAACTGGCTGAACCGTGGTGGAATCCCGATAAGCCCCTCCTTCCGGACGATCTCGGGAAGATATTCTATATCTGTCTTTAACTGGGCTGCCTCCAGGGCATCGAAATTTTTTGCTGTTGTGAACCGTCCAAATCCTGGCTCGGCGTCCGAAGCCCCTTGTATGACAGCCAATATGTGGTCGCCAACTATTGTAGTGTAGTGGCTGGTCTCCTTCCAATATCTGTTGTCGACCGAGAACCGGTTAAAGCCTGTGAAATCATAGAATCCCGCCACTTCCGCAACG
>JARRPM010000129.1:0-3105 GCA_037382865.1 Halioglobus sp. | reverse complement strand
GTCAGGTAGGTTTTGTAGTGCATCGGATTGAAAAACATAATAACCTCGATGCCGTGTGCTTCCGCCAGGGCGATAAACTCGCGCACTGACTCTGCAGCCTCCGCGCCGTGAAAGGCACCCGCCTCCATTGTTCCGCGAAGGTGCCTGAACCGTGCGTCCTGCCCAATGGGGTCATCATAAAATTCCAGAGATTCGCTGTGAATCCGCTGCCAGTCCCGAATCGGGTCGCGCACATGCCAAGGCATGGGGTAGAGTGCGGCCTCGCCGGTGACCAGACCCAGGTCGCGCAAATTCATGGGTGTCAGAAGGTAGAACACCTGTGCCTCGAACCACTCCACGAGGTCACGCGGATAGCCGCGCCGCATGTACTGGTCGCTACTTTCACCCGGGTCCCACTGATAGGAAATATCGTCCAGCCCCAGGTAAACCCTTTTCAGGGGAATCTCGCTCTCAAGAAACAGTTTTAGTGCAGAGAGATGATTGACCGGCAGACCGCCTGAGTGAGTGAAGTTATAGCAGTTGCCCTCGAGTTTGCGGGTATCGATGGCTGCCACCCTGGAAGACCCGAACAGGATGCAATCGTAACCATGATCTTCGCGGATAAAGAAATCGGTTTTCATCCAGTGCCGGTTGGGACGTATCAGGCCGTGAAAAGTCTGGTAATCTTCCGCGTAGATTCCCCAACGATTAGCCCGATAATTATATAGCGCCGTGGCGGTGACCACCGCCACAGCAACCAGGGTGGCGAGTAACAGGAACAGGCGTGTGGAATCAGGTTTGTTCAAGAAAATTCTACTCTTCTACAGCGGCTGGATAGTGGTCGTCGTAACCTTCAGCAAACAACACTGCGACGGGAGGCAGATCGATCCGTTTCACTCTCAACGGCTGCCAGGCCACTTCTGCCTCACCGCCGCCAAGCACCAGGCGAATCTTTGGTAGATCGATCGAAGCGTAGCCGGCAAACAGCCCGGTATTGCTGCCGGGGTTCAGATGCAGGCGGTATTCGCGAAACCTGCGCCCGTACTCATGCCTGTCATGCGCCACCTGAAGTTGAAGTTGCTTGCGCTGCTTGCTCTCTGCCTGATACTCGAAGACAAAAAAATCTCCCCGGCGAAGCTCTGCGCGCGCCTCTCCCAGGCGGTCCCTGCCGGTATGTTCCCGCGTCAAGTGAACTTTACCACCCGCGACCAGATCGATGAAGGTCGGCGGTCCAGATCGGGTGACTCCCCCCTGCCGCAAAAGGCCGTCGGAATTCCAGTGGTCGACAAAACGACGCGGTATCGGCATAACGCCTTCACGCCGGATCAGGAGAGGCAGGTAGGCAGCGTCCACTTCCAGCTGTATCGCCTCCTGCCTATCGATATTATCGAGCGTGATCAACCGGCCCGTTCTGCCATCTCCCGCGGCGGTGTTGTCAATCAACGTTTTGGCCACTACATCCCCGACCGCTGCCGAAAAGTGGCTCGTTTCACGCCAATAGCGGTTGTCGGTGGTGTAGGCGTTAAGACCGCTGAAGTCCCGAAAGGGCAGGATTGAAGCGACCTCACGCTTGAAGTCAGTAAACCATTCGAAGTTCCTGGCCAGGTAGGTTTTGTAGTGCAGAGGCATAAAGAATACCTCCAGCTTAAAACCATGCTTGTCCGAAAGGGATTTGAGCTCTCTCAGGGCCTCCATCGTCGCCCGCCCGTGATATTTCTGCCGCTCAGCCAGTCCCCTGAGACGTCGGAAACGCACGTCGGTGTTGCGCGGATTGTCGAAATGTTTCTGGTAGTACTGGCGAATACGTTCCGTATCCAGATTGGGATCCAGGATAAAACGTGGAGTCTTGTCCTTCGGATTCCTGCCGGTCACCAGACCGAGGTCCGTTAGTTCCGGCGGTCTTGCGAGAAACAGACGGCCGAATCCCAGGAATTCTAGTGGATTCGTGGGATAGGCACGCCGCATATGCTGGAGAGGGGCCAGGGAAGGATCTTCGTTGTAAGAAAGCTCATCGATACCAATGTAGACCCTTTCCAACGGCAGGCCGGCATGAAGCAGAGTTTTTATCACCCGCAAGTGATCCACGACCAGACCAGCCGAGTGTGTGAAGTTATAACATCTCTCTCCGAAATGCCGGGCGTCTACCGCTGCGAGGCGGGAAGAGCCAAACATGTAACAATCGAAGTCATGTCGTTCGTGAAGCAGGTACCTGGTTTTAAGGTACAGCTTGTTGATCATGATTCGCTTGTGAAAACTCTGGTAGTCCCGCGCAAAAACACCCCAGCGATCCGCCCGATAGTTGTAGAGGGCCGCCAGGCTGCCCACCAGGCCGAATGCAAGCGCGCAGTATATGAGGTAGCGTAAAGGGCGCATGTTCTCGAGTCAAAACGCGAAGTAAATAAACTCTTTGGCAGTGGAGGAAAGCACCAGGATGATGGCCCAGGCGCCCAGGGCTCCCACGATAAGGGCATTCCACCACGTGAGTCGTTGGGTCGATTCATCGCTGTCCTCCTCCACATTAAACAACTGGAGGGTATTGGGCATGAAAAATACTACCAGTAGAGACAGAGCCAGGGTATTTGCCCAGCTGACTTCGTCATTTATGTTGACTGACATGCCCCTGGATACCCTGTCCCATACCCTTACCATCTCCGTAGCATAGTCCTTCCACAGTTCGGCTAACATGTTCAGTTCCAGGGACAGGATCTGCCCCCAGATGTACAGGATGTCGTTTAGCGTTGTCAGCCTAAATACGGCAAACAACATCATTATCATCAAGAAAAGGTAAATGCGGCTGATACCAACCATGAACAGTGAACCGAAGGGAATGAAGGAAAGCGCAGTCTTCAGGCGATTCATTGCCGGCTTGAACAAGCGCTCCAATACCCTTACGCAACCATGCATAAACCCCCAAACGAGAAAATTCCAGCCCGCACCATGCCACAGTCCGCTCAAAGTCATGACAATAACGGTATTTATATCTGCACGGAATTCACCTCGGCGACTTCCCCCCAACGGCACGTAAAGGTAGTCCCTGAAGAAGGCTCCCAGCGTGATGTTCCAGCGTCGCCAGTACTCGCGCACAGATCCCGACTTGTAAGGAGAATAGAAATTGATCGGCAGTCG
>JARRPM010000128.1:0-6160 GCA_037382865.1 Halioglobus sp. | reverse complement strand
GGGATGAGTGTCTACGAAGGATCGGATGCCGAAGCGCGGGTCATGTACGGCATTATCACCGGCATGGGCTTCATCGGCGGCGGCTCCATCGTCAAGCGCTCGGACGGTCCCGATGGTACGGCCACCGCGGCGGGCCTGTGGCTGACCGGGGCCATTGGCCTCTCCGTCGCCTATGACCGCTACGAGATCGCCCTGGTGCTCTCACTGATCGGCTTCCTGATCTTCCAGTTCTCCGGTTTCGTGAAGCGCAGACCCGAATAGCACCGCCTTTAGCACCGTGTGGGTGGCGAATTCTTACTTTGTCAACGATATCAGATAGTTGCCACTTGCTGCATTCGGGAACCAATATTACCCTCGGTAGGCATGAAAGAAGTCTTTTACCTACTTTTCCACTTACTCACCACCATCGCCAGGCTGATTAGACCCGGTGGTAGCCGAGCTGTCATTGCCGAGAACCTGCTCTTGAAGCAGCAACTCATAATCCATTGTAGATCCAGGCAGCGGGCACCCAATCTCACTTCCCGGGATCGTGCGCTACTCGGATTCTGGACATTGCTTATGAACCCAAGGCGTATTGCTCGATCTGCCATTATTATCAGGCCATCAACCCTGCTTCGATTCCATTCGGCATTGAAGAGACGGAAGTACCGGCAACTGTACTCAACTCGTGACAGTAGGAAACCGGGGCCCAAGGGGCCGTCGAAGGAGGTCATCAAAGCTATCGTCGAGATGAAGCGGCGCAATCCTCGATATGGCTGCCCACGCATCGCCCAACAAATCAATCTGGCATTCGGTCTGGACCTGGATAAGGACATTGTTCGGCGGGTACTCGCGGCGAACTACAAACGGAACCCCAGAGATCATGGCCCTTCGTGGTTGACTCCCCTTGGGCACGCAAGGATAGCCTCTGGAGCGTCGATCTATTCCGGGCCGAGTCCATTACCCTGAAAACACACTGGATCATGGTCGTGATGGATCAGTACACCCGCAGGATCATTGGCTTTGCTTTCCATGCAGGACATGTAGACGGGCCTGCTCTGTGCCGCATGTTTAATAAAGCGACCAGTGGAGATCTCTGGCCAGAGAGAATCAGCTCCGACAATGATCCACTTTTCCAATATCATCGATGGAAAGCGAATCTTCGTGTCTTGGAAATCCAAGAGATCAAATCCCTTCCACATGTACCGATGTCGCATCCATTTGTTGAACGATTGATTGGAAGTGTCAGGCGAGAGCTACTGGATCAAACTTTCTTTTGGACTACGACTGATCTGGAGAACAAGCTTAGCGATTATCAGCGCTATTACAATGAACATCGATGTCATTCCAGTCGAGATGGCCATCCTCCAATCAAGCCCGGCGGCGATAACGTCATTGATATGGGCAGCTACCAGTGGAAAAAGCATTGCCGGGGTCAATTTCAGCTACCAGTGGCGGCTTGAATTACCAATCGCCAGGGACAGGTCTCATCAATGAAGCTGATGACTTGCGCATCAGGAAGATTTTTACCGATGATCCCAGCGGACCGATTTGCAGGCTTCTAGCCCGATGCGCAGTCCACCCTGGTAAAAGCATATCTGTATGTTCCCACTGCCGATTTACATTTTGCCTCAATTGATTCACAGTATCGTCCATGCCCAGCAGGTAAGCACAGCGTTTTCCTGATTCGGGAGAAATCGATGCACAGGACGGAATTTGTCACCCACATGCGGTGGCTGGAGTTGGCTGCCAGGCGCGCCAATATCCGGTTCTCACTCACCGGGGAGTTGCCGGAGGTCGGAAGTGAGCTACTTTTCTGGGGGCATTATCTGGCCGAACTGAACAGGCTGGCGAAGCAAACGGGGTGCCCACACATAGGGCTTCTGCTCGGTAGAGAAGCGCATTACCAGGAATTGGGTAATCACGGATACGTGCTGACCAATGCCGCCCGTACGGTACAGCATCTGTTGGAGCTGATGTCGGACTACAGCCGGGTTAGACACTCGGTTTCACACTACGAATTTCGACCCCTCAAGCGTTCGGGCCAGCTCCATTTCAGGCCAGTCCAGAGCCTCCCCATCTGCCATGTGGAGTCGGACCTGGCCCTTGCGGGGTTTGTCCAACTGGTTCGCTCTTATCTGGGAACTACCTGGACGCCAGTCAAAACGCACATGTGCCGACCCAGACCCGTCAACATGGAGCCTTATCGTGAGCTATTCGGCAACGGCATCTGTTTCGACCGGAAGCATGATTTCATCGAGATAGGCTCGGGAGATTTACAGGTACGCATCAATGACGCCGATCCACTGCTCTCCAAAGCCCTGCTGGATTATGCACAGGCACTCTTCCGGGATGCGGTGAAGAGCAGGCGCGACATCAGCGCCCAGGTGAAGCTGCATTTGCTCAATAACCTGGGAGTCAATGATGTATCGCAGAAAACCATCGCCGGCAGTATGAATATATCGCGAGCCACGCTGCAGCGCCGGCTTGAAGCGGAGCAGACCTCCTTTCGCACCCTTCGCAACGAGGTGATCGGTCACCTGGCTAAGAAATATCTTTCCGAAAGCAGTACCCCCATTTCGGTGATCGCGCACCAACTGGGGTTTTCGACACCCGCCTCGTTCACGCGGGCCTTCCTGGCACTCGAAGGAATCACCCCGAACGCCTACCGCAAACAACGCGGCGATCTGGTCTGAGGCGTTTTTCCAGGCCTTCCGTCGCTCCCGCCAACCTGCCGCATGCCGGCCCGGGTGAGTAGTTTTGTTAGCTCATTGAGTAAATTTGTAAATTCCCGGCCGAGTACTTCACCTAGAATGCGCCTCCTGTAATCAGATGTGCTCCACTGCGAGCCAGATTCAAAGAGGCCCCCATGCAAATTCGACCCGGACCGCTGGTTTACGCGCTAGGTATGCTGGCAGCCATTCTGGCCGCCGACTTTTCCGTCGCCGCTAACGATGGCGCTAAAAGCGATACATCGATCGCGTTCCCCCGGACTCGTGAAGCGTTCCAGGCCCTTACCCGGGACCAGTTGGAGTCGGTATTCGAGGCAGCCGAGCGCGACAGGATTCCCCGCGCAGGCGTGTACGAAGGCAAGCCACTGTATTTTGCGGGCTCTACCTTCGGTCGCATCTGGAGCAATATCCTCTCTTTCCTGATATGGAATGGCAAGGTTTTCCACTCCGAGGACGGGGTGATCTATAACCGGCTCAGTCCGTTCTCATTGGAAGCCATCAAGGGTGATATCAGGATGGGCGAAAGCCGGCGTGATGGCAAAACCAGTGTAATTATCGATTACTCCAGTACGGTGGTGGGATCCCCCGACGCGGGGGACGAAATCCGCTGGATGGGGGGCGATGTCTACCTCGGACAGGGGTTCGTGCGCGGCGAACCTGGGATGTTTTTCTATTTGATCTACAAAGAACCGCTCGATAACTCCTGACCACATTCCGTATCACGATGATGACATCGACCGGACATTTTTTCCGCGGCTTCAGCCGTCGCACTGTAATGCTCAGCGCAATCGGCACAATTTCCGCCCTTTTCAGCTTCTCCCCACTGGCGACGGCGCAGGAACTGGCGGATGTGAACGGGAAGCGAATAGTTGAGGCGGAAAAGTTCCCGCAGGAGTGGCTTTCCCACGGACGCACCTACGCTGAGCAACGCTATAGCCCTCTCGACCAGGTCGATGCCGATTCCGTCTCCAGGCTGGGCCTGGCCTGGTCGTTTGAATTGCCGACCCGGCGGGGCGTTGAGGCGACGCCTCTGGTTGCAGACGGGGTGATGTACACCACCGGCAGCTGGAGCATCGTCTATGCGCTCGACGCCAGAAGCGGAGCACTTTTCTGGACGTATGATCCCGAGGTCCCCAAAGAGCACGCCATGCACGCGTGTTGCGATGTGGTTAACAGGGGCGTGGCACTGTGGGGCGACAAGGTCTACCTGGGCAGCCTGGACGGGCGGCTGATCGCGATCGACCGGGCCACGGGTAAACAGGCCTGGAGTACGGATACGATCATCGACAGATCGATTTCCTATACGATTACCGGTGCACCGCGCGTGGTAAAGGGCCTCGTCATCATCGGCAACGGCGGGGCGGAAATGGGTGTAAGGGGGTATGTCTCTGCCTACGATGCACAAACCGGCGATCTGGTATGGCGTTTCTTCACCGTGCCGGGAAATCCGGCAAAGGGCTTCGAAGACAAAACGCAGCAGTGGATCGCCTCGACCTGGACCGGCGAATGGTGGAAATCGGGCGGAGGTGGCACCGCGTGGGATTCCTTTGCCTATGATCCCGAGCTCAACCTGCTCTACATCGGCGTGGGCAACGGTTCCCCCTGGAACCGGAAGGTCAGGAGCCCGGGCGGCGGGGACAACCTCTTCCTGTCGTCAATCGTCGCGGTCAACGCCGATGACGGGTCCTATGTGTGGCACTACCAGACGACACCGGGTGATTCCTGGGATTTCACCGCCACGCAGCAGATGACATTAGCCGAGCTGGAAATTGGCGGCAGGACGCGCAAGGTTATTATGCAGGCGCCGAAGAACGGGTTCTTCTACGTTCTGGACCGCCGAACCGGAGAGTTGCTGTCAGCAGATCCCTTTGCGAAAGTGAACTGGGCCACGCATATCGACATGCAGACCGGCCGTCCGGTAGAGGATCCTCGGGCGAGATCGGGATCGGATGATTTTTCGGTCTACCCGGGCAGCGGGGGCGCGCACAATTGGATGTCGATGGCCTACAGCCCGGACACAGGCCTCGTCTACATTCCCGCCAGAGATAGCGGCCACGTCTACGTCGACGACTTTATCTTCGAGGCCAGGAAAACCATCTACAACATCAACTACGACATAAGCGCGGCGGTCAATATCCCGGACTGGCTGCCCGTCTGGGCCCGGAACCTCGTGGCCAGGTGGAAACTGCGCAGCCGGCTTGTCGCATGGGACCCGCTCGCCCGGCGGGAGGCATGGAGCGTAGATTCCGGAGTATTGTCAGCGGGCGGCGTACTGGCAACCGGCGGCAACCTTGTCTTCCAGGGAAACCTGACGGGCGAGTTCGCCGCCTACGCCGCCGATACAGGCGATAAAGTATGGTCATATAAAGTCGAGAATGGCATTCTCGCTGCGCCCATCTCATACGAAATCGATGGCGAGCAATACATTGCCGTCATGCAGGGCTGGGGCGGGGGCGCCGGCCTGTCAGGAGGAGTGCTCGTCGGACCGATGGGAATCTTCAATATCAGCCGGGTTCTCGTATTCAGGCTGGGGGGAAGCGAACCCCTGCCGCAAGTTGCCGGCATCACCCAGGAACTGCCGGAACCAACGCTGCCCGCCCCCCCTCAAGATCGGGTGGAACAGGGGCGGAAACTGTACACTGTCTACTGCCTGGCCTGCCACGGGATACAGGCCATCAGCGGCGCAGTCGTGCCCGACCTCAGGTACCGCACCTCGGACCTGGATGCAGCCTGGAAAACCATTGTGATCGACGGGGGCCTGAAAACCAACGGAATGCCGGGCTGGAATGGCTACCTAACAGTGGACGAGGCAAACCTCATCAAGGACTACGTCCTGCATGAAGCGATCCAGGGTCATCGACGTGGCGAAAGCAGAACTGTCAGGAAGTAATCCGAAAAGAATTGAATCAGGAAAGTGAATTGAATCGCCCTGGAACTCCCGGAGACTCCATTTCTTGAGAGGATGGAGTTATGAAGACGACAAAACGATACGCCCCGGAATTCCGGGAACGGGCGGTGCGGATGGTGCTGGAGCATCAGGGGGACTACGATTCCCAGTGGGCTGCGCCGGATTCGATTGCTGCGAAGGTGGGCTGCGCGTCGGAGACCTTGCGCAAGTAGGTTCGCCAGGCTGAGCGGGATTTGGGTATTCGGGACGGGCCAGCTGCTCCTGAGTCAGACCTCGACTGTTGGTTTCCGCTTAAAACTAATGGGCACCTCTAAAAATAGACGAGTTCTCGCCTGAACACCGGCGATAACGCTTAATTTCGCGAAAGTATTGGGTACACACGGTCTGGAGAACGACTTGCACTTGCAGAGCAGCGAATCCCAGACAGCAAGACGATCTGGCTGTTCCGCGAGCAACTGGTCAAGGCCGACCTGATCAGGCCGCTGTTCCATCGCTTCAACGAGTATCTTGAATCCAAAGGATACGTCGCCCGCAAGGGCCA
>JARRPM010000127.1:0-6204 GCA_037382865.1 Halioglobus sp. | reverse complement strand
TCGACGGATCCCGGGGTCGATATCTCGACGGTCTATTAGCTGAGCGCGGAATCACCGCGGGACAAGAGGCCATCACGCCTGGACCATAAAGTCCGAGGCCCTTTATTTCCGAGACTTGAAGCCGAGACAGCCAGCTTATGGTGACATCCGATCAATCGATGAAGTGATGTCCCGAATCGATGGCAGGCTGAGGACCAGGCCGCTGAAGCAGTGGCTGTCTAACTCTAAGCCAGGCGAGCCGGACCTGCTGCGAAGCGCTTCTTCGCGCGTCTGTTGGGTAAGCAGGGTGGAGCCGGAAATACCGTGGAAGGCAAGCCACCCGGCTATGGTTTAGCGCATCCAGAGTTGACAATAGGGGTCACGCTCGTCCCCTATCGGCATGCCAACAGCGGGACCGGGCAATCGAACTGCTGATATCAGAAATTTTGATTTCCCCGACCTCGAGGGCGTCCTTTGCTACCGCCTTCAAAGCGGCTCCAGCGCTATCAGCCGCGAATCGGCCAGGGCCGCCGCGCGGTGGTGAACGATAGACTGATAGGCGTCGGAGGTCACCATATCCACAAACGCCTGCGCGGAGGGATATTTCACCAGCACTACCAGGTGCCAGTCCTTGTCGTCCGGCCCGATCAACATAGTGCGCTGGGCGCCCTGCCACAGTTGCTCGCCCCCATGCGCTTCAATCAATGGCATCACCGCGCCACCATAGCGCATAAAGGCTTCCCTCCCCGTGCAGGGCTCGGCATTCTGCTCCGGCCGATAATGGGCCTGATCGGCAAAATGCAGTAAGTTGAGCATCACAACGGGCATGTCGGCAGGATACTCGGCAGCAAATGACGCCAGTTGCGATTCATCGGGTTCGATATAAAACATGGTCGTGGTTGCTTTTCACAGGTTCTGTCGCAGACTACTGCAGCCACTGAGCGTCGTCCACAGCGCATCGCCGCCCTTTCTCCGGCAACTAATGAAGTCATCGTTAGAATCAGCGAAGAACAGTACAACCTGCGGCGAGCCGTTACCCGGGAGAGCATGCCCCACGAAGTGCTGTGGGTACAGTGAGGTTGCCAATGTGTATCCGCAACCCCATCGCGATGTAGCAAGGCCTGGCAGTACCTGACCGACCAGCGGCGAGTGCGCCTGGGCCCGGCGGTCTCCTTCGATATCCGCAATTCCGGGATTATGGCCAGGACCATCTATGACGACATCCACGGAGACACCTGGAGGGCCCTGGCCAGTGAATCCCGCGATAGCCGGGGCAACCTGTGGCAGTTACTTACGCCTGCGGCATCAATCTCAACGACCAGAAGGCTCACTACAGTATGCCCTGCGGGCCGCACGATCTGGTCTAGAATATCCATAACCTGTACGGTCAACCGATACCGGGCCAGTACCCTGATGGCGTGACACAGAGCGATGAGTAATTTGCCGCGAAAGGCCTGCCCCGCGGCGTGCCTGCAGCAGAATGACCAGCCGCTGTCTTGGTAAAGGGAAGCGTCGCTGTGCAGTGTGTACCATACCAATGTGGTGGATCCCTCCGGCATGAAATGTCGACAGCTTGCCGGCAGGTCTTGAAGGTCCGCGATACAAATGAACATCGGCAGTACGCCGTATGGATAAGATGAAGCAACCGGCTGTGAGGAGAAATCACATGATTGTGAACAGGACAATTTACGATTTTTCAGGCAAGGTGATTCTCGTAACCGGTGCGGCTCGCGGGCTGGGAACTCAGATTACAGAAGATTTTCTGGCGGCGGGCGGCAGTGTGATGATGACAGTGCGCAAACGCCCCGAAGCACTGATGGCGCAGCTGAACGAGCAATACCCAGGGCGGGTCGAATGCTGCACGCTCAATGTCGAGAATGAAGTGGAGTGGATCGCCGCCGTGGATAGCTGTATGGAGACCTTCGGCGGCCTCGATGTACTGGTCAACAATGCGGGCGTGGAAACCCAGGCGTTGTTGACGGAGTGCACCCTGGAAGATTTTCGCTTTAACATGAAAATCAATGTCGAGGGTTCGTTTCTCGGTATGAAACATTGTGTGCGGGCCATGCGGCCCGGTGGCGCGGCCGGCAGGGGCGGCTCTATTGTCAACCTGTCTTCAATAGGCGGCATCCGCGGATTGCAGACCCTGACTGCCTACTGCACCTCGAAAGGCGCGGTCCGAATGATGACCAAGGCTGCGGCAATCGAATGTGCCCACCTGGGATACGGTATCCGCATCAACTCCGTACACCCCGGCATCGTCAAAACAGATATGGGTTCCCAGGTGGTTGAAAACCTGGCAGCTCTGGGCCTGGCACCGAGTGTTGAGGCTGCCGACGATTTCGTAGAGTCATTACACCCGCTGGGATACGGCTCATCCGAAGATGTTTCGAGTGCCGTTCTTTTTCTGGCCAGCGAGGCCTGCCCCTGGATGACCGGCTCGGAGCTGGTGTGTGACGGCGGTGCCACGGCCTAGCAGTAAACCTGTGTAAAAGGGGGGCAGCCCCCTTTCCCCCTTTTTTCACGCCCCCTTTTCCAGGAAACAGGGGACAGACCCCATTTTCCGCCCCAGTTCCACTATCCAGAAAACGGGGTCTGTCCCCATTTTTTCTGGCAGCACGCCGATGATTTTGCATTATTATTGACCACTGATAAGAGGTGATAAAACATGTCGGCCACAGAAAGAGAACGCATTTCCAGAGTGGAAATACTGATGCGGATCAAACGGCTGCTTGCCGAGATAAGTGGCCTGCGACCGGGCGATTTCACCGCCGACCAGCATCTGGCAAAAGATCCGCTCAATTACAACAATGTATCGAAGTTGGCACTCGCCAAGCGTCTGGGGGAGGAATTTTTCGAATGGCCCCTGGAGATATCCCCGACCGAAACTGCCGCCTGCGAGGTGGTCCGGGATCTGCGCCTGCTGGTTGAGATCAAGCTCAAGGAGGCCGGGGTGGACGTCGTCGGCATCCGGATTTTCGGAGGTCTGCAGTGAAAATATCCCGCATCCTGGTTGCCACCGCCCTCCTGATCCATGGTCTGGGGGGCCAGGCCATGGAAAAGACCGCTTACGACAGGAACGGCAATGAGGTCATCGACCTGGTCGAGTACGCGCGCTACGTTCTCGACCTGCACAGCCCGCCGTTGAGCCATTTCGACGAAAATCTCGATGGTCGCATCGAAGGAGTCGAGCAGGAGCGTGCTGCGGCGGCATTGCAGGAGCTGGAAGCCAGCGTCTCACCCTGCGTCGACGATTTCTCGGTCGATTACCCCGATGGACAGCCGCTGAAGGACTTCACCGCGCAGAGCGTGACCTGCCAGTTGCGGGGTGAAGATTTCTTTGAAGGCGATTTTCCCGAGCGGTTCACGGTTCGTGCGTCCACCGAGGACCTGATTCTGTTCAGGCCCAAATCCGGAGACGTGCGTCGAGGAGCCATGTTCTCCCTGGCCCGTGACTTCAATCACAGCGTGCGGATTGCCAGCGTAAAGGGCGCGATTATCCGCCCCGTCAATCTCGTGGATCCGGGTGAGGACAAGGACGCGGTTCGTTATCTGCTGCCCAGCCTGTCGATTAACCTGATGTCTGATGAAAGCGGCAAAAACAAAAATGTAGATACCATGACCTTTCGCCTGGCCTACGAGACGGGGTTCAGCACAGAATTCCTGGACTGGATACGCCTGGGGGCCTCCCCCATCTGGACGACCGATACGGACCTGGACCTTGGCATTCTCGGCGCCGATGTGCAATTAGAGCCCACCCTGTTGGGTAGCGGCATGAATGTTGCCCGCAGGTTCGGGCCGCTCAGGGTGCGATGGCGTGGATTCCTGCAGTCGGAGTACGGGGAGGTGCGATCCACCGACGACCGCCCCCAGCTGGAACAGGGAGACTACTCGGCCCGCGGCGGCGGCAAGCTGGCGATGCGTCTCTGGCCGGACCAGGTGTTTCCCTCGGGAATCGGCAAACGCCTGATATTCGACGTCGAGTATCTGCAACTGTGGGAGTTTGCCGGCAATCTTGGTGATCGCGATTACTTTGAAGCGTCGCTCTCTTACCTGCTGGATCCGGCCGGACACTTCCGCCTGCAGACCAAATACGTCAACGGCGATGCGACCCAGGCCCTGGAAAATGAGGAGTCATGGACAATCGGCCTGGGGGTTTTGTACTGAGTGATTCCCAGTCGAAATGGGGGGGAGGAAAGGGGCCAGACCCCCTTTTTCCAAAATGGGGGGAGGAAAAGGAGTCAGCCTGCCTTTTTCCAGGCCCATTCCGTGTCCAGAAAAGGTGGTCTGTCCCTATTTTATCCAGTCATCAATAAGCTTCCATTCCCGTCAAAAAATGGTTGTCATGGCAACTCATCCGGCATCCAAAGCCTGCAGCACTGCAAGTGGTTCGATGACGAAGATACTTGCCAGGAGGAACCCCTTCCTGACCGGACACCGCCCCGACGAGAACAATGACGAATGAAGAACATCACACTGATCACTGGGGGTAGCGGTGGATGCTGCAACTTGGAGTCTGTATTATTCCGAATGGATACAGACGCAACTCAAATGGCGTGGACAATTTGGCACATCGCAAAAAACCACATTCGATTTTCTAGTTGCACAACCTCGTTCTATGGAATTCTTTGAGCAATTTGGTCGACATCTTTACCCTGAGGAATTTATTAATTATGTGCAGAGTCTACTGGATGAGTACAATTCACAATCAAGCATATAATACGAACCGCCAGTGCGCCCCTGAGGGGCCGGGCGGTCAAACCGCTTCGCGGCTCGGCCGCCACTGCCGTAAGCGTTATGTGGCCAAGGGGACTGCTTGAGCAACGCCGATACTGTAAAGCAATTCCTCTCTGCAATGATGTCGAGCGATCTTGATGTCATGGCGGGCTGTTTGAACTCGGCAGTCGTATGGCATCCCCCTACCTCTACAGAGAAGCAATTTGGCGGTGAAGTGCGGGGCTCAGAATCGGTGATTTCTTTTCTAACTGACAACCCAGAAAAATTCTATGAGCCAGGTTCTAGATCAGCTGAAATTCTTCATGTTGTATCTGAACACAGTTTGGTGTCGATTCACTTCAATTTCCATGCCAAGCCCAAGATTGGAGGGAAGCTCTGTACCTGCGCAAACTGGTTGTTTCAGCTTAGCGATAGCAAAATTACCGAGGTTTGGGAGGTGCTAGATGTGGCGGAGTGGAACCATGCCGTGTTGGCCACATAACAAGTCGAGGCTGCAAAGGCGCTTCGCGCCGGGACGGCCTACCGGCCGCCCCAGCTTGAAGCGTTAACGTGCCTAGGCGATGAGTACCGAAACCGAGTTGCCAGATGACGTCGTAGTTGAATTGGAAGCAGGCCGAAAAATTAGCGCCATAAAGAAACTACGTACCCACAGAGGTATCGGTCTAAAAGATGCCAAAGAGATTGTGGATGGCTATATTGAAAAGCATCCTACTAACTCAACGCTTCAACCGCCCAGAGCGGAAACTGGAATTGGTCGTATCGTTACCCTCGTCATTGGCGTCGGATTAATTTATGCCATCTACAAGTACTTTTTTAGCTAGCTGCACGCATGCATCGGCACATAAACAAGTACCGCCAAAACGCTCCTTCGGGGCCGGACGCCAAAACCGCTGCGCGGTCTCGCCGCCGCTGCGGTAAGCATTAGCTGTAACCAGTAATTGAGATCGAATGTCGGATAAAGAAACTATCATTGCAAATCCATTCTCCTCTGATGACACGTGGGAGTTTCTGGATGGTAGCAAAAGGTCTGCGGTCAAACTAAGAACGTCATTTGTAGGCATAGGTACTTATCGGCCTGGCTGGCGGTGGTCTGAGCATGTAGGTAAACAAACAGGCAAACCATCGGAAAACCACATAGGTTATATATTGTCTGGTTCGTTTACTGTTAAAAGTGCCAGTGGTGAAGAATCCGTTGTTGGTCCCGGTGAAGCTTTTGAATTGGCCCCGGGTCATGATGCGTGGGTAAACGGCAGTGAACCTTGTGTGGCTTTAGACTTCGGCTGCAATGAAAAGCATAAAGTGCAGAATGGCAGCTAACAAACTGAGTCGCCCCGGGTTTACCGGAGACTCCATTTCTTGAGAGGATGGAGTCATGAACAAGCAAGTCAGATATTCCCCGGAGTTCCGGGAACGGGCTGTCCGGATGGTGCTCGATCACCACGGAGAGTATGAATCCCAATGGGCAGCGATAAATTCGATTGCCGCGAA
>JARRPM010000126.1:1628-11062 GCA_037382865.1 Halioglobus sp. | reverse complement strand
TACGCGTTACTCACCCGTCCGCCGCTGTACTCAGTCCGAAGACCTTTCTCGCTCGACTTGCATGTGTTAGGCCTGCCGCCAGCGTTCAATCTGAGCCATGATCAAACTCTTCAGTTTAATCTTTTACCTCTGCCCAAAAGGACAAGAGGGAGAGTTTTCGTGGTAAACCCCACGCCAACTCCCAAATCTCGGCTCAGACACAATTCGAAATCAAAAAATCCAATAATGAATCAATGAGTCACTTGTTGTGTCTGAATAGTCATCAGCAACTATCCCAACAAGTGCCCACACATCTGTCTTCATCTTGCTGTTAAAAAACCTCCGAAACCGCCAGGGTTCCGGTCAGGTTCGGGGGCTGGCCCCCAACCGAGGATGCGCATTATACGGATCGGCCCTCCCCCTGCAAGCGATTTAAACAAAATTTTTTGAGATTCCCGAAGCGCCGGGAAAGCTGGCCTGCCCGGCCCCGGACCGGGCGGGCGGTGAAGGCCCGCCCGGGCCCTTCAGGCGCGCCGCTTGCGCCAGCTAATGACCTGCATCACGGGGCCGGAGGCGGCGTAGACAAGGAAGGCCAGGAGGAATATCCGCGGCGGATCGACCGTGACCAGCCCGAAGACGAATATCACCGCAATCATCACCACAAAGGGCACCCTGCCGCGGAAGTCGATGCCCTTGAAGCTGTTGTAGGGGAAATTGGCGATCATCAGGAAACCCAGCAGGGCCGTCAGGAAGCCGACCAGGATGGAGAGCTCATGGGGCAGCGCCTCCCCCACCCAGCCCTCGTCGTGACAGACCCAGACGGTGCTAGCGACGACAGCCGCCGCGGCCGGGCTGGCCAGGCCGGTAAAGACGTTCTTGTCCGCCTTGTCGATCCGGGTGTTGAATCGCGCCAGACGCAGGGCGGCGCAGGCGACATAGATGAAGGTCGCGCTCCAGCCGAATTTGCCGACGTCTCCCAGCGCCCAGCTGAACATCACCAGGGCCGGCGCAACGCCGAACGAGACCATGTCGGCGAGGCTGTCGTATTCCGCCCCGAACTTGCTGGAAGTGTTGGTGAGGCGTGCGATGCGCCCGTCCAGGCCATCGAATACCATGGCAAAGAAGATGGCGATGGAGGCGCTCTCGAAATCGCCCCGCATGGCGGCGATGATCGAGTAGAAACCGGCGAACAGGGCGCCGGTGGTGAAGAGGTTGGGGAGCAGGTAAATCCCCTTGCGGCGCACCGTGCGCCCACTGGCCCTCCTGCGCTGCGGGATCGAAGGGGTCCTTGTCGTCCTGTGTGTCCATCAATTCGTCCAGCTGCTCAATTGACGCCAATAGTATCAAACGGTGACGCCGTAGGTCTGCCCGGCGACATCCCACAGGGATTTCACCAGCGGGCTGGCCAGGCGCTGCCTCAGGCTGCACAGGCCGACCACAAGCGGTGGCAGGCCCTCGGCCAGGGGCATTTCAGTGACGCTGGCAGCCATCCCGCTCGCCCTGATCACCAGCTCCGGCGCGATACCGACCCCAAGCCCCAGGCTGACCATGGCGACGATGGCCTCATGGCCGGCCACCTGGGCGTAGATCCGGGGCCTTATCTGGCGCTCCCGGAACCAGGCGTCCAGCATCTCCTTGGTGACGCCCCGCTCCGGCACGATCAACGGGATGGCGGACCAATCGAGATCGCCCGCGGCGGGGTCGCCCGCCAGCACGGCGTCGCGCACCGCGCAGTCGGCGTTCGGCATGCAGAACTGCAGCGGGGACTCCAGCAGCGGCAGGAACTCCAGCCGCCGGGGGAGCTGGGGGGGACGCCCGCTGACCGCCACGTCATCCTGTCCTTCCAGGATCCGGCTGATGCCATCGGCCTGGTCACCGGTATGCAGCATGATCTCGACGGCCGGGTGGGTCGCCCTGAACGATTCCAGGATGGGGGCGAGCACGCTGTAGCTGGCGGTGACCGAGCAGTACAGGCTCACCTCCCCGGCCAGTTCGGTGTCGCTGCCCAGCTTGCGGCGGAGCTGCTGCCACTCGGCCAGGGAGCGCCGCGCGTAGTCGCGGAACTCCAGGCCGGCGCTGGTGAGGTGCATGCTGCGCCGGTCGCGCTGCAGCAGGGGCTGGCCGAGTTCATCCTCCAGCCGCTGCACGGTCCGGCTCACCGCAGAGACGCTCATATGCAGCAGCTCGCCGCTGCGACTGAAATTGAGCGTCTCCGCCACAGAGAGAAAAACCGTCAGCGCCCGGGTATCCATCAGGTGACTCTTTTTGCGTGGACCGCAATACAGTATCGCCTATATGGCGTTTTACGCAAGAATCACTTTTGCGTATCTTACGCCCCTCTTTAAACGCCACCCGACCGGACGAGGACTATTGCGATGGGACAGAACTATTTCAACACGCTGCCGCTGCGCCTGCAGCTCAAGCAACTGGGCAAGTGCCGCTTCATGGACGCCAGCGAATTCGCCGACGGCGTCGAAAAACTGCGCGGCAAGAAGATGGTGATCGTCGGATGCGGCGCCCAGGGCCTCAACCAGGGCCTCAACCTGCGCGACAGCGGCCTCGACGTCGCCTACGCCCTGCGCGAGGCGGCCATCGTGGAGCAGCGCCAGTCCTGGAAAAATGCCACCGAAAACGGCTTCAGCGTTGGCACCTACGAGGAGCTCATCCCCGAGGCGGACATGGTGCTGAACCTCACCCCGGACAAACAGCACACCAGCGTGATCAAGCAGGTCATGCCCCTGATGAAGCAGGGCGCCTGCCTCTCCTACTCCCACGGTTTCAACATCGTCGAGGAAGGCATGCAGATCCGCGATGACATCACCGTGATCATGGTCGCACCCAAGTGCCCCGGCACCGAGGTTCGCGAGGAGTACAAGCGCGGCTTCGGCGTCCCCACCCTGATCGCCGTCCACACCGAGAACGACCCGCAGGGCGAGGGCCTTGAACTGGCCAAGGCCTACGCGGCCGGTACCGGTGGGCACCGGGCGGGTGTGTTGGAGTCCTCCTTCATCGCCGAGGTGAAATCGGACCTGATGGGCGAACAGACCATTCTCTGCGGCATGCTGCAGACCGGCTCGATCCTCTGCTTCGACAAGATGGTGGAGAAAGGTATCGACCCGGGCTACGCCTCGAAGCTGATCCAGTACGGCTGGGAGACCGTCACCGAGGGCCTCAAGCACGGCGGGATCACCAACATGATGGACCGTCTCTCCAACCCGGCCAAGATCCGCGCTTTCCATCTGGCGGAAGAACTGAAGAACATCATGCGTCCGCTCTATGAAAAGCACCAGGACGACATCATGACCGGCGAGTTCTCCCGGACCATGATGGAGGACTGGGCCAACGACGACGCCAACCTCCTCAAGTGGCGCGCCGCCACGGCGGAGACCGCCTTCGAAAAGTCGGAAAACACGTCGCAGGAAATCACCGAACAGGCGTTCTACGATCACGGCATCCTGATGGTGGCGATGGTGAAAGCGGGTGTCGAACTGGCCTTCGAGACCATGGTGGACGCCGGGATCATCGAGGAATCCGCCTACTACGAGTCACTGCACGAGACCCCGCTGATCGCCAATACCATCGCGCGCAAGAAACTGTACGAGATGAACGTGGTGATATCGGACACGGCCGAATACGGCTGCTATCTGTTCGATCACGCCTGTCGCCCGCTGCTGGCGGACTTCATGGGCGCGATCGACACGGACGTCATCGGCAAGGGCATGGAGGGCGACAACGGCGTCGACAACCAGGAGCTGATCGCCGTCAACGACGCCATCCGCCGCCACCCGGTGGAGATCGTCGGCAAGAAACTGCGCGGTTACATGACCGCCATGAAGCGCATCCTCTGAGTCGACCACGGAGACCCGCGACCGCGAGCCGGCGGACTACAGCAACGCGCCGTAGTCCGCCTGCAGCTGGTCGAAACTGAGGCTGGAGATAAAGCGCGAGAAGCTCATCCAGGTCGCCAGCCCCTTGATGTCCGCGAAATGTGGCGGCATGAACTGCGGCGCCACCACCACCCCCTCGTCCAGCAGCAGCCGGTAGATCTTGATGTCCTCCAGCGTCACCTTGCCGCAGAAGAGCAGCGGCAGGTTATCCAGCCGGCCCTCGCTCATCGCCAGGCGCAGGAAGTTGTAGGTCTGCACGAAACCCCGCATATAAGCCAGGTCCTTGGTGAAGGGCCTGCCCGCGGGCGTGCTGCCGCGGAAGATCCGCACCGCCACGGCGTAACTGTCCTCCTCCGACATATTGTTGCCCAACAGGTAGTTGAACACATCGATGAAGTCCGCCCCCTCCTCCGCCAGGGTAACGGCGCGCACCCGATTGATGAGGCGGTAGAGGCGCGACGGGCTCGAGCGCAGGGTGAGGATCTCGGTGAGAACCGCCAGCCCCTCCTGGGTGGTGGTGGACGACGGCGGCCCCTTGCCGAGGAAGGTACACCAGGGCTGGGCGGCGCCGTTCAGGGTGGTTCCCAGGTGCACCCAGCCCTCGTGCACCTCCAGCACATCGATGTCCAGGGCATTGAAATGGGCATCGCTGCGGATTTTCAGGTAGTCCGAACCCGCCGCGGCATCGGCGGTCATCTGGTCGTTGAGGATCACCCGGATACCGGCGTCCGGGAACACCGCCAGCAGCCGTTCGTTGAGCATCTCCACCGCGCGGGCGGCCGGGATATCCTTGGGCGCCTCCGCCATCGAGTCGTTTTTCAGGAGGTTGATCAGGGTCTCCTCCATCACCGTGCCCAGGTCCGCGAGGGTGGGATCCCCCGCGTGGAAGACGTCCGAGGCGGAACCGTAGAGATCTTCGGAAACGAGCCCGAAATCCGGCGTTCCCCGCCCCTCCAGCATGCTGACCACCGCCCGGTATTCGCGGCACATGCGCCGCATGATGGTCGCCAGGGGGTTGAGCTGGCCCAGCTTGCGCGCGATATCCCGCTCGATGCCGTGGAACTCGTTGCGCTTGGCCGACGGATCGAAGTCCAGGGGATTATTGCGCCGGTAGTAGTCGGCATCGACCGCCGGCAGTTCGGCATAGCCACTCTCGAAAAAAGCCGCCCGTATGGTGCCGTCCCACTTGATCGAGTCGAGGATACGGATCGGCCGCTGCGCCTCGACGATACGGTCCGAGAGCTCCCGCACCAGCTGCAGATACCTCGCGTTGGCATCAGCCACGGTTCCTGCCCCCCGGCGCGCACGCCTGCCTGGCGATGGCTGCAGAGTTCATGGTGACGCCCGCCTGCGCACGATTACGGCGGTGCGCAGCCGGTTGTTCCCGAACCGGCTCATCGCCGCGAAGTCGGCCCGGGCAATGGGTAGATGCTGGCAGTCCATGGCGTTGCGCACCTCCCCTGCCAGGTCTGTCGGGGGTTCGCTCTCCAGGTCGGGATCATGCACGTACAGGCAGCTTTCATCGTAGCCGCTCATGATCACCCAGTGGGGCGCTTTCTTGCGGTCCAGGCGGTAGGTGGAAATCAGGATGAGGACGCTGGCGCCGGCACTGAAGCTGTCGACCAGTTGCTGCTGGTCCACCTCCGCATAATGAACCGGTATCCTCTGCTCCTTCGCCTCCCGGACGAAGGATTCGTGAACCAGGCGCATCACCCGCTTCTTGTTGGGATCGCGCACCCCGTCGAGGAACAGCGGTTCGCGCTGGTTGACCCAGACCTCGGCGTCAAACCCGCGTTTCGCGGCGGAGAGCGCCAGGCCGACGGGGTGGCAGCCGCCGTGGCCCGAGGTCATGAAGATCGTCGTCGCCTCCCGCCAGATCTGGATCTCATCCAGTGGCGAGGGCTCATACTCAGCATCCAGCGCCACCATCGCCATCATCAGGGCAGCCGGGCCGCAGGTGAAAGCCGTGCTCTGGGCCAGCCAGGGGATGCCGCGGCCGTCACCGGAGGGTTCGTAGGCGTGAATGCACTTTTCCATCCTCACCGCGTCGGCGTGATCCTCGTAATAGTCCCGATAGAGGCCGAAAGGGCGATACCCCATCTTGCGGTAGAGGCCGATTGCCGCGGTGTTGCCCGTGGCCACCTCGAGTCGCATATAAAGGGCGCCGGCACTGCGGGCCTCGCGCTCGGCCCGGCCGATCAGCTGCCCCGCCAGGCCCCGACCCTGGCAGCCCGGGTCTATCGCCAGGGAGTAGAGCCGTGCCATGCGGGTACCCCGGCGCAGGATCACCAGGATGTAGCCGCACAGTTGCGCCTCCCCTTCACAGACCAGGAAGACGCAGTCCTCGTTGCGCAGCCAGCGCTGGAAACTGCGACGACTCATGCGGTCGGCCTGGAAGCACAGGCGCTCCAGTCTCTGCAGCTCCTCCAGGTCCGACGTCACTGCCCGGCGGATGACGGTCACGGGAATCATGGCAGTCACAGGTATAGTGGCCGGGCAATCGCGGCAGGCGGGGGCTGTGCGTCCCACGGCCGGGCATCGTCTTCCGGGCCACGGCTGGCAGTTGAGTGGTGCATAGACTGTACCCTGGAATAATCCGGTGAAATATAGCCCTGCCGGCAATTGACTACCAGCAACCGTTGGAAAATACTTCTCCCTCTTCTGAACACCTCACTGCCGGTCGGCGCCGGCCCGCCGGGAGCGGCATCCTTGTCACAGACACTTATCGCCATCCACGGCAAGCGCGACTGGGAGCCCTACTACCCCAGCGAGCAGGTCATTGCCTTCGCCGACTACGTCAACGGTCGCTACCCTCAGTCCGTGCCCCGTACCCGGGTCATCAACCTGTGCCAGAGCTTCGGTTACCTGTCAGAGGGCTACTACTGCTCGCTGCTGGCGGAGGCGCGGGGCCACAAGGTGATACCGTCGGTGCGGACCCTGAGCGACCTCAGCCGGCGTGCCCTGTATCGCCTGCAGGTCGACGATTTCAGCCCTTCGCTGTACAAATTCCTCGACCAGGAGGAGACCGGCGAACCACTGGTACTGCTCAGTTTCTTCGGGCGGACCGCGGACAGCCGCTACGACGAGCTGGCGCGTAAGCTGTTCGAGACTTTCCCCTGCCCGATCCTCGAGATCACCCTGCGCTTCCGCAAACGCTGGGAGATCTCCAGGCTGCGGCCGCGCTCCGCCCGCGGCCTCAGCAGCGAGGAGGAGGACCACTTCGCCCAGGCGCTGGATGAATTCAGCCGCAAGGTATGGCGCAAAAAGCGGGAACAGAAGGCTGCCCGCTACGACCTGGCGATCCTCTGTGACCCCGGGGAAAAGCTCCCGCCGTCCAACAAGGGCGCCCTCAAGCGCTTTATTCGCGCCGGCAGGGAGCTCGGCATCGACTGTGAACTGATCACCCAGCGGGACTACCTGCGTACCTGGCGGACCTGTTCCGCATCAACAAGGTCCCCTCACCCCGCCAGGTCGTGCTGTACAAGGACCAGCCGCAACAGCTGGCGCAGCTGGAGGAGACCCTCGGCTACCCGATCGTGGTGAAGATTCCGGACGGCTCCTTCTCGCGGGGCGTCGAGAAGGCCCGCGACCGGGGCGAGCTGGAAGCCATCTGCAAGCGCCTGTTCCAGGAGTCCACCCTGCTGCTCGCCCAGGAGTTCCTCTACACCGACTTCGACTGGCGCATCGGCATACTCGACAATGAGCCGCTGTACGCCTGCCGCTACTACATGGTCAAGGATCACTGGCAGATCTATCGCCACGGCAGCCGCACCGATTCAGGCGGCTTCGACACGCTGCCCGTCGCGGAGGTGCCGCCGGCAGTACTGGCGGCCGCGTTGCGGGCCACCAGGCCCATCGGTAACGGCTTCTACGGAGTGGACGTCAAGGAGCGTGACGGCAAGGGCTTCGTCATCGAGGTCAACGACAACCCCAACATCGATCACCGGGTGGAGGACAAATACCTGGGCATGGAGCTGTACCGCCAGATCATGGGTATTTTTCTGAAGCGGATGGAGGCCCGGCGGGGGCATTAGTCCCGCCGGGCGTCTGGGCCTGTGCTATAGCCGCAGGACCTTTTCGCCCCGGGAGATTCCGGCGACGCCGGAGCGCACCACCTCGAGGATCTCCGCGTCCGCCATCGCCGCGACGAAAGAGTCCAGCTTGTCGCTGGTTCCCGTCAGCTGGATGGTGTAGACGTTGGGGCCCACGTCCACGATCGGCCCGCGAAAAATATCGGTGGTCCGCTTCACCTCGTCCCGCTGGGTGCCCGTGGCGCGCACCTTGATCAGCATCAGGTCCCGCTCCACGTGGGCGCCCTCGGTGAGGTCCACCAGCTTGACCACGTCCACCAGCTTGTTGAGGTGCTTGGTGATCTGCTCGATCCGGGTGTCGTCGCCGGCCGTGGTCAGGGTGAGGCGCGACAGGGTCGGGTCGTCGGTGGGCGCCACGTTGAGGGTCTCGATGTTGTAGCCGCGCTGGGAGAAGAGGCCCACCACGCGGGACAGGGCACCCGGTTCGTTTTCCATCAGGATCGAAATAATGCGCCGCATGTCAGGTCCTCTCGTTCTTGCTGAGCCACATATCCTTCATGGAGCCGTTGGGCGCCACATGCATGGGATAGACGTGTTCCATGGGGTCGATGAAGATATCCATGAAGACCAGCCGGTCCTTCATGGCGAAGGCCTCCTCCATCTTCGCGTCCAGCTCTTCCAGCTTCGTCACCTGCATGCCCACGTGGCCGTAGGCCTCGGTCAGCTTGATGAAGTCCGGCAGCGAGTCCTCGTAGGTGCTCATGGCGTAGCGGCCCTCGTACTGCATGTCCTGCCACTGTTTCACCATGCCCAGGTAGTTGTTGCGCAGGTTGATGATCTTGATGGGCGTGTTGTACTGGGTGCAGGTGGAGAGTTCCTGGATGTTCATCTGGATGCTGCCCTCGCCGGTGACGCAGGCCACCTCCATATCCGGGAATGCCAGCTTGACCCCCATCGCCGCCGGCAGGCCGAAACCCATCGTGCCCAGGCCGCCGGAGTTGATCCAGCGCCGGGGCTTGTCGAAGCGATAGTACTGGGCGGCGAACATCTGGTGCTGCCCCACGTCGGAGGTGACATAGGCGTCGCCGTCGGTCACCCGGTAGAGGCTCTCGATCACCTGCTGGGGCATGATCATCTCGCTCTCGGCATAGCGCCGCCCGGTCCAGAGACCATGGTCCGCCCGCCAGGCGTCGATCTGCTGCCACCAGCGCTCCAGGGCGGCCTTGTCAGGCAGTTCGGCATCCTTCTCCCGGGCCAGTTCTATCTGGGTGAGGAACTCGTTGAGCACCGAGTCCACGGGGCCGACGATGGGGATATCCGCGGTCACCGTCTTGGAGATGGAGGCCGGGTCCACGTCGATGTGGATGATCTTGGCGCCCGGGCAGAACTTGCTCACGGTATTGGTGACCCGGTCGTCGAACCGCGCGCCCACCGCCAGGATCACGTCGCTGTGGTGCATCGCCATGTTGGCCTCGTAGAAACCGTGCATACCGAGCATCCCGAGGAACTGGCGGTCGCTGCCCGGATAGGCACCGAG
>JARRPM010000126.1:0-1593 GCA_037382865.1 Halioglobus sp. | reverse complement strand
CTCGCTGCCCTCCCCCTGGATCACCCCGCCACCGGCGTAGATGACCGGGCGCTTGGCGGCGAGCAGCAGCTTGACCGCTTTCTTGATCTGGCCGGTGTGGCCGCGCTGGGCCGGGGAGTAGGAGCGCATTTTCACCGTTTTCGGGTAAGCGTACTCGAACTTCTCGTCAGGGCGCGTGACATCTTTCGGGATATCGATGACCACCGGCCCCGGACGACCGGTGGCGGCAATGTGAAACGCCTTCTTGAAGATCATCGGAAGCTCGGAGGCGTGCTTCACCATGAAACTGTGTTTCACGATCGGGCGGGAGATCCCCACCATGTCGGTTTCCTGGAAGGCGTCCTCCCCGATCAGGTGGCTTTGCACCTGCCCGGAGATGACCACCATGGGAATCGAGTCCATATAGGCCGTGGCGATACCCGTCACCGCGTTGGTCGCGCCGGGGCCGGAGGTGACCAGCACCACCCCGGGCTTGCCGGTGGCCCGGGCATAGCCGTCCGCCGCGTGGGTGGCCGCCTGTTCGTGGCGCACCAGCACGTGGGGAACCTTGCAGTCCTTGAACAGGGCATCGTAGATATGCAGCACCGCGCCGCCGGGATAGCCGAATATATATTCGACCCCCTCGTCCTCGAGCGCGCGGGCCACCATTTCACCGCCGGATAACAACTCCACAATCAATCTCCCATAGCAGATGCCCGGCGCGTAACCCTCGCCGGCGCATGCCAGTATCAGTGTGTGGACGTCGCAGCACGGAAACCGGGACCGGTATCCGGGAAGTCACGCCACCCCCTTGCAAGCTCGATTCACTGCCCGCGATCACCCCTCGAGGGACGCTCCTTGAGGGAAATACGATCACGAACCCGTGTATCGGTCGCCCTGCGGGGTAGCGCAGTGTCTGGCCCTCAGCCCGGCCAATGCGGCGCGAACTGAATACGGGACTCACAAGCAGCTGCAGCGAATAATGAGATCGATGCAGTGGGCCAGAGGCCGAGGGTACTCGACGTTAGCCGTTGCCACCTGAGAGACGGCGCTATTGTTGACAGGTGAAGCCCCAAAGTCAACTGCCTGTGCCCCGAAGGCAGCGGCGCCCGTGAATATGGCGCATTGCCTATGCCATTGGAATTGGGGTACTTTTAGGCATGGGGCAACATAATAATCAGGAGACGTGGACGTGAGATCAGTATTACAACCCTGTATCGGTGCAGCAGCGGCTCTCCTGCTGGCGGTTTCCAGCCTGCCGGCGAGTTCCGAGACCTATTATCGCTGGGTCAACGAGCGGGGCTACCCGGTGCATAGCGACCGGCCGCCGCCGGCGGGGACGGAATACGAGGTGGTATCAACCGGCAGCAAGCTGAAGCGCCAGGTTGAGGCGCAGGAGGGTGCCGTGCCTCCGGAGGTGGAGCCGCGGGTTGGCAACGAATTCGAGCCCGTCAACACTGCGAAGCAGCCAGCCGTCATGGAGAAGAATCCGGAGTACTGCAAGCGGGCCAGGGCAAACCTGGAGGCCCTGAACAATTTTGCGAGGATCACCGTGACCGACGATAACGGGGATATTCGCTTTCTCAACGACGAGGAGCGGGCGGCGCAGAAAGC
>JARRPM010000125.1:0-8716 GCA_037382865.1 Halioglobus sp. | reverse complement strand
TGCCGGGTTCCTGGCCGGGCCCGACGATCATCCTGGAAAACGGCACGGACCTCGCCGTCTCATCCATGCGCTTGCTGGCTTCCTGCGCCACCTGCTCGTCGAAACCACTCAGGAGATCGACTGCGGGCATCGCGCGGATGGTCGGCCCTTCAATGGTGATGCCGTCGAAAACGGCTTGCGCTGCCGCCATGTCGGCCGCGTCATTCGGATCCTTGACTTCGATCCGTGTAATGACCGCGGACAGGAGCGACGGCACTTCAACGGCCTCACCCGTGATGGTCTCGGGTTTTTCGCCATAGTAGAGCGTATAGCTGCCGACCGGATTGATGATGTTGCGGTAATTCGCATTCCGGTTATCCTGCAGCTGAAACGAGCTGAATCGCTCCTTCGAAGGCGAATCCGAGCGCAGCACCACCGGTCCATCCCCGAGATAAATGAACGCCGTCTTGTAGAGAGTGTCGTTGTTGACCCGGACGATCGTGTCCTCACCGGCCTTGAGCAGGTCTCGTGACGCCTGGCCCCATTGATTCAGCTTTCCAGGATCTCCGCCCGTGAGCCGCATGGCGTAGTCAAAAGTCTCCTGGTAGGGAAACTTCTGAATGTAGTCTTCCACCTGTTGCTCAAAGTCATCGTTTGAGGCGTAGTTTCCCGGCGAAAAGGCGGTGATCATAATGCCGCACGCTGTCATCAAGAGGGCTCGATAGAAGTTCTTCATTGTCAGCATCTTCATTCTCCGAATTCATATATTCAGGTGCTGTCGTTCTCACCCGACCATCTACTACTTTGCAGCCACAGGTTTCACCTCAGGAAACGTCCAGGTTCCGTCGAGAATCTCTTTTCGCGGCTGGTAAAAGCGCACGATGTAGTTCCAGCCCTCGGCAATCGGCAATCGGCAATCGGCAATTGGCAATCGGCAAATGGTTCACGCTGCCCGGCTCACCGCGGAAGTGGATGGTGTAGGATCCGTCGTCGTTGGGCGTCCCTGTCAGGCTGTTCACGCTGTAGGCATTCTCGTCGTTGGGATCAATGAAGCCATCCTTGTTGTACACGGTGACCGACCAGAACGCATCGACCGGGACATCCCGGACGGTGAGTTCGGGAAAATACGGGGACAGACCACGATTTTCAAATCGTGGTCTGTCCCCATAAACGGAGAGCCCGGTGTTATCGACGGCAACGCGTCAATAAAACTGCTCGTACCAGCGCCGCAGTTTGTTGATCGGGCCGTCGCCGTCGCAGAGGATGGGGTCGGCGCGGTAGATCTTGTCCTGCCAGATGACCACGTCCTGGCCGAAGGCGGCGTGCGCGGACTGCGGATACAGTTCCACGAACTCCTCCGGCAGCGGTCGCTCGTCGAGACTGGCAACGATGACAGCGCTGCACAGATCCAGCGCCTCGTCGTCCACTGGCGTGTGGTAGTTCACCCACCAGCTCTTGTAGCTGAGCCTCTCGCTGCGCGATTCGGTGTAGTAGTACATGATCGACGGGCCGTGGTAGGTGGCGTCGCCCCAGGCATCGGCGTCATCGCTGATGGCCTGCGCCCTGAGCTGTTCGCGGTCGAAGGGCAGCCCCGGCGGGATGATCATCTGCGCCGCGGCGGTTTGTTTCACGCGGGAGATCTGCGTCACCGTGCGCTCGCCGAAGCGGTTCTCGAAGGACTGCACCTCGCCGCCGTGTACGTGCGGGAAATGCGCCACGTCGACGATGTTCTCGATCACGTCGCTGGGCTGCGCGCGAATGCGCGACCGCTGGAACTGCCAGTCACCCCAGCCGTCGGCTCCCCACTCGGGAATGTCGGGCAGGTAGTCTTCGGTGGGGCCGTTGTCGGGGTCGTACCAGATGGCGATGAAACCGTTTTTCTCCAGCACCGGCCAGCCGCGCAGGGCGTTGACTGCGCGCACCGGTATCCTGCTGGCGTAGGGTATGGCCACGCAGGTGCCATTGCAGTCGAAGGTCCAGCCGTGGAAGGGGCAGGCCAGCGCGTCGCCCACCAGGCGCCCCCCGTCGCTGGCGAGGTGCGCGCCGAGGTGCGGGCAATGGGCATCCAGCACCGCCGCCCGCCCGGATTCGCCGCGATAAATCACGAAGTCGTGGTCGAAGTAGCGCAGGGGCTTCACATCGCCCACGTTGAGCTCCTGCGAGAACAGCAGGATGTGCCAACCGCGGGCGTAGTGGCCGGGCCGGAGGAAAGCGTAGCTGGCATCGGTCATGGGGTGATCTCCTCACTGCCTGCGGAAGTCGAAAAGGCATGCTGCGCGGCAATGTAGGCAAAAGTCATCGCCGAGCCGATGGTGGCACCGGCGCCGGGGTAGGTGTCGCCCATCACCGCGGCGCTGGTGTTGCCTGCGGCATACAGCCCCGCAATCGGCTGGCCCGCTTCGTTCAGCACCCGGGCGAATTCGTCACACCGGAGCCCGCCCTTGGTGTCGAGGTCGCCGGCTTCCACGCGCAGGGCATAGCTTGCTCGAGTGGGCCCAGGCAGGGGTTGGGCTGCATCCGGTGATCGGCGTAGTAGCGATCGTTCTCGGTACTGCCGCGTCCGAATTCCGGGTCTTCGCCGTGCTGGGCGTGCGCGTTGAAGCGCTCTATCGTGCGCGCCAGCACCGCCCCGTCAATGCCGTTTTTTTCCGCCAGTTCCCCAAGGCTGTCGGCGCGGGTCAGCAGGCCGCTGTCGAACCAGGCCCGGGGCAGCCGTTCATCCTGTTCAATTTTGCCGGGCTTGATGGGGCCCGCCGGATAGCGTCGGCGGAAGCGGGCGTCAAATACCAGATAGCAGGGAACGGCGCCTTCGCCGCGTGCTTCGCTTGCCAACTGGTCCTTCACCACGTCTTCGTAGGGCTGCGCCTCGTTGGTGAAGCGACGGCCTGCGCGGTTCACCATGATTGAATGGGGATAGGCCTTGCCGGCGATCAGGGCGAGGCGGGCATCGCCCTCGGGTGTGACCAGCGTGGGCGACCACCAGGCACTGCCCATGAAAGCGAGCGCGGCGCCGATCGCCTGTCCCATCTGGATGCCGTCGCCGGTAGCCCCCGGCGCGGACGCTGTCCAGTCCGCGCCCACCAGGCCGCCCTGGTAGTGGCGGCGCAGCTCGGCGTTGCGAGAAAACCCGCCGGTGGCCAGCAGAACACCGCGGCGGGCGGCGATCGTCATCGGCTGGCCGGCGCGTAGAATCTGCGCGCCGATCACGCGGCCCTGCTCGACGACCAGTTCCTGCATGGGGCTGTCGAGCCACAGCGGAATGTCACGATCCATCAGTGAGCGCCGCAGTTTGGCGATCAATGCGGGCCCCAGCGTCAGGCGTTGGTCGGCTTTTCCCTTGAGTCGTGCGGGCAGGTCGAGCAGGTAGCGCAGCACCAGCAATCCCCCGGCGAGGTAGGCGCCCGCGTCCATCCTGCTCAGCCGGCGGCCCTCGGGCACGGTCACGTTCAAAGGCAGCAGGGCCCGGTGATCGTCGCGAATGCGGCCCGCCTCGTTGCCGAGCCGGCGCAGATGGATGACGCCCGGGTCCATGGAGCGGCCGCCGGTTTTATAGCCCTCGACCTGCTCGTAGTAATCCATGTAGTCGGGCAGCGGGGTGTAGTCCACGTGGCTGTGCCGCGCCATGAACTGCAGCATCTCGTCGGCCCGCTCGGCGTAGGCGCGCAGGCGAGCCTCGGGCACGCTGTCGCCGATCAGGCCCTTGAGGTAAGCGTAGCCCTCCTCGCGGCTGTCAGAGATGCCGTAGGCGGCCTGCCGATAGTTTCCCGGGATCCAGGCCACGCCGCCGGATTTCACGGTGGTGCCGCCATACATCGGTTCCTTTTCCAGCACCAGCACCCGGCCGCCCAGCTGGTGGGCCACCACGGCGCCGGTCAGCCCGGCGGCCCCGCTGCCGGCGATGAGCCAGTCGACTTCCATATCTGATTGCATAGCCTCAGCCTAGTCCCCCGCGACCGGGTGCTCAAACGGCTTCTGCAGTCTCTGTCGATTAAGCCCCGGCTGGTTTGAACTGATTGACCTGATCGTCAGTCGTCGCCCGGGAGCCTAACCCCTTCGGCCGACGCGGTTACAGCCCCGCCTGCATCCCGCCCGCGATCGGCAACGCGGCACCGGTGATGAAAGCGCTGTCCGGGCCGGCCAGGAATGCCACCAGATCGCCCACCTCCTGTGGCTGCCCCGGCCGGCGCAGGGCCGCCGACTCGCTGTAGAGCTGGAGGGCCTGCGCGCGGTCGATGCCGTGCTGCAGCGCGATGAAATTCAGCTCTGCCTCGCACATGTCGGTCAATATGTTGCCGGGGCAGATCGCATTGCAGCGGATGTTGTCAGGACCGAATTCGGCGGCGACGGCCTTGGTCAGTCCGACCACCGCAAACTTGGTCGTGACGTAAGCGGCGTAACCCGGAATGGCCCCCAGCCCGAACAGTGAGGCGGTGTTGATGATGCTGCCGCCACCGCGGCTCTTCATGCTCGGGATCACCGCGCGCATGAGTTCCACCATGCCTTTGACGTGAACCTGCCAGGAGAGGTCCCAGTTCTGCGCCGGGAGGTCGAGGAAAGGACCGGCACCCACGCCCACCCCGGCGTTGTTGAACAGTATGTCGACGCCGCCGAAGGTCTCGCACACCCTCTCCACGCAGGCCCTGACCTGGTCAGTGTCGGTCACGTCAAGCGCCAGCGCCATGCCCCTGCCGCCCGTAGTCTCCATCTCCGCCACCAGAGACTCCAGCGCGGCAATATCGTCGCCGACGGTCAGACCCACCGCCTCGATCTCCAGGTCCTTGCGCGGGCGGCAGATGTCGGTGACAACCACGGCGGCACCCTGGCTCGCCAGTTTGAGCGCGGCCGCGCGGCCAATACCCCGGGCCTGGCCGGCACCGGTAACGATGGCCACCTTGCTCTTTAATAACGACGTGTTCATGGTATGTTTTCCTCAAGTGTTATGGACGCCAGGCGGCAGTATCATTCCTTCCCATAGGGCGGTGTATAGTTGTCCGGTGCCCCGACAGGGACATTGGGAAACTGCTGCACGCTCGCCTGGAACCGCAGGACGACCCCCAGCAGGACCTGGGTCCAGGTGTTGTAGGGCTCCGCCGCCTGCCGCTCCTCCCGCGGATCCTGGATCAGGTTGACCAGCTTGGGGATGGTGGACAGCACCTCCTTTGGGCTGTATTTGGAATCCTGCCAGATGAAGTGGACTTTCCAGTCACGCCACTTCAGGGCATACAGTTCATTGCCGACAAACACCGGAAAGCCATCGCGTCCGGAGTCAGCGCGCTTGCCGAGAAAAAAATCAGCCATGTCGACGCCGTCTATCGGGCGGTCAGCCGGCACGTCGGCGTTGGCGATATGGGCCAGCGTCGGCAGGATGTCGACCAGGTGAACGACCTCGTTGCTGCGGGCGCCCGCGGGGAACTTGCCGGGCCAACGGGCGATGAAGGGTACCCGCAGTCCGCCCTCCATCGCGGTAAAATAGGTTCCCGCCCAGGGGCCCGCCCAGCCGGTAAACTGGCCGCCGCCATTGGCTGGTGATTCCACGCCGTTGTCCGCGGTGAAGATCACCAGGGTGCTTTCCGCGATACCCAGCTCGTCGAGCGCATCGAGCATCTCGCCGACCAGGTGGTCGGTCTGCATCAGCAGGTCCGTGTAGTCGCCATGCCCGGAGCGGCCGGCGAAGTTCTCCGCGGGCAGGCTGGGGAAATGCATCGCCGCCATGGGCACGTAGGCAAAGAATGGCCGGCCTGCGCTGTGGCTGCGCCGCATAAAGGCGATGGCGCGTCGGGTCAGTTCGGGGTCGAGCTCTCGCTTGGCATCGACATCGTAAGCTGCCAAAGCGCGGGGCTTTTCTCCCCGTTTTGCTTCGAGGATAAAAGGGTGGCGATTGCCGATCAGCTCCTCGGCATCCCCCGCGGTCGTGACCTGCTCCAGCAATTCCGGCTCATTCCAGTAAATTTCGTCGTGGCTGTTGGCAATACCGAACCATTCGTCGAAACCCTGGTCTGTCGGGTAGCGCCCCGGGGAGTTCCCCAGGTGCCATTTTCCGAACATCCCCGTCGCATAGCCCGCAGAGTGGAGTACCTCGGCGACAGTGTCCTCCCAGGGCACCAGCCCGTAAAACGGTGTGCCGACCGGTACGGACTGGTTGCCGCTGCGGATCGCAAAACGCCCTGTCATAAGTGCGGAGCGGCTGGGGGTGCACTGTGGTTCGGTATTGAAATTGAGCAGCGTCAGGCCTTCCGCCGCGAGCCTGTCGATCCGTGGCGACGGGGCGCCCCGCAAAGCCCCGCCACCGTAGGGTCCCCAGTCGCCCCAGCCGGTATTGTCGGTGAATATCAGGAGGATGTTCGGCCGCTCCATGCCCTGAGATAGCGCCGGCAGCCAGCTCGTGGTCGCCAGCAGCAGGGCGCATGCGGCGCGGGTCAGGGTGCTCATCGCAGATATCTCCTGGTGTTGCAGGGTCTGAACGGAGCTTTACTTTACTACGAAAAATGTGTGCCCAGGGTGGTTTATGTCAAGCATGGCCCGGGGAACAGGAAAATCTTCTTACCGGTGCGTTCGAGCGACAGTGCAACGGGAGCATCAGGCGCCAGCCAAAGTATAGGGCACATTAAAAATATGTTGCGAGCAGCTTGTCTGCCCTGCTTCGATTAGTCAGTCCTGCGCTCTGGCGAAAAGTTGAGGTATCGTCCTGAAACTGTGCTCCCATCGCTGAGCTTGTAGGTGATAAACAAACAGGGCTTACCAATAGTCCAGAAGGTCTTCCCAGATACTCAATCACTTCGACTGCTACTTTCTCACGACTCGACTACATTAACTTATTGGTGCCATACATCAGAGGTAATACCTGCTATGAAACATACTGTAGGGCTCGGCAGCCTGGCTATCATCTTTTTCGTGGTGGGAGATCCGGGGGAGATCCGGGGACAGTTAACCCAATAATTGCATAAATTTTGCCAAGTGTTGATTAAGCCGCATGTCTCAGGCGATCTAGATAATGCAACAACTCGGATTTGACGGCTGGATTCGCGCTCATCGTCAAGGTCAGTTGCCCTTGGGGTTTGGTCAGTCGTCCCGCCCGCTGGATCAACTTGCGTCGCAAGGTGCCCAGCTGTTCAAACTGCCACAGCGGCGCGCGGCGTTCAGTCGTGTTTCGCGCTTTGGGCAGGCAGCGCATCTGCATTTCACGGTTGAGATTGTGAGCCAGCAGCGCGGCCAGTACATAGACCTGATTGCCTGCAAGCTTTTGCGTCGGCACGTAGTCCATTTGCGTTTGCGATTTCAACTCAGCAAATACACCTTCCTGGGCACCACGCCCATTGTGATAGGTCAGCACTTTCCTGGCCGACATCCGTTTGTTGGTGATGATTACCTTGAAGTCGTAGCCGTACTCGTAGGGAATGAACAGATTCAGTTGCACGGGTTCCTTGTGCTGCACCCGATTGCGCTGGCGGATGCACACAAAGCGGTGACGCCGGTGCCAGCTCTTCGGTTTCCAGTCCGCCTCGAAGAAGCTCCAGCGCTCGCTCAGGCTGCGCCAGCGCTTGCGCTTCTCGACCAGGCTCTTGAGGGCAACGAAGCGCTCAAAGGGAACGCTGATGGTGAACTCCACACCCAGGGTCTCCAGCATGGCGACGATGGTGTCGCTGAAGAAGGCACTGTCCATGCGCACTTCGACGGTGTAGTGGGGCCGTATCGCACGGATGGCCCGGACACAGGTCTCGATAAAGTCCTTCGCGCCGTTGCTGTCGTGCACATTGCCCGGGCGGTGCCAGACGTCCAGCACCTGGCCTGTCTGGGCGACGGTACAGAACAGCGGATAATAGCTGCGCTGGCCCTTCTTCTTGCGGTTGAAGCCTATCGCGCTGCCCTCGGCGAAACGCCCGGTGGCGATGACCGAGCCGTCGAAGTCCAGGGTGACACGCGCCAGGCCCAGGGATTGCAGTCGATCCAGCACCAACTGCCGATTGACCTCACGCAATTGCTCGACACTGCGCCCGTCCATCCCGGACAGTGTGCGGCTGACCGTGGCCACATCCGGCAGGCGGGAGACACCGAGCAGGCGTTTCACCAGAGGATCGTCCTGGTAATACCGCAGATCCTGCAACCGGCGGTGGCCAAGCAGCAGATGCACGATCAACAGCATGGTCACGATGCCATGGCCGAAGATCGGACTGACGGTGAGATGGCGGAAGCACCGCATCAGCCGCTCTTTCAATCCCAGCTTCGAGATCAACGACTGAAACAGCACCAGCCCGGCATAGGAGGTCAATGTCTGATCTTCGAATCGGAGGGTGGGAAGACAGTGGGTTTTACGATGGATGGCGGCTCTGCTAGACTTCACGTCGACGGTCTCCTTTGGTTTTATTGGACGGTGTGGTGCCACCAATTCTACCAAACGCGAGGCCGTTTTTTATGCGTGAACGCCATGTTTTAACTCAATTTTGCGCTGTCGCTGGATCTCACTATCGGTGAATTCCAGCGACACGGTGGAGCTTGAGATCGAATCAGCAAAACAAGGGCTTTCACGATCGAGAACCGATTTATTTATGCAACTACCGGGTTAACGTTATCAGAAATACCGCCCTCTCTGCTTTCCCAGCCGAGCTTGACCTGAGGAAAAATTAGACCTAACGTTCTGCTTCTAGCCTTTGCCAGCCAGGGACAACTGCATGAAGGAAATACTGACTGTCATCGGTGGTCACGAGTCCTATTTTACCGGCAAGCTTGAGGCCTATCTCCG
>JARRPM010000124.1:0-10745 GCA_037382865.1 Halioglobus sp. | reverse complement strand
CCCGCCGGACAGCCCCAGTGCGCGACGGGCCATGCCCCTGCATTCCGATCAACTGGACTCCCTCCCGTCCACCTTCCTGATCACAGCGGAGTATGATCCCCTGCGGGACGAGGGTATCGCCTTTGCCGGAAAACTGCGGGACGCCGGCGTGCCCCTGCAGTATCGCCACTTCGACACAGCCGCCCACGGCTTCGCCTGCTCAGAAGGGCCCAACCCTGACTTCGAGGCCTACCTCGGCGACCTGGTGGACTGGCTGGGCCGGCTCCAGTGAGCCGCCGGATAACTGCTGATGCAACAATAGCCGGGCTGACCGCCTGCCACTTTTTTCGAGAGGAGTTGAGATGACACACCGAGTCGTTACCTGGGGCACCGGCCACGTCGGGGCTTTCGCTGTCCGGGCAGTGGTCAACCATCCCGGCCTGGAGCTGGTGGGTCACATCGTCAGCAGTGAAGCCAAGGCCGGCGCGGACGTGGCAGAGCTGGTCGGCCTGGATGCACCCACCGGGGTGGTCGCGTCCCGGGACATCGATGCCGTATTGGCCCTCGAGCCCGACTGCGTCTGCTACGCCGCGCACTCGGAAACCCGCATGATGGAAGCCGCGGAGGACCAGGCCCGCTGTCTGCGCCGGGGAATCAACGTGGTGTCGAGTTCACTGTTCATGCTGCAGCATCCCGACAACCCCGACGCGGCCTTTCTGGCGGAGCCGATTCGCCGCGCATGCAGTGAGGGCGGCGCGACCTGCTTCAACAACGGCATTGACCCCGGTTTTGCCAACGACACCATGCCGATCACCTTCACCGGGCTCTCCGAGTACTGGACGGGCATCCGCATGCAGGAGATCATCAACTACGCGACTTACGACCAGGAACACACGATCCGCGAGGTGATGGGGTTCGGTTATCCGGTCGATCACGACTGCATGTTGTTCGCTCCCGGAGCCCTCGCCTTTGGCTGGGGCGGCTCGGTGCGATCGGTGGCGGCGGCGCTCGGCGTCGCACTGGAGCGGGTGTACGAGGTGCATGAGCGCCTGCCCCTGCAGGCCGATATCGAGAACGGCATGGGCCTGTTCCGAAAGGGCACCACTGGCGCCATGCGCTTCGAGGTGCGCGGGGTGGTGGACGGGCGCGACGCCATCGTCCTCGAACATATCACCCGCCTGACCGACGATATCGCCCCCGACTGGCCCCGCGGCAAGGGCTACCGGGTCATCATCGAGGGCGAGCCGAAGATGGTGGTCAGCATGGAGATGGAGGACAGGAACGGCGATCACGCGGTGGCCGGCGTCATCCAGACCGCCACTGCGCTCGTCAATGCCATTCCGGCAGTCGTGGGCCAGCCCCCCGGCATGGTGGCCGCCTTTGACCTGCCGAAGATCTCCGGAAGGGGCCTTTACCGGCCCTGAGCCGCGCGCCGGTTGAGGGCGCCGAGGCGTTCCAGCGGCTGATCGACGGGGATGCACTCGGCAGTGAGGGGAATGTCGAACCGGGGGCGAACCTGATATTGTCCGGTGCTCGATACGGTGGCCCGGGCTTAACAGGCCGAGGGCGGGTTTGTTATGATGATTTTTCACTGACCTGCTGACGTCCAGGTCACGCGCTGACAGCATCGCCGTCCCCCCTCCGGGGCGCGCCTGTCCCCGGTCGCTGAGGGCTTCCGGGCCAGCCATTCACTGCCCCGGTGGTAATCCCAGTCACTTGAGGAACACGTGTATGAGCCAGATGGTTGACCTTGTCATTTTCGGCGGCACCGGCGATCTCTCAACCCGCAAACTGTTGCCGGCCCTGTTCCAGCTGCATCGCCACAGGCTCGCAGACCGCCTGCACCGGATAATCGCCACCGGGCGCGCCGGGATGGACAGTGATGCCTTCCGGGAGGAGGCGAAAGAGAACCTGCACCGGTTCCTCCCCGAGGGCGACTGGGACGAAGGGGTCTGGGCAACATTTCGGGAGCGCCTGTTCTATTGCCAGGTGGACGCGGATGTGGCGGACCACTACCGCGGACTGGCCGCTCTGCTGGACGAGGGCGAAGCGCCGGTTCGCCTCTACTATCTGGCGACCCTGCCCTCCCTTTACGGCACGATCTGCCAGCACCTGCGCGATGCCGGCGTGGTGAATGACCAGTCCCGGGTGGTGCTCGAAAAGCCCCTGGGGCACGACCTGGCCTCCTGCAGGGCGATCAACGAACAGGTGGCGGCCGTGTTCGGGGAGGAGGATACCTTCCGCATCGACCACTACCTCGGCAAGGAGACCGTGCAGAACCTGCTCGCCGTGCGCTTCGGCAATCCGCTGCTGAGCCCCATGTGGCGCAATACCTTCGTCGACAATGTCCAGATCACCGTGGCGGAGGATATCGGTGTCGAGGGTCGCGGCAGCTATTACGCCAAAACGGGAGCGCTGCGCGACATGGTGCAGAATCACCTGCTGCAGGTGTTGTCGATCGTCGCGATGGAGCCGCCCGCCAGCCTGCAGCCGACAGATATCCGAGACGAAAAAATGAAGGTGCTGCGCGCCCTCGAGCCGATCACGACCGGCAACGTCAAAAGCGCCACGGTTCGCGGCCGCTACGACGCCGGCGCGGTGAGCGGCCAGGCGGTCAAGGGCTTTCTCGAAGAGGCGGGTTACCAGGATGCCGATTCCACAGAGACCTTCGTGGCGATCAAGGCCACCATCAATAACTGGCGCTGGGCCGGGGTGCCTTTCTACCTGCGGACGGGCAAGCGCCTGAGCCGCCGCTACTCGGAGATCGTCATCGAATACAAGAGACAGCCCTTCTCCCTGTTCGCCAACGACCCCAATGAGCTGACCAACAAGCTGGTGATCCATCTCCAGCCGGAAGAGAGTATCAGCCTCCATACCCTGAACAAGAAACCGGGCCTCACCAAGACCCTGCGCCTGCAGCCCGTTGAGCTCCACCTGACCGACGACACCCGCAGCAGGGGCGCCAAGTACGACGCCTACGAGCGCCTGTTGCTGGACGCCATCAACGGCGATCAGACCCTGTTCATGCGTCGCGACGAAGTGGAGACCGCCTGGCGCTGGATCGACTCGATCATCCAGGCCTGGGACGAGGCGGGCGTGCCGATAAAGTCCTACAACTCGGGCACGATGGGGCCCAATGCCGCCACCGCTCTCATCGCCGTCGAGGGGCGCAGCTGGTATGAGTGAATGGCAGCGTTTCTCCTCCGCCGTGGAGCTCGACGAGGCGCTGGCCCGGCACGTGGCCAAACGGCTGGAGGGGGATATCGCGGCGCGCGGCGCCGCCAGCCTGGCGGTTTCCGGTGGCAGCACGCCGCGCAATATGTTCCGGCAACTCTCCCGGTGCGACATGGACTGGTCCCGGGTATGGATCACCCTGGTGGACGAGCGCTGGATTGATCCCGTCGATCCCGACTCGAACGAACGCCTGGTACGAGAGCACCTGCTGCAGAACCGGGCCAGCACGGCCCGGTTCGTAGGACTGAAGTCCCCCCAATCCGACCCGGAACAGGGAATCGCCGCTGTCAGCCGGCGACTCGAACAGGTGCCCCGCCCCTTCACCCGGGTAATCCTGGGCATGGGCGCCGACGGCCACACCGCCTCCTGGTTCCCGCAGGCAGACAACCTGGGGAAATTGCTGGACCGTGCCGGTGCCCCGGGTCTTGGCGCCACCGACCCGGTGACGGCGCCGGTGCTCCAGAGCCGCGGTATCATCATCCACGTTACCGGCGAGGAGAAGCGGGCCGTACTGGAAGGTGCCGGCGCCAGCCGCGCACCCGTCGCCGCCATCCTCGAGCAAGACACAACCCCTGTTGCCATATGGTGGGCTCCCTGATGACACATCCGACCCTGATCGAAATCACCGAACGGATCAAAGAGCGCAGCGACGGCTCCCGCCGCGCCTACCTGCAGCGGATGGAGCAGATGCGCCGCCAGGGCCCCCACCGGGGCGCCCTCTCCTGCAGCAACCTGGCCCACGGTTTCGCGGCCTGCGAGGCGAATGACAAGCAGGCCCTCAAGCTGACCGAGTCCGCCAACATCGGCATCGTCAACGCCTACAATGACATGCTGTCCGCCCACCAGCCCCTCGGGGATTACCCGGCGCTCATCAAGCGCGCGGCGCACCAGGTGGGGTGCACGGCCCAGGTGGCCGGCGGCGTGCCGGCCATGTGTGACGGTGTCACCCAGGGCACCGCGGGCATGGACCTGAGCCTGTTCAGCCGCGACGTCATCGCCGCGGCAACCGCCATCGCCCTCTCCCACAACATGTTCGACGGCGCGCTGTGCCTGGGGGTGTGCGACAAGATCGTGCCCGGGTTGCTGATCGGCGCACTCTCCTTCGGCCACCTGCCGGTGCTATTCATCCCCGGCGGCCCTATGCCCTCCGGGCTGAGCAACAAGGAAAAAGCCAACGTGCGCCAGCTCTATGCGGAGGGCAAGGTCGGGCGGGAGGCGCTGCTCGAAGCCGAGTCCGCCGCCTACCACGCCCCGGGCACCTGCACCTTCTACGGTACGGCCAACAGCAACCAGATGCTCATGGAAGTGATGGGGCTGCATGTGCCGGGGGCGGCCTTCGAGCCGCCGGGAACGGCGCTGCGCGACCAGCTGACCATTGCCGCGGCCGAGCGGGTCTGCCGGATCACAGCCCTGGGCAGTGACTACACGCCGCTTTCGCTGGTGGTGGACGAGCGCTGCATCGTGAACGCCATCGTCGCCCTCCTCGCCACCGGTGGTTCCACCAACCACAGCATCCACTGGATCGCGATCGCCCGCGCCGCCGGCATCATCATCGACTGGCAGGACTTCGCCGACCTGTCGGCGATCACCCCGCTGGTGGCCAGGGTCTATCCCAACGGCAGCGCCGACGTGAACCACTTTCACGCCGCCGGCGGCACGGCATTCGTCATCCGCACCCTGCTGGAGCAGGGGCTGCTTCACCCGGATGTGAACACCTGCTGGGGACCGGGCCTGCACCATTACACCCGCGAGCCGCGACTGGCGAAGGGCGTTCTGCAGCACGTCGAGGGGGCCGCGAGCAGCGGCGACCCCGCCGTGCTGCGCCCCGCCAGCGAGCCTTTCGATGCGGAGGGCGGTTTGAAGCTGTTGCAGGGCAACCTCGGCCGGGCTGTGATAAAGGTCTCTGCCGTGGATCACGTCCACCGGATCGTGGAGGCGCCCGCCCTGGTCTTCGAGGAGCAGGACGACCTCAGGAAGGCGTTCGAGCGCGGCGAGCTGGACCGGGACCTGATCGCGGTCGTGCGGTTCCAGGGCCCCAGGGCCAACGGCATGCCGGAGTTGCACAAGCTCACTCCCTACCTCGGCATCGTCCAGGACCGCGGCTTCCAGGTGGCCCTGGTAACCGACGGACGCATGTCGGGCGCCTCCGGCAAGGTGCCGGCCGCCATCCACCTGACCCCCGAGGCGCTCGCTGAAGGGCCCATCGGCAAGGTCCGCGACGGCGACATCCTGCGCCTTGACGCCACCCGGGGAGAACTCTCGGCGCTGGTGCCGGCAGACGAGTGGAGTGAGCGCGGGGTAGCGCGGCGCAGTTCAGAGGATAGCGCCTACGGCACAGGCCGCGAGCTGTTCCGTTTCATGCGCGAGGCGGTGAGCGAGGCTGAGTCCGGGGCCACCGTGTTCTGAACCGGGTCCCGGTGCCGCCCGGCAGCGGAGAGTCACCCGCAGCCGGGGACAGAAGCACGATATCGGTTTAAACTGTCAGATCGCAGACTCAGTCAGGCGATCATCATACCGATGCCTGCAGCGCAAGGAGACTCTTCATGACCCAACTGCTAAAGCGCGCCCTGATGATTGTCCTGGCGTTCGGTGCCAGCGGCAGTGGCTTCGGGGAAACGGACCGCCTGGAGGAGGGTAAAAAAGTCTACGAGGCCCACTGCGCCAGGTGTCATGAAAACGGCAATCTCGGCGCTCCGAAAAGCAGCGACCCGTCGGGGTGGGACCCCCGGTCCGATCTCTGGGATGCGGTACTGGCGCAGCACGCAGAAAACGGCTACGTCAATATGCCCGCAAGGGGCGGTGCCAGCGGCGCCACCGATTACGATGTCGACGTGGCGGTAGAGTACCTGATGTCGCTGGTCAATCCCGACCGGGCCCCCGACTGAACCGGGAGCCTCGTAACGAGCCCTGGTTCAGCCCTTGCGCCGGGGCCCGCCGTTGCTCCCCGGCCACCGCGAACCGGATATGGTATCCACGAAGGGCAGAAAACCCTCCGGGTCGAGCGGCCCGGCGAGACTGATCTCCCGATCGAGGAATATCGGCCACCACAGGTGTGCCGACACCTGCTCGCGCATCGGCAGCAGAGTGCTCAGCGGGTCCCAGGGACTGTCCCTGAGCACCAGCTCGCCCGTCACCTCTTCCCGCCAGGCGGTGCCGTAGCGGCTTTTCACGTGGACCACCCGGGGCGGGAAATCGTAACCGGTGGCCGGCCCGCCGACGCTCACAGCCCGCGACACCTTGATCCACCACTCATTGTGCTCGAATTCGGGAAGGGGGTCCGCCTGCCCCACTGAGACGCCACTGAACTCCACGAAGGTGTAGCCCTGGTGGATGCAGCGGGCGCTGACCTGGGGACCCAGCCGGTAATACTCGATGGTGCAGGGATACTTGGGCTGGCCGTTGGTCTCCTGGCTGATGAAAATGGCCGACTCCTGGTCGATGCCATAGCCGAGCGTGTACTCCCCGGCGATACCGTTGTAGTCGGCATCGACGCTGGTCACGATGCCGTACTCCGGCTCGTCGGGAACCGGGAAGTTGTAAATGGTGAGATTGACGTTGGGGTTGGCACCCGGCTCGATGCCCGGCGGCAGCAGCTCCGCGATCCGCTTCGGGTCCGTCCGGTAGACGATCTTCAGCATCGGCCAGTTGATGATATCCCCCGGATTACCCTGGGGCGCACCTGATTCGTTGGACATGGTCTTTACCTTTCGTTGCTTGTCTGGTTTGTTATCAATAAGGCAGAGGAGCTACCCGGGGGCCGCGTGATCCTGTGCGCCCCGCAGAGGGCTTCACGCAATCTCCCGCTGCGCCTGCTCGGTAAGGTAGAACTGGCGCACCCACTTGCGGAACAGCACCAGCGTCTTGTCGCCCTTGCAGAACAGGGGTCGCTGCTTGTGCACCTTGTTGGCCCAGATCGGGTAGTCGTCACCGAGGCCGTCGATGATTCCGCGCATGACCTCGTCGCCCGCCAGGTCCTCGATCTCCCGGCGTACGGTGAGCGTCCAGCGCATCCGGGTCTCGTGGCGGTTGACGGGCTGGGCGCTGTTATACATCACCATCTCCGCACCGGGACCGTAGGTGTTGCGCACCAGGGCGAATCCGGGGTTGTAGACCGTAGCGTGCAGTTTGCTCGGGATAGCCGCACTGCTGGCGTCCGAGTGCAGGTGGAGAATCCGTCCGTTGTCCTCGATCGTGACCTCCGAGGGCGGCACGTCGCGCTGGCCGTGAACGTACTGGAAGTGAACCGGGTCGCAGGAGTTCTCGGCGATGTCCTGCACGTGGGCCGGCACCAGGAATTCCGTATAACGCGGCGGCGTCCAGTCCGGGTGGTTCAGTTCCACCAGGTCGGGAAGCTCCCACTTTGGCGCCGTGTTTTCAGGGTGAAACCAGACATAGACCTCGCCGTTTTTTTCCTCGGTGGGCCAGGTGCGGATACGCGCGCGCTCGGGAATCTCGTCACAGTACGGGATCTCCTCACAGACACCGTCCCGGCCGAAACGCCAGCCGTGAAACGGACAGCGAATGGATTCACCCACTACCCTCCCCTCGACGCCGAGGTGGGCTCCCAGGTGCGGACAGAAGGCATCCTGCAGCACGGGCACGCCAGACCGGGTGCGGTACAGCACCAGTTCGCGGTCGAAAGCCTTTACCTGCTTGACCTCGCCAACCAGCAGTTCGTGGCTGCGGGCGACGGAGAACCAGCCCATGGGAAACTCAGGGGTGGTATTGGTTGCGGATTCACAGGGTTCTACGACAGTCATCGGCACTCTCCGGAGGGAACTTCACCAGCCAAACAAATGAGCAAACTTGCACAAACGTATACAAATTAGTTTAATGCCTGTGAGATTTCAACCACCCCGGAGAATTTTCATGGACACCGTCCGGGCGCCCCTGGGCCGCCGTGAAAAGCGCAAGCAGGAGATTCGCTCGCGCATCGAGGAGGCGGCCTACCGACTGTTCAGAGCGCAGGGGATCGAGGAGACCAGCATCGAGCAGATCTGCATCGAGGCCGACGTCGCCCGCCGCACTTTTTACGGGCACTACCCGAACAAGCATGCCCTGCTCGGCGGGCTCGGCATCTCGCGCCTCTACAACCAGTCGGAGCCCATGCTGCGCCAGCTCATGGCAGACCATCACAGCACCCGGGCGCGGCTGGGTGCCATGATTGACTACATCGAGTCGAATTTTTCCAACTACGGGGAGATTGACCGCCAGCTGATCCTGATCGCCCCTTCGGCGTTTGCCGAGGACCTGGAGCAGCAGCGCGAGATCGGCAGTTCGGCCATGCACAGTTTCAGCCGGCTGATCGCCGCGGGACAGGAGCTGGGTGACGTGGATAACCGGTTCTCCCCCGAGATCCTCGCCGCCATGATCGTCGGTACTCTCAATATGGTGACGACCTGCTGGGCCATGGACAGCAACTATCCCGTGTTCGCCAAGCTGGAGGAGGCGCGCCTGATGTTCGAGCACCTGGTCTGTAACGACCGGCCCGGCCGGCAGCAGGCGGGGTGAAGTCGCCGCGATCCATACGCTAAACTGTCAACTGGCTCACTTCCCTCAACACTGCGCAACAGGACACTCACCGCCATGACCACCACATCCTCTCCCACGGAGCGGCGCTATGTCGCCGTCGACCCCGATGACCACAGCCTCAGCATCGCCACCGAGCCGGTCCCGGCCCCCGCTCCGGGGGAGGTGTTGATCAAGGTGCATGCAGCGGGGCTGAATCGCGCCGACCTGCTGCAGCGGCGGGGGCTCTACCCGCCCCCGCCGGACGCGTCCCCGATTATGGGGCTCGAGGTGGCGGGCGAGGTGTTGGAGACCGGCCCCGACGTGGACAACTGGCGGCCCGGGGATACCCTCTGCGCGCTCACCCACGGCGGGGGATACGCGGACTACACAGTGGCCCCCGTCTCCCAGTGCCTGCCCGTACCCGACGGTTTTGACATGGTTCAGGCAGCGGCCCTGCCCGAGGCGGTGCTCACCGTGTGGCACAATATTTTCCAGCGGGCCGGCATGCGGCGCGGGGACAAGGTCCTGCTGCACGGCGGCGCCAGCGGTGTAGGCACCCTGGGTATCCAGATGTGCAGAGCCATGGGTGGGGAGGTTTTCACCACGGCAGGCAGCGATGAAAAGTGCCGGGCCCTGGAGGCACTCGGTGCCAGCAGGGCGATCAACTACCGGGAACAGGACTTCGAGGCAGAGCTCAGCGCCGCCGGCCTGCAGGACCAGATCGACATCATCCTCGATATGGCGGGCGGCGATTTCATCCAGAAAAACATCAATATCGCCGCCCCCGAGGGCCGCATCGTCTATATCGCGTTCATCCGCGGCTTCAAGGCCGAGGTTAATTTCGCGCCACTGCTGATCAAGCGCCTGACGCTCACCGGCTCCACGCTGCGCGCCCAGACCTTCGCCCAGAAAGCGGTGATGGTGCAGGAGATCCTGGAGCATATCTACCCGCACCTGAACCGGGGCGCGATCAAGCCGGTAATCGATCGGGTCTACGCCCTCGAACAGGTCGCCGAGGCGCACGAGCGTATGCAGAGCGGACAGCACATGGGAAAGATCATCCTGCAGATGTAGGGGCACCCGGGGAGAGTTTGCGCTGTGACGCGGGGGCGGTGGCTCCGGCAGCGGGAACCAGCCGCCGCTGGCCGATGCCGGAGAGGCCCAGGCGGCGACAACGGGGCAGACGGTAGAGCTGGACGGCTCTGCCAGCCGGGATCCGGACGGCAGCATCGTCAGCTGGCAGTGGCGCCAGGCGTCCGGGCCGACCGTAACGCTGGAAGGGGCGACGGCGCCCCGAGCCAGTTTTGTCGCGCCGGGGGTCAGTCAGCCCAGCGAACTGGTTTTCAGCCTTACCGTGACGGACAACCGTGGCGCCAGCGGCACCGCCAGTACCAATGTCACGGTGAACCCCGTCGTGGAAAACCCGACCTTCTCCCTGTCGGGCACGATCAGGGCGACGGCCAGCCAGAGTGCGGACGGGGATACCAACGATCCGGCCAGGGTAGTCATCGCCAACGATACCCCGGCAACCGCGCAGCCAATTGCCAACCCCACCACCCTGGGAGGCTACGTCAACGAGCCGGGAACCGGCGCATCGGGGCGCTCCCGGCTCAGCGGCGACGTCGAAGACTACTTCCGGGTGGAGCTCCTGGCCGGACAGGCCGTCACCATGCTGGTGGCCGATTACGACAGGGCAGACGCGGATCTGTACCTCTGCGACATCGAGGGGAAAGTTCTCGATTCTTCGATCACCAGTGGCGAGATCGAGCGTCTGGTCATTCCCGCCGATGGCACCTACCTGATCAACGTCTCGGTGTTCAGGGGCGCGACCAACTACATCCTGGCCATCGGCAGCCAGGACCCAGCGGCAGTCGCGGGCGGGAGGGGCCAGTCGATAGTGCCCTGGCAGGCCGTCGTCGGCTACGAGGACGAGACGGGCAATCCCAGAATCGCTGCCAGGAGTCCGCGGGACATCGCCCTGGGCATGGCCCTGGAGCAGCGGGCAGGGGGAGGCGGCCGGG
>JARRPM010000123.1:0-9328 GCA_037382865.1 Halioglobus sp. | reverse complement strand
CCCACGGTGGTCGCGGATCTGCTCCCCTTTGCCATTGGGGACCAATCCTGGAGTTCGAGGCGCTCCCCGGCATGCACGCCGAAGTAAAGATCGCCGGATGCCTCAGCAATCGCCTCCACCAATTCATACATTTTAGCGGCCGGTATGAACATATCGGACTGTTGGACCACTAGTCGGTTCAAACCGAAGGTTTCCAGCACGCCCTCAGGATTTCCGCCCTCGTCTTCCAGAACCAAGAGCAGGGGTATGATCAGGTTCAACCTGACAAGGGGTACGCCATTACCTGACATCTTTACAACGTTCATTGTTTATAGGTTACGCCTCTGCCGAGAAATCCAAAGAACCTTTTGATTATTTGGGCCACTTTTGGGCGCGAGTGGCTCTTATAGTACTTCAATGCCTACCTCAAACTCACTAATCTGGCCATGATGACTCATAAGGCAAGTATCAGCCCCTGGCTTTTCAGCCGCAGTGCGCACGTTAAACAGCATCCGAACGTGATCTGGAGAAATTGAATGAAGAGTAGATTTACAGTTTGTGTCGAAAAAATAATTGCCGGATTGGCTCTAGGATCGGTGATTACCTTGTCACCTGCCTTCTCCGTGGCACAGGAAAAGAAACCCACGCACGTGTTGTTCAATAACGTCAATATTTTCGATGGCTTTGATCCCAAGCTGAAGAAGGGCATGAGCGTTCTGGTCGAGAATAACTTCATCAAGGAAGTGGGTGAAAAAGTAACCGCACCGGAGGGGGCTTATATTGTAGATGCCAAGGGCCGTACCATGACGCCCGGCCTGATCGACATGCACCAGCACGTCATGCTCAACCCGCCTGAAGGTACCGCGGCCTACCAGACCCGCTGGGATGGTGCAGCCGGTGGTGCCTTTGCGATACATCATTTAAATCACAACATGTTGATGAAAGGCATCACCACGGTCCGTGATATCGCGGGTGATCCGCTGGATGTGGCCAAGGCGATCGATATGGGCTACCTGCCGGGGCCACGTATCTACTCATCCGGCGGTGCAATAGGGCAGACCGGCGGCCACAGTGACTGGGCTGGCCGTAATGTCCCGAAGGACATCCTGCATGATCACAAGGATATGTCCCAGGCAACACAGAATACATGGGTTGTAGACGGTCCGGATGAAGTGACCAAAGCAGCACGCATGAACCTGCGTCGTGGTGCGGCCTTCCTCAAGGTCATGGGTGGTGGCGGTGTTGCCTCCGAGTTTGATCCTCTGGAAATCCTGGGGCTCGCGGAAGACGAAGTTAAACGTGCTGTTGAGATTGCCAAAGATAATGGCACTTATGTAGCTGTACATGCCTATCATGATGATTCATACAATCGTCATCTTGATCTGGGAACCCGGTCGTTCGAACACGGCTTCCTGATCTCCGAGCCTACTGTGAAGCGCATGGTTGAAAAGTGGAAGAAAGACAAGGATATCGTCTGGAGTTTTCAGTGTTTTATGAGCATCAACTCGTTTGGTTCATACGAGACCATGCCGGCATTTTTTACTCACGAACAGAAACTAAAGGGCGTGAGAGTCGGAGAGGGTGCACGTAATGCGGCCAAGATGATGAATGAGCATGGGATGTTTATCGTCGGTGGCTCGGACATGTTCTCGCCCGGACTGGTCGAGCGTATCAAGGAAGACCTGACCTGTAACGTGAAAGCAGGTTTTACTCCTGCACAGGCACTGAAACACTGGACAGGCAATGCCGGTATCGTACTGAAATGGTCTGGCCCGAAAGATCCTTATCCATCCTACGAACTGGGCACCATCAAGAAAGGCGCCTATGCTGATCTCCTGCTATGGGACGGTAACCCGCTGGAGAACATCGACCTCATCCTCGATGAAGATAAGCTGAACTTCGTCATGAAGGATGGCCTGGTGTATAAAAACACCGTGGTTGATGAAGAGCATCCGCACTTCAGGCCTGCACAGGCGCCGAATACCCGCGGACAGTATGATCTTGAAAAAATTAAAATGAAACTCAAACTGATAATATTTCTCATCGCTTTACTCGTTTCACCTGCTTATGCAGCAGATACACAGCTGCTGATCAAAAACGTCAATATTCTTGATGGCAAGAACGAAAAGTTGTCGATGGGTCAGGATGTCCTGATCGAAGATAACCTGATCAGTAAGCTCGGCAAAGGATTAGAAGCGGGAGAGGATGCGACGATTATCGACGGTGAGGGCAGAACTCTGATTCCTGGCCTCATCGAGATGCATACTCACTTGATGTACCGCTACGGTGTGTCGGTCATGCACAGCGAATTCGATGCCCAGGCAGCTGGTGCCGCAGCGATGGAGACGTTGCAGCTCTCAATGCAGATGGGTTACACCACGGTGCGTGATGTTGGCGGTAACAGCCTGGGTCTGGCGAAGAATGTCGCTGCAGGAAGGCTGAAAGGTCCGCGTATCCATTCCAGCGGCGGCGCGATTTCTGCGATATCCGGTCATAATGATCTCGCCATGTTCAGTGAGTAGCCGGGCGAGGATGTGTTTACCCGCCGAGGTGATACGCTCATCATCACTGGCACGATCGAAGCACGCGAGGCAACACGCAAGCTCATCCGCAGCGGCGCTTCACAGATCAAGATCATGGTCGGTGGCGGTGTCGCCTCCGATTATGATCCACTGTACGCCGACACCATCAGCGAAGACGAGATCAGGGCAATCGTCGATGCCGCGGCCGACTACGGCACCTATGTGATCGCCTATGCCTATCATGATCGCTCGGTAAACCGCGCTATCGATGGGGGCATCATGATGATCGAGCACGGATTCCTGATATCGGAGAAGACCGTGGATCGCTTCGTGAAGGAAGACATCGTGCTGTCCGTTCAGGCGCAGGCGTCGCTCGAAACGTTCGGCAACCTAGACGCTATCGATTTCTTCACACCGGATCAGAAGGAAAAGGGTCGTCGCGTGAACGAAGGCGCCAAGCAGATGCTGACCTGGGCGGTCGAAAACGGCGATGGCACCGGTGAGTTGACGGCCTGGGGAGACACCTTCCCACGCAACTGGCATGTCGAAGGGGAGGACCGGGTCTGTATCCAGGTCGGCCGTGAGGAAAACTGTGTGTCTCTGGAAAAATCGGTGGACCAGGAGAATACTTATCGCGCCACGGTTAATCGCACCGGTGAGTCGGTGGTTTTCACCGTCCTGCCCGCGGGACAACCTATTGTGGTCGACGCCGATACGAAGGGCGCCGGCGGCGCCACTGAACCCTCTGCCGATGAAATTGCCGAGTCCCTGGCCAATCCCAACACGCCGCTGGCCAGCCAGACGTTCAGGATACAGTACCGCCTGTTCCAGGGGGATCTGCCTGACGTCGATGAACAGGACGGAACGCTGGTGCTTTACCAGCCGGCCTTTCCCTTCCCGCTGGAGAACGGTGCCACGGTCTTCTTTCGTCCCGCCACACCGCTGATCTTCGATCAGCCCTACTTTGATGCAGCAGAAGGCGACTTTGAATCGCTGGATGGTATCGGAGACATAGACTTTGACCTGGCCTACGGCCGCACCACATCTACCGGGCTGCTCTGGGCGATGGGCATGATTTCCACCCTGCCCACCGCAACGCAGGATAAGTTGGGCCAGGATCGCTGGACACTCGGGCCCGAGTTACTGGTCGGTAAGCTGACCAAATCCTACGTGGTCGGAGCACTGACCACGCATCAGTGGGATATAGGGGGTTCCGGGGACGCCGATATCAACCTCACGACGGTTAACGCACTCGCCACGTTTCTGCCCGGCGGCGGTTGGAATGTGGGCACGGCCCCGATCATGAGTTACGACCACGAGAACAATCAGTGGACCCTGCCGATAAACCTTTCCTTCGGCAATACGGTGATATGGAGGGGCCGCCCATGGAAACTCGGTGCCGAGATCAACTACTTTGTCGACCAGCCGGATGCATTCGGTCCGGAGTGGATGTTCGGAATCAATATCGCGCCGGTGGTGGAAAACGTGTTTGCCGGGTTGTTCAATTGATGCAGAGATATGTAGGCACTCTGTGGCTTTGTTTGGCCGCTCTCACTCTCAATGGGAGGGCTGAGGCATCCAACACAAATATCCTGGTTCGCAACGTTTCACTGATTGACGTCGGTGACTCGAATCAGTCGCGCACGGTCAATATCTTTATCCGGAACGGGCGCTTGGAACTGATCTCCGAGGATCCGATTCCTGTTGACGCTGCAACTCAGAGATACGAAGCGGCCAATGGCGTAGTGATCGGCAGGTTGGTTCTGGGGGAACCGGCGAGCTTTATTATAATGGACGGGGACCCAAGGGAAAATGTCGAGATACTGCTCGACACCCGGCAACACGCAGACTTTGCCATAAGCAAAGGTGAAATCCTGTGCAATCGCCTCGAGGCCGGTGTCGCAGAAATCCCGGCGGACACCGGCCGCGCTGGAGGCGGCTGGCTGGCGTACGCGCCTCCTCCCTTGGCAGTCCCGCTCAATTACGCTGACAGTGCACGATGGAACCGCTTCGACGGCAACTATGTCTCCGGCATATTCGCTGCAGCAGTCATTCTCGATCGTACCCGCTTTGTGGGTCAGGACGACAGCAGTAAGGCGCAGGTAGGCGACCTCGATGTATTCGACGGCGGCGAGATTCGGGGGCTCCGTTTCGGCGGTGTCGGCACCATAAACGTGTACAGACCCTGGATATGGACGGTCTTCGGCGCAACGAATGCCTTCTCCAAGGGTTTCGATACCCAAAACAATGACGATTTTTCCTGGTTCGACTGGCGCCTTGATATACCGATCGGTGACCGGATGAATTTGAGTGTCGGCAAGCAGAAGGAGCCGATATCCATGGAGCGCACCATGTCGCTGGTCCATTCCCCGATGCAGGAGCGCGCCGCGGTGTCCGATGCGCTCCTGCCTTCGAGAAACGTTGGGGTGGTTATGTCCGGCACTCTGTTCGATGAGCGGGTGGCGTTAGCGGGAGGCCTGTTCAATAACTGGCTGGATCAGGACCAGCCGGACTCCTTCGACGACAATGCCAGTCAGTTTGTCGGACGAGCTACCTGGGTGCCCTTCGAATCTGCCAATCAGAGCACGCTGCTGCACCTCGGGCTGGGTTACCGCTATTCCAATGCTCGGGAGGATGGCGGCACCGCGACCGGACCGGAACTGAATCAGGCGCCCGATTACGTTGCGGCTCAATTTGCCGACCTGGACAGCCTGGAGACCTACCAGGCCGAGGCGTCAATGCGCTCAGGGCCACTCTGGTTGCACGGTGAATGGTTACAGACTACCGCTGAGCCAAATGCGGGAGAGAGCCAAAACCTGAATGGGTACCATTTAACGGCTTCCTGGGTTCTGACCGGGGAGGTCCGCAGCTATAACAAGAAGATCGGTATTTTTGGCAAAGTACCGATTGCCCGCACCGTCAACCACAATGGGTGGGGAGCCTGGGAAATCAGCGCTCGCTTCAGCCACCTCGATCTCAGCGAGAACATGGGCCACATGACACACCCGGAGTTTGCTGCGCAGGATGGCGGCGTACTTGATATTTGGTCAACCGGCATCAACTGGTGGCTCTCTCCCTACTTCAATGTCAATCTCAATTACCGGTATATCACCCTCGATCGCTTCGGGACCGAGGGAAGCAGTCAGGGAATTAACAGCCGGGTGACATTGATGTTGGAATGAGCTATTTCCCAGTCCGCACGGGTGGAAACCAAGCGATGATTACCGTTCTCATTCGTCTAACCTTGCTGTTGTTATCGGCAACGATCAACTGTGTGCATGCCGGCGCAGTGATGCAGCCGGACACGTCCATCATACTGACCCGGATTGCCTTCGGTTCTTGCAGCTTCCAGTCGGTACCGCAGCCGATCTTTCGCCAGGTCGTCGCGAGGGATCCCGACCTCTATATTTCGCTCGGTGACGCCATCTACGGCGACTATGACATCGAGACGAAAACGGCCTACGAAGTGACGGCCGAGTCGCTGCACCGTGAATGGCAGGTGTTGGCAGACAACCCGGACTGGCAATACCTCGTCGAGAACGTGCCCGTCATGGCGACGTGGGACAATCACGATTACGGGCACCACAGTGCGGGCGCAGAGTTCCCCCTGAAAGATGAGTCCGCTGAGATATTCCTGGATTTCTTTGCCGAGCCGTCGAATTCACCCAGGCGTCGACGCCCCGGCATCTACGATGCCACGTTTTTTGGACCCAAGGGGCGGCGTGTACAGATCATCCTGCTGGACACACGCAGTTTCAAGAGTCAGCCTTTACTGGCAGAGCGCCCCGGGGGAGCGGGGGGCAGCCTGGGTAAATATGCGCCCAACAGAGATCCGGCGGCGACCCTACTCGGCACTGCCCAGTGGGCGTGGCTGGCGCACCAGCTGCGCGAGCCCGCCGAACTGCGCCTGATCATCTCCAGCGGCCAGATCATCGCCGACCAGAAGGGTATGGACGAGTGGGGCAACTATCCCCTCGAGCGGAGGAAACTTTTCGACCTACTGGATGACACCGGTGCAGGAAACACTTTGCTGCTCAGCGGCAATGTGCATTTCTCGGAGGTGTCTCGAACGGACGAGGGACCGAAACCGCTGGTGGAGTTTACCTCCAGCGGTCTCACACATGTCAACGAGGATTACTCAAGGGTTTCCAACCCCTACCGCGTAGCCGGTCCGTCCGTTGACGTGAGCTTCGGCCTGATCGAGATCAATTGGCACGGTAACGAGCCCCCAAGTTTGACGCTAAGCGCTGTCGGTGTCGATGGAAGACGCGCGTTTGAGTATCACTTCCCAGAAAAAAGCGCACACTGAAAAGGATGTAACGCAGTCGGACACGGCTTGGACCCTACACAGGATATGCAATGGCTGCACAACCGCATTAGACTGCCCCGCAGAGACGATCCATGGATTCTGGGTCCGCGGGAAATCATTACCTTTCCGGGCAGGTTGTCGCACAGGCTGTTATGCTCAGTCACGGAGGCCGCCAGGGTCACGGTCTGGGGTATGGTGCCATACGCCTAAGCTCTCTATAATGCTTTTTTATCACAACCCCTGAATAACCAAGCCGTTTCTTATTCACGGAGAGCGCGAAGCGGGGCCTAATCACAGAGATGGCTGAACCGGTAAACTCCGCTATTACTAAGCCCCTGCGAAAGCGTCACTCCAGCAATCCGTTCCTCTGGTGTTTTTTACCGCTGCTGTTGGTCACCACTTTTGCGAACATCGGGGCGGCATGCGCCGACGAAAGCGGCGCGACCCGGCCGGATCACATTTTTGTAGCGATCGGCCTGATTGACCTGGATGCTGTCAGCAGTGCGGACCAGAGTTTCACGGTCAATCTTGCTTTACGATTCAGATGGCGTGATCCGGCACTGGCCCACGACGGAAGCGGTTACGTACGTCAGCACCTGAGCGAAATATCCGCGCCACGCTTCCTGCTGATCAACCAGCAGAAAACCTGGTCAACATTGCTCGATGTGGTCGATATCTCGCCGGCGGGAGGCGCGATCCTTCGGATGCGGCTGTGGGGGGATTTCTCCCAGCCACTGCACCTGCATGATTTCCCCTTTGATGACCACGAGTTCAGCATTCCCATTATTGCGACGGGCCAGGACGGTGTGGCCGTCAGGCTGCTGTCTGACCCCGAGGCGGAATCTTATATCGCCGATGATCTCTCAGTCGCTGACTGGCGGATCAACGATTGGTCGGCCGGGGAGGCGCGGATCGAATTGACCCGTGATATTTCCGTAGAGGGATTTATTTTCAGTGTTCACGCCGAACGGATATACACCCACTACTTGGTCAAATTCATCATTCCGCTGATACTGATCGTCATGATGTCCTGGATCGTGTTCTGGATCGACCCCGAGGAATCCGGCAGCCAGCTTAGCGTGGCCGTCACAGCGGCATTAACCCTGATTGCCTACCATATCGCCCTCGCCAATAAATTGCCGGATATTCCGTACCTGACCCGCATGGACTTGTTCCTGTTCGGCTCTACACTGCTGGTATTCTCCGCCCTGCTGGAGGTCGTGGTCACGTCCCGCCTGGCGCGCGCAGGAAATACACCCCTCGCCAGGCGCACAGATCTGGCGTGCCGGCTGGTCTTCCCTGCGCTCTACCTGCTGATTGCCGGCTGGTCCCTCGACTTGAATGATATTGCCTGACACCCAAGATCAAGCTACCGTGCTGTCCCAATCAGCGAACGCACTTCCCCTGAGAGTCCGGTAATGCTCTGCACCAACAAGGTGCCTGCCGAGGTTGAATAGATTGCTGACCGCTGCGTGAGTATTCAGGAATCGCTTTGCCTGCCCGACAGACTTGAACTTTCGCATCCCCCGCTCTCGCACTCTCGTCACCTCATGCGATTGCTCTGCTCGGTTATTGGCATACGGGTCTGTGACATGGATGGTCTCAGGGATCAATTCGCGATGTGCGACAGTATAGCTCCGTAGCTTATCCGTCACGATCTTCCGGGGTTCGACGCCGTGTAATCGCACCAGCCTCCTGAAGAGCCGTTTTGCAGCTGCCCCATCCCTTTTGGACTGTAGATAGACATCAACCACCTCGCCATACCCAAAGTACTTCGTGGGGCAGGCTCTCCTGATCGAATGCGAGCCAAAGATAGTGCTGCTTGCCATTGATCGTCAAAAATACTTCATCGATGTAGAAGGTGTCACCATATCCCCGGTGTCTTCGTTTCAAGCGGCGGGCGTACGTAGCACCGAACTTGATGCACCAGAGGCGGATTGATTCTCGACTCACCATCATCCCTCGCTCAGCCAGCAGATCTTCAACATCGCGGTGGCTCAGGTTAAATCGATAGTAAAGCCAGACAGCGTAAGAAATGATTTCTGGCGGAAATCGGTGGCGCTTATATGTGTTCATGAGCCAAGTGTACCAAGTTCAGCCAGTTATCTTGGCAATACCGCCAGAACGGCTCCCATGTTAGATGACACAACAGGGGTGGCGACCCGGGCCTCAATGCCTCCTCCATAGCTCTGCTTGTTTGCCCAGCCCTTCCACTTCGCATGAATCGGAAGGTTAGCCATTGCACCCTTCACCGGCTGTCACTGCCCCCGGGAGGCAATTCACACTGCTATGAAGCCGAGAGCACTGCTCCAGAGGTTAAAACCAACCCGACACACCCGGCGCACCCGGCGCCAACCCAGCACATTCAAGGCCTTGCGATACCTCGCCCCGCGCCGGGTGCGCCACGTGCGACGGGTTGATCTGCAGTTTCTGTCCCCGTGGGTATATTCCTTATCAGCATCAAAGCCGGCAAAAACGTACACGGGCTTGGGAAGTTAGCGTTCTGTAATGCAGGATA
>JARRPM010000122.1:0-6946 GCA_037382865.1 Halioglobus sp. | reverse complement strand
CTCCAAAAGGGGTCCGCCATTATCCGAACGGCAGAAATTAGGACAAAGCGGCCATTCACCCCCCTGCCTGAGAGGGTCTAAACCGCAGGAACGAAATATAGGCATTTTTATGTGGATGGGGCAGTTTTTTGCCCCATTTTTGCCCCCGAGGGCAAACTATGGACGATATTGCGGGGGAGGGGAAAACTAACTACTTGCTTTTCTTCGGGTTTTTGGTGGGCCGTGCTGGATTCGAACCAGCGACCAATTGGTTAAAAGCCAACTGCTCTACCAACTGAGCTAACGGCCCCGGAAGGAGCAGCGTATGGTACGGATTTGGCGGCAAAACTCAAGTCCTGCCGGCCACTTTTTGCGCACTAAACGACCAGAATCAGGTACTTAGGCATAGCGGGTGGGGTCTGCCACCCCGGCATCGAAAAAGCCCTGGCGGCGCAGGCGGCAGCTGTCACAGCGGCCACAGGCGAGGCCATCCGCGGTGGCCTGGTAGCAGGAAACAGTGAGCCCGTAGTCGACGCCGAGATCCAGACCCGCCTTGATGATCTCGCCCTTGGTCATGTCGATCAGGGGGGCGTGGATGCACAGGCGCTGACCCTCCACGCCCGCCCTGGTAGCCAGGTTGGCCATGGTCTCGAAGGCGGCGATGAATTCGGGGCGGCAGTCGGGGTAGCCGGAGTAGTCGACCGCGTTGACCCCGATGAAGATATCGCTGGCGCCGAGCACTTCCGCCCAGCCCAGGGCGATCGCCAGGAACACGGTATTGCGCGCCGGCACATAGGTGATCGGGATGCCCTCGGTCTCCTCCTCCGGCACGGCGATGGCCATATCGGTCAGGGCGGAACCGCCGATGGTATCGAGATTGAGCCTGACCACCTTGTGCTCCACGTCACCCATGGCTGCGGAGACCCGCTCGGCGGCGCGCAGCTCGGCCCGGTGCCGCTGCCCGTAATCGAAGCTGAGGGTGTGGCAAGCGTAGCCCTGGGCCTGCGCCATGGCCAGTACGGTGCTGGAATCGAGACCGCCGGAGACCAGGACGACGGCGCGCGGCTCCCGGCTCATTCGGTTAGTGCCCCGGCTCGTCATTCCACAGCAGCTTGTGGAGCTGCAACTGCAACCGGACCGGCAGGTTGTCCGCCAGGATCCACTCCGCCAGTTCCCGCGGCGGCAGCTGGCCGTGGCTCGGCGAGAACAGCACGTCGGAGACCCGCTCCGCCAGGCCGTACTCGTCCAGCTTGAATCGGGCCCAGTCGTAATCCTCGCGATCACAGATCACGAACTTGACCTGGTCGCGCTGGGACAGCAGTGGAATATTGGTGTAGTCATTGCGCGCCATCTCCCCCGAGGCGGGTGTTTTCAGGTCGAGGACCTTCACCACCCGCGGGTCGACCTCCGCCACATTCATGGCGCCGCTGGTCTCCAGGGAAACCTCGTAACCGGCGTCACAGAGGGCCGCCAGCAGTGAAAGGCAGTTTCTCTGGGCCAGGGGTTCCCCGCCGGTGACGGTGACGTAGCGGGGTGCGTAGTCCGCGACCCGGGCGGCCACCTGGCTAATGCTCTGCAGCTCGCCGCCGCTGAAGGCGTACTCGGTGTCGCAGTAGACGCAGCGCAGGGGACAGCCGGTGAGGCGCACAAAAACGGTGGGGAGGCCGACCGTGCGCGCCTCGCCCTGTAGGGAATAGAAGATCTCCGTGATGCGCACCGCATCAGCGGCATGGGTGAGAGCGTTCGTCATGGGATTGCCGGGCCGGGACTCAGTAGTTCTCGGCGATGAATTCCCCGGCCAGTTTGGCGGCAGAGCTGTCGCCGTGCTCCCGGATCACCCGGTCCAGAAACTCCCGGGCCCTGTCCCGGTTGCCCTTCAGGAAGTGCACCTTGCCGAGCTTGTACATGGCGTCGGGCACCTTGCTGTTGTCCGGGTACTGGGTCAGCAAAAGCATGAAGGACTGCCTGGAGGACTCCAGGTCGGGGGGTTGCACCACCAGGTACAGCTCGCCGAGCCAGTAGTGGGCATTGGGCGCAAATTTCCCGGCGGGGTAGTTCTGCAGGAACTGGCGGAAAGCGGTGACCGCCTGCTCGAACTGCTGGGACCTGACAAGCGCGTACGCTGACCGGTAGGCCTCCCCCTCGCCCGGCTGTTCCGCCACCCGGCTGTCGCCCTCGCTGGCCGGCGGCACGACCATCGGCCGCGCCTCGTCGGGCCGACTGCTGCCGGCGGCAGTGGCTGCCGCTGCTGCGGTCCCGCCGCCGGCAATCGCGGCGAGGCGTTTGTCGAGGTCGACGTAGCGTTCCAGGCTCTGCTGCTGCAGCTTGCGCAGTTCGTTGGCCTGCTCCTCGACCCTGCCGTTGAGACGCATCACCTCCTGCTGCAACTGCTGCAACTGGAGCAGCAGCGTGCCCAGGTTGGGACCCTGGCCGCCGGGCACTGGCGCACTGGCTCCCGGGACCGCCGGCGCGCTGTTGAGGCCATAGCTGGTGGCGGGATAGGCCTGGGCGGGCTTGACGCCGTAGGGGTCCGCCGGCGGAGCGGTGGCATCACGCGCGGCCCGGGCGGCCCGCTCGGCTTCCACGTCGACATAATCCTGCCCGGTGGCCAACAAGCACAACGGGCCGGTCATGATGACCAGCCCGCACGTGAGAAGCGCTTTTCGTGACCTGCTCATGACACGCGGGTTACTTCAGTTCCACCCGGCGGTTCTGGGCCCAGTTGGACTCGCCGGAGCCATAGGCCACGGGCCGCTCCTCGCCGTAACTGATTGTTTCGATGCGGTAACTGGGGATACCGTTCACGACCATGTAGTCGCGCACCGCGTTGGCGCGGCGCTCACCCAGTGCCATGTTGTACTCGCGGGTGCCGCGCTCGTCCGTGTGGCCTTCCAGGCGCACGTTCCGGTCGTTGCCCTGCAGGGCCGCGATATGGGCATTGAGCGCCTCGATCGCCTCGGGCCGCAGGACCGAGCTGTCGAACTCGAAGTAGAATATATTGCCGTAGGCCGCTGCGGCCTCGTCCAGGCGCTGCTGCATGGCAGCGGCCTCGGCAGCGGCAGCCTGCTCCGCCGCTGCGGCAGCGGCTGCTGCGGCGGCAGCGGCAGCCCGCTCCTCCTCTTCCTTCTTGGCGGTGCTGGAACATGCCACCAGAAGTGCTGCCGTGAAAAGCAAAGTAACGACCTTACCGGCAACGGCTAGATGTTTCATAGTTTTCTTCCTTAAGATCTGGATTGATTTTCAGCGTTGTTCTACCGCATCTACCGCGGCATGTAGGGAGACCAGGCCGGTTCACGCACATCGCCTTCCCGCGCCGGCAACCGGAATTTCACGCCCCCGTCTACGGAGACCGCGGCGAGGATACCACGCTCCGCATACTTGGTCGCGTACAATACCATAGAGCCATTTGGCGCGATACTGGGACTTTCGTCGAGTTCGGTCTCCGTCAGCGAATGGATCCGGTTGGTTACCAGGTCCAGCAGCGCAATGTGGAAATTACCGCCCTGCTGGTGGACCAGCGCCACGTTGCGCCCGTCCTGGGCCACCCGGGCCCTCGCGTTGTAGGTCCCCTCGAAGGTCACGCGCTGGGTATCGCCGGTTTTCAGGTCGTAACGGTAGATCTGGGGCTTCCCGCCGCGGTCCGAGGTAAACAGAAGAGAGTTGCCGTCGGGCATCCAGGTGGGCTCGGTATCGATGGCGTAGTGACGGGTCAGGCGGGTCAGGCGTTTGCTGGCAAGATTCATCAGGTAGATGTCGGGGCTGCCGTCCTTGGACAGCACCATGGCCATGCTGTTGCCGTCCGGCGACCAGGCGGGTGCGCCGTTGAGTCCCTTGAAGTTAGTCAACTGCTCCCGCTGCCCGGTCACGAGGTCCTGCCGGTAGATGGCGGGCCTGGATGTCTCGAAAGAGACGTAGGCGATCTGCTTGCCGTCGGGTGACCAGGCCGGCGCCAGCACCGGCTCCCTCGACTCCAGCAGCACGATGGGCCGCGCCCCGTCAGAGTCCGCCAGGGTCAGCCGGTAGTAATCATTGCCCCCGGGCACACGGGTGACGGACACGTAGAGCAGGCGGGTGGCGAAGGCGCCGGGAATACCCGTCAGTTTCTCGTAAACGGCGTCGGCCACCCGGTGGCCGAGCATACGCGCCTCGTTGACCGGTCCGCTGACGGAACCGCCGTGGACCTTTTTCTGCCTGGTCACGTCAAACAGCTCATAGTCGATGCGCATCGGTCCCCCCGCCAGGGAGACCCGCCCGATCAGAAGGTACTCGGCATTGATCGCCCGCCAGTCGCGGTAGTAGATCTCCGCCTCGGTACTGGGCAGACCCAGCATGTCGGCCCGTCCCACCGGGGCGAACTGGCCGCTGCGGGCCAGGTCGCCGTCCACCACACCGGCGACATCCTCCGGCGCGGTGCCGGTACCCTGGAAGGCAAAGGGGACCACGGCTATGGAGGTGGGGTTATCAACGCCCTGGGTGATCTCGATGACCAGTTGCGCCTGCGTGGCGGCTGCCCCGAGGAGCAGAACCAGTTGTATAACTGCCGATGCGAACCATTTCATCAGTAACGTAAATCCTCCGGTCTGAACAACAGGCGGAAGCGCCTGAAGGTTTTCTCGAATTCCCGTGGGGGAAGATTCTGTAATTCGGGGAAACTGCCCGCCTTCTCCACGGCATTGATGGCGGAGCGGTCAAAGGCGGTGCTGCCACTGCTCTTGAGGACGCTGACGCTCACCACCTCCCCGGTGGGGATCAATTGTATCGCGAGCAGCGCCTCCATGCCGTTGCGTGCGCTGGGGGGGCGGCTCCAGTAGTTGATCACCGTCTGCTGGATCAGGGCCGCGTAGCTGGCGGCGACATCCCCGGCAGTGGCCGAGGCGAGGACCTGCTCCTCCTCCTGCACGGCCTTCGCCAGGTCGGCCCGGGTGATCGCCGCCAGCTCCTCCTGGCTGATGGGGGTCACCGCTTCCCGTGGAGCGGGGGCCGGCTGTGCCTTCGGCGCCGGCTTCGCCTTGGCGGTGGGCTGGGTTTTTTTGGCGGCCGGCTTGGGCGGGGCTTTGGGGGCCGGCTTCTTCGCCTGCGGCCTGGGTTTCGGTTTCGCGACAGGTTTCGGCTGCGGCTTGGGTTTCGGCCGGAACTCGCTGGCATCCACCAGGCGCGCATTGATCACCTTCGGCGCGGGCTTGAACTGGATGGTCTCGCGCTCCGGCCCCGACCAGTTCGCGGTCAGGAGGTAGAGCATCAGTCCGTGGAGTGCGAGCGTGGCCAGCGCCGGACGCAGGATGATGCGCGGTGCCACAGGCTTGGCGTAGACCGACTCCGTGTTCACCGGGGGTTCTCGGTGACGAGGCCGACGCTGGGGGCGCCCGCCTCCTGCAGCGCTACCATGACGGTCACCACCTCGCCGTAGGGCACCGCCCGGTCGCCCCAGACCAGCACCGGCTTCTCGGGACTGCGCCGCATCACCGCCGAGACCCGGTCGCGGACGGTGGCGAGCGAGAGTACCTGCTCCTCCTGTGACCCCAGGTTGAGGAACAGCTCGCCGGCGCTGTTGATCGAGACGATGACCGGCTCGCTGTCCTGGTTCTCGACCGGGTCAGCGGTAGCCTCGGGCAGCTCCACCTTCACCCCCTGCATCAGCATCGGGGCGGTGACCATGAAGATGATGAGCAGCACCAGCATGACGTCGATATAGGGCACGACGTTGATCTCTGACATGGGGCGGCGCTTGTTGCGGGTCCGGCTCACCGCGGCTACCCCGCCTTCCTGTCGCGAGCGCGCAGGGCATAGGCCTGGCGATGGAGGATGCTGGAGAACTCATCCAGGAAGGTGTCGTAGCGGTTGCTGAACACCTCCACTTTCGAGGCAAAGCGGTTGTAGGCCAGCACCGCCGGGATCGCCGCGAACAGGCCCATCGCGGTGGCCACCAGCGCCTCGGAGATACCGGGCGCCACGGTGGCGAGGGTGGCCTGGGTGGCGTTGGCCAGGCCGCGGAAGGAGTGCATGATCCCCCACACGGTACCGAACAGGCCGATGTAAGGGCTGGTGGAACCCACGGACGCGAGGAAGGCGAGATGGCGCTCTAGGCGCTCCTCCTCGCGCATCATCGCCACCCGCATGGAGCGGCGGGAGGCCTCGATGACGGCCTCGGAGTCCATGTCCGACTGCTTCGCATGGCGAGAAAACTCCTTGAAGCCGGCCCGGAAAATGCTTTCCATGCCCAGAATGGCATGCCCGTCCGACGACCTCTCACTCCCCTCCCGGTAGAGCTGGGCGAGGTCGATACCGGACCAGAAACGCTCCTCGAAGTGATACATCTCCTCCCGGGAATTGCGGAAGTAAATGAAGCGCTGCACGATCATGTACCAGGAGAGCATGGATGCCAGCAGCAGCAGCGCCATCACCAGCTGTACGGTAAAGCTGGCGTTGATCACCAGATCCAAAAGGCTTAACTGTTCTTCCAATGCTCGCTCCCCCAGCCAGTTATCAGGTCGCCGGCCGCACCCGCTCGAGTGCACCCAGCATCGCGCGAGGCAGGCGCCTCGGCTTCACCCCGTCTCGGCCCACGCAGGCGATAGTGATATCGCCCCGGGCCAGCAGTTCGTCGCCCCGCCGGACAGTCTGGTGCAACACCATCGAGGCGCCGCGCAGCTGCCGGACCAGTGCCGTCGCCTGCAGGTGGTCGTCCAGCCTCGCGGGCCTCAGGTATTGCACCGCCACATCGCGGACCACGAACATCAGGTCGTGGTTGAAAATGAAATCCCGGTCGAATCCCAGGGAGCGCATGAACTCCGTCCGGGCGCGCTCCATGAACTTCAGGTAGTTGACGTAATAGACGATGCCACCGGCGTCAGTGTCTTCAATGTAGACGCGCAGCGCAAAGGAAAATTCCCCGCCCACTAGTGTCCTGTCCGGTTAATTCGCATCATTTCAGCGTGCCAGCCAAGGCCCCTGGCAAGGCGCGTCTCGC
>JARRPM010000121.1:0-8004 GCA_037382865.1 Halioglobus sp. | reverse complement strand
AAACGGTAGTTGGCCATGCCGCGGCTGTAGCCGGCCAGTTCCCCGATGTCTTTCAGCGTGGTCTTCTGGGTGCCTCGCTCGTTGATCAGGCGTATGGCCGCCTCGAACATGCGCTGGTCGGAGAGGGCGGTGCGCTCCGCCTGGGTCATCCGCCCGTCATTGGCGCGGTTGTTTGCCGATTTTGCTGCCATGGGCTGTCTCCAGTGAGTGCCTGTCGGGGTGAGCCCCTACCTGGCGTACTCGACGCCGAGAGCGCCGTCTTCGTTGGCGACCCTCAGTTGCTTCTTGTCGATCTTGCCGACGCTGGTCTTGGCGATCTCGTCCGTAAAGGCCCAGTACTCCGGAATCCAGAATCTGGCCACCTTGTCGGCGAGAAAGTCGCGCAGCTCGCCGGCGGTCAGCGAATCACGGCTGCGGACCACGATGGCCAGGGGGCGTTCCTGCCAGCGCTCGTCGGCGGTGGCGATGACGGCGACCTCTGCCACGTCCGGGTGGGCCAGCAGGGCGTTTTCGAGGTCTACCGAGGATATCCACTCACCGCCTGACTTGATGACGTCCTTGGTCCGGTCGGTGAGCTGGACGTAGTATTTTTCATCGATATGCCCCACATCGCCGGTGCGCAGCCAGCCGTCCGTGGTGAAGGAGTCTGCGGACTCAGTGCGGTAGTAACTGCCGGTGACCCAGGGGCCGCGCAGCTGCAGCTCGCCGACCGTGGCGCCGTCGTGCGGCAGCTCTGCGCCGCTGTCGTCGACGACGCGGACCTGGATTCCCGCCACCGGTCGGCCGCTCTTGGCGCGCCAGGGCGTCTCGCCCCCCGGCCCGGGATCCCGGGGCGGATGGGAGAGCACGCACAGCGGGCTGGTCTCGGTCATGCCCCAGCCCTGCAGGACAGGCACGCCCCACTTTTCCCTCGCGGCATCGATCATGGCGGGGGCCACCGATGATGAAGTCGCTGCCGCTGAACCAGCCACTGTAGGGCATGCCCCAGGCATTGGCGTGAAACATCGACGGCAGCAGCAGGATGCGATCGTGCTCGCTGATGCCGAAGGTGTCCGTTGCGCGGGAGGCCAGCGAGTGGACGAAGGTGGTGCGGTGGCTGTACACCACGCCCTTGGGGTTGCCGGTGGTTCCGCTGGTGTAGCACACCGCCGCGGCAGCGGTCTCGTCCAGCTCGGGCCAGTCGTAAGTGGCGTCCTGCCCCCCGAGCAGCTCTCCGTAACCGACGCAGTTGAGCCCCGAAAACGCCGCGTCGCCGCCGAAAACCAGAATGTGTTCGACGCTCTCCAGCAGCGGCACGACCGGCTCGAACAGCGGTATCAGGCTGGCGTCCACGATCACCGCCCTGTCGCCTGCGTGGTTGATGACGTAGGCGATATGTTCCGGCGACAGGCGTATGTTGACCGTGTGCATGACGGCGCCCATGGCCGGGACGCCAAGGTAGGCCTCCATGTGCGCTGTGTTGTTCCAGCTGAACGTGCCCACCCTGTCTCCCGGCCGGATGCCCAGCTCATGCAGCCCCGCCGCCAGGCGGGTCGCATCGGCCGCGATGTCGGCGTAGCGCTTGTGGGAGACCTCCCGGCCATCGAAAGTACCTACGCGGCTTTCGGGGAAAACCCGGGCGCCATGCTGCATGATCATCTGCACGGTCATGGGGGTGTGCATCATCGTGGCTTGCATTACCACCCTCCTGCGGCGGCGCGTTCGGCCTCGCGCAGCAGCGCAGGCACGTCGTGCTCCAGGTTGCGGGCGTAGGGCGTGTCCACCTTGCCCTCGACGTAAAGACCCCAGGCGCCCTCCACAATGGCGGCCAGGCGCCAGAATGCAAAACAGAGATAGAAATCCAGGGCGGCTATGCTGATACCGGTCGCCCGGGACCAGCGCTCCGCCAGGGCCCGTCGGCTGGTCACGCCCGGCAGTCGCGTGACGGCCTGCACGTGGGCGAACCCTGGCGGCTCCTCGGTTCGCGGGCCCCAGAACATCAGGAACAGGCCGAGGTCGGTCAGGGGATCGCCGATAGTGGCCATCTCCCAGTCGATCACCGCCAGCAATTGCGGAGCACTGGCGGCGCACAGGGTGTTGTCGAGGTGGTAATCGCCATGTACCACGCCGACGGGGCCTTCGGTGGGGATGTTCGCCAGCAGCCACTGGCCGAGTGTCTCCAGCAGCGGCAGGTCGCGTACCGGGGACTGCCGCCGGATCTCCAGCCAGCGCTCGATCTGTCGCTTGAGAAAGTTTTCAGGGTTGCCCAGCTGTCCCAGCCCCAGGTCCTGCCACGGTGCCGTCGCAATCGCCGCCAGGGCGTCGACGAGCTGTTGCCCCAGGCTGTCGACAGCCTCGACACCGGCGTAGCTGGCGGGGAGCTGGTCAGTGATGGAAATGCCGTCGATGTGCTCCACCAGGGAAAAGGGCCGCCCGATGACAGAGGCGTCGTCGCACCAGGCCAGGACGCGCGGCACTGCGACGTGACCCTGCAGGGCGCGCATGACGATGGCCTCGCGCTCCACGCCGCGATGGGCCCTGGGTGAAATGGTGTCCGGGGGCGGCGTGCGCAGCACCAGCGGCCCCTGGTCGGTCTCGATCAGCTGGGTCACGTTGGAATTGCCGCCACTCAACTCCTTCGCCACCCTGGCCCCCGTGCGCCCCAGCTCGGCCCGGATCCACGCCTGCAGCTGTTCCTGGTTCTGGTTCATGGGGTCATCCCGGTACGCCAAAGCTGCTCATAAGGCCGCCGTCGGCGGGCACGAACGCGCCGGTCATGTAGCGGGAGCGGGCGACCCATTCGACCACCTCGGCAATCTCGTCGGGTTCGCCGTAGCGTCCCAGAGGGATGGTCTTGCGCATGGCCTCCAGGGCTTTTTCAGAGAGTTCCCCAGTCATCTCGGTCAGCACCAGGCCGGGTATGACCAGATTTACGGTGATATCCCGCCGGGCGAGCTCGATGGCCAGGGCGCGGGTCAGCCCGGCGAGGCCGGCCTTGGACGAGGCGTAGGCGGCGTCACCGGGAAACCCGCGGAATCCCACCACCGCCCCGATGTTGACGATGGCGCCGCCCGGCCCCAGGTGTGCAGAGGCGGCGCTCGTCACGTTCAGCGCACCGGTCAGGTTCGTGTCCAGCACCTGCTGCCAGTCCTCGCTGGCCAGCCTGCCGAGCTTGCCGCCCCGATGGGCCCCCGCATTATTGACGACCACGTCGATCCGGCCCCAGTGCCCGACCGTCCTGTCGATTGCCGCGGCAACCTGGTCGGTGTCGCGGACATCCGCCTGGCAGGCGAGGCAGTCGGGCCCGAGTTCCTCGGCCAGGTCATGCACGTTGTCGCCTCTGGCCATCAGCGCGGCCCGGTCGCCGCTGGCGATGACGCGGCGCGCGATGGCGCGGCCGATGCCGCGAGAAGCGCCGGTTATCAGCCACACTTTCGATGATTCTGTAGTGCCCACGGAATTCCTGTTATGCTTGGTATTTGCTTGTTAGCGTCTAGCAAGTATATAATCCGACCGGTCCAAGTCAAGGTAAAAGAGCGCCAGATGCTCTGAGCCCAGCGCTGGTCCGTTCCGAGCGATGCGTCAAATGATAGGGGGTACCCGTGAGCTGGAGCTTTGAGACAGACGGTGAATTCCAGGAGCAGTTGGACTGGATCGATACCTTTACCCGCGAGGAGATAGAGCCTCTCGACCTGGTGTTCCGCGGCCCGGGGGATCCCTGGGATCCTGATTCTCCCGCGGCGGCGGCGATGGCGCCGCTGAAGGAGATCGTAAAGCAGAAGCGCCTCTGGGCCTGCCACCTGGGACCTGAGCTGGGGGGCGAGGGCTATGGCCAGGTCAAACTGGGCCTGATGAACGAGATTCTCGGGCGCAGCCGCTTCGGCCCCAGCGTTTTCGGGTGCCAGGCGCCGGATTCTGGCAACGCCGAGATCCTCGCCCATTTCGGCACCCCCGAGCAGAAACAGAAGTACCTGCAGCCCCTCCTCGACGGCAGGATCGCCTCCTGTTACTCCATGACCGAACCCCAGGCCGGCGCTGACCCGGCAGAGTTCCAGTGCACGGCCGTGCGGGAGGGGGACGAATGGGTGATCAACGGCGAGAAGTGGTTTGCCTCGCACGCCCGCTTCTCGGAGTTTCTGCTGGTCATGGTGGTAACGGATACATCGGTCCCCATTCACCAGGGCGCATCGATCATCCTGGTTGAAAAGGGCACGCCGGGCATGGAGATCCTGCGCAATTCGGCGGTCGGTCCCTATGTGGAGCAGGGCGACGGGGTGCACGCCTATATCCGGTTCACCGATTGCCGGGTGCCCGCCGAGAACCTGCTCGGGGAAGAGGGCCAGGGCTTCCTGGTGGCCCAGACCCGCCTGGGCGGCGGCCGGGTCCACCATGCGATGCGCAGCGTGGGCAAGCTGAAAAAGGCCATGGACATGATGTGCGAGCGCGCCCTCAGCAGAACGACCAAGGGCGAACTGCTTGCCAACAAACAGTTGACCCAGGAAAAGATCGCAGACAGTTACACCCAGATACTGCAGTACCGCCTGCATGTGCTATACACAGCGTGGCTGATCGACAAATACAAGGAATACAACCGGGAGGTGCGCAAGGAGATCGCGGCGATCAAGGCGGCCACTCCCAGGGTCCTGCAGGAGGTTGTCTATCGCGCCATGCACCTGCACGGCAGCCTGGGCATGTCGGACGAAATTCCGCTGATGTACATGTGGGCCGACATCCCCGAACTCGGCGTGGTGGATGGGCCGACCGAGGTGCACAAGATTACCGTCGCGCGCACGGTGCTGCGCGACTACGAGGCGGCGCCGGGCCTGTTCCCCACCTATCACACGCCGACCCAGCGCGCGAAGGCGATGGAAAAATACGGGCACTATCTTGAAGGAAACGACTGAGCCGCAAGCCAGGTCAAACCAGATAACGACAGCACAGGAATAACCATTATGACCTCTCAGAAAAAACCAGATTTCGACGCCATTGCCGTTGGTGCCGGCTTTGCCGGTCTCGCAGCTATCCACTACCTGCGGGAAGCGGGCCTGTCCGTCCGGGTGTTCGACCGGGCGTCCGACATCGGCGGCACCTGGACCTGGAACCGCTATCCGGGTGCGATGACGGACAGCGAGAGCTACTACTACTGCCTGACCTTCTCCAAAGAGCTCCTGCAGGAGTGGTCCTGGAGCAAGCGCTACCCCGACTGGCAGGAGACCCTCGACTACATGCACTTTGTCGCCGACAGGTGCGACATGTGGCCTCACATTCAGCTGAATACCGAGATCGTCAACGCCGAGTACCAGGCCGACAGCGGCCACTGGCTGGTGACGACGGGCGACGGCGACACCTGTACCTGCAAGTACTTCATCAGCACCATGGGCATGATCTCGGAGCCGGTAATCCCGAAGATCAAGGGCATGGACAGCTTCAAGGGGCCCCTGTTCCACTCCTCCCGCTGGCCGGAGGACCTGGACTATGCCGGCAAGCGCGTCGGCATCATCGGCGCCGGCGCCACGACCGTGCAGCTGGTGCCGGTCATGGCCCAGACCGCCGAGAGTGTGACCGTGTTCCAGCGTACTCCGAACTTCATTCTGCCGGGCATGCAGAAGCCGATGACGCCGGAGTGGGAGAAGGAGATCAAGGAGCACTACGACGAGATTGTCGCCAAGTGCCGCAATCACGTCTTCGGCATGGCCTTTGACGACGCACAGGGCCGCAAGGCCGTGGAGACCCCGCCGGAGGAGCGGGAGCGAATCTTCGAGGAGAAGTGGACCGGCAGTTTCCGTTGGGTCTTCGAGACCTTCGAGGACCTGCTCGCCGACCCCGAGGCCAACAGGATGGCATCGGAGTTTATCGTGAGGAAGATGAAAGAGCGGATCAAGGATCCGGAAATCGCGGAGCTGCTGACGCCCGAGGTGGGGGAGTACCCGCTGTTCGCCAAGCGCCCGCCGCTGGACCACGGTTACCTGGAAGCCTTCGACCGCGACAACGTGCATCTGGTCGACATCAAGGACCGCGAGCCCCTGGTGGAAATCACCGAAACCGGCGTGCGCACGACGGAGAACCTCTACGAGTTCGATATCATCATTCTCGCTACCGGTTTCAGGGCCTATACCGGCGCGCTGGAAGCGTTCCCCATCCGCGGGCTGAGCGGGCAGACCCTGCGCGAGAAGTGGGACAAGACCTCCAATTCCATCATGGGTGTCTGCGTCGCCGATTTCCCCAACCTGTTCATGGTAACGGGGCCCCAGGCACCTTTCGCCAACCTGCCGACCTCCATCGAGCAGAACGTTATCTACATCGCTGACTGCATCAAGAAGATGGAGAAGGAGGGCTATGACGTATGCACGCCAAGGCAGGACGCCGAGGACGCGTGGTCGGCCCACGTCGCTGAAGTCCACGCGCAGACGCTGATGGCCGAGGGCGACAAGGTCCACTCCTGGATGATGGGCGCCAACATCGAGCACCACAACCCGCGGGTGCTGATCTACTTCGGCGGCGCCAATGTCTACTACGACAAGCTGGATGAATCCGCCAATGAGGGCTTCCCGGAGCTGGACTTCAGCCGCCTGGCGGGTTGATCAGGGCGTACAGCGGCGCAGGCGCGGCATAACTTGTGGGGCATGCTGCCCCGGGCAATATTCAGCTCCGGAATGCGTTGCAACAGGGATGACGCCACAGGCGACGGCGGCACGCCAGGCCGACATCGATGGTGCCGGGGCCGGCGGGCTTGGAGGCCAGGTAAAGCCCTTAGTCGTCCAGTCCCGCTTTCCCCGCCTCGCGGATAATCGGGCTGTACTCGGCGAAGGCCGGTCCCTCCGCGGTGGCCCCGACCGTGATGCCGGCATCCGTGGTCAGGGTGTGCCCCGTGGTGTAGCCGGATTCGTCGCTGGCAAGCCAGAGTGCCGCATTGGCCACGTCTTCCGGCAGCCCCGGGCGGCCGTGCAGGGGTGACAGCTCAGCGAGCTTGGCCTTGGCCCCGTCGATGTCGCCGGGGTCGCCGGTCAGAACATTCGCCACCATGGGTGTCGCCATGCTCGCTGCCGCTATCGCATTGACCCTGATGCCGTGCCGGGCGAGTTCCGCGGCGACGTTTTTGGTCAGCCCCACCACGCCGTGTTTGGCCGCCGCATAGGCGTGCGGCCCGAGGCCCCCCATCACGCCGGCGGTGCTGGCCATGGTGATGATGGATCCCTGGCCTCTGGGCACCATGACCCGCGCGGCGTGCTTCATCGCATAAAAAGTACCGTTCAGCAGCACATCGATACTGAAGCGCCACTCCTCGCCGGGCGTGGTCGCCAGGGGGCCGACAGCACCCACGATGCCTGCACTGTGGAACAGGATGTCGAGCTGGCCGAAGCGCTCGACGGTGGCATCCACGGCCGTTGCGAGGTCCTCTTCGCGGGTAACGTCACAGCGGGCGAAGAAGCCGTGCTCTCCCATGGCCGCGGCCCCGGACATGCCCTCTTCGACCTGGATATCGCAGAGGCAGATGCGGCACCCCTCGCGACTGAACCGCTCCACCGCCGCGGCGCCCAGGCCGCTGGCGGCTCCCGTGATCAAGGCTGTTTTACCGGCAAGCCGCATGTGGGTACTCCTCTGGTCGTCTATTCAGCACGGTGTGGGCGCGATAGTGGGGCTCCGTCAGCCGGTCCAATGCCGGTAGACGAAATCGTGCGGTGCACGCTGTCCGATGGTATCGGCGTCGATGTCATGGAAGCCCTGCGACGTGGGCGGCTCCAGTCGCATCCAGTCGGTCATGCCGGTCCGCACAACGATTTTCCATTCGCCATCCCGCAGTTCGAACCGGTCGATGTAGCGGCCGCCGACGAAGTAGTCCATCTCAGTATCGTAGGCGCCGGGACCTGCCAGGGGATCACTGCGGGGGCGCATGCGGTGAAAGGCCGTAAAATAGGTCTCCGCGTTGGCGTGCCCGGTACCGTCCAGCTCGATCAGGGTGTTGCCCAGCTGATGGTGGGTGTGGCTGAAGGTGCTCAGGAGGCCCAGAGCGAAGGCGACAAAGTC
>JARRPM010000120.1:0-7104 GCA_037382865.1 Halioglobus sp. | reverse complement strand
CAAGGAGGATGATTTAAATCGGTCGAACTTTGCCGAGCATGGCTATAAGGCCGGCGTGCCCATGGGCGGCGATCTCAGCGCCGCACCGAAGGGCAAGAGCCCGACACTGCTGATCCGTGCCCTTCGCGACCCCGACGGTGCCAATCTCGACCGTCTACAGGTGATCAAGGGCTGGGTGGACGGCCAGGGCGAGACCCGCGAGCAGGTATTTGACGTGGCCTGGTCAGGTGACAGAAAGCAGGGCAAAGACGGCAAGCTCCCGGCTGTCGGCAACACCGTGGATGTGGCGCAAGCCAGTTACTCCAACGCGATCGGCGCCGCCGGGCTGCAGGCGTATTGGCGTGATCCGCAGTTCGAGTCCGCACAGCGTGCCTTTTACTATGTGCGCGTAATAGAAATACCAACGCCGCGCTGGACCACTTACGACGCTAAGTTCTTTGGCATCGAACTTCCAGACAATATTCCACCCAGCCAACAGGAACGTGCCTATACCTCTCCAATTTGGTATACGCCCTGAAAACAGTTAGCTCCGCCTTTGTGGGTAGCCTAAAGTAAATGCCGGAATAGTCCTTTTTGAGGTGGGAACGGCCCTTCGGGGTCTGAGAAGGGCAATGGCCGCTGTCGAAAAAAGCGGCCGTTGGTTTGAGCAGTGAGGACGCCTCAGTTACGACCGGAGTGTCCTAATTCGAGACTATCTGTCTGAACTTCTCCACAGCGCTCGCTGCTGCTCCATAGTTTCTTTTCAACGCTTCCAGACGGATGGCTACTCACAAGTGAGAGCGGCTTCCGCCCTCGCTTTGCCATTCTCTCTCCCCAACCTTGCTCGTGTGCTTGTTGGATGTATTCGCCCACGACAGAGGGAATAGACAGCACCGATCTAAATGAAAACAGAAATGGTGCTTTTCGGCATGTCTACAGAGACGGCGCCAAATCCGTTCCCTCAAAAATAGATTCAGCTGTATGAATTATTTTCTGCCGGAACCATTCATGGGCCGGATCACCGCTTTCGCGCCGATGCCAGGCGAGGAACAGATTGACTGGATTTGTTTTAAACGGCAGCGGAGCTACATCAAGATCGCTCAACAAACCATACTTCATGGCGGCAATCTGTGTCGTGATGCGATCAGTCCCTTTTATCATTGGTGCTAGCAAGCTGAAATTGGGCACCGAAATCGCGGGGGCATTCATTTTCGATGGATCTATCGCCGGCAAAGCCATGAGGGACGTTTCGGTATCACTGAATCTGACTTCGACATAGCGGCTTTCAGCAAACTGCTTCCGCGTTTCAGGCGGCTTCCTGACCTTAGAGTCAAAAAATATTTCCATCTTCGCTTCCACCAGGCTCACCTTTTCCAGGTCAGGATCATTGGGTGGGGTGGGAGTTATCAACATTCTGTAGCGCGAGGCTCGCAGCACACTGATTCTGGGGATCCCCGCCGGGATAAAGCGAATCTGCGGGTGTATCCCTTCTTTATGAAGGTCTTTCAACAAGCGGGGGAAGATAAGCAGTATCGGAAAATCGTTGGCTGCAATGGTAAATTCCATTTCCTCGAGGTGCGGATCAAATGTCCGATGGTCCGTAAGCGATTTGAGGTCTTCCAAAACCGACTCGACAGACGCGCGCAGCTCACGCGCCCTGGCCGTCGATTCAATTCCCCGGCCAACGCGAACAAACAATGGGTCGTCAAAGGTTGACCGGAGCTTCTCCAGGTTATGGCTGACTGCTGATTGGGTAACACCCAACCTCTCTGCAGCCTTGGAGACAGACATCTCTTCCAGAACGGTAAGAAAGGTCCTGAGGGAGTTACCGTCCAAACCCAAATAATCGAATTTCTTCATAGATGCTATGAGTATATATCAGTTGATTTTATTTATCCGATTGGCCGAAACTTACTTAAGGGTATCCTGGTTTACTGTCATGCAGTAGAACGCATCGTACTCGGTTAGTAGCAGGGTCTTTCTGGCTTGAGATTCATGCCCCATACCAGAAACCGATATTCAGCGCGAAGGGATCTATGAAAGATGCTGAATCGCCGTTGGCCTCTTCGCATGACCTAATCTCGTTGCAGTCTCGACCCGAGTGGGTGACAAGCCGGATATCCATAAAGCTATGTTGTATCACGAACAGGATGACAACCCATGAGATTAACTCGATCAGTTTTACTGTCAGCCGTCATTTGCCTTTTGCCCTCTCTTGCTGTTGCCCAGGCGAAGCCGAACATCGTACTGGTTTTCATGGACAACTTCGGCTGGGGCGAACCCGGCTTCAACGGCGGTGGGATTGTCAGAGGCGCGGCAACACCCCGGATGGATCAGCTTGCGGGCGAAGGACTGCGCCTTACCAATTTCAACGTGGAAGTGCAGTGCACGCCGTCGCGCTCTGCCATCATGACCGGCCGCTACGCGATACGCAGTGGCAATGGCACGGTGCCCCTGGGTGAAGGCGTCTACGGCCTGGTTCAGTGGGAAGTCACCATGGCGGAAATGCTCGCCGATGCTGGGTACGCCACGGCCATGTACGGGAAATGGCACCTGGGCCGCACGAAGGGTCGGTTCCCAACGGATCAGGGTTTTGACGAATGGTATGGCGTACCCAATTCAACCGATGAGTCGGTCTATTCCTCTTCCCAGGGCTTCGCCGAAAGCGGCTTGCCTGAGACCTATGTTCTGGAGAGCACTAGGGGGAACACGCCAAAGAACGTTCGACCCTACCGCCTGGACTATCGGCCGCGGATCGACCGCGACCTGACCGACAGGGCCATACGCTTTATGTCCACTAAGGCAAAGGCCGGCAAGCCATTTTTCGTCTACTTACCCTATACCGCCACCCACTTCCCCGCACTGCCACATCCTGATTTCGCCGGTAAATCAGGCAAGGGACCCTGGGGCGATATGCTTATGCAGATCGACAGCTATCTGGGCGAACTGCTCGATACCATTGACGACCTTGGCGTGAGTGATAACACGATAGTCATCTTCACTGCTGACAATGGGCCAGAGGCTCTCAGCGCTGGTGAGACGTCAATGACAGTTGAAACGGCGATGCATGGCTCTGCCGGGCCATGGCGATCAACGCTGTTCACTGGTTTTGAGGGAGCGCTTCGGGTCCCGTTCGCTGTTCGATGGCCTGACAAAATTGCGCCAGGGCGCGTGAGCGACGAGATCGTGCACGAGATGGACCTGTTCCCCACCCTGGCAAAACTTGTCGGTGGCGATGTGCCTGACGATCGCGTCATCGACGGTATCGATATGTCTGATTTCCTACTTGGTAAGAACGATGAGTCAGGGCGCGACGGGTTCATTATCTACATGGGGAATGACATTTTTGGCGTCAAATGGCGTGACTGGAAGCTGCACTTCAAGGAGCAGACCGGTTGGAACGGTGTGCTCAGAGAATACACCATGCCCAGAGTCTATAACCTGATCAACGACCCACAGGAGCGGGACAATGTGCTATTCCCGCACACCTGGGTGCCCAAGGCAGCCTTGCCGCAGTTGGAGCAGCACGTTGTCTCACTGAAAAAGCATCCGCCCATACCGGCTGGAACGCCGGATCCATACGAACCCATGCGTTGATGCGACATTATGAAGACCTGCCGTAGAAATAGTCTCGCTATCCTCTTTCTGATCGTAATGTGGCCTGCAGTTTCCAAGGCCCAATTGGCTGGTCACAACACTCGCGGCGACTATGGGCTGATGTCCGGCACACAGGCGCCGGTAGGCGTTTATGGTGTGGGGATGTTCTATGACTATTCAGCCGATACATTGCGCGACAAGAATGGAGATTCGTTTCCGGCCACCTCCAGCGGTGGGTCAGTAGACGTGCAGGCCGCAGTTGCTGGATTAGTGTGGACCACAGACATCGAATTGTTCGGTGGCAAGTACGGATTCGCGGTTTTTCCCGCTGTCACCAATAACGCCGTAGAATTTCCGGCCCTGCAAACCGACACAGAAACCAGCACGGGCCTGGCCGATCTCTACATCCAGCCCCTGATCCTCGGTTGGACCACAGCGCGGGCAGACTTTATGGCAGGGTTGGGAATCTATGCACCCACCGGCAGGTATGACGCGGACGCCGACGACAACCGTGGCCTGGGCATGTGGAGTTATGAAGCATTTGCAGGAACCACTGTCTATTTCGACGCGGCCCGTAGCTGGCACCTGGCAGCGACGGCGTTCTTCGAAACCCACGGCGAAAAGGAGGACTCCAACATTCGCGTGGGCGACATACTGACGATAGAAGGCGGCCTTGGCAAATCGTTCATGGATGGCGCCGCCAGCGCCGGGATTGCCTATTACGCCCAATGGAAAGTCAGCAACGATGATTTTGGCGCATCGCTGCCCGGAGGTCCGCGAGTGGGAAAACATGAAGTCTATGGCATCGGCCCGGAGGTCACACTACCCCTGGCCAGCAGATCCAAGCTCTATGGATTCGCGAATCTGCGCTACTTCTGGGAAACCGGCGCAAAAAGTACCCTGGAAGGCGAGACATTATTACTTACGCTCACCTTCCCGATACCGAGTATTCCGCTGCAATGAGTCGAAATTGTGCTCTAGAGTTGGATTACTTTATCTCAACCAGGCAAACGCGACATTTATAAAATGATCAGGAGGATAGACCGATGAAAAGTAGATTGACAGCCTGTTTTGCGCTGGCATCCACCCTTGGTGTTGCCAGCTTGCCAGCACAATCCCAGGATATCGGCACCCCGGATCCCGATCTGCTGACAAGAATTTATCCGGGTAAAGCGTACTCACCCTACGCGGAGCGTTCGTTTCCTAACCATGTGTATTGGGGCGAAACGCACCTTCATACGGGTTTGTCTCTAGATGCCGGACTATTCGGCAATATTCTGGGCCATGAAGATGCCTACCGGTTTGCGCGGGGGGAGCAGATCACCTCGTCAGGAGGTCTCCAGGTCAAGCTGGGCCGACCCCTGGATTGGTTGGTAATCACTGATCACTCCGACATGATGGGAATTGCGACTGATATTCAAAAAGGTGCACCCAATATTGTCGCAAACCCAAAGGGCAAGGAGTGGGCTGAAGGCTTTAAAAAGGGTGGCGAAGCCGCAGGCAAAGCTGCGTTTGACCTGATCACGCACTTTGCCCAGATGAAGGTGCCTGAAGAGCTGGTCGAGCAGTATTCCCCAGGCTCGGAGGTCTATAACAACCTTTGGTATGAAATTACCAAAACCGCCGACAGCTATAATGAGCCCGGGCGATTTACTACCCTGATAGGATATGAGTGGACGTCAGTACCCAAAGGCTTCAACTTACACCGTAACGTTATTCTGCGTGACAGTGGAGAAAAGGCCAGACAGGTTATACCGCTGACAACCCAGCCTCCTCTGGGAACCACTGATCCGCTGGATCTCTATGCATGGCTGCAGGATTATGAGGACAAAACCGGCGGCCAGGCGCTGGCCATATCCCACAACGGCAATCTCTCCAATGGCTGGATGTTCCCGCTGACGGACACCTACGCCGGTGGGAAGGTGGACAAGAACTACGTGGAGTTGCGTGCCAAATGGGAGCCTCTCTATGAAGTGACCCAGATAAAAGGCGATGGCGAAACGCATCCGTTCCTCTCGCCCAACGATGAATTCGCCGATTATGAGACCCTTGACAAGGGCAACCTGGATCTTACCGAACTGAAGCAGAATGATATGCTGCAGCGCGAATACGCACGCGAGGCATTGAAGAACGGTCTGGCGCTTGAAGCCAAACTGGGAACAAACCCCTACAAGTTTGGCATGGTAGGTGCCACTGACAGTCACACTTCGCTGTCCACCGCAGAAGAAGAGAATTTCTTTGGTAAATCTACCAGTGCTGAGCCAACTCCCACGCGTGTAGAACACCCCTTTGTAAAGTCTGAGCTGGGAGCCATTGAAGGCTATGAATTGGCGGCCTCCGGTTACCAGGGGGTGTGGGCCACTGAGAATACTCGTGAAGCTATTTTTGATGCGATGGAGCGTAAGGAGACATACGCGACAACTGGTCCGAGAATTCCTGTGCGCTTCTTTGGCGGTTGGGACTTTACTGAAGAGGATTTACGCAGCAGGGCCCCAGCATTTCGCGGCTACGAGAAAGGCGTCCCGATGGGATCTGACCTCCCTGCGCCGGCAAGCGATGCACCCACTTTCATGGTGTATGCTCTACGTGATCCTGTAGGAGCCAACCTGGATCGCATACAGATCGTGAAGGGGTGGATGGATGCAAAGGGGAAAACTCATGAGAAAGTCTATGATGTGGTGTGGTCAGATAACCGCAAGCCTGATGCGAACGGAAAACTGCCGCCCGTTGGAAATACCGTAGATTTGGAAGCCGCCAACTGGACCAACACCATAGGTGCCTCTGAGCTTGCAACAGTATGGGTTGATCCGGATTTTGATGACAAACATAAGGCTTTTTATTACGCCAGGGTGATAGAGATTCCCACTCCCCGCTGGGTGGTTTACGACAGGCTCCGCTACGGCAGTGAAATTCCTGAAGGAGCAAAACTGATTCATCAGGAGCGTGCGTACACGTCGCCCATCTGGTACACCCCACCAAAGGGCTAACAACACAACCTCAGAGAGGAGAGCGAAATGGAACTGTTCAGAAAAGGATTGCCGGTTCTGGCCGTGTCGATTGCGGTGTCGGCGGGGCAACTGCAGGCGCAGGAAATGCCGGCCTATGAAGTCGATCGCTCAATGCTGTCGGAGAAGTACAAGGGCAAATCCTACTCACCCTACGCCAGCCGTGATTTCCCAAACGAAGTGCTGTGGGGCGATTCACACCTGCATACCGGAATCTCCTTTGATGCCGGTACGGCCGGTGCCACGTTGCTGCCGGAAGATGCCTACCGCTTCGCTAGGGGCGAGGAAGTCGTGTCATCGTATGACATCCCTGTGAAACTATCGAGGCCGCTGGACTGGCTCGCCGTCACCGATCATACGGACAATATGGGTTTTATCGTTGATTTGGCAGCGGGCAAACCGAACATACTGGCGACCCCCCAGGGGAGAGACTGGCATGAGCGCCTCAAGACAGCGAGAAAAGATGATAAGCCAGAGATTGCCTACGACATTATCAAGGCTCTTATGGTCACAAAAACGTTCC
>JARRPM010000119.1:0-7150 GCA_037382865.1 Halioglobus sp. | reverse complement strand
ACCCTGACGGGGGCCGAGATCGGCGAGGCGGCGTGGGAACAGTTCTACCGGTTCTACCAGTACACCTACGCCAAGCGCAGCGGCCACGGCGGCTACCTGACGCGGGATTTTTTCCTGGAAACCGCACCGGCCCTGGGCGACCAGGTGATCATGGTGCTGGCAAGCCTGGAGCGTCGGGCCGTCGCCGGGGCCCTCTACTTCCGCTCCGGCGACACGCTCTACGGCCGCTACTGGGGTTGCGAGCGGGAACTCGACTGCCTGCATTTCGAGGCCTGCTACTACCAGGGCATCGAATACTGCATCACCCATGGGCTGACGCGCTTCGACCCGGGGGCCCAGGGGGAGCACAAAATCCAGCGCGGCTTCCGCCCCACCCGCACCTGGTCCAACCACTGGATAGCAGACCCGCGGTTCTCCGCCGCCGTCGGCGATTTCACCCGCCGCGAGGCGCAGCAGGTAGAGGCCTACATCGGGGAGGCGTCGACGCTGCTGCCTTTCCGGAGCGGGTGACCGGACCACACCAGCAGCCGATTGTTGGCGGGCATTGCGTGGTCGTCCAGCAGCCTGAACCCGGCCGCCGCGGCCAGCCGGTCGACTGCCTCGAAATCGCGGATGGCGCTGCACGGGTCCCGCTGCGCCAGCCATTGATCGAAGCGGGCGTTGCTGTCACTGGTATAGCGGCCACCGTAGTTGAAGGGGCCGTAGATCGCGAGCACCACGTCGTCTCCCGCACGGTTGCCGAGAGCCGCGAACAGCCGCTCCACTGCGTGGAAGGGCATGATATGCAGGCAGTTGGCGCTGAATACCGCATCCGGGATCGCCACGGGCCAGGGGTCGCTGCACACGTCCAGCGCCCGCTCGGGCAGCAGGTTATGCAGGCCGCTGGCGGCACAGCGCGGGTGCAGCAGCGGCAGGTTTTCCGGGAGTTCCGTGGGCTGCCACTGGAGCCAGGGGAGATTGGCGGCGAAGTGGCAGGCGTGCTGTCCGGTGCCGCTGCCGATCTCGAGAACGCGTCGCCGGTCGGCAAAGTGCTCCCGCAGGCGTGAGAGGATAGGGCCCTTGTTGTTTTCACAGGCCTGGGAGTACGGCAGCGCCGCCACGGGATCAGTCCCCGGCCCGGTCTGGTGCCATGACTTCAACCCTTTGCAGGCGGTTCGTCGCGGGTAAAGACCGGCTCCCGGGCCGTCGACTCTGCCTTGTTGTACCGGTAGCCGTCACGCCTGAAACGCCGCAGCCCGTCGGGTTCGTTCAGCTCGTTGTCGATGATGTAGCGCGCCATCTGTCCCCGCGCCTTTTTGGCATAGAAGCTGATAACCTTGTACCTGCCCCCTTTCAGATCCTTGAACACGGGAGTGATGATCTCCCCGTCCAGCGCGCCGGGCTGCAGGGACTTGAAGTACTCGTTGGACGCGAGGTTCACCAGGACCCTGGAACCCGACTTTCCCAGCTGCGTGTTGAGTGCCCGGGTCAGGCTGTCGCCCCAGAACTCATAGAGGTTACTGCCACCCGGCGTGGCAAACCGGATACCCATCTCCAGGCGGTAGGGCTGCATCAGGTCGAGGGGGCGCAGCAGGCCGTAGAGGCCGGACAGGATACGCAGGTGCTGCTGGGCAAACTGGAGCTGGCCGGCACTCAGGGTTTCCGCTTCCAGGCCCGTGTAGACATCGCCCTTGAAGGCCAGGATCGCCTGCTTGGCGTTGTCCAGGGTAAAGGGCTCGGACCAGTTCATGAAGCGCCGGTGGTTGAGCTCGGCGATCTTGTCGCTCACCCCCATCAGCTCCCTCAGGTCACCCGGACTCAGCTCCCGGGCCTCTTTCACCAGCTCGGAGGCGCGCTCGAGAAACTGCGGGCGCGTGCTCCTGCGGGTCGTGGGCGCCGTCTCGAAATCGAGCGTTTTTGCCGGAGATATCACTGTCAGCATATCTGTGGGGTCCGTGTCAGTGGGGTCTGGCGGAATAACTTTTCACCTGGGGTGAGCGGCTATGATACTCTGCGACCCAATAATCAGAAAGTCTCGCAGGCCATGTCCGCACTGCACACCCTGGTCCATTACATCGACACATTCACCGACCGCCTCGGTCGCTGGCTCGCCTGGCTGTCGCTCGCCATGGCGCTGGTGACGGCGCTGGTGGTGGTCCTCCGCTATGGCTTCAACATGGGTTCCATCGCGGCCCAGGAGGCGGTGACCTACATGCACGGCACCCTCTTCATGCTGGGAGCCGCCTATGCACTCAAAAGCGGTGCGCATGTGCGGGTGGACATCTTCTACCGCAACTTCAGCCCGCGGGCCACGGCCTGGGTGAACAGCCTGGGTGGCATCGTCTTCCTGATGCCCATGTGCGGGTTCATATTCTTTTCGAGCCTGGGATACGTGGCGGAATCCTGGTCCATCAGGGAGACATCACCCGAGCCGGGCGGCATACCCGCGGTGTTCCTGTTGAAGAGCGTGATTCCACTGATGGCCGCCAGCCTGTTTCTGCAGGGCCTGGCGGAGACCCTGCGCAGCGCTCTCGTGCTGGTCGAGGAACGGTCCTGATGGTGGAGTATACGGCTCTCTACCTGTTCCTCGCGGTCTGTCTGCTCCTGATGCTCGGCTACCCGGTGGCATTCACCCTCGCGGGCACCGCGCTGGCCTTTGCGGCAGGGGGCATCCTCGCCGGCCATTTCGATCCCGGCTTCCTGGGCGCACTGCCGGGGCGAATCTACGGCACCATGAGCAATACCACCCTGATCGCGGTGCCGCTGTTCATTCTGATGGGCGTGATCCTGGAAAAGTCCCGGGTCGCAGAGGAGCTGCTGCAGAGCATGGCCAGACTGTTCGGCGGGCTGCGCGGCGGGCTGGGTATCTCGGTGGTGGTGGTGGGCATGTTCCTCGCAGCGAGCACCGGCATCGTCGGCGCCACGGTGGTCACCATGGGACTGCTGTCGCTGCCCAGCATGCTGCGCAGCGGCTACAGCCCCTCGCTGGCCACCGGTACCATCTGCGCCACGGGCACACTGGGTCAGATCATTCCCCCCTCGATCGCCCTGGTGCTGCTCGGCGACATCCTCTCCAGCGCCTACCAGCAGGCCCAGCTGAACATGTCGATCTTCAACCCCCAGCCGGTGTCGGTGGGCGACCTCTTCATCGGCGCACTGATTCCGGGCCTGCTCCTGGTGGCACTCTATATTCTCTATCTCACGGTCTATGCCAGGCTGAGGCCGGAGGCGGCTCCCTCCGCCAGCGGTGAGCGGGGCACCCTCAGCGAGGCCCTGGTGGGACTGCTGCCTCCCCTGGCCCTGATCGTGGTGGTGCTGGGATCGATCATGGCCGGCGCCGCCACGCCCACGGAAGCGGCGGGCATCGGCGCGGTGGGCGCCCTGATCCTGGCGGTGGCCAAGGGTCAGATGAATCTGCCCCGCATGCGGGAGGTGGTGACGAGCACCCTGGAAGTCACCTGCATGGTCTTCCTCATCCTGATCGGCGCCGCCGTTTTTTCCCTGGTGTTTCGCGGGTTCGGGGGCGAGGAGCTGATCCACCACTTCTTCGAGGGCATGCCCGGCGGGGTTGTGGGCGCGACGCTCGTGGTGATGGTGGTCATATTCCTGCTGGGCTTCATCCTGGATTTCATCGAGATCACCTTCGTGGTCGTGCCTATCGTCGCACCGATCCTGCTGGCCATGGGCCTCGACCCGGTGTGGCTGGGGATCATGATCGCCCTCAACCTGCAGACATCTTTCCTCACCCCGCCCTTCGGTTTCGCGCTGTTCTACCTGCGCGGGGTGGCGCCGGAAACGCTACCCACCGGCGCTATCTACCGGGGTGTGGTTCCCTTTATACTCATCCAGATACTGCTGATGGCGGCCCTCTGGTTCTGGCCGGGCCTGGCAACCTGGCTGCCGGCACTGGTGAAAAACTGAACGGAGCCTCGCGCCAGGCTCAACAACAAGCGATAGACAGGCATTCCGGATGAGCGATATCGACACCGCACCCATACCCCACGGCGACCTGGCGCTGCAGACGGTGGCCATGCCCCGGGACACCAACGCCTACGGCGACATCTACGGTGGCTGGCTGCTCTCCCAGATGGATACAGCGGGTATGGTTACGGCCAGCGAGGTGGCGGGCGGCAGGGTCGCGACCGTGGCAGTCGAGGGCATGGCATTCTTGACCCCGGTGCACGTCGGGGCCGTCGTTTCCTGTTACTGCGACGTGCTGGAAGTCGGGCGCAGCTCGGTGCGCATCGTGGTGGAGGTGTGGATCAATTCCCTGCACGATGGCGAACCGATCAAGGTTACCGAGGGGGAGTTCGTGTTTGTGGCCATCGACCAGAGCGGGCGGACCCGTGCGATCAGTCGCTGAGGCTACTGATCGCCCCCGTCCATCACCCTGTCACGGGCATTGATGTAGGCCTGTTCGGATATATGGTGGTACGCGCGGACCCCATCGTAAAACCGCTGGTAGGATTCGTGCACCCGGGCTGCCATCGGGTCGCTTTCCACCAGCTGGCGCATCACCTCTTCGCTGCCGCGCCACAGCGCCTGTAACACATCGTCGGGCAGCCGCCGCAACTGCACGTCGTGGTGGTCGATCAGTTCCCGCAGTGCCGCGTTATTACGGGCCGTGAATTCGTCCAGCATGTCCTGGTTCATGGCCCTGGCCGCGTACTTCACGATCGCCTGAAGGTCATCGGGCAGCGCCTCCAGGGAGTCGCGGTTGACGATAAGCTCGAGCATGGAACCCGGCTCGTGCCAGCCGGGGTAGTAGTAGTACCTGGCAACCTCGTGCAGACCCAGCGCCAGGTCGTTGTAGGGCCCGACCCACTCCGTGGCGTCGATCACCCCGGTCTGCAGCGAGGTGTAGAGTTCGCTGCCCGGGATCCGGACCGCCGTGCCGCCGGCCGCGGCGAAGACCTCCCCGGCCAGGCCGGGAATGCGCATCTTCAGGCCCTTCAGGTCCTCGACGGAGTTGATTTCCCGGTTGAACCAGCCGGCCATCTGGACGCCACTGTTGCCGCCGGCGAACGGCACGATATTGGCAGGCGCGTAGGTCTCGCGCCACAGTTCCAGGCCACCCCCATAGTGGAGCCAGCCATTGATCTCCTGGGCGGTGAAACCGAAGGGCACCGCGGTAAAGAACACCGAGGCGGGGATCTTGCCTTTCCAGTAGTAGGCGGCACCGTGGCCCGCGTCAGCGACGCCCTGTGAGACCGCATCGAACACCTCGAAGGCCGGGACGATCTCTCCCGCACCGTAGACGCGCACCGTGAGGCGTCCGCCACTCATTTCGTTGACATAGCGCGCGAAATTCTCGGGGCCGGCTCCGAGCCCGGGAAAATTCTTGGGCCAGGTTGTGACCAGCTTCCAGTGATAGGTCCCGGCGGAGCGGTCGGTGACGCCCACCGCGCCGTTGCGGGCCGTGTGGCGCACCCGGTCGGTCGCCCACAGTGCAACCACCGCCACCAGCGCAGCCACCAGCAGCAGGATGATGAGCGGGGTGTAGCGCTTTTCAAAAGAGCTCGTCGCCACGTCAGCGTCCTTTTTTGTCGTCGTTACAGCAGCTGCAGGTTGGCGTACTGCAGCACCAGCCATTTGCTGCCTTCCTGGTCGAAGTTGACCTCGACACGCGCACTCGCGCCACGGCCCTCGAAGTTTAGCACGATGCCCTCCCCAAACAGCTGGTGGTAGACCCGCTGCCCGAGACTGAGTCCCGTATCGGGAACCTGCGCCTGGAGAATGCTGCTGACGGGGCGCGAGACGGTGGTGTGGAGCCGCACCTCCTGCAGCAGCCCGGGCGGAATCTCCCGGATAAAGCGCGACGGCGTATTGAAGGTCTCACCCCCGTGAAGGCGCCGCGACTCGGCATAGGTGATCACCAGCTTCTCCATGGCGCGGGTGATACCGACATAGCAGAGGCGCCGCTCCTCCTCGAGGCGCCCCGGCTCTTCCAGGGACATGCGATGGGGAAACAGGTTCTCCTCCATGCCGGCCAGGAAAACAAGGGGAAACTCCAGCCCCTTGGCGGAGTGCAGCGTCATCAGCTGTACGCTATCCTCGTGCTCGTCGGCCTGGGCGTCGCCGGCATCCAGCGCGGCATTGTCCAGGAACTGCTGCAATGGGGAGAGCTCCTCTCCTTCCGCAACGAACTGCTTGGCGGCGTTGACCAGTTCCTCCAGGTTTTCCACGCGGGCCTGGCCCTTTTCGCCCTTCTCCTTCTGGTGGTAGTCGATCAGCCCGGCGGCATTGGTCACGTGTTCGACCAGCTCCTCCAGGTTCATGGCGTCGGTACCGGAATCGAGCTCATTGATAAGCACCGTAAAGCCCTGCAATGCGGAGAGCGCCCGCGCCGGGAGCAGTTTTTCCTCGAGCACCACACCGATCGCCTGCCACAGGGGGATGCCGCGGCTGCGGGCGCAGTCGCGCACCGTATCGAGGGTTTTGCTGCCGATACCACGCGGCGGGGTATTGATGACCCGCTCCACCGAGGCGTCGTCCCCCCGATTCACGAGCAGGCGCAGGTAGGCGAGCGCATTGCGGATCTCCATCCGCTCGTAGAAACGCTGGCCGCCGTAGATGCGGTAGGGAATGGCAGCGCGGATCAACGCCTCTTCCAGCACCCGTGACTGGGCGTTGGAGCGGTAGAGCACCGCGACGGAGGCACGCGGGTTGCCCGCCTGCAGCCACTGCTCGACCTGGTCGACGATATAGCGGGCCTCGTCGTGTTCATTGAATCCGGCGTAGAGGTCTATGGGTTCGCCCGATTCACCGGCGGTCCAGAGTTCCTTGCCCAGCCGGCCGAAATTGCAGGCGATGACACCATTGGCGGCCTGCAGTATGGTCTGGGTGGAGCGATAGTTCTGCTCCAGCCGCACCGTTTGCGTAGCCGGGAAATCGTCGCTGAAGCGCTGGATGTTCTCGATTCTGGCGCCACGCCAGCCGTAGATGGACTGGTCGTCGTCGCCCACCGCCACCACCGGTATCTCCCCTCCCGCCAGCACCCGCAGCCAGGCGTACTGGATCGTATTGGTATCCTGGAATTCATCGACGAGAATCTGCCGGAAACGGCCCTGGTAGTGGCACAGCACCTCGGGATTTTTCAGCCAGAGTTCGTGGGCCCGCAACAGGAGTTCCGCGAAGTCGACCAGGCCGCCCCGCTCGCAGGCCGTCTCGT
>JARRPM010000118.1:0-13793 GCA_037382865.1 Halioglobus sp. | reverse complement strand
GAGAAGATATCGTTGACCACGGTTCCTGGCTTGATGTGGCCGGGCCATTTCACCATCATCGGGACGCGGAAACCGCCCTCCCAGGTGGTCCCTTTTTCGCCCCGGAAGGGGGTCGTGCCACCGTCAGGCCAGGTGAATTTCTCGGCGCCATTGTCGGTGCTGAAGATCACGATGGTGTTATCGGCGATTCCGAGTTCGTCGAGCTTGTCCAGCAGCGTGCCGACCCCGTCGTCCAGCTCCATCATGCCGTCAGCATAGAGCCCGTACCCCGATTTACCCCGGTATTTATCGCTCAGGTGTGTCCAGACATGCATGCGGGTGGAATTGTGCCAGACGAAGAACGGCTTACCCTCCTTGTGGGCTTTTTCAATGAACTTGAGGCTAGCGTTGAGAAACTCGGTGTCCGCGGTCTCCATGCGCTTGCGGGTCAGGGGTCCGGTGTCCTCGATCTTGCCATCCGCGTAGGCATGCAGCACGCCCCGGGGCCCGAACTTCTTGTGGAATTCGGGAGACTTGGGATAAAACTCGCTCTCCGGCTCCTCCTCGGCATTGAGGTGATAAAGGTTGCCGAAGAACTCATCGAAGCCGTGATTGGTGGGCAGGTGCTCGTCGCGGTCGCCCAGGTGGTTCTTACCAAACTGGCCAGAGACATAGCCGTGATTCTTGAGCAGTTCGGCGATCGTGGGATCCTTGTCCTGGATGCCTTGCTTCGCTCCCGGCATCCCGATGGTCAGCAGGCCGGTCCGGAACGGGTGCTGACCCAGGATGAAAGAGGCTCGCCCCGCCGTGCAGCTCTGTTGGGCATAGGCATCGGTAAAGATCGCCCCCTCATTGGCAATGCGGTCAATATTGGGGGTGCGCCCCCCCATCATCCCGTTGTGATAGGCACTGATGTTCATGACGCCGACGTCGTCGCCCCAGATCACGAGAATGTTTGGCTTGTCCGCCGTCCAGCCGTTGATGGACACCAGCAGAAGGCCGCACAGAAAAAGCAGTCGGGTGATCGAAACCCTGGAAAACGGGATGGCGAGTGAGCCTGTGAGCTCTCTCACCGGAATTACATCATGCATAAGAGGTGCCTCTAAAAAGTGATTGGAACCGCGCTACGATCAAAGAGTGTATCCGAGAAAGAAGAAAAAACCCGCCATATTTGATAAATTAATTATCTATTTTGATAAGTTAACCTTATGTCGCTCACCATCAAACAACTCCGACACGTCGATGCCCTGGCCCATACCGGTAACTTCCATGAAGCGGCGAGGACACTGGGGATCAGCCAGCCTGCGCTCACCCAATCCATCCGCGCTCTTGAGCGGCGGCTCGGATGCCCATTGTTCGACCGGCTGCCGACCGGTATAGAGCCGACGCCCCTGGGCTGGCAGGTGATAAGCAGAGCGCGTCGGCTGTTGCCCCAGATCCTGGAACTGGAACAGGAGGTCGCAGACGCGGTGCGCTCTGCCCGGGGGACACTGTCGGTCGCCGCCGGTTCCTATCCCGGTTACCTGTTGGTGCCGGAAACCATCACGGCACTGTCACAGCAGATTGCAGACTTCGCCGTGCGATTCACCGAAGCCAGCTGGGCGGACTTCGCGCCGCTGCTGGTTAGTCGAGAGGTGGAACTGGCAGTGGGCGACCTCGGCGACTTGAGGGACGATCCTCGCCTGCAAACGGCGCGAATCGGGGCTGATGCTCTCTATTACTATTGCGCCCCCGACCACCCGTTGGCTGGTCGGCGCCGGGTGAGCCTGAAGTCCATTCACCGCTTTCCACTGGCAGGTAACAGTGCGCCCCGGCACATCGCCCGATTGCTGGGGCGGGATCAACGTGCCGGCCTTTTCGATGAGGAGAAGGGCGTGTTTCATCCCCGGTTTCAACTGACCACGTTGTCTGCCATCAAGCGTATTGTCGCGTCCACCGATGCGGTGTCACTGGCACCACTTGCGCTATTGGAGCAAGATCTGGCGACAGGCGGGCTGGTTGTGATCGACACCAGTGGCCCACGGCCCTCGCTGGACACCGGGATCACATATCTTGCGGGTCGTGCCCTCTCACCGCTGGCGACTATCTTCGTACGGGAACTCAAGCACCAGCGCAAAAAGCTCCGTGCCCGATCAGACCTTCTGGCACAACAGCTAGGGCTCCAGCAGGACTTGGGTGAATAGCCGAACTTTCTGTGAGAATAGGGGGACAGACCACGATTTTTATTTTCAAATCGTGGTCTGTCCCCCTGCGGCGCTTTAACACTATTCCAGCCTAGAGCACGTAACGGATTGGACATGAAAAACACCGATGCCACAGAGGCTTACAGGAGATTCGTCGAAAACCGTATTGGTGCCCACGCAGAACCAGGCGCAAGGTCGCCTGCCTTTCACAGGAACCGATTTATTCTTCCTGTACTTCCGTCTTAACTTTAGGTAGACCTCACCGCCAGGCCACCAGAAAGTCACCAGAATCATCGGGCCACAGTCCCGGACGTCAGACCGCTGCCTGCCGCTGTTCAGGACGCAGGCTTGTGACTCAATTTCTGATGGATGCGTGCAAGTTTTCAGGGAGTTTAGGCCCCCGATGTACATTCTCCTAGCCTGGCAGATGGAACTTGCCAGTCATTCTACGTACAAAACCCTTAGACTTTTCTATACTTCAGAGCAGCGCGCGAATCCGCGTTCGGCATCGTGTCGACTCCGTGCTTCGGGGAAACCCGATCGCCGACAATCTTGCTTGCGCGCGGCGAGAATGGCGGCGCAGCGAAAGGCGGGAGGCTCCTTCTGTCAACCTGCAGGCGGTGAGCTCCACCCGGGGCGGGTTGCCTACTTCAACCGGGCCATGAGAAAAGAAGCGATGATATGTCCAAAACCGTTGCGGAAATAGTCGTCGATACGATCGTATCAGCCGGAGCCAGGCGCGGTTACGGTATCGTCGGTGACACCATAAATCATTTTACGGATGCGATCCGGCAATCGGACCTCAAATGGATCAATGTGCGCCACGAAGAGGTGGGTGCGCTGGCTGCCGGTGCGGAAGCTTATATGACCGGTGAACTGACGCTGTGCGCGGGGACCGCCGGCCCGGGCAGCCTGCATTTCGTCAATGGTATTTACGAAAGCCATCGCAACGGCGCGCCAGTGCTACTGGTCGCCTCGAATATCGATCGGTCACAGGTCGGGCTTGATTTTCCGCAAGAGGTCGACCAGCGCAAGGTCTACGAAGAGTGTTCCGTTTTCTGTGAAGCGATCTCGCATCCCTCGCAGGCACGGCGCATTACTGCACTTGCGGCTCAGGCTGCCCTGAACCGGCGGGGGGTCGCGGTGATCATTGTCAACGGCGACATGTTCCTGGAAAAAGATGCGGATGACCTGGAATGGTCGGTCCACCGGCCGCAACCGGTGACCGTGCCGTCGGCGAATGAACTTGGCGCGCTGGCTGAATTACTCAACGACGCGCAAAAGGTGACAATCTATGCAGGCTATGGTGCGCGCAACGCTCATGACGAAGTTGTCGGCCTGGCCGAAAAGTTGAACGCGCCGATCGTTCACACCAGCCGGGCGAAGGAATTCCTTGAACCGGACAACCCATTCAATGTGGGCATGACAGGCATTCTCGGCAACCGCGCCGGCGTGGAGGCAATTGAGAAGGCGGACCTGCTGCTCTGTCTCGGCACTGATTTTGCCTGGACACAGTATTACCCGCCGAAGGCAAAAATCGCCCAGGTCGATGTCGATTCACTGCACATCGGCCGGCGCAGCCCCGTCAACCTGGGAGTGGTGGGTGATGTGGGGCCCACCGTGGCGGCTCTGCTGCCAATGGTCGAAGGCAAATCGCACCGGCAACATCTGGACAAGTCACTGCAGCACTGGGAAGACGACAAGGCGGGGTACGCGGCGGCCGCAGAGGAGCCCGATCCTTCGTTGATTCACCCACAGTTCGTCGCCCAACGGCTCGACAGATTGGCCGATGACGATGCCGTTTTCACGGCGGATGGTGGCAGCCCGCAGGTATGGTGTCTGCGGCATATTCAGGCAAGGGCCGGCCGCCGGTTTTTGATCAGCCTCCTCCACGGCACCATGGCCAACGCCTATCCCCAGGCGCTGGGGATTTCCGCGGCATGGCCTGATCGGCAGGTGATCGCCATGTGCGGCGATGGCGGAATGACCATGTTGATGGGTGACTTACTGACGCTGCGGCAGGAAAAGCTGCCGGTCAAACTGCTGGTATTCAACAATGGTTCCCTGGGTTTTGTCGAGATGGAGCAGCGCGTGGAAGGGTTACTCGATAGTTATACCAGGCTCGACAATCCCGATTTCGCCGTTGTCGCTGAAGCGTGCGGACTTTATGGCAGACGCGTCGATAGCGCCGACGCGCTCGACGGCGCCATGCAGGAGTGGCTGGCACATGACGGGCCGGCACTGCTGGACGTGAAGGTCAGCCGGATGGAGCTGGTTATGCCGCCCAGGACAGAACTGCAACAAATCGGTTCAACGGCACTGTTCGGGGTGAAGGCTGTACTGGACGGGCGAGTAAAAGAGGTGGTGTCTCTGCTGCGCGACAATTTTCTGCGGTGAAAGGTTTGCTCGATCCGCTGGGTCCGGTCGCGGCCTCCCAACAACAGCATCTGCTGGTTGTGGTGGTCCTGACGCTGGTGGCGGTGTTGCCGGTGCTGGTGGGTGTGCCGCTGATCTACTGGCGCTATCGCCGCAGGAATGCAGCTGCCTACCGGCCCGACTGGGGATTCAGTCCCCTGGTCGAATTGATGATGTGGGGTGTCCCGCTCGCGATCGTGGTCGTACTCAGCTGGCTGCTGTGGCAGGATACCCATCGGTACGCTCCTGAAAAGCCGCTGGGGCCCACACCTTTGGAAATCGAAGTGGTGGGGCTGAACTGGAAATGGTTGTTCCTTTACCCTGGGGAGCGTATCGCCAGCCTCGGTGACCTGGTTATTCCCGCCGGTCAGCCAGTCACGCTGAAGCTGACCAGCGATACCGTCATGCAGAGTTTCATGGTGCCCTCGCTGGCGGGTCAGCTATACGCCATGCCCGGAATGGTGACGCGGCTAAACCTGGTGGCCAGTGCGCCAGGGACAGCCGTGGGCCGCAATATGCAGTACAACGGCAGTGGATTTTCCGGGCAGCAGTTCCGCGTTCGTATTCTCAGTGAAGCGGACTACCGAAGGTGGTCGGAAAGGGCGGCAAACAGTCCCGTCCGACTCGACAAGTCCACCTATAACAAGCTGGCGGCGTCAGGTTCGCTGGCAGAGGCGACCGCCATATTCTCCGGGGAGGCCGGGCATCGACGCCCGTTCCCCGTACCGGTTGAAGACGCGAACCTCTTCGGGAAAATCGTTGGCCGGTACCACACCGGTACGCCCATCGCGCCTGAGCAGCAACCCGGCGCCTCTGCCTACACCCCGGTAGACGACAGGCTATGAACGAGGGTCCGCTTGGGCGTCTGGGGCTGGACGACCTGCCGCTGACGGTTTTCTTCGGGCACCCGGGCCTCAGCGAGGCCATTGCCGATGGCGCAGGGCTGCTGGTCATCGTTGCAGCATTGGGCGCTCTGCTGCTGCTCAGCATCTACCGTCTGTGGCGGCCACTGTGGTGTGAATGGCTCACCAGTGTCGACCACAGGAAGATCGGTATCATGTACATCGCCATCGGCCTCCTTATGCTGGTGCGGGGTGTGATCGAAGGCGTGCTGATGCGCATCAATCAGGCGGCAGCGCAGGGGGGTGGGTTCCTGTCACCCGATCATTTCGCGCAGTTATTCAGCACGCATGGCACGATCATGATCTTTTTCGTAGCCATGCCGTTCATTGTAGGCTTCATCAACTGCATCGTCCCGCTGCAGATAGGGGCCCGCGACATGGCCTTTCCAGTGATGAACCAGATCAGCCTGGCAATGACGGCGGCGGGCGCGTCTCTGATTATGATTTCACTTGTGATCGGACAGTTCGGGACGGGGGGCTGGACGGCCTATCCACCCTACACGGAGCTTGCTTTCAGCCCCGGGGAAGGCGTCGATTACTGGATCTGGGCAGTGGTGATATCCGGCCTGGGTTCGCTCATGTCGGGTATCAATTTCTCGGTGACGATCTACAAGCTGCGCGCACCCGGCATGACCTTCATGCGCATGCCAATGTTCACCTGGACTGCCCTATGCACTTCGATCCTGATCGTTTTTGCGATGCCGCCGGTCACTGTCTCGTCGTTGATGCTCGCCGCTGACCGCTATCTGGACTTTCATTTCTTCACCAACGATCTGGGCGGCAATATGATGAACTATGCCAACCTGTTCTGGATGTTCGGCCATCCTGAGGTGTATATCCTGATCCTGCCGGCCTATGGGGTATTCTCCGAAATCTCTGCGACCTTTGCGGCCAAGACGCTGTACGGTTATCGCTCGCTGGTAATCGCGACGATGTCGATTGCCGTGTTGTCTTTCACCGTGTGGTTACATCATTTTTTTACCATGGGACAGGGCGCCAGCGTGAACGCCGCCTTTGGCGTGGCGACGATGCTGATCGCGATCCCGACCGGCGTGAAAGTGTATGACTGGATGGCGACCCTGTGGCGCGGGCGTATCCGCATGCGGGTGCCCATGATCTACCTGTTCGGCTTTTTCATGCTGTTCACCATCGGCGGAATGACCGGCGTGCTCCTCGCCAACCCGACAATCGATTTCCAGGTCCACAATTCGCTGTTTCTGGTCGCGCACTTCCACAATGTGCTGATCCCCGGTGTGCTGTTCGGTATGCTTGCCGGCGTGCATTACTGGTTCCCCAAGGTCTTCGGCTTTCGCCTCGATGCCCGTTGGGGCGCGCGCACCGCATGGTTATGGATTGCGGGATTCAGCTTTGCCTTCCTGCCATTGTATGCGCTCGGCCTCATGGGAATGCCACGCCGCGCATCGATGTGGGATGATCCCGCGTTTGTACCTTGGCTGATCGTGTCCGGGGCTGGTGCCCTTGTTATTCTGCTGGCTCTGGTGGCCCTGTGCTGGACTTTCGTTACCAGCATTCGTCATCGCGAAGCGCTCGCCGTGCCGGTCGGTGATCCCTGGGACGGGCGCACGCTCGAATGGGCAACACCCTCACCGCCGCCGGAATGGAACTTTGCCATCATTCCGTCAGTCAGCGCTCGCGACCCGTTCTACACGGAAAAGGCGGCGGGCGCCTTCGTGGCGGCCACATTTTTCGGCTTTGCCATGGTCTGGCACATCGGCTGGCTGGCTGCCGTTTCGGCGCTGGGTCTTGTGGCCGGCGTAATTGTATTGGGCTCACGTGAGACGCGCCATACTGTCATTCCCGCCAGCGATGTCGCGCGCGCTGAAAATGAATGGTTGCGAGAGCTGAACGGTGCACAGGGGGTGACGCGCGACGAGGAAATCACCGCGGCAAACCGGGGGCTGGCGGCGCCGGACACGCTTCCCGGGGAGTCTCGCGCATGAGCGCCCCTGTTCATCCAGGACTCAACCTCGGCCCGGTGCACGGCACTGCTCATGACCAGGCCGAAATCGCCGTCTTCGGGTTCTGGGTATTCATAATGAGTGACGTCATCACCTTCGGCATGGTGTTCGCCACCTATGCGACGATGCGCCACGCACTGGCGGGTGGGCCGGGACCCGCCGACCTGTTCGATCTCACCAGCGTGGCCCTCCAGACGACCCTGCTGCTGACGAGCAGCCTCACTTTCGGCTTCGCCAGCCTGGCCATGAAACACCGGCCCGACCGCAGCCGCCTGGTGGTATGGCTGATCCTTACCGCTTTACTGGGCCTTGGCTTCCTGGGTCTCGAACTGCACGATTTCGCCGACATGGCGGCGCAAGGCGCGACACCCCAGCGCAGCGGCTGGCTGTCGTCCTTTTACGCGCTGGTGGGACTGCATGGCCTGCATGTCACGGCCGGCCTGATCTGGATAGGCGTTATGCTTTGGCAGGTTCAGGCTGTGGGTCTGACGAACGCAGTCAAGACCCGGATCCTGCGGTTGGGCCTGTACTGGCACTTTCTCGACATTATCTGGATAGGCATATTCTCGACGGTCTTCCTCGGAGGCGTGGCATGAACGAACAGACTCGCGAGGCGACCACCCAGATAGCCGGCTATGTGCTGGCGGCAGTGCTCACGGCGACAGCCTTTATCGCGGTCGTATCCGGGCGCCTCTCCAGCGAAGCGGCGCTGATCACGGTTGGCGTTGCCGGCATCGTCCAGCTGCTCGTTCATTTGCGCTGCTTTCTGCATATCGACCTCAGCCGGCAAAAACGCGAGGACCTGCAGTTGATTCTGTTCTCGGCGCTGTTGCTCACTATTATGATCGGCGGAACGGTATGGATTATGGGCAATCTTGCGGACCACATGCAATGAGCGGGCCATTCCCGGAAAGATTGGGCTGGGCACCGCCAATGTGCCGCTCGGCATTCCTGCGGCAACACGTCCCTTTCCCGGTACCTGGAGAGGTCACCCATGTGTGAGCTCTTCGGCATGTCCAGTGCCCGTCCGACCGTTTTGCGGTACGAGCTGGACCTGTTTGCACGCGAGGGCGGGGAACGTCATCGCAACCGGGATGGTTGGGGGATCGCCTTTGCCGAAGATCGGGACACGCATTTGTTCAGGGAGGCCGAGCCCGCGGCCGCAAGCGCGCTGGCGCACATGGTCATGTCACGCGAGATACCGAGCCAGACCGTTATTGCGCATGTCCGGCGAGCGTCTCAGGGAGGTACGGTGATAGCCAACACCCATCCCTTTACACGGGTACGTTACGGTCGCGTTCATCATTTCGCCCACAATGGCACGTTGGCCGGGATCGAATCGCTGCCGGACTCCGGCAGGCTGCTCGGGCAGCGTGTCGGCGATACCGACTCCGAACTGGCATTCCTGCTGTTGCTGGCGCTGCTTGAGCGAGCCAATGCAGTGACCGTCAACGCCCGTTTCAGGGTCTTTGTGGCGTTTTGCCAAAAGATGCGGCAGCTGGGACCAGCAAACTTTCTGTTTTTCGACGGCGAGGTACTGTATGTGCATGCCGATCGACGTGTCTTTGAAACGCCTGAAGGGCTGACAGCAGCGCGAGAGCCCGGCCTGGTGATGCGCCATTTCGCCCGTGAATCATTTTCCGGCGAGGACTGGCATGCGCGGGGCGCACACATTGATTCGCTTCATCGCAATACGATTCTGCTCGCCAGCGTGCCGCTCAACGACGCAGGGTGGAAGCCGGTGCCGCGAGGCGCCGCGCTGGGCCTGCGCAACGGCCGGGTCATTGCCAGTAATTATAGGGGACAGACCACGAAATAGGGGGACAGACCACGATTTTTATTTTCAAATCGTGGTCTGTCCCCCTATTTCGTCTGTCCCCCTATTTCCATGTCCCCCTGCAAAGGGGGTGACGCGGGCGCCCCATACACGCTACATTTACGCCCCTGCCCCGGCGAGAATTGCGACTGTGAAAACCTGCCTGTTACCCCTGCTCCTCCTCCTGTTACTGACCCCACTCGCTGAGGGTGCGGTCGTCCTGCAGTACCACCACATCAGCGAGGACACACCGGCCAGCACCAGTACATCGCCAGAGCGCTTTGCGATGCACCTCGATTACCTGCAGGAGGCTGGCTTCGACGTCGTGCCGTTACAGGACCTCGTCGAGAGCCTGCGCGCCGGCCAGACCCCGCCTGACAGGACGGCCGCAATCACCTTCGATGACGGCTACATCTCCATCTATGACACTGCCTGGCCCTTGCTGAAAGAAAAAGGCTGGCCGTTTACGGTCTTCGTCAACACGGAGCCACACGACGAGAACCGCCCGCTGTTCATGAGCTGGGATCAGCTGCGCGAGATCAGGGCCGGCGGTGCGACCATCGCCAACCACGGCGTCAGCCACCCCTACCTGCTGGAGCGCCGGCCCGGTCAGGACGAAGCCGCCTGGAGGGCCTGGGTCCGAACTGAAATCATGGATGCGGAAAAACGCATTGCGGAGGAGACCGGGGAGACGGTGAAGCTCTTCGCCTACCCATTCGGCGAATACAACAACGCCATTCTGGAGATCGCCGATGCCCTGGGCTATACCGGTTTCGGCCAGCAGTCCGGCCCACTGGGAAAGTTCAGCGACCTGCGGGCACTGCCGCGTTTCCCCTTCGGCGGCACCTACGGTGATCGTCAGGACTTTGCCACCAAGGTCAAAAGCCTGCCGATGCCACTGGCAGCCGGGCCGGAATCCATCAGGCTTGAAGCGGCAGATGGCGAGCCGCTGGAGGACATCGTCCTGGCGGGACCCGCGGTCCGCCCGGTGCTGGTCCTGCGGTTCGAGCAAGGCTTTGACGCCGGCCGGGTCAACTGTTTCGTCTCCGGGCAGGGGCAAGTCCCGGTCCGGGTGGATGAGAACCGGATTCTTGTACAGCCGCCAAATCCCCTGCCCTCCGGCCGTGCGCGGTATAACTGCACGGCGGGCAGCGACCAGAGTGGTCGTTTTCACTGGTATTCACAACCCTGGATCATCAAGTAAGTGAGCAGATTTATGATCAAGTCCCGACTCGACAACCTCGTTTTGATTGCGGCGCTGGCGTCCTTGCTGCTGGCCCGGTCCGCTTTGTCGGCAGAACCGGAACCGGCGCCAGCAGGAGAGCTCCCCGAGGTTGTGGTGCTGTACGGCCGGGAGGAGCTGATCCCGTGGCTGGAGTCGGAAAACTGGTGGGGCGAGGTCAACCGGGGGGAACCGCTGACCGTCCCGCATGTCATCCTCACGGCCATCCATCCCTCCTGGAGCAAGTTTTCATCGACCCTGCCCGTCCCGGTCAAAAAAGCGCTTTTCTACCGCCTCATGCTGCCGCTGGTCATGCACGCCAACGTGATGACGATGACACTCCGCGAAGGCCTGCTGAAGGCCAGAGAAGAATTCGAAGCCGACGGCACCATTTCACCCGAGAGCCTGCAGGTGGTCCAGCGCGTCGCCATCCTGCTGCCCGGCATGGAAGCGGAGGACGCCCAGGCCCTGCAGAAAGATCATGACGAGATGGGGCGTCTGCTGGAGGATCTGATCTACCGTGTCGATGTCGTCCCGGCAGGTCTCGCACTCGGCCAGGCAGCCTACGAAAGCGGCTATGGCACGTCACGCTTCGCGACGGAGGGCAATTCACTGTTTGGCCAGTGGACCTACAAGGGCGACGGACTCAAGCCCAAGGAGCAGCGCACCAGTTCCAAGGGCGACCACCGCATCAAGGCCTTCGAGTGGCCCTTCGACAGCGTGCGCGGTTACTTCATCAACCTGATGTCGCACCGCGCGTATGAGGATTTCCGCCGCCTGCGTGCGGAAATGAGAGCCGCCGGCGAGCCGCTGAGCTCGATGAAGCTCGCCGACGGCCTGGTGCGCTATTCCGAGCGCGGCCAGGAGTACGTCGATTCGCTCAAGGGCATCATGCGGGTGAACAAGCTGGACGTCGCCGACACCGCCGTGTTCCGCGATGAGCCCCTGCGCTTCCTGATCAGCGAGCAGAGCCCCGAAGACGTCGCAAAAACCAGGGAAAAACTGCGGCAGGCCGGGGAAAGCGGCGAGCTGATGGAAATTATCGAGCGTATGCGCCTGGAGTGACCGCCCGGGGAACCGGGTCGGTTCCTGATGGCCTGCGTCGGCCCGAGGTGATAGGGGACAGACCACGATTTGCAAATCGTGGTCTGTCCCCTATTTCCGGCGTCGACCTCTTAGTCCGGCGCCTTGCCGAGGGATTTAACGACCCGCACCAGCGCCTTGTCGTCAGGACAGGACTCCTGGTTGAATCCCAGGTGTTTCGCCAGGGCGAGCATCGATCGGTTTTCAGCGAGCACCAGCCCCTCCAGTTGCGAGAGTCCGGCCACCGAGGCCGCCACGGTAATGCCTCGCATCAATTGACTGGCAATACCGCGGCCCTGCCACTCGTCCGCCACTACCACGGCGAACTCCGCGCGACCGGGCTGGTCGGTCGGTGCGTAGCGGGCGACACCAATCTGGCGCTCGCCACCGTCCGCCGGGATCGTGGCGATCAGGGCATAACTCGCCGGATACCTGGGATTGGTCAGCTCTTCCAGCATGAACGGCGGTAATTGCTTCAGCCCGGAGAAGAAGCGCATGTAGCGGGACCGGTCCGACAGTGAAGATACAAAGGCCTGCTCCATGTCCGCGTCCTCCGGTCGCATCATACGCAGGGTGACCAGCGTACCATCCTCGAGTTCCATCGTACTGGGAGAAACAACCGGAAGAGAGGTCGAGCCGGGGATAAGTTCCGCCAGCCGGGCGAACAAATAGGCAGCGACGAGTGGCCGGTCCACAACGTCGGCCGCTCCGGCCCTGGTTGCCGCCTCGCGTAGGGCGTCGCCCGGTCTGTCAGCTAGTATCACGACGGGAAAAGTATGCCCGACCGCCCGCAATCGCGCCAGCAGTGCCAGACCGTCGACATCCGGCAGGCTTTCCGCAAGCAACAGGCAGCGACGGTCCCCGGACGTGCCAGCCAGGTCGTCCAGCAAGCCGGCCCCGCGATTGACTGCGTGCACGGTTATCCCATAACAACCCAGCAGCGTCGCCAAGGCCTGGGTCATCGCCTCGTCGGGATCTGCCACATAGACAACGGTTGCAGGCTCCATAAGCGGAAAACACCTCCGATTGGGTGATATGGATTGACTGTTTCAGTCCGGATTTCCTTTATTTCAACTCTGGTCCGGTCAAAACCTCCAGATTCCCCGGCACGGAAAAGTTATCCTGAGTAATCGTCGCGCCTGCGACATGGTACGGGCAAGCCCCCGCCATCAATCTCAGGTACCTTGCCATGATCGCGTCCCCGGTGGCTTTTTGGACAGCATCAGGTCCGGTGCGCACCGGAATTAAGTTAACTGTCCCCGGAATTCCCAGATGCCGCCTACGATATATTGGCTTATTCCAAGTGGGAAAAGGGTCTCAAGCGCCATAACAGCCGACTTCCTGGTTACAGATTCCGGTACAGACAGATTCGGGTACAGTTTAGCTATTTCTGAGATTCGGGGGACAGTTTACTTATTTGACTGTTTAGGTCCGAGTTTCTGCTTCTTCAAATCCCTTCCGGTCAGCGTCTCCAACTGCTCTACGAACCATTCATCACCTGCCGGCCTCCCCGCTATGGAACACCGCAGTACGCCTAGCCAGACACCCCCGCTTCTGCCTTGGCATCTGCCAACAAGTCCAGATAAGCGCGATAATCCTCCCGGCAAAAGAAGGTCTTCATCCGTCGATTACCGCGCTGGCTGACATGGTGTGTAACCTGGACGGACCAATCTCGGCATCCTTGCCATGACCTCAGTCCTCTGCGTCTTCCTTGACTACTTGAGACCAGGCGCAGACCTAATTCATTTAAACTGTTTCAAGAATTCCCAGAGTTAAGTTAACTGTCCCCGGATCTCCCGGATCTCTATACCTTTGGAGGAAGAGTAAGCTCTATCATCTGAACCCGGCCCGGATGCGTACCTTTGCGGTATCGCAACAATTCATCCTGACTCTGACCTGACTGCAGAATTATTTCCAAGGAGGTGCCGCCTTAATGACCGACGTTGCCCTCTTCCCCATACCGGGCGCGGTCTCCTTTCCCGGGGTCCCGCGGGCACTTCACGTGTTTGAGCCGCGCTACAGGCAAATGGTGAGATACTGTGTGGAGCGGGAGCTGCCTGTCGGGGTCTGTCATACTCGCAAGGTGATACGCGCAAACAAACCGGGGCAGACCCGCGAGGAGGCGCTCAGCAAAAACCAGTCCACCTACCAGCCAGAGCAGGTGCTCTCTGCAGGGCCCGTTGAAGTCTTGCAGGAGTTGGAGGACGGTCGCCT
>JARRPM010000117.1:0-10729 GCA_037382865.1 Halioglobus sp. | reverse complement strand
TTTGAGCGATTTCACAAGGCCCGGGGCTTCGACGAGTGGCAGGAGAACCGCTCCTGGCTGCTGGGTCCGGCGGCAGCACAGGTCGGGAAATTCATCCAGTCGCTCCGGCAGTACCCGCCCAGAATGCGCAGCTTCGACTTCGACATAGAGGCCATGATGAATTCGCTTTACACCGAATAAGGCGTGGACGGCCAGCTATGACGAGGACCGGGGACAGGCTGCGGGGACGCAGCAGGAGCGGGCCTGGACCTCCCCCGTAGGATAGGAGCCCCGTTAGCGGTGGCTCCCCGACAAGTATGTGGACAAAGCGGCCATATCCGCCGCGCTCATAAGGGGAACCCGCTAACCCTTGTAGCCAAGCGCGGCCTGAAACCCTTTTTCCATGACGGTTCCGATGATGCCTTGTACCGCGGCGGTGTCATTGATATGCGGGAATTCCGCATCGGGAACCGGCAATTCGAGAAAATTGCAGAGCGGCTCCCAGCCATCCGCCACTTCAAAAACCAGAAGCCGCTCCGGCTTTATTTTCTCCCTGACTTCTGCAACATGTTCATTGAAACGCCTGATCAGGTGATCATGGTCATGCATCCGATCGTCAAAGTAGTCATTGATGGTCGCCTTCATGTAAGCACCCGCTTCAGTGCCGGGCAGGAACTCCATCCATTTTTCGCCAAAAATTGTGTTTTGGACTGAGGTGAACCACTTTTCCGGGTCCCGCACCGTAAGCACAACTTTTGCGTCAGGATAGTATTCAGCCAGGGGGGCATAGCTTGTGCAGGCCGGGAAGTCCACCGTTGCAGTGAAGCCCTCGAAAATCGTGTCCCAATCCGGTGTGGAGCGTCCCACCTGTTCCCAGAGCTTCCAGTGCTCAGGCCCTTTCGGGAAGCACTCTACCATGTGATAACAGGGATATCCCAATTGCTCCAGAGCGGCCTTCAGAGACATGGTGCCGGTCCGACCGAACCCCGCGCCGATAATTTCCAATGCCACATCATTCTCCTGCTTATTATCAGATCGTCAGGAAGTATAGAGTATTTTCCGGACAGTTTTGGTCTACGGGACGGCCCGCCGGGCGTCGGGTCAGTCGAGGAGTTCGGGCTGCTCCGCCGCGATCACGTCATACAGGGGCTGGAAGCTCGCCCAGCCCGCCAGGGTCGTACCGACGGTTTCCCGCGTCTGGAGGGCGTGTTCAGGCCTGATCAGTACCGGCTTGCCCACCACGGATGAGTGCCTCGCGCGGGCCGGCCAGCCCAGTCGCCAGGGCTGGTTGCAAGGTCGCGACCCGCCGCCTCTGCGGCGCTTTCCTCTGCCGCTCAGGATTTACTGATTTTGACGGTCTGGATGCCGGTATTCTCCTCCAGTCCCCAGTGCCCGAATTCGCAACCGATTCCTGACTGCTTCATGCCGCCCATCGGCGCATTGGGCTGGATGTCGGCGTGGGTATTGACCCATACCGACCCGGCCTCGAGGCGCTCCACCAGTCCGGCTGCCGTCTTCAGGTCGCTGGACCAGATGGAGCCGCCCAGGCCCGCCGAACTGGCGTTGGCGCGGGCGATGGCATCGTCGATATCACTGTACTTGATCACCGGGACGATCGGGCCGAACTGCTCCTCGTCGACCAAGCGCGTGCCGTCGCTGATGTTGGTCACGATGGTTGGCGGATAGAAATAGCCGGGTCCACCCGACTCCTCACCACCGGTCAGGAAGGTGGCGCCCGCGGCCCGCGCGTCGGCCGCCAGTTCGCGCACGATATTGAGCTGCTTGGCGTTCTGGAGAGGACCGAGCTCCGTATCCTCATCCAGGCCGTTGCCGACCTTGACCTTTTCCGCCAGGCCGACCAGCTCCGCGCACAGATCGTCATAAATGGATTCGTGCACGTACAGGCGCTTCAGCGCCTGACAGGTCTGGCCGTTGTTGTGGAAGCAAACCCCGAACAGCTTCGGTGCCACCGCTTTCACGTCGACGTCCGGCAGAACGATACCGGCGTCGTTGCCGCCGAGCTCCAGGGTCAGGCGCTTCAGGTTGCCGGCGGCGGCCTCCATGATGGCACGTCCGGTGGCGCTCGACCCGGTAAAGACGATCTTGTTGATGTCGTCGTGGTCGGCAATCGCTGCGCCCACGGCGCCGTCACCTGCCACCACGTTGAGCACGCCCGGCGGCAGGATCTCGTTGGCCAGCTCGGCAAAGCGCAGTGTCGCCACCGGCGTATATTCTGATGGTTTGGCGACGACTGTGTTGCCCGCCAGCAGGGCTGGCGCGTAGTGCCACACCGCGATCATCAGCGGCCAGTTCCAGGGCGTAATCGACCCCACCACGCCCAGGGGCTTGCGGTGCACCTCGACCCGCGCCACCTCGTCGTCCTGCACCACCTCGACCGGCAGCTCGGTCTCGGCTGTCGCCTGCATCCACGCCATCGAGCCACCGACCTCCATACCTGACCCGGTCCCGTTGTAGCCGCCCATCGGCTTGCCGGTCTCCTGTGTCAGTAACTGCATCAGCTCGGGCATGTTGGCCTCCAGCGCCCCGGCCAGCTCGAGCAGTTTAGCCTTGCGCTCGGCATGACTCAGCGCCGACCAGGCGGGGAATGCCGCGCGCGCCGCCGCGACCGCCTCGTTCACGTGCTGGGGGGTTCCGACGGGTACCTCGGCGAAGGGCTCGCCGGTGGCGGGGTTGATGACTCCCACGGTGCTATCCGTGGTGACTTTCTGGCCATTGATAATCATGGCGAAGACGGTCATGGCGTACTCCTGTCGATTAACTCGGATAAATGTCATGTGGACCTATGTACGGTAGCTGGAAACAGGGCTCGACGCCAGAATCCGGAGCGAGCCGCCGGCACTGGACGCCTGTTGTCGCAACTTCTTGCCGCGCCAGGCCTGCTCGATCACATAGGCCCGGATTGCCTGTGACTGTGCCTTGTCGAGGGTGGAGCCAAAAGCCGCCATACCCCGCTCGCGCAGGGCTCCCCCGAGCACCACGCTGTCCCAGGCCTGAGCGCTGTGCAGCAGGCCAGAGCCTCGCAGGTCGGGAATCAGCAGCCCGGACACCGCGTTGAGGCCGTGACAGCCCATGCAGATGTCCTGGTAGAGGGCGAAACCCTCACGGATGACGTCCGGCTCCGCGGTCTGCTCCGGCGGGTTGAATACCACGCTGGGCTTCCAATCGACTTCGGGCAGCCGCTCCTTGCCGCCCAGCCTGAAAGTGAGCACCCGGCTGACGTTGGGCATGCTCTCCGCCTGCACGAACTCGCCGAACACCAGGGCAAAGGCCCCGCCCCAGCCCACGTTGACCGAGACGTACTGCTCGCCGTCGATGGTGTAGGTCGTGGCCGGCGCGACGATACCGGTCTGTGCTGTGAAGTCCCAGAGGCGCTCGCCCTTGTCAGCGCTGAACGCCACGAACTTGCCGTCGGCGGTACCCTGGAATACGAGATTGCCCGCGGTGGTCAGGGTGCCGCCGTTCCAGGCACCCTTGTGCTCCACGCGCCAGGCCTCACCCTGCTTTTTCGGGTCCCAGGCAACGAGGCGGCCCTTGATCAGTGGGCGCAGAGCGTCGCGCTCCGCCTGGGAATCGGGCAGACTGCCGATGATGCCACTGGTGCCCACATTGGAGACTTCCTTCTTGTAGGTGAAACTCTCGGGCTGCCCGTAGGCGGCGCCAAACTCCAGGACCGGGATGTAGACCAGGCCGGTCTGCGGGTTGTAGGACATCGGGTGCCAGTTGTGCCCGCCGAGGTAGGAGGGCACCACGATGAACGGCTTGTCCTTGTAACGCGCCTCCGGTACTTCCACCGGCCGGCCCGTCTTCAGGTCCACGTGAGTGGCCCAGTTCAGGTCGATATATTTGTCGGCGCTGAGCAGGGTGCCGTCGGTCCGGTCGATGACGTAAAAAAAGCCATTCTTCGGGGCCTGCATCAGGACCTTGCGGGTTTTGCCCTCGAGCTCGATGTCGGCCAGGATGATATGCTGGGTGGCGGTGTAGTCCCAGGTTTCCCCGGGGGTCGTCTGATAGTGCCAGACGTACTCGCCAGTATCCGGGCGCAGCGCGACGATCGAGGAGAGGAAGAGGTTGTCACCGCCGCCGGGGGAGCGGATCTCCTGGTTCCAGGGCGTGCCGTTGCCGACACCGATGTAGAGGAGGTCCAGCTCGGGGTCGTAGGCCATGGCGTCCCAGACTGTGCCGCCGCCACCGCCCAGTTCCCACCACTCGCCGTTCCAGGTCTTCGCGGCCATTGCCATGGCGTCGTTCTCGAAGCCGAGGGCCGGGTTGCCGGGTACCGTGTAAAAACGCCACAGCAGCTTGCCGGTCGCAGAATCATACGCCCCGAGGAAGCCGCGCACGCCGAACTCCGCACCGCCGTTCCCAATCAGGACCTTCCCGTCGATGACTCGCGGAGCGCCGGTGATGGTGTAGGGCAGGGCGGGGTCGACCGTGGCCACTTCCCAGTTGGGCTTGCCGGTGGCGGCGTCGAGCGCGATCAGGCGGCCGTCAAGCGCGCCGACGAATAGCTGGCCCTTCCACACCGCGACACCGCGATTGACCGGCCCACAGCAAGTATGCCGCAACTTGTCCCTGGCTACCTCGGGATCGAAGGTCCAGAGGTGCTTGCCGGTGCGGGCATCCAGCGCGTGCACGATGCTCCAGCTGGTTGTGGTGTACATCACGCCATCCACCACGATGGACGTGGCCTCGATCCCCCGCTCGGTATTGAGGTCGTAGGACCATGCCAGGCCCAGCTGATCGACGTTGTTCGCGTGGATCTGCTTGAGAGGGCTGAAGCGCTGTTCGCTGTAGGTGCGACCGTAGGACATCCAGCTGCCGGGTTCCTCGTCGGCTGCCTTCAGGCGCTTCCCATCCACTGCCGCGGCGCCTGTACCCGGCTTCGTTTCATCAGCGCCGGCGGCACCGGCTGCGGTCAGGAGCGCGGCGGCCAACAATAGTGTGCAGAGTCCTGGTGATACCTGGAACATGGAGACGCCTCTTGTCGCTGTCCTTTGCCGGATTTTTGCGCCAGTATCCTGACCCATGGCTTGGGATAGATCAATAGCCACGGTCGTTGCCCCGACACGGCGCTTTGGCATGCCGCGCCGCTGGTGCTACAGTCACCGCTTCCTGGAGCTGATCGCGATCGATGGCGATCCCGAGTGGGGGCATGACACATGGCAAGATCGCTACTGCTTTTTATTTTCCTCATGGTTGGCGCCGGCGGGGCCCTGGCCGCGGGGGCGCTGCGGGTCGGCCTCTCGCCCGACTACCCGCCGCTGGCTTACAAGCAGGACGGGCGCGTGGTCGGTATCGAGGCGGACAATGCGAGAGCCGTGGGCGAGATCCTGGCGCGCCCGATAACCCTGGTCGAATTGCCCTTTAAACAGCTCATTCCCGCGCTGAATGCCGGCCGGATCGATGTCATCATGTCGGGTCTCAGCGTCACCGCGGATCGCAGTAAGCAGGTGACGTTTACAGACGCCTATATGCGGGTGGGGCAGATGGCGATTTTGCTCAAGGACAAGGTGGCGCGCTTCGCCCAGCCCTGGTCGATCTATCGGGAGGGCGTGCGCGTTGGAGTCGAGCCCGGCACCACCGGTGATGCATTTGCCCAGCGCGAACTCAAGGACGCAAAGATCAGCTATTACGAAAACTCCGATGCGGCTTTCGAGGGCCTGCGCAGGGACGAGATCGATCTCTACGTCCACGATGCGCCCACCAGCTGGCAGCTGGCCCAGTCGATGGAGAACGACGACCTGATCAGCCTATATGCCCCACTGACCGAGGAGATGCTGGCATGGGCCGTGCGCCCGGAGGACGCGGCGCTGGCGGCCGAACTCAACCAGGCGCTCGCCCTGATGAAAAGCAACGGCACGCTGCAGTACATTCTCAACCGCTGGATACCGGTCAAGATCGAGGTGCGCTGACCGATCGAAGCCACCCTTATCCCCCAGGAGGCGTCGCCATGGCGTTTTTCAGCAAACGGTACCACCCACCGGGCACGCCGGCCGGGACTTTGACCCGCGCGGAACCGGCGGAGTACAGGCCCCTGGTGATCCACCTGGTCGACTATATCGACGACCGGCTGGAGATCCGCGATGGCGTTACCGTTGCGGACTGCCAGCCCTACCTGGCAAGCCCCTCGGTCACCTGGGTTCACGTGGAGGGCCGACCCACCGAAACCGCCCTGCTAGACCTGGGTGAAGCCTTCGGGCTTCACTCGCTGGCACTGGAGGATGTGCTCAACACCGGTCAACGTCCCAAGGTGGAGCCGTTCGACGATCAACTCTTTATCATCATGAGCCTGCCGCTGATGGAAACAGATGTCATCGACGTGCAGCAGGTCAGCTTTTTTCTCTGCGACGACATCCTGATCAGTTTTCACGACGGTGATTTTGCGCTTTTCCAGCCGATTGTCAGGCGCCTGCAGGATAAAAAGAGCCGGATCCGCGACCGCGGCGTCGATTTTCTCCTCTACACGCTGCTGGACCTCACCATCGACCAGGGCTTTCCGGTGCTGGAGAACTTCGGGCTGCAGCTCGAGGAGCTGGAGGAACAGATCCTGCGCGCCGCCAGTCGAGAGACGCTGGAACGAATTCACGTGGTCAAGCGCGAGCTGCTCCTGCTGCGCCAGATGCTGTGGCCCCAGCGGGAGGTCGTCAACCAGCTGCTGCGGGACAGCCACGCCCTGGTCCGGGAAGATACGCGCATCTACCTGCGGGACTGTTACGACCATACCATCCAGGTGATGGACCTGCTCGAGACCTACCGGGATATGACGACCAGTATGCTGGATATCTATCTCTCCAGTGTCAGTAACCGGATGAACGACATCATGCGGGTATTGACGGTGATCGCCACCATTTTCATCCCGCTGACATTTTTCACCGGTGTCTATGGGATGAACTTCGACCGGGAAGCGGGCCCCTGGTCGATGCCGGAACTCGGCTGGCCCTACGGCTACGTGACGCTGTGGTTCGTGATGATCCTGGTGGCCGGCGGGATGTTGTTGTTCTTCCGGCGGCGCGGCTGGTTCTAGGAATGCTGCTACAGACGGCAGCAGCGCCGGGTTTGCCCTGATCGTTCTGCTCCGGCCTCACCCGGAGTGAGTGTCCGCCGGCATCTCAGTCGTTGACGCCCGGGAAACTGTACTCGTGGCCCCACAGGTCGCCCTCCGTGGAGACCGTCGGCGTGTAATCGTCCCAGTCGACGAGCAGGCCGTCGTAGCCGTATTCCACGGCGATGCCACCCGGCGCCAGGACGTAGAAAGAGCACATGTTGTCGTTCACGTGCCGCCCGAGGCTGGCCGCGATGTGCAGTCCGGCCTGTTTCGCGCGGTCCAGGGCCTGCCCGACCGCATCCAGGGATTCGACTTCGACCATGAGATGGACGACCCCGGCCGGGTGGGCCTGGCTGAACAGGGCCAGGGAGTGCTGGCGGGGATTGTCCGCGTGCATGAAGATCACGCGCGAGTCGGGCATTGGCAGGTGGAGCTCGTCGCACACCGCGAGTCCCACCAGGTCGGTGTAGAAGCGGGTGGTGGCCTCGGTCTCGGGCGCCGGCAGCACCGCGTGACCGAAGCCCATATCACCGGTCGCGGCATTGCCGGTCACGAAGCGGCGCACACCGGCGGGGGAGTTGAGGGGAACGTAATCGAGCTGGCGACCGTAGTACAGCTCCAGGCTGTTACCCGAGGGGTCCTGTACGGTGGCAAAACGGGTGACGCAGCGCCGTTCGGCTTCCCCGGCCACACCAGGCGTGACCGTGTGACCCGCGCCCGAGAGCGCATCGCAGGCGGCCTGCCAGTCGGCAGCGGTGCGGTACTGTAAACCGCAGGCGAGCAGTCGTTCGCCAGCCCCCGGTTCGACCATGAAGCGGAAGGGGTGGTCGTCCATCCGCAGGAAGCGGGCGCCGGCGGGGTCCTCCCGCGGTGCCTCCATCAGACCCAGGATGGCAGTCCCGAAATGCATCCAGGCGTCGGTATCCCCGGTCTCGATTCTGACGTAACCAATGGCGGCGACTGGCATGGTTCGGCTCCTGTTGCGGGTGGATTGGTGCATACGGTCCGGCCTGGCGACGCGCCCGCCGTGACCGCTTATGGCTGATTATCCGGGATTTTGCCTCAGGTCACACGGCTCCTGAAGATTTATGGCCCCGCTGGTATAAGTAAGGGAACCTGGTGGGTGTCCCGAGTTGGGTTCGAATGGGTGGGTGTCCCGGAGTGGGGCTTTCGAAAGGGTGGGTGTCCCACATCGGATTTGAATGCCGGACTTGGGCTTTTGAATGGGTGGGTGTCCCGAATTGGGTTGGAATGATTGGGTGTCCCGGAATGGGGCTCCGGAATGGGGCTGCCGAGGGGCCGGGGTTGGGGCTACGGGCCTTGAGCGGAAATGTCACTTCCTGCTGATCCCTGGCGTCATTGAGCCGGGGAGGCTGCTGGCGGATACTCCGGGTTCGGATCCGATCATACTGAGGAGGCGCCCCGCCGTGTCGCAACCAGAGGTGCTCAGCCAGGACTTTGAACTGGGATTTACCTATACCCGCTCCACCGGGCCGGTGGTCGGGCGTTTTCTTACCGAGCTCAGGAATCGGAGGATCGTAGGCATACGCGGCAGTGACGGCCGGGTGCTGGTGCCGCCGATGGAGTTCGACCCGGTCACCGCCGACGCCCTGGACGAATTCGTGGAAGTGGGCCAGCAGGGAGAGATCGTCAGCTGGTGCTGGGTCAGCGAGCCGCGGGAGGCGCACCCCATCGACAGGCCCTTCGCCTGGGCGCTGATCCGCCTCGACGGTGCGGACGTGCCGCTGCTCCACTGTGTCGCCGCCAAGCGCGAGGAAGAACTGGCCACGGGCGCCCGGGTGAAGGCGGTCTGGGCAGATGAGCCCCGTGGCTTCATCACCGATATCCGCTGGTTTGAGAGGATGTAGGCCATGAGCGCAGATGAAGAGACGGTCACCGGCATCGAGGCACCGATATATCTCAGGTACCGGTTCACTGCGGGCAAGGCCCCGGCGCGTTTTCTCTCCCGGGTGCGGGAGGGCGTGTTGACCGGGCAGCGCTGCCCCCGGTGCAGCAACGTGTACATTCCGCCCAGGGGCTCCTGCCCGGCCTGCGGGATTCCCACGGAGGACGAGGTGGTCCTGCCGGACAGGGGTACCGTGCAGTCGTTTACCATCGTGGCCATACCCATTCCCAACAACCCCATCGAGCCCCCCTTCATCGTGGCCAACCTGGTACTGGACGGCGCCAATATCTCCTTCATCCACCTGATGAGCGAATGTGTCAACGAAGAAGTGCACATCGGGCAGCGGGTCCAGGCGGTGTGGAAACCCGAGGAGGAGTGGACCTGGTCAATGGATAATATCCGCTATTTCAGGCCTATCGACGAACCGGACGTGCCGGTGGAGATGATCGGCAGAATCCCCGTATCGGGGCCGCCCGCGGCCGGGGAGGGCTGAGGCATGCGCGAGATTGCCGTAGTGGCTTTTCACCAGTCGGACTGCATGGCCCAGGCCGGCGCCGCCAACGAGGTGGAGTTGATCATGCCCGAGCTTCGGGCGGTCTTCGACCAGGTGGGCCTGCGCAACGCCCAGGATGTCGATTTTGTCTGCTCGGGCAGTTGTGATTACCTGCAGGGCGCGGCATTCGCCTTCGTGGCGGGCGTCGACGCCGTCGGGGCGGTGCCGCCGATCAAGGAATCACACGTGGAGATGGACGCGGCCTGGGCGCTCTACGAATCGGTACTCAAGATCCGCATGGGGCACGCTGACTCCGCGCTCATCTACGGGTTTGCCAAATCCTCGGCGGGCGAGCTGCCCGTCGTGCTCTCCCAACAACTCGATCCCTACTACCTGGCCCCCCTCTGGGTGGATACGATCTCGCTCGCGGCGCTGCAGGCGCGACTGCTGCTGGACCGGGGACTCGCCACCGAGCAAGACCTGGCAGAGGTGGTGGCTCCGGCAGCGATGATCATCGCCACGGTCGACAAGGCACGGGCGGGGGGTGTGCCGTATGCAGTGATGAGTGGAATAGACCATCGGATCGAGAGCCACAACCTGGGCGTGCGGGACCTGACCGACTCGGTCTCCACCCGGCTGGCCGCCCGGGCATCGGGCCTCGGGGCGGGCCGGGTGGACGTGGCAGAACTGCATGCCCCTTTCAGCCACCAGGAGATCATCCTGTCCCGGGTGCTGGGCCTTGACGGCGAGACCGCAGTCAACCCGAGCGGCGGGGTACTCGCGGGGAACGTCATGATGGCTGCGGGCCTGTGCCGGGTCGGCGAGGTCTTCAACCGCATCGTCCGCGGGGAGGCGGAGCGCGGGGTCGCCCACGCGACCGCCGGTCCCTGCCTGCAACAGAACCTGGTAACCGTACTGGAGCGCGCGTAATGGCAGAACTGGCGGCAGTGGTGGGTATTGGCCAGACCCAATACCGGGCGAAGCGCAATGACGTCTCCATCGCCGGACTGGTGCGGGAGGCCGCGGTCGCTGCGTTGCAGGACGCCGATCTTGGCTGGGACGATATCGATGCGGTGATCATCGGCAAGGCGCCGGACATGTTCGAGGGTGTGATCATGCCCGAGTGCTATCTCACCGATGCTCTCGGCTGCAACGGCAAACCCATGCTGCGGGTGCATACTGCCGGCTCGGTGGGGGGCTCGACCGCGCTGGTGGCGGCGTCGCACGTGCAGAGCGGCACCTTCCGGCGGGTGCTGACCGTCACCTTCGAGAAGCAGTCCGAGTC
>JARRPM010000116.1:0-7397 GCA_037382865.1 Halioglobus sp. | reverse complement strand
AGGACAAGAGGGAGAGTTTTCGTGGTAAACCCCACGCCAACTCCCAAATCTCGGCTCAGACACAATTCGAAATCAATAAATCCAATAATGAATCAATGAGTCACTTGTTGTGTCTGAATAGTCATCAGCAACTATCCCAACAAGTGCCCACACATCTGTCTTCATCTTGCTGTTAAAAAACATCCGAAACCGCCAGGGCCCGGAACTGCGCTGGACTACCTCCTCCAGCGCGGACGCGTATTATACCGGTCGCCACCGGCAAGGCAATATCATTCTGAAAAATATTGCCCCGAATTCACCCCCGGACACTTCCCATCCTGACCACCTAAGCGACTGAAAGCGCGCTGGTTTTTGGGCGGAAACGAAACGGGCCGCGAAGGCCGTTCTGACCGGGGACGCGCATAGTACGCAGGCGCTTTTCAAAGCGCAAGCCCCTCGGGAAGAAAAACAGGAAATAGTCAATTATGCCAAAAACGGGGGCCCTTCCAGGGCGCCGTAATCCGGCTACTGCACCTCGAACAGGTGATATTTTTTCTTGCCCAGCTTGACCATGTAGAACCGGCCGCAGAGGGCCTTCTCGGGGGCAAAGCACTCGGCCACCCGGGCATTGCAGTCCCAGCCCACCGGAGTGCCGTTGACGGTGACCGCATTCCGGCCCAGGGCATCCTTGACCTGTTTGCCTGAAGACGCCATACCGGCTTCCGTCAGCATGTGGGTCATTGTTTCCGGAAATTCACTGCGGCTGACAGTGCTCGCGGGCATCCCGTCCTGGCGCAATTGCAGGAGGTCGCTATCCGCCAGCGTGTCCAGGCTCCCGCTGAACAGGGATGCGGTGATTCGCTCAGCGGCAGCAAGCCCTTCCTCACCGTGGACCAGGCGGGTTACCTCCCGTGCCAGCACCGTGGCGCCCTCCGGTCGACCCTCGCGGGCCCCGTCCGCCCTCTCGATGGCGTCTATCTCTGCGACGTCGAGGAAGCTGAAGTATTTCAGGAAACGATAAACGTCCGCATCTGCCGTACCGAGCCAGAATTGATAGAAAGCATAGGGCGAGGTGCGGGCGGCGTCGAGCCAGACAGTACCGGCTTCGGTCTTGCCGAACTTACTGCCATCAGCCTTGGTGATGAGAGGCATCGTCAGGCCGAAAACCTGCTGCCCGTTGAGCCGTCGGGTCAGGTCTATCCCGCTGGTGATGTTACCCCACTGGTCGGAGCCCCCGAGCTGCAGGGTGCAATCGTAACGCCGGTTCAGCTCGGAAAAATCGTATGCCTGCAGGATCATGTAGGTGAACTCGGTGTAGCTGATGCCACTGCCTTCCCGCTCGATCCGCTGCCTGACAGACTCCTTCTGAATCATCGCGTTGACCGAAAAGTGCTTGCCCACGTCGCGCAGAAAGGTGAGGACGTTCAGCTTGGCCGTCCAGTCGAGATTGTTGACCAGTTCCGCCGAGAATTCGCCCGCGTCGAAATCGATGAACCGTGAGATCTGGACTTTCAGCTTTTCCACCCAGCCGGCTACGGTTTCCTCCGTGTTGAGCTGGCGCTCCTGTGCCTTGAAACTGGGGTCGCCGATCAACCCGGTCGCCCCGCCCACCAGCGCAAGGGGCTTGTGCCCGGCCAGCTGGAAACGCCGCAACATCAGGAGGGGGACCAGCGAACCGATATGCAGGCTGTCTGCGGTAGGATCAAAGCCGCAATAGAGGGTGCGTGAACCGCCGTCCAGCCATACAGGCAGCTCCTGCTCGCCGGCAATCTGGAAAATCAGGCCGCGGGCGCGGAGATCGTCTAGGAGTGCGCTAGTCATGGAGATGCTTCCGCCTGATCGCTTCAGTCAGCAGTGGGAGGGCGCCAACCATACCGAATGGCACTCCAAATGCAAGTATTTTGCCTGCTTTGTGGCAACTGGGCCTATTGAATTTGCTCACTATTTTATATACTTACGACCGAATACTAACGAAGAGACTAAAGGGGCATGCCAGCAGCGACCAGGCCGCGTGGTGCTACCGCTATCGCCGGTGACCAGCCAGGGCCGTTATTTCCCGGCCTGACCAACGGAATGTTTCCTGTCAGAGTATGGCTGTCAGGGGCTGCCCTGCTGGCCCTTCTGGTGGTCATCGGCCTCTATGCAATCCCGGAGCGCAGGGCAGAACCAGCGGGGCCTGAGGCCGCGGCCACCGCCGCGCCCGTCGACATCCTGTCCCACCCCGACACGGCCACGCCGGAGCCGGTTGCACCGGCCCCGGTCGCGTCCGCCCCTGCAGCCGAGCCGCCCGAGCCGCCCTGGATCGAACAGGTCGTCAAAAGCGGTGACAACCTGTCACTCATATTCAAACGGGCAGGCTTTAATGACCGGGACGTCTACCGCGTGGTCAGCCAGGCACCGGACGGCAAGGCCCTCGGCCGCATCTATCCGGGCCAGGTCATCGCTTTCCAGACGGGAATCGAGGGTGAACTGGTTGGCGTCCGCCACGTCCGGTCCCCCCTCGAGACGGTGACCTACACCCTCGGTGAATCCGGTTTCGACAGTCACATGGATATCCGGCAACCGACAACCCGGAAGGCGTGGGCTGTCGGAGAGATCACCTCATCGCTGTTTCTTGCGGGTCAGGAGGCGGGGCTTTCGCAGAACATGGTGATGAAAATGGCAAATGTCTTCGGGGGCGTTATCGATTTTGTGCTGGACCCGCGCAAGGGTGACACCATGCATGTCATCTACGAGGAACTCTACCTGGATGGCGAGAAATACAAGGATGGTGACATCATTGCCGCCTCTTTCACCAACCGGGGCGAGACCTTCAACGCCTATCGCTACGAGGACAGCAGTGGCGATTTGAACTTTTATAATGAGGAAGGGGTGAGCATGCGCAAGGCGTTCCTGCTCGCGCCGGTAGATTTCACCCGGATCAGCTCCAACTTCAACCTGCGGCGATTGCACCCTATCTACAAAACTACCCGCCCCCACCGCGGCACCGACTACGCGGCCCCACGGGGGACTCCCGTGTTCGCGGCTGGTGACGGCCGGGTGATCAAGGCAGGTTACAGTCGCGCCAATGGCAACTATGTCTTCATCCAGCACGGTGAACAGTACGTCACCCGCTACCTCCACCTTCACAAACGGCGTGTCAAGCAGGGGCAGCGCGTCACCCAGAGTGAGGTCATCGGCACCGTGGGCTCCACCGGCGCGGCGACCGGGCCTCACCTGCATTACGAATTCCTGGTCAACGGGGTGCACCGCAACCCCCGCACCATCCACAAGCAGCTGCCCAAGGCGAAGTCCCTGCCGGCTGCGGAGATGCCGCGTTTCCGGCAGGCGATCAGCGAGGCAGCGGTACAGCTCGCCGCACTGCACACTGACACCCGGCTGGCCATGCACGACGCCGGTGGCCTCAATTCAGACTGAGCCGGTCACAGGAGCCCTTTATGTCGGGCTCATGTCCGGTACCAGCGTCGATGCCATAGACAGCGCCCTGGTGCGCTGCGACGGCGATACCGTCGAGCTGCTCGCCACCCACCTGCACCCCATACCGCCACAGACCCGTGAGGCCGTAGCGGCCCTGTGCAATTCCGGACCGGGTGAAATCGAGCGGATGGGTCTTCTCGACCGGGAGCTCGGGTCACTGTTCGCCGATGCCACCCTGGACTTGTTGCTCCGAACGGGCCAGACCCCGACAGACATCAGGGCGATCGGCAGCCATGGGCAGACCATCCGCCACCGCCCCCCCTCGGGAGGCGCGGCCGTCGACAAGAGCTTTACCCTGCAGATAGGAGACCCCAATACCATTGCCGAACGCACCGGCGTTACCACGGTCGCTGACTTCCGCCGCCGGGATGTCGCGGCCGGTGGCGAGGGGGCGCCGCTCGCGCCCGCCTTTCACGCCGCCGCTTTGTCCCGCGAGGGCGTTGATCGCGCCATCGTCAATATCGGCGGCATCGCCAATGTCACCCTGCTGAGGGGCAGGACGCTGTACGCGGGTTTCGACACCGGCCCCGGCAACACCCTGCTGGACCAGTGGGTGCGGCGCCACCGGGGCGAATCCCACGACCGCAACGGCCAGTGGTCGGCGGAGGGGGCGGTGGTGCCCGCGCTGCTCGAGTGTCTGCTGGAACACCCCTACTTCGACCTGACCGGTCCTCGCAGCACGGGGAGGGAGGTCTTCAACCTGCCCTGGCTGGAAGAGTGCCTGCACAGCCTGCCCGGTGCCAGCCCCAGGGACGTGCAGGCGACACTGGCTGAGCTGACCGCAACCAGCATCGCCCGGGCCATTGCCGGCAGCGATCTGCGCGTTACCGAGGCCTACGTCTGCGGGGGCGGCGCCCACAACACGGACCTGATGCGGCGCCTCTACCGGAAGCTGGCGCCGGCATCCCTCTCGAGTACCGCCGTCATTGGTATCGATCCGGACTGGGTGGAGGCAGCGACATTCGCCTGGCTGGCGCACCGCACACTGGAGGGATTGGCAGGCAATCTGCCGGCGGTTACCGGGGCCCGGGGCCCAAGGATCCTGGGAGGGGTCTATGCCGGCGGCGATCCGGCGCCATCGCCACAGGGTTCCGCCCGGGGCGCTTCAGATTGAGAAAGAGGCGCCGCAGCCGCAGGTCGTGGCCGCATTGGGGTTGTTGACGACGAAGCGCGACCCCTCGAGCCCCTCGGTGTAGTCCACCTCGGACCCGACGAGGTACTGGAAACTCATGGGATCGACCAGCAGGGTTACACCCTCCACCTCAACGACCACGTCGTCGTCGGCGGATTCCTCATCGAAGCTGAATCCGTACTGAAAGCCGGAGCACCCTCCACCGGTGATGAACACGCGAAGCTTGAGCGCGGGGTTTTCCTCTTCTGCAACCAGACCCCGCACCTTGCGCACCGCACGGGCGGTGAGGTTGATGCTGGAGGGATTGAAGCTTTCAGCTACAGCCATGGGTGGTCTCTGGTCCCGAATACAGGATTAGGTTATCGCCTGAACTCGATAGTATCGTAAAACCAACTAATTCAGTCAACTTTTGTGGCAATCGTTTTGCCCCGCCCGCGCTCGCCTGCGACCTCCGTCACCTCCACCGTCGGATCGGCAGTGTTATCCCTGCCTTCCCCGGCGCCCGGAGCCGAATCGTCCAGGTGAGTGAGTTTGCCGTTGACCTCAGAGCCCGCCGCCATCTCCAGCAGTGTGTAGTAGACGTTGCCCTTGACCCGACCCCGGGCGGCCAGCTCCAGGTGCTTGTCGGAATGGACGTCTCCCTCCACGGTGCCACTGATGATCACACAGGGCACGCGGATTTCACCCTCCACACGGCCCTTGTCCACCACCCGTACAAGCGCCTCCTTCCCGGGATCGGCAATGATATTCCCCTGCACCAGCCCCTCTATGTCCAGGTTACCGCTAAAATGGACATCGCCGGCGATGACAGTATCCCGGGACACCAGCGTCGTGGTACCCGGTATGCTGGTTCCCCTTTTCCTACTTCCCAACATGGGTAAATTTCTCCTGTGCCTCCCAGTTGAACTGCTCCCTCACCTCTGTCTTCTGTGGTTTGCCGACGCTGGCCACGAGGCGGATACCGAGAGGCTCGAACCCCTCCGGCAGGGTCAGTTCACCTTCAACCGCCTGAAAGTAGCGAAACCGCAGCGCAATGGCGTCCCGATCCACGTCGTCGCTGAGTTCCGCCAGCGAATAGCTGAGCTCCTGGTTGTGGAGCGATCCGAAGACCTCCACGTGCAGCTCGCCTTCCAGCAGGGAGTGCTTGCGCGCCTCCTGCTGCACGAGGATACGGTAGGCGAATCGCCCGGGCTCCTCTCGTCCCACGATTTCCATTGCGCGCAGGCTCAGCCCGGCGGCGCCCTCGCCGGGCGCCATGAGCCCCTTGTAGAAGCTCAAACCCTCTTCCAGGTCGGCGATCTGCTCCTTCTGCGACGCGATTTCGCTCCTGACCATCTCCAGTGCCCGCCGGCTGATTTCGTGCCGTGTACGTTCCAGGTCCAGTTGCCCCTGCAGTGACCGCATCTCCTGGTGCGCGGCGAGGAGTTCCGCCTCCAGGCTGGCTGCGTCACCCGGCTCGGTGCCGAGGTGCTCGGGCAGTGCGCGCTGCCCGAACCGGAAACCGGCGGCGCCCGCCAGCGACACCAGCAATACGCCCACCGCCAGAAGGCGCCAGGGCGGCACCCTCCCGGACGTCGCTGCGGCCGCGCTGTCGCGCCTGTCTGTCATGAACCGCCGGTCAAGGCAGCAAACCGACCTGTCGCAGGCCCGTCTCCTCGGGCAGCCCAAGCATGATATTCATGTTCTGCAGGGCCTGCCCGGATGCACCTTTGACCAGGTTGTCGATTGTCGACATCACCACCACCCTGTCCCGGGACTGGGGAATGGCGACGGCGATCTGGCAACGGTTGGAGCCCTTCACGGTGCGGGTCTGGGGCAGGGTGCCCTGCGGCAGGACGTCGACAAAGGGCTCATCGGCATACCACGCCTCGTATAACGCCTGGAGGTCGGTGTCGCGCTCTTTCAGGCGCGCAAACAGGGTTGAGTGGATCCCGCGGACCATGGGCAGCAGGTGCGGCACGAAAGTCACCTCGACCGGCTGACCGGCGACGTCGCCGAGCCCCTGCTCGATTTCCGGGAGGTGGCGATGCCCCGCCACGCCGTAGGCCTTGAAGCTGCCCGCAACTTCGGAAAGCAGGTTATCCACCTTCGCCTGGCGGCCCGCCCCGCTCGCGCCGGAGGCAGAACTGGCAACCAGGTCGGAGGGATCCACCAGGCCCCTGGCCAGCAGCGGGATGAAGCCGAGCTGCACAGAGGTGGGATAGCAACCCGGACACGCCACCAGCCTCGCATCGGCGATAGCAGCGCGGTTGACTTCGGGAAGCCCGTAAACCGCCTCAGCCAGCAGTTCAGGGCTGGCATGGGGCTCACCGTACCACTGCGACCAGAGCGCCGCGTCGCGGATCCGGTAATCGGCGGACAGGTCGATCACCCGTGCGCCCCTCGCGAGCAGCTCCGGGACCATGTTCATGGCAACATTGTGGGGTGTGGCAAAAAATACGACGTCACAGGCCACCAGCACATCCAGGTCCGGCTCGTCGAACACCAGGTCATAGTGGCCCCTGAGGTTGGGAAAGAGCTCATCGAGCCGCCGCCCCTTTTCACCCCGGGAGGTAATAGCCACCACCTCGGCTGCCTCGTGCATGGCCAGCAGGCGCAACAACTCGACGCCCGTATACCCCGTACCCCCGACAATTCCCACCTTTACCATGTCAAACCCCGGATATTCCGTTGCAACCAGTCCCTCACTCCCAAGGCGCCCTAGTGTCGTGAATCATGAGTTCGCATACTTTCAGCGAGTCCAGAAGCGCCCAGGGCAAGGCGCGCTGCGCAGGGAATGGTGGTTCCATTGCCAAGCAGTGCAACGCGG
>JARRPM010000115.1:3112-10999 GCA_037382865.1 Halioglobus sp. | reverse complement strand
CGCACCGAGGCCAGACGGCTGCTCTCGGCGATACACCTGGCCCGCCGCGAGGCGATCCAAAGGAACGTCCCGGTCACCCTCTGTCCCTCCGCGATGGTGCGACCCGGGGAGGCGGAATGCGACGGCGTTTACGCCGATGGCTGGATTATGTTCTCCAACCGGGCCAGGGATCGCGTGGTCGATGCGGACGATGAGCTGATCAAGGTTTTTAACGGCCTTCCGCCCGGTTACAGCCTGACCAATCGGGCGGCGACGCGGGATGAGAACCAGCTGATTACCTACTACCCTGACGGTACGGCCCATCGAAATCGCACGCTGATGATTTGCTCCAGGAAAAGCGCCGACATCCCCTCATGGAGTGTCATCCTGAATATCGTCGGCAGGCCGCGGATTGCTCGTGACTGGGGTGACTGCCCCTCCCCGTGAAGGGCGCGGCACGCAGGCGCAAACTGCTGTGGCGACGATTCACCTCACCCGCCTCCCTGCCGGTCAATCCTCCAACCCCAGCTTCTTCAACCGGTACCGCAGGCTCCGGAAACTGACGCCCAGGAGTTTTGCCGTCGCGGTCCGGTTCCAGCGGCACTCCTCGAGGGCGGCGCTGAGGATCTGCCGCTCGATGTCCTCGAGAAACCCGTCCAGGTCGCCGTAGGCCTCCTGCGGTGACCACCCCGCGCCGCCGTTCTCGTCCGATCGCCGGGCGTTGGTCGCCGGGCTGCGCGGCGCCATGCTGGAGAACTGCAGGTCGTCGGCGGTGATGGTCCGGCCGTCGGAGAGGGCCAGGGCGCGCTCCAGCATGTTCTCCAGTTCGCGCACGTTGCCCGGGAAATTGTAGTCGCACAGCGCCTTGGTTGCCGACTTTTCCAGGCGGGCTTTGCCCGTGCCCTCTTCCTGGGCGATGCGCTGCAGGATGTTCTCGGCGAGGGCGGGGATATCCTCGCTGCGCTCGCGCAGGCTGGGGACGTGCAGGTCGATGACGTTGATGCGGTAGTACAGGTCGTTGCGGAAGCGCCCCGCTTCAACCTCGGCGGCAAGGTCCTTGTGGGTGGCGCTGAGCAGGCGCACATCGGTGGGCTGCTCCTTGTTGGCGCCCACCGGGCGGACCGCTTTCTCCTGGATGGCGCGCAGCAATTTCACCTGCATCTCGATGGGCAGGTCCGCCACCTCGTCGAGAAACAGGGTGCCGCCAGCGGCGGCCTGGAACAGGCCGAGCTTGTCCTGGCTGGCGCCGGTGAAGCTGCCCTTCATATGGCCGAACAGCTCGCTCTCCATGAGTTCCGGGGGAATGGCGCCGCAGTTGACCGCCACGAAGGGGCCGGTGGATCGCGGCCCGTTGTTGTGAATCAGGCGCGCCACCACCTCCTTGCCGCTGCCGGATTCACCGTGGATATGCACCGGCGCCTGGCTGCGGGCCAGCTTTGAGATCTGCCTGCGCAGGGTCTGGATCGCCGGTGCGGAACCTATCAGGTCGTGATCGACGGCGTGCTCGGCCCGGCTGGTGTCGCCCTCCAGCTGCAGGGCGGAACTCACCAGCCGGCGCAGGTTGTCGAGTTCGATCGGCTTGCTGATGAAGTCGAAGGCGCCCGCCTTGAGCGCGGAGATGGCGGTCTCCACGCTGCCGTGGGCGGTGATCATCGCCACCGGTATATGGGAGAAGTCCTGCTGGATGTATTCCACCAGGCTGATGCCGTTGCCGTCGGGCAGGCGCATGTCGGTAAGGCAGAGGTCGGGAGAGACTTTTGCCACCAGCTCCTGGGCTTCCTCCAGGGTGGCGGCGCTGTGGGTCTCGAGACCCATGCGGGTGAGCGTGATGTCCAGCAGCTCCCGGATATCCGGTTCGTCGTCCACGATAAGTACAGATTGTGTCGCCATCTACAGGGCCCGCTGGTTGAGGGAGATCCGAAAACAGCTCTCGCCATTGTCGGTGGAGCGGTAGCTCAGGTTTGCGTTATTGATTTCACACAATTCCTTACACAGGTACAACCCCATGCCGCTCCCCTCCTGCACGGTAGTAAAGAACGGTTCGAACAGCTTGGCCTGGTCGGCCGGCGGGACGCCGCTGCCCTGGTCGATGACGTCCAGCAGGCACTGGTGAGTGGCGAAGTCCAGCTCGACCTGAATGCGCGCGCTCTCCTCACCCGTCGTTAGCTTGCTGTGCCGCAGGGCGTTGTCGAGCAGGTTGGTCAGGACCCGTTCGAGGTTCTCCGGGTCGAACTCCACCAGCAGATCCTGGTAATCGCAGTCGATGGTGATTGCCGCGGGCCGGTGCAGCGATTTCAGGTAGCTCTCGACAAAAGTAGTCAGCCACTCCTTGAGCACCAGGTACTGGGGTTTGGGGGGCTCGCGCCGGGAGATCTGCATCACGCTCTCCACGATCTGGTTCACCCGTTCGGAGTGGTGCTGGATGATGTCCGCCATGCGCCGGTCGCCGCTGGAGAGCTCGGTCGACTCCTGCAGCAACTGCGCGGCGTGGCTGATCGCGCCCAGCGGGTTGCGGATCTCGTGGGCGATGCTGGCGGTCAGGCGCCCGAGGGAGTTGAGTTTCAGCGACTGGGCGTACTGGGTGACGGGTGTGTAGTCCTCCACGAACACCAGTGACTCCTGCTGCGTATTGGGCTGCAGTGCACGAAAATGGGCGATCACCGGAGGCGCGCCCTCGGCAATCGCGAAGGCCTCCGCCTTCTGCTGGCCCGAGTCTTTCCATAGCTGGAACTGGTACGCGAGGTCATCGCTGTAGTCTGCCAGCTCCCGGCCCTGCTCCACCGTCACCGGCCGTTCCGGCGCCAGCAGGCGAGTTGCCGCCTTGTTCATGACCCTTACGACGCCATCATTGTTGACCAGCAGGATGCCGATATCCATGTGCTGCACAATCTGCTCATTGAGGCGCTGCAGGTTGTAGAGGTCGCTGGCGCGATCCCGGGCCAGTTCCTCCGCGCGCCCGAGGCGATGGGCGATCACCTGCACCATCAGGGACACGCCGAAGATGAGCAGTCCCAGCAGTCCTGCGGGGAAGAGGGCGCTGGTCTCCAGTACCCCGAAGAGGATCAGGCGCACCGTGTCGAGCAGCGTCGCCAGGACACTGATGGCGGCGATCAGCGTGGCCAGCGTGCGGTTGCGCATCAGCACCGAACTGGCCGCCACGGTGATCACCAGCAGAATGGGCAGACCGCTGGCCATGCCGCCGCTGCTGTCAGCCAGCACGGTGATGGCGCCGATATCGACCAGGAAGATCAGGAACAGCAGCTTCTGGTTCCGGTTGAGCCGGGACGAGAGCGTGCCTACCAGGGGTATGCTGGTTGCGAGATAGGCCAGCGCGACGGCCACGTAGAGCTGCGGGTTGAGGCTGCCGACCAGCTGCCGGGTCTTGGGGCTGACCAGCATGATCAGGAGCACGACGGAGAGCAGGGAGCGGTAGGCGACGTAGATCCGGAACAGTGTCTGGTGCTGGTTGCTGGCCGTCTGGGTGGGCGGGCGCGTGAGGATGGCTGGGCGGTTCACGTCGTGGCTGGCCTGTGGCTCCGTGGGCTTGGTTTTTTGGCGGCGCCTTAGTGTAACAGGCATTGCCTGCTCCTGGCGTGCGCGACCGGTTGCCGCGCCGGGGGCTGGCCAATGGCTGCGCTTTTCCGGAAAATGAGTTTCCTCTTGCGCACGAGCCCGGAACCGCCATGACCACCCTGAATCTAGTGATGGCCCAGATCAATACCTTCGTGGGTGATTTCGAGGGAAATACCACCAAGGTGATCGCGGGAATCAGGCGCGCCGAGGAGGCCTTCGAGTCCCCCGTGGTTATCTTCCCGGAGCTCACCATCTGTGGCTATCCGCCGGAGGACCTGCTCCTGCGCCCCAGCCTCGAGGGCCGGGTCAACCGCGCCCTCAGCCGGGTTCTCGAGGAGATGACGGGGGGCGCCTGGGCCGTCGTCGGCTACCCGCGCAAGGTCATGGGCGCGCTCTACAACGTGGCGGGCGTCCTGCACCGGGGCCGGATTATCGCTGAATACCGCAAGCAGGCGCTGCCCAACTACCAGGTGTTCGACGAGAAACGCTACTTCAGCGCGGGCAGCGAGCCCTGCGTGGTCGATATCGAGGGCGTGCGCGTGGGCTTCAGTATCTGCGAGGACATCTGGGAGGAGGGGCCGACGACCCAGGCCGCCACGGCGGGCGCCCAGCTCCTGGTCAATATCAACTCCTCCCCCTACCACCGCGGCAAGCGCAGCGAACGCTGGGGGCTGGTGACCGGGCGCGCCCGTGAGGCCGGTTTTCCCATCGTCTACGTGAACCAGGTGGGCGGGCAGGACGAACTGGTCTTCGATGGCGGCTCTTTTGCCGTCACCGCGGACGGGGTCGTCGCCGCGGCGGCGCCCAATTTCGAGGAGGGGGAGTACCCCCTGCAGCTCACGTTCGAAGACGGTGGCTCCCGCTTTTCCGGCCTGGCAGTGCACCCGCCGCAGGACGAGCTGGAGGCCACCTGGCGGGCGCTGGTCCTGGGGGTACGGGACTACGTCAACAAGAACCGCTTCCGGGGGGTGGTGATGGGTCTTTCCGGCGGGGTGGATTCGGCGCTGACCCTGGCGGTGGCGGTAGAGGCCCTGGGGCCGGAGCGGGTCCAGGCGGTGATGATGCCCTTCCGCTACACCGCGCAGATGAGCGTGGAGGACGCGGCGGAGCAGTCCCGACTATTGGGCGTGAACCACAAAGTGATCTCCATCGAGCCGATCTACGACGCGTTCATGGAGAGCCTGCGGGAGGAGTTTGCCGGAACCCGGCCGGATACCACGGAGGAGAACCTGCAGGCCCGCTGCCGCGGCGTGATCCTGATGTCGATCTCCAACAAGAAGGGACTGCTGGTGCTCACCACCGGCAACAAGAGTGAGCTGGCGGTGGGCTATTCCACCCTGTACGGGGACATGGCCGGCGGCTTCGACGTGCTGAAGGACGTGCCCAAGACGCTGGTGTTCGACCTCTGCCGCTATCGCAACTCTCTCGGGCTTTGTATCCCGCAGCGGGTCATCGACCGTCCTCCCTCGGCGGAGCTGGCTCCCGACCAGAAGGACGAGGACAGCCTGCCCCCCTACGAGGTGCTGGACCGGATCCTGGAGCTTTACGTCGAACAGGATTACAGCGCCGCCGCGATCATCGCCACAGGCATGGACCGCGAGCAGGTGAACCGGGTGCTGCGCATGGTGGATTTGAACGAGTACAAGCGGCGCCAGGCGCCGATCGGGGTGCGCATCACCCGGCGCGGGTTCGGGCGGGACAGGCGCTACCCGATCACCTCCGGGTGGGAGGTCGGCGACTGACGGTCAGCGTTTGGGGCGGTAGTCGAACTGCGGCGGGTCTGGCGGATCGAACAGCCCGAAGGTGGCGCGGTTGATCCAGGAGCGCTGCAGGCCATCGAGGTCGTAGACGCTCTGGAATTCACCATCGTCGGTGAGTGAGGGGTGTTCGGGGTAGTTCTTCGCCAGCACATCGATGGCGTCCCTGGCCAGGTCGTCCAGACCCAGCAGGATATAGCCCTGGGCCATTACGGCGAGGCCGTCGGGCACGGCGGGGGTGCGTTCGTAGTTTTCCACCACGTAGCGGCCGCGATTGGCCGCCGCGAGGTAGGCGCCGCGTCGAAAGTAGTAATTGGCCACCACGATTTCATAGCGGGCGAGCAGGTTGCGGATGTGCACCATGCGGGCCCGGGCATCGGCGGCGTAGGGGCTGTCGGGATAGCGCGAGACCAGCTGGGCGAACTCGGCAAAGGCCTCCTTGGCGTTGCTGGTGTCGCGCTCCGGCGCCTCGATGGGGAGGAAACGCGAGAAGATGTCGGCGTCTGCGGAGTAGGCGGCCAGCCCCTTCATGTAATAGGCGTAATCGACGTTGGGGTGCTGCGGGTGGAGCCGGATGAAACGGTCTGCCGCTTCCACCGCCGCCTCGCGCTCGTAGCCCTGGTAGTGGGCGTAGATCAGCTCCAGTTGCGCCTGCTCGGCGTATTTGCCGAACGGGTAGCGCGACTCCAGCAACTGCAGGCTGCGCACCGCCAGGTTGTAGTTGCTGTTGCGCAGGTAGCGCTGTGCTTCCTCGTAGATCTGCTGTTCGCCGGTGTCGGCGGCGATGTCGGGCAACTCGTCGTTGCCGGAACAACCCAGCAGGGCCAGGCTGAGGAGCAGTACCAGGGCGTACTTCAATGAACTCACCAGTGTTGAAAAAAGCCGGCGTGCTACCATGTGGGCCGGTGCACGGGGCGGTATTTAACCACAGGCGGCTAAGTGTATAAACAGGAAATCGCATGGGCGGCAGGGTAGAGCTTGCGGCGACGGTGCCGGCCGCGCTGGATGGTGCCCGCCTGGATCAGGTGGCGGCGCAGCTGTTTCCGGATTACTCGCGCTCTCGCCTGCAGAGCTGGATCCGGCAGGGGGAGCTGCGGGTCGACGGCACCCGGCACCGGCCCCGGGACAAGGTCACCGGGGGTGCCGAACTCACGATCGACGCCACACTGGAGGACGAGGTCGGCTGGCGGGCGCAGGCGATCGCGCTGGACATCGTTTACGAGGACGAGAGCATCCTGGTGCTCGACAAGCCGGCGGGGCTGGTGGTGCACCCGGCGGCCGGCCATGCCGAGGGCACCCTGGTCAACGCCCTGCTGGCGCATGCGCCGGAGCTCGCCCAGGTACCGCGGGCCGGTATCGTGCACCGGCTGGACAAGGAGACCTCCGGCATCATGGTGGTGGCCCGTACCCTTTCGGCCCACCACGACCTCGTCGCGCAGTTGCAGGCGCGCACGGTGCGCCGGGAGTACTGTGCGGTCTGCGTGGGCGCCATGACCGGGGGCGGCACCATCGACGCCCCCATCGGACGTCATCCCAAACAGCGCAAAAAGATGGCGGTGCTGGCCGCCGGCGGCAAACGCGCCGTCACCCACTACCGCATCGAGCGGCGCTTCGGCCACCACACCTGCATCGCCGTGAGCCTGGAGACCGGCAGGACCCACCAGATACGGGTGCACATGGCCTACCGCCACTACCCACTGGTGGGAGACCCCCTTTATGGCGGTCGGCCGCGGATCCCGAAGGGGGCATCCAATGCTCTGATCGAGGCGCTGCGCACCTTTCCCCGCCAGGCCCTGCACGCCAGGGTGCTCGGGCTTGTCCACCCGGCGAGCGGCGAGGAGGTGGCCTTCGAGTGCCCCCTGCCGGAGGACCTCGCGGGGCTGCTTAATGTCCTTGCGCGGGAGGATCCGGTGGAGGTCGATGATGACCGTTATTGAACCGGACTGGCCGGCGCCGGCCACCGTGATGGCCCTGTCGACCACACGCCAGGGGGGCCACAGTAGAGCCCCCTTCGACAGCTTCAACCTGGCGCAGCACGTGGGGGACGATGCCGCCGATGTGGCGGCCAACCGGGCACTGCTCCGGGAGCAGTTGCCGCCGGGTACGGCCATACAGTGGTTGACCCAGGTCCACGGCAGGGGGGTGGTAGAGGCCGGCCGCGGCGCCGCCTGCCCCGAGGCCGATGCGGCCTGGACCGCGGAGCCGGGCATCGCCTGCGCCGTGCTCACTGCGGATTGTCTCCCGGTACTGTTCTGTGACCGGGGCGGCCGTCGGGTCGCCGCAGCCCACGCGGGCTGGCGCGGCCTGTTGGCCGGCGTGCTCGAGGCTACGGTGGCCGCGCTGGGGGGCGACCCCGGCCAGCTCATGGCATGGCTGGGGCCGGCCATCGGGCCCGCGGCCTTCGAGGTGGGCGGGGAGGTCAGGGTGGCGTACCTGGCGGAGGCGCGAACGGGCGCCGAATTCGCCCGGGTGGAAAGCTGTTTCCTTCCGCGCCGGGGCAGCGAGAACCGCTATTCTGCCGACCTCTGCGCGCTGGCCCGTCTCCGGCTGCAGCAGGTCGGCGTCAGTGCCATTTTCG
>JARRPM010000115.1:0-3068 GCA_037382865.1 Halioglobus sp. | reverse complement strand
CCGGACCGGGCGGATGGCCAGCCTGGTCATGCTGCGCCCGGCCTGAACCCGTGCTTGAAATAGGGCCGTTTGACCCCATTTCATAGGTCAGAACTGATCGCCCGGCAGCGCAAGCCATGCCCGGGCCCACGGAGAGACTTCACAATGCGAATGGACAAACTGACCAACCAGCTCCAGATGGCGCTGGCTGACGCCCAGTCCCTTGCCCTGGGCAAGGACCACAACTTTATCGAGCCGGTGCACCTGCTGAGCGCCCTGCTCACCCAGCAGGGAGGATCCTGCCGACCGCTGCTGCAGAAGGTCGGGGCCGATGTCGCCGGCCTCACTGCCGAGGTGCAGGCGGCTGTCGACGACCTGCCCACCGTCAGTGGCACCGGCGGTGACGTCCACATGTCGAACGACCTTGGCCGGATCCTCAATGTCACGGACAAGCTGGCGCAGCAGGGCGGCGACGCCTACATCTCCAGTGAGCTGGTGCTGCTGGCCATGCTGGAGAGCAAGACCTCCGCCGGGCAACTGCTCAAGTCACACGGGGTGACCCCCGCGGCGCTCAAAACCGCCATCGACGAAGTGCGCGGCGGCGAGGCCGTCGGCAGCCCGGAGGCCGAGGAGTCGCGCCAGGCGCTCGACAAGTACACCATCGACCTCACCGAGCGCGCCGAGGAGGGCAAGCTGGACCCGGTGATCGGCCGCGACGACGAGATCCGCCGCACCATCCAGGTGCTGCAGCGCCGCACCAAGAACAACCCGGTTCTGATCGGCGAGCCCGGCGTGGGCAAGACCGCGATCATCGAGGGGCTGGCCCAGCGCATCGTCAACGGCGAGGTGCCCGAGGGCCTCAAGGACAAGCGCATCCTGGCGCTGGACCTGGGCGCGCTGCTGGCAGGCTCCAAGTTCCGCGGTGATTTCGAGGAGCGCCTGAAGGCGGTGCTCAATGAGCTCTCCAAGCAGGAGGGCCGCATCATCCTGTTCATCGACGAGCTGCACACCATGGTCGGCGCCGGCAAGGCCGAGGGCTCGATGGACGCCGGCAACATGCTCAAGCCCGCCCTGGCCCGCGGTGAACTGCACTGCGTGGGCGCCACCACGCTCGACGAGTACCGCAAGTACGTGGAGAAGGACGCGGCCCTCGAGCGCCGTTTCCAGAAGGTGCTGGTGGACGAGCCCAACGAGGAGGACACCATCGCCATCCTGCGGGGCCTGAAGGAGCGCTACGAGGTACACCACGGCGTGGACATCACCGACAGCGCCATCATCGCGGCGGCCAAGCTCTCCCAGCGCTATATCACCGACCGGAAGCTGCCGGACAAGGCGATCGACCTGGTGGACGAAGCAGCCAGTCGCATCCGCATGGAGATCGATTCCAAGCCGGAGTCGATGGACCGGCTGGAGCGGCGCCTGATCCAGCTCAAGATCGAGCGCGAGGCGGTCAAGAAGGATACCGATCCCGCCGCGCGCAAGCAGGAGGAACTGCTGACCGAGCAGATCGACAAGGTGCAGCGCGAGTTTTCCGACCTCGAGGAGGTGTGGAAGGCCGAGAAGGCCTCCCTGCAGGGCGCCGCGCAGATCAAGAGCGAGCTGGAACAGGTCAAGCTGGAGCTGGAGTCTGCTCGCCGCGCGGGCGACCTGACCCGCATGTCCGAGCTGCAGTACGGGCGCATTCCCGAGCTCGAAAAACAGCTGTCCCAGGCGCATGAGGCGGAGACGACCGAGAAGACCCTGCTGCGCAACAAGGTCACCGAAGAGGAGGTGGCCGAGGTGGTCTCCCGCTGGACCGGAATCCCTGTCTCCAAGATGCTGGAGGGCGACCGCGAGAAACTGCTGCGCATGGAAGACGCGCTGCACAACCGGGTGGTCGGGCAGGACGAGGCGGTAACCGCCGTCTCCAACGCCGTGCGCCGCTCCCGGGCCGGCCTGGCCGATCCCAACCGCCCCAATGGCTCGTTCCTGTTCCTCGGACCCACCGGCGTGGGCAAGACCGAGCTGTGCAAGGCGCTGGCCGATTTCCTGTTCGACAGCGAGCAGGCGATGGTGCGGGTCGATATGTCCGAGTTCATGGAGAAACACTCCGTGGCCCGGCTGATCGGTGCGCCACCCGGCTACGTCGGTTATGAAGAGGGCGGCTACCTGACCGAGGCGGTCCGGCGCCGGCCCTATTCACTGCTGCTGCTGGACGAGGTGGAGAAGGCCCACCCGGACGTTTTCAACATCCTTTTGCAGGTGCTGGAAGACGGCCGGCTCACCGATGGGCACGGGCGCACCGTGGACTTCCGCAATACCGTGGTGGTGATGACCTCCAACATCGGCTCCGACCTGATCCAGGAGATGGCCGGCGAGGAGAACTACGATGCCATGAAGGCCGCGGTAATGGGCGAGGTCGGCAAGCACTTCCGGCCGGAGTTCATCAACCGCATCGACGAGACGGTGGTGTTCCACCCGCTGGTGCAGGAGCAGATCCGCGGCATCGCCGAGATCCAGCTGCAGGCACTGCGCAAGCGCCTCAAGGAGCGCGAGCTGCAACTGGAGATCAGCGACGCCTTCATGAACCACCTGGTGGCCGCCGGCTTCGACCCGGTGTATGGCGCGCGGCCCCTGAAGCGGGCCATCCAGCAGGAGCTGGAGAACCCGCTGGCACAGCGCATCCTGGCCGGGGAGTTCGAGCCGGGGGCGACTATTGTGGTGGATCTCCAGGGGGACACGCCGACGTTCAGTCAGCGGCGGTATCATTGATTAACTGGATAAAGACCAGGGATAAAAGTATGCCTGGTCTTTATCGATTTGCCCGAGTCTTTAAGAAGCGGACCGTGGAGACGTGTTACTCGCAGTGGACGGCAATTTGATCTTTTGCTTCCTCGATCTTAGCTTTCCGTTCCTCGTCATCCAGGTAGCGAAATTCGCCCTGCTCATCGCGCACACGCAATCTTGCGAAGGTTTCCAGGGTCTGTAAGTTATCTTTGGCCCGCTTGCAGTATTCAGGGTTTTTCTTCATGGTCGGTGGCGGTTCTGCCGTATCCACGGGGTTGAACTCATTGCCCACTCTGGGTTCGACTTCCGGTGGCACGGCCCCC
>JARRPM010000114.1:0-7959 GCA_037382865.1 Halioglobus sp. | reverse complement strand
GTTCTCGGCGGCGATGGTCTGGGCGCGGCCCTGCTTTTTCACGGTGAGGGGGTAGTAGGTGCCGCCCTTCACCGTGGCGTCATTGACGAAGATCATGCACTCCTGGCCGGCCACCCGGCCGATGCCGGTGATGATGCCCGCCCCGGGTACATCGTCCTCGTAGACTTTGTAGGCCGCCAGCTGGGACAGCTCCAGAAACGGTGAACCGGGGTCCAGCAGGGCATCGAGGCGCTCCCGGGGGAGCAGTTTACCGCGGGCGGTGTGCCGTTCCTGGGCTTTGGCGCCGCCCCCCTGCCGGATCGTGTCGACCAGCGCCCTGAGGTCGTCCACCTGGGCCTGCATGTGGGCCCGGTTGGCCTCGAAGCTCTCATCCCGGGTGTTGATACGCGATTGCAGTACGCTCATGAGTCGAGTCCTAGCGGGAGGCGTTGAACAGTTCCCGGCCGATCAGCATGCGGCGGATCTCCGAGGTGCCGGCGCCGATCTCGTAGAGCTTGGCGTCGCGCAGCAGGCGGCCGGTATTGGCCTCGTTGGTGTAGCCGAACCCGCCCATGGCCTGGATCGCCTGCAGCGCCATCTGGGTGGCCTTTTCGGCGGTGTAGAGGATCACCGCGGCGCAGTCCTGGCGGGTCTCCTCGCCGCGGTCGCAGGCGGCGGCGACGGCATAGAGATAGGCACGGCAGGCGCTGAGGTCGGCGTACATGTCCGCCAGCTTGCCCTGCATCAGCTGGAACTCGCCGATGCTCTGGCCGAACTGCTTGCGATCGTGGAGATAGGGCAGCACCTCGTCGATGCAGGCCTGCATGATGCCGACCGGCCCCCCCGAGAGGACGGTGCGCTCGTAATCGAGCCCGGACATCAGGATCTTCACCCCTTCGCCCTCGTTGCGCATGACGTTCCCGGCGGGCACCTCGCAGTTCTCGAACACCAGTTCGCAGGTGTTGGAGCCCCGCATGCCCAGTTTGTCCAGTTTCGGGGAGCGGGAGAAGCCGGGGAAATCGCGCTCCACGATAAACGCGGTGATGCCCCGGGAGCCCGCCTCAGGATCGGTCTTGGCGTAAATCACGTAGACGTCGGCGTCCGGCCCGTTGGTGATCCACATCTTGGTGCCGTTGAGGATGTAGCTGTCCCCCTCACGGCGCGCGTTGAGCTTCATGCTCACCACGTCGGAGCCGGCGTTGGCCTCGGACATGGCCAGGGCGCCGACATGCTCGCCGCTGCAGAGCTTGGGCAGGTATTTCTCTTTCTGCTCCGCGCTGGCGTTCTTCTGTAGTTGATTGAGGCAGAGGTTGGACATGGCGCCGTAGGAGAGGCCCACCGAGGCCGAGGCGCGGCTGATCTCCTCCATCACCACGGCGTGGGCCAGATAGCCCATGTTGCTGCCCCCGTACTGCTCGTCCACGGTGATGCCGAGCAGCCCCATGTCGCCGAAGGTCCGCCACAGGTCGGCGGGAAAGTCGTTGGCGCGATCGATGTCGGCGGCGCGCGGGGCGATCTCTTTCTGGCACATCTGGTAAACCGCATCGCGGAGCATCTCGAGCTCTTCGCCGAGGCCGAAATTGAGGGTCGGGTATCCGGTGTTCATAGTGATTTCCTGTGGGTTGCCTGGGTAGTACCGGTCGCGTGCCGGCTGGCCGCGTCCTCCTCGAGCGCGCTCTCACAGAGGTCCTGGACCTCGTCCAGGCCGGCGAGCATCTCGTCGATATCCTTTTGCTGCTGCAGCAGCTTCCGGCGCCGCGCCTTCACGGTGGTAATGAGGGAGTGTAGCTGTTCGGCGTTGTTCTGCCCGGGCTGGTACATGTCGATCACCTCGACGCACTCCCGCAGGGTCATGCCGATGCGCTTGCCCCGCAGAATCAGCTTGATCCGCACCCGGTCGGCGGGACTGTAGAGCCGCTTCTGGCCCTCCCGCCGGGGGCTGATCAACCCCTTCTCCTCATAGAAGCGAATGGTCCGGGTGGTGATGCCGAATTCCCGGGCCAGTTCGGAGATAGTGTAGGTCCTGTCGGGCACGTGAGCGGTGGCCTGTTGTGTCGCTTGAGTGGGATGACTATAGGGCAAACTTACGTTGACGTAAACGTCAACTTTAGCCCAGGTGAAGATTTTCCCCTGTAAAGGGTGCAGTCCGCCGGCGGCGGCCGTTTCCCTCTCTGGCGCCTGGCGCCGACCGTCGCGCCGTGTGCCCGGGTGAGCGCTCTCCTCACGCAGCCGGTGACGGGGCCGCTGCGAGACGATGTCTGCTATCATCCGGACCTCTGTTGTCAGGGGAGCTGCCCAGGGTCATGACGAACACCGTGCTGCTGCGGATGCTGGCGGATGGCGAGTACCACTCGGGGCAGGACCTGGCGCTCGCCCTGGGAGTGAGCCGCACCGCTGTCTGGAAACAGCTCAACCGGCTCGGCGAACTGGGCCTGCAGATCGACTCGGTCAAAGGCCGCGGCTACCGGGTCCCCGGGGGCGTCGACCTGCTGTGTGAAGAGGCGGTGCGCGCCGGTTTGCACCCCCCGGCGGCCGCCCTGCTGAGTCGCCTGGAGATTCTCGACGATGCCGATTCCACCAACGCCCACGCCATGCGACTGCTGGAGCAGGGGGTCGGCGCCGGCCTGGTCTGTACCGCCGAGCGCCAGACCGCCGGGCGCGGTCGCCGGGGGAGGGAGTGGGTAAGCCCCTATGCCCGCAACCTCTACCTGTCGCTGGTCTGGGAGTTCGACCAGGGCGCGGCGGCCCTGGAGGGCATGAGCCTGGCGGTCGGTGTCGCCGTGGCAAGGGCGCTGGCGGCCTGTGAACTGCCCGCGGTGCGGCTCAAGTGGCCCAACGACATCCTGTTCGACGGGGCCAAGCTGGGGGGCATACTGCTGGAGATGGCCGGCGACGCCGCCGGGGCCTGCCAGGTGGTGGTGGGCGTGGGGCTCAATGTGGCCATGCCTGCGACTGCCGGAGGGGCGATCGACCAGGCGTGGACGGACATCGCCACCATCACCGGGGGGCAACACCCGGGCCGCAACACCCTGCTAGCGGCGTTGCTCAACGAATTGCTGCCCCTGGTGGCGGGATTCGAAGCCCAGGGTTTCCGGCCCTGGCGCGAGGCCTGGCAGGCGCTGGACGCCTACGCCGACGCCCCGGTCGTGTTGCACACCGGCAGCCAGCGGATCGCCGGGACCGCGCGGGGGGTGGACGAACGCGGTGCTTTGCAGCTGGAGACGGTGACCGGTATCCAGGCGGTCTACGGTGGCGAGATTTCCCTGCGGGCGGCGTCCTGATGGCGGACGGGACCTGCCTGCAACTCGACGTCGGCAACAGCAGCGCCAAGTGGCGGCTGCTGCGCGGCGGCGAGGTGGTGACCCGGGGCACCTTCATCCACGGTGACGCCGCCTCCGCGGAAAAAATGCTGGCCTGCCCGGCTCCGGCCCGGATCTGGGTGGCGAGTGTGGCGTCGCCGGAAAGGGAGTCCGGGCTGGTGTCGCTGCTGGCCTCCCGCTGGCAGGTCGAGCCCTGGTTCGCCCGCACGGAACGGCAGACCGGGGGACTGCAGAACAGCTACACCGACCCGGCACGGATGGGGGTCGATCGCTGGCTGGCCATGCTGGGGGCCCGGGCCCGGTGCGGCGAGCGCCTCTGCGTGGTGGACGCCGGCTCGGCCCTTACCATCGACCTGGTGGCGGCCAGCGGCCGGCATGAAGGCGGCTACATCATACCCGGTCCCGCCCTGATGGAGCGTGCGCTGTTGCTGGACACGGGTCGGGTGCGGTTCGAAGAGGCAGCCGATTATGCCCTGGAGCCCGGCACCGGCACCGCCGAGGCGGTGCGACACGGCATCGCCCTGGCCCAGGCGGGGGCAGTGGCCCTGGCCCTGCAACAGGCCGGCCCGGAGCACTTGCAGCTTTACTTCTGCGGCGGCGCTGGGGAAGTGCTCAGGGCGCTGCTGGGGGGTGACGGCACCCTGGCCCCGGACCTGGTATTCGAGGGGCTGCAGGTAATGGCCGCCCTGAGGGCAAATTAGTACCCCTCGCGATTGCAACCCCCCGGCGCTTTGACTAGAATCTGTCGCCTTCGAAGGAGCGGCGCCTGCCGGTCTCTTCTCGGACAAGGCTGGCGTAGCTCAGTAGGTAGAGCAGCTGATTTGTAATCAGCCGGTCGGGGGTTCGATTCCTCTCGCCAGCTCCATTTCCCCGTTGCTCCCGCGACCGAGGCGAAGCGCCGGGACAGCGGCGCAGCATGGCCGTTCGGCCTCCCGCCTGAGGACAGCGAGCATGACTCTCCACATTCCCGACAAGACCCTGCTGGAGCGCTGGCTCGACGAGACCCACGTGGAATACGGCGTCTGCAACCAGTGCGAGGGGCTCCACATCCCGGCCCTGCAGGAGGCCGATGGTGTCGTCGACAGCCGGCTGTTTGTGGAGAGCTACGGGCTGCTCCTCTCCACTGAGCTGGAGATAAGGCCGATGGCATTGCTGCACGTCTCAGCGGACCTGGGAAGGCTCAATATGGACTTTCCGACCCTGAAGATCTTCATCGACCTGGTGGACGACGCGACGCCGCAACTGGTGCTGGCGGGATGCCTGCCGGTGAGCGCAGGCATCACCCGTGAGCAGTTTGCCCACTTCTTCGCGGTCACCGTGGAGGCCACCGCCCAGGTGGCTGCCGAGTGCCTGCACCTCGATTACCTGTTCGCCGCAGCAGATTCTGCCGCGGACCGCAAGCCGCCCTCGCGGTCGGTGCACTGAGCGCTATTCCGTTGCCATCGGCCCGGCGCCAACCGGGACTGATTCCTGCACGCCGCAGATTTTCACCGGGCCGATTTCAACGGTAACCCAGAAATCGGGTGTCCTCAGAGGTACACAGCGCCTTGAGCTCCAGGGCGGGCTCCGTGGAGAACAGTTGCGCCAGCTGCCTGCTGAACGGCTTTTTCCGGCTTTCGTTTTCGCGTGGCAGCTTCACCGCGTCCCGATAGCCCAGATCGTCCAGCATCTGCCGAAAGGCGCCGGCCAGCTCCTCGTAGCGCAGCAGGTAGGTGTTGCCCCAGTCCTGCGTGCTCCGGAACAGGCCCTCGGGCAGGGGCTCCATGTCGCGAATATCGATCTGCATGACCTCGCGAAAATGCGTCCGGAACCACAGGTGGGGCCGCAGGAATATATTCAGGAAAAACATGAATGACTGGAAATCGGCGTTGTCGACGACCGGTATCACATCTTTCAGGACGAAGCGCTTTGCGGCGCAGGTCTCATCCACGGAGCCGAAGTGTCTGATGGCCATCAGCAATCGCTCGAAGACAAGCCTCATGCCCGATTGCAGTGCCTCGTCGTCTCCCTGCCAGGTCATACCCTGTTTCTGCAGCATTGTCTTGAGGGATTCTACGTGCTGTTTGATGTCCTGGGAGATACTGGATCGGAACCAGTCAAAGGGCTCCCTGGCGAGGGTGATGACGGTCAGTTTGTCCCTGCCCTGCCCGCGCAGCAGGAAGTGGCGGTAGATGCGCAGGTTCTTGATCAACTGCCCCGCCGAGTGTTCGAAAAAGTAATCCGGCACGCCGGGATCCATGAGGCGCTGGAGCGTGGCCTGGAACGCCGCGTCACCGAGGAAATGCGACTGAAAGGCCTTGCACTCAGGCAGCGAATTCAATGCATCGACGATCGAGGTGCTTCCGACCTTGCCGTATTGATAGACGATGAAGCGATGCATGAGAATAGCCACGGGACCTGAAGTGGCTGGCGATTATCCATGGATTGCGGCAACCTGTCATCCGCTCCAGGCCGTTTGTTGCCCCGCGACTGTTATTGCATAATGCTGGGCCTTGCAGTCACCCGGAATGCCCGATGGACCCTTCTACCGTTGCCGCGCTCGAACCCCGGTTTTACCCGGCCGCCTCGGTCCACCAGGAAAACGTGGAAAAGCACTTCGGCGGGGCATTGCTGCGGGAGCTGGGCGCGGATGAGTTGCAGCTGCTGGGGGGGCTCAATCTCTACTTCGTCGTTTTCACCAATCGGTCGGGCTCCACCTACCTCACCGAAATCATGCACCAGATGGGCGCAGGTGTGCATCCCAGGGCCGAGTTCTTCAATTACGATATGGTCCTCACGGCGTCGGAGCGAGAGGGGTATCGCACTTTTACCGACTACCTGCTGCAGGTCATACGCGACAATCACCAGAACTCGATGATCGGCTTCAAGATCAGTATCCACCAGCTGTTCTGGGCAACCCGGCTCGGGCTGTTGCAGCCCTTCAGGTCGGTGAAACTGATAGAGAGTGTCCGGGCGGACGTGCTCGGGCAGGCCGTCTCTCACTTCAAGGCGCGAGCCACCGGCAGGTGGCACTCCCTGATGCCCGGCGGCAGTGATGCCCTGGTAGAGTACTCCCGGGAGGAGATTCTCAGGAGCCTTCTGGTAATCAGCAACCGCACGGGCTTGCTCAATTACTACTGCTCCATACACGGGCTCTCACGGCTCGAGGTCGTCTATGAGTCGCTGCTGGCGGAGCCCCGGGCCGAGATCAGTCGCCTGGCCGGGTTTCTGGGGATGTCCGGTTTCGACCCGGCCAATGTCGATATGGGCGCGATCGGTATCCAGCAGCAGCGCAACGAGGAGAACGAGCGGCTGAAAGCGGCCTTCATCAGCGATTTCTACATGCCGTCGGGAACCGAGGATGCCAGCCCAGCCGGGCAGAATACAACTGCATGACCGGCCTGGTCCGTCGCATCATCGATCGCATCGCGCAGCCCCGCCTTCCGGAACCGGGCCCTGTGCGTGACGCCTTGCCTGCGGCGAGACCGGAGAACATCGACGTGGTGATTTTCCAGATGGGAAAGGTCGCCTCCACTGCCATTGCCGCCGGCCTCGGCCGATCTGGCCTGCATAGCCTGCAGGCCCACGTCGCCTGCCCCGGGCGCCTCGCAGAAAAACTGCACACGATCGCAAATCCCGCGCTCGGCGAGGAGGTCGCGACACGCGTCTACCAGGATTTCCTCCTGGAACTGCGGGTGATGTACCTGCTGGCACGGATCCGGCGGAATTCGGGCGCCGGTGATGGGCTGAACATCATCACCCCCGTGCGCGACCCGGTGTCCTGGTACTGGTCCCACTTTGCCGAGATGTATGACCACTACCGTGGCCTCCTGCTGCGATACTGGCAGGCCCAGGGCGGGACGGCCGAGGCTTTTGATCCCCGGCAGGTGTTTCTGGAGCTGCTGGAGCGGATGTTCGGCCTGCTCGAGAAAACCGCTGCGCCACTCGATTCCGTGGCGGGATTGGCGAGTCTGCAGCAGGAGGCGAATGAGCTGGACCCGAGCAATGTGCTCGCCTCGCAGGTCAACCGCTTCCTGGTCCCCTTGCGGTGGTTCGATGAGGATTTCCTGCCGGCGACGGGTGTCGACGTCTACAGGCACCCCTTCGATACCGCAGGCGGGTCCAGTCGCCTGCAGGAGGGGGGGTTTTCGGTGCTGCTGCTTCAGTACGAAAAGCTGGGCAGCCTCGTGGGGCAGCTCGAGTCCTTTACCGGGGCGTCGGCGCTGGACCTGGGGCGGGAAAACGCCAGTGAGGACAAGGAAATCCCCTTTGACCTGGCGCAGATGCAGAAATCGGGACTTGAGCGCATGTCTCCGGCTCTGGTCGAGCGTATCTACGACTGCCGATATTCCCGGCATTTCGGCTATTTTCCGGCTGGTGGAGATGCCGCCCCGTGAGCACTTTCCACCCCGCCAGGGCCGTCCGCACGGGTCCGCTGCAACATAATAATTTTGCTGGGATAAACGGTTGACAAAGAGAGGGGGCATCCGGACAATATGCCGCCTTTCGGAGGGGTTCCCGAGTGGCCAAAGGGATCAGACTGTAAATCTGACGCGAAAGCTTCGGTGGTTCGAATCCACCCCCCACCACCAGATGAGGCTGTTCCTGCAAGAACGTGACGGTGGGGCAGAAAGGAACGGGAGAGGGGTGACACGGGTGGATTTTAACCACAAGCTACTAC
>JARRPM010000113.1:0-10461 GCA_037382865.1 Halioglobus sp. | reverse complement strand
AGGCGCCCGTTGAACTGGATAGGGCCAAGACCAAATTGCAGCGTGCTGAAACGGCCACAAGCAGTAAGAATTATGCCGAGGCCAGGCGGCTTGCCGAGGAATCCCTGGCTGACGCAGAACTGGCGGCAGCGAAAACCAGTGCTGCCAGGGCGCAGCGTAACGCCAATGAACTGGAACGCAGCATCGCGTTAATGCGCGACGAGATTGAACGGGCCCGGGCCCAACGGTAAAGCCTGCCAGCTCCTGGAGATAAACAGCAATGAGCCAAATGATCAAAGTTGCCGTCATAGGCCTTACCATTCTTCTCGCCGGCTGTGCATCGACGCCCGATCCATCGCCGGCGCTGGTCGAGGCACAGCAATCCTATCAGGCGGCGAAGAGTAATCCGGACGTGTTGCGCTATGCGTCAGATCAGCTGGATGAAGCTGAACAGACGCTGCAGCGCGCGGCAACCTCCGAAGATCTTGTCGACATGAATTCACGGGCCTATGTCGCCAGTGCACAGGTACATACCGCGCAAGCCATCACAAACCAGAAACTGGCCGAAGCCAGGATCGCCGAGCTGACTGCGGTCAGGGATCGCATGCAGCTTGAAGTACGCGATTCGGAGCTGGCATCCACGCGGGAGCAACTCGCTGAACTGCAGGCAAAGCAGACTTCACGTGGGACCGTAGTGACACTGGGGAGCGTGCTGTTTGCGACCGGCAGGTCCGAGCTGTTGCCGGGAGCACAGGCTTCTGTTGACCGACTTGCCCGATACCTTACGGAGAATGCCGGAAAGACCGCTTTGATAGAGGGTCATACCGACAGTACGGGCTCCGACACGACCAACCTCCGCCTGTCCCAGGATCGCGCCGACGCTGTGCGTGTTGCGCTTATCTCCCGGGGAATCGATCCGCAGCGGATCACTGCCACAGGTCTCGGATCAAGCCAGCCGATAGCTCCCAACAGCACGGCGGAAGGTCGACAGCAGAACAGGCGTGTCGAGATAATCATACAGAACTAGGCACATACGGCGGCCTGCTGACTGTCAGGTCGAAAAGCCTCTAGCCAGGGTGTACGACCTGACACGAACTGGAAACAGGCGCCGGTTTCCTCAAACCTAGACGCCGTCTTCCAGTAATTGGTGCAGCGTATTGATCAACAATTTAACGCCACCGGCCGCTCGAAATGGCATTTGTCGCAGCGTACCCAGAGAAAGCCATGCTCGAGGCGGCCGCACTTCAGGTAGGCCTTGAACTCCCGGTGAACATGGTCGAGCAGGGATTTGTCCTGCTGGGCCAGGTGGCCTACCAGTGAGGGGTAGTGTGCTTCAACGAATTGGTAGAAGCCGCCGCCAACGGCCGCATTATTGCTGGCACAGTGCAGGGCACCGAAGGCCTCGACCGTCTTCTGAATCATGGCTTCGACATCCGGCGCTTTCGCAACATTGGCGGCAATGGCAATCGCCGTTCCTCCCTGTTCTGCAATCATCGCTGCAGTTTCCTCCGCGGCACTCAGGTGAATATCGACCACCGCAACCCTGGCCCCATCTCGGACGAACATCAGCGCGGTCGCACGGCCAATACCACTGCCAGCTCCGGTGACCAGTCCGACCTTTCCTTCCAGCAACATGATCAGTGCGCCGCAAGCAGTTTCTTGTGCAGCTGCGGTGCACTGATAACGGCTTTTTCCTGCCACTCGAGTGCCTCTTCAGACTCGGCCAGCCAGTGCACCACCTCTGCGATCACCGCCGGAGGTGTCGGCTTGAATCGCTCAGCTATGGCCTCGTCAAAACCGTTGGCTTTCATCACCTCGGTCACCACAAAGCCCGGTTCAACGCCGAAGAAACGTACACCGCTGTCTTTGTGCTCGACACGCAGTGAGGGAACCATGCGGATCAGCGCCGCCTTCGATGAGGGGTAGGCAAATCCCCATCCTCCCTGGTCGGCCGGTGCCGGCGGGTCCACCATTGCGGAACCGGACACCATATTGATGATGGCCCCGCTGCCGCGCTCCAGCATGCCAGGCAGCAGTTTCTGCACCAATGCCAGGGGCGTCATCACATTACCCTGGTAGATATTACTTAGCTGCTCAGGCGTAACATCGAGCAACCGCTGCATATTGCCCAGGCCCTGGTAGCAGGCATTGTTGAACAAGAGATCGACGCGACCGAAATGTTCAAGGGTTTTCCCGGCGGCTTCCAGCACAGTGTCGGGTTCAAGTATATCGGAACGAAAAAGCAGCACCTCTGCGCCTTTTTCCCGCGCGGCCTGAGCGGTCGATTCCAGGCTGCCCGGCAGCGGGGTTGTATTGGATTGCCAGCTGCCGTGTTCGTGGGCTTCACCCTCGCTCAACGTGCGCGCGGTCAATCCCAGGTCGTAACCCGCGGCAGCCAGCGCTATTGCCGTTTCCGCACCAATACCACGGCTCGCCCCCGTAATGAAGGCCACTTTCCTGGTCGTCATCGTCATTTCCCCAATGCCCGATCTTCTGTCCACGCCGCAATCAGGTCCCGCGAATTCGGGGGACAGTTTACTTAATTGCCGCCATATGCCGGGCAGTCGGAGCTGAGCTTGCCAGGTGTTTGGGAAGACCGGCTCTGACAGTGGGGCGAGTAATGAAATAAGTAAACTGTCCCCGGAGCGACCTACCGCGCATCGTCGGCGGACTTCGGCGCCACCTTGCGTCGCCCGGGGGCCGTCTTTCGCTTGGCCTTGGTCTTAGCCTTAGTCTTGGTCTTAGCCTTGGTCTTAGCCTTGGTCTTAGCCTTAGCCTTAGCCTTGGTCTTGGCCTTGGTACTGGCCTTAGTTTTTGCCTTGCCCGCAACCTTCGGGGCCGCTGCACCATCGCCAGGCAGGGCCTGTTGCAACTCCTCGAAGGCCTGGTACAGGCAGCGCTCATAAAACTCGGGATCAGGCATCATTTCGCGGCAGCACTGGAAAGAGATGCAGATCTGGCCGTTGTAGCTCGTTACCGGGTGGATCAGGCCGGAACCGGGAAACGGAGGGCCCAGGGCGATCGTGCGCACCACCTTGGCGCCCCCCATATAAAGCGGCACCTGCGGCCCCGGCACATTGGTGACAATGGTGTTGAATATCGGCTTCATGTCCGCCAGCAGCCCGGAGGCCAGGGCGGCCCGCCAGCCCAGGGCAGACAGTTCCGCGGGCACGTACTGGGTAAAATCGGTCATCATCCGTGCCCCCACGGCATTGAGGTAGGCCTTGGACGAGACTGCGCCCTCGTGCACCGCGCGCAGTCGCTCCACCGGGTCGGCGATATCACTGCGCATGGGGATGGTCATCATCGATACCACGTTACCGGCCGAGCCGACTTCGGCTTCGTCACGCACGTTTACCGGGGTGCCTGCCACCAGGCCTTTTTCCGGGAGCTCGCCCTTGGCCTTGAGGTAGTGGCGCATGGCGCCGCCCACCAGGCTGAGGATCAGGTCGTTGACCGTGGCGCCTTCGACTGCGCCTTTCATCCGGCGCACCTCTCTCAGGTCGTAGGTCGCCGCCCCACACACACGGTGGGGGGTGATGGGGCCATTGAAGCGGGTGCGCTCCTTCTCACCCAGGCTCTTGAACTTGTTGGCCTTGACCCCCGCCTGCACCCGGCGCCAGGCGGGCACGCCCTCGGTCGCCAGTTTCACCAGCCCCAGCGGCGCACGGAGATTGGCGCGGTAGGCGCGCCACAGCATTTCCAGCCGTCCCGGTGGTTCCGCCCGCGGCAGCGCTTTGCGCGGCGGCTCCTGCGTGGGAGAGGGTTCGAGGTCGTGGAGGGCGGCCATGATTTCCGCCCCGCTGGCGCCGTCGATGGCCGCGTGGTGCATCTTCAGGAACATGGCGAAGCAGCCCGGGGGCAGCCCCTCCAAATTGTCCAGCCCCTCGATGATGTAGGCCTCCCACAGGGGGCGGCTGGTATCCACGGCGCGCGCATGCAAACGGGATGCCTGGATCCACAGCTGGCGCCAGTCGCCGGGTTTGGGCAGTGCGATGTGGCGTACGTGAAATTCCAGGTCGAAATTCTCGTCTTCCACCCAGTAGGGCTGGTCTAGTCCCAGAGGCACAAATTCGAGTTTGCGGCGGAACACGGGAGAACGGTCAAGGCGCTGTTCGAAGGTGGCCAGGATATCCTTGAAGCGCACGAAGCCGCCTTCGGCGGTGGAGGGATCGTAGATTAGCAGCGGTCCGATGTGCATCGGGGTTTCGGGCGTTTCGGCGTAGAGAAAGGTGGCGTCAAGGCTGCTGAGTTGTTGCATCAAGGGAAAACCTCTGAGGGCGACTGTTTATCAGGCAGTATAGACGAGAAATATAGCGTGAGTGTGCTCACAGTCTTTGCGTGTAGCTAGTGGTCAGCAAGTCAAAAAGCAGGAAAAAGACATCTCTCACAAACCCTGATGTCAGTGTTGTTTGATAAAGGCCTCAGCTATCAACTCTTTGATATTATTTAAGAAATAACAGTTAGCCAGAAACAGGTTCGCAGTCGGAGCCGCCACCGCGAAAGCGGCGCGGCACACACGGACTATACTTGATTGCTGTCTCGAGTTAAGCAGATATCAACGCCATGGAGCATGACCTCGCGCGTTATCACCGGCAGATGCTGCTACCCGGGTTTGGAGAGGCGGGTCAGCGCAGACTGCTTGCATCCACGGTGCTTATTCTCGGTTGCGGCGCCCTTGGCAGCATCGCTGCCGATATGCTGGTGCGCGCCGGGGTCGGGCATATCGTTCTCATCGATCGCGACTTCCCGGAGATACACAATCTGCAGCGGCAGGTGCTATTCGACGAGGCCGACGTCGAGGCGGCAACCCCCAAGGCGGTGGCGGCACAAAAGAAGCTGGCGAGGATCAACTCCCAGGTCCGGATAACGGCCGTGGTCGAAGACGTCAATCGCACCAACATCGCAGCCTATGCCCGGGGAGTGGACCTCATCCTGGACGGACTCGATAACTTCGAAACGCGTTATCTCGCCAACGACTTCGCGGTGAAGTACGGCCTGCCCTACCTCTATGGCGCGGCGGTGGGGATGACCGGCATGGCCTTTCCCGTCCTGCCGCACACGCAGGGCGGCAGGGATTGGGAAACCGGGCCGGCCGGTAATTTCGCTACCCCCTGCCTGCGCTGCCTGTTCGAGGAGGCGCCGCCACCGGGAACTCTGCCCACCTGCGATACTGTCGGTGTGCTCAGCTCGGCGGTGGCCCTGGTGGCCAATTTCCAGGTCGCAGAGGCGCTCAAGATACTCACCGGCAACTTCGCCCATGTCAGCCGCACGCTGCTGAACCTGGATCTGTGGGCGAATGATATCCAGCAGCTGGACGTGTCCAATGTGTACGACGAAGGGGACTGCCCGTGCTGCCGGCATCACAGATTCGACTACCTCGACGGCGATGCCGGCTCGAATGCCACCGTCCTGTGCGGGCGGGATTCCGTCCAGCTTCAACCCGGACCCGGCGTCGAGCAGGCAGACCTCGCCGCTGTCGCCCGGCGCCTGAGCAGCCATGGGCCGGTGCACAGCAACGACTATCTGCTTAGAGCGCAACTCGTCGATGGCGAAAAGGCGTACGAGATCACCCTGTTCGCCAACGGCCGGACAATGGTTAAGGGCACTGCTGATACCGGCGTGGCGCGCGGTATCTACGCAAAATACGTGGGCGTTTAGCGCCGGGAAACTGACCGGCAGCGTAAGATAGAGGAGCACGACGATGGCAGCTATCCAGATTCTGGTCGGCACCCGCAAGGGGGCTTTTATTCTCGCCTCGGACGGCAAGCGAGAGCGGTGGTCAATCGACGGGCCGCTGTTTGCGGGCTGGGAAATCTACCACATGAAAAGCTCACCGGTGGATCCGGACCGCATCTTTGCGTCGCAGACCTCGAGCTGGTTCGGCCAGGTCATCCAGCGCTCTGACGATGGCGGAAAAACCTGGGCGCAACCGGGATCTGGCGCCGTAGAGGAAGCTGACACGGAGGTGCCGCAGGGCGAGAGCAACATGTTCGTCTACGATACGTCCGCGGAAAGCGGCAGGCCGTTGACGACGCACCAGTGGTACGACGGCACCCAGCATCCCTGGAAATTCACCCGTGTGTGGCATCTCGAGCCTTCGCTCGATGACCCCGACACCTGCTATGCCGGGGTCGAGGATGCCGCCCTGTTCAGGACCGTCGATGGCGGCGCAAGCTGGCAGGAGCTCGCGGGTCTGCGCGGGCACGCTACCGGTCCGGACTGGGCCCCGGGTGCCGGCGGCATGTGCCTGCATACCATCCTGTTGCACCCGACCAATCCCGACCGGATTTTCTGTGCGATCTCGGCAGCGGGCACATTCCGCTCGGATGATGGTGGAAACAGCTGGCGCCCGATCAACAGCGGCCTGCGCTCGGAGCAGATACCCGATCCCGACGCCGAGGTCGGGCACTGTGTGCATCGTATCGCGATGCACCCCGCCAGGCCCGATACCCTGTTCATGCAGAAACACTGGGATGTGATGCGCAGTGACGACGGGGGCGACTCGTGGCGGGAGGTCAGCGGCAACCTGCCCAGCGACTTCGGCTTTCCCATCGCTGTGCACGCCCACGAGCCGGAGACGATCTACGTCATCCCGATAGTGAGCGACTCCCTGCACTACCCGCCGGAGGGCAAGTTGCGTGTCTACCGCAGCCGCACCGGCGGTGAGTCGTGGGAGGCACTGACCCGGGGACTCCCGCAGGAACACTGTTACGTAAATGTCCTCCGGGATGCCATGGCCGTGGACACGGAAAATCCCTGTGGTATCTATTTCGGTACAACCGGCGGCCAGGTTTACGCATCCAGCGACAACGGGGACAGCTGGCAGGCCATCGTGCGCGACCTGCCAGCGGTGCTCTCCGTCGAAGTGCAGACGCTGCCATGATCAGGGTGGTCCTGCCCTTTCACCTGCAGACTCTCGCCGGCTGTGAGCGTGAGGTGACAATCGAGGTTGCGGGCAGCGTGACCCAACACACTGTACTCGACGCTCTGGAAAAGCGCTTCCCCATGCTGCGCGGGACGATCCGCGATCACGTCACGAAGCAGCGGCGCCCGAGGGTAAGATTTTTTGCCGACGGCAAGGACGTGACCCATGAATTGCCGGACGCCGCGCTGCCCCCGCCGGTGGCGAGCGGTGAGAAGCCCTTCATGATCGTGGGCGCGGTCGCAGGCGGCTGACCCGTCGCTCACCGAAGCTTCCACACAGCGTTGCCGTCAAATCATCTTGAGGGCGGCATCTGCTCTGCGTGTCGCAATCGCCCACCGCTCAGCGTTGAGCACATCAATGCGCCGGTAAGTGTCCGTTGTCGGAGCTTTACCGGGTCTCACCCGAAGTGTCGGCCGCCTTCAACCCACTCACCGTCCAACACACGCTGATACAGCTGGCGGACTTCCGCGACATGATCGTCAAGACGTTTGACCTGCCACTGACTGACATCCAGTGGCGGCAATACGTCGACCCGGATGCGGGCCGGTCGGTAGAGTTTCTCGCCCTTGGGCTGGGCATCGATGGAATTGTGTATCACGATCGGAATGATGGGCACCCGGGCGCGGATGGCCGTGAGAAAGGCGCCCTTCCTGAACGGACCGAGCCGGGTCGAATGGGTGCGACTGCCCTCTGGAAAGATCGCCGCCGACAGTCCATCGCGGCGGATCGCCTTCACTATCGCCTGCATCGCAGCGCCCGCCTTGCCGGCATCCTGCCGGTCTACCAGTATCACGCCGCCCATGCGCATCAGGCGGCCGCGGACAGGCTGGCGGGACAGCTCCGCCTTACCCAGAAAGGCGATATCGCGCCTTATCAGTTTGGCCACCAGGAAGCCATCGGCATTGCTCTGGTGGTTGAGAATGAATACCGCGGGCCGGGGTGCCTCGAGGTGCTCCCCGCCGCAAAGATCAACCCGGAGCCCGATCAGCGCACAGCTCAGATCAGCCCACAGGCCGGTACAGAAGTTGATCAGGCGGCGCCGGGATCCGGTCACCAGCAGAACCGGTATGCCGGCCACGGCTGCCAGCGGCATGGTCATGGGCACCAGGGCGGAACGGATGGCTCTCAGGATCAGCATTGCCATGACCTCGCAACGGCACAGACAGGCGTGGACACCTGGAGCCGCCTGACAGCCCCTTCGCTACCGGAAGGGGCACCGTGCGCCCGGGGACCGCCGGGCCGCCTCGGCCGCACACCCGGTGAGGGCATCCACGCCGCGCAAGTCGGGCTCTGCTGCAGGGCACGAACTCGCACCGCGCTGCCAGGTGCTCCGTCATCTTAGCACGAGCCGCGTGCGACCCGCTCGCGGTCGGTGAGTGTGTCACCGTGCCGCGGTACTGATTCGACGCGGGCTCGCCGCGATTCAGCCTCCGTGGCGCAGCGGCAGTCCGCCGTCGCTGCGATCCCCGCGATCGACGCGGCAATATTCTCCGCTGCCGCGGCTCTGGACTGGCAGCGGGCTCCGCCAGATCGCTTCTGCCTTAGAAGCAAAAGTTCTTACCTCATAAAAAAATGGTCAAAAACAGACGCGGTCGACCGGCCGGATCTCGACTAAGCTCAGGGGAGGTTCATCGCTCCCGTGCACGGAGGTGAACGATGATGAATCGCCGTCGATTCTGCCAGGGCACGGCGCTTGCGTGCCTGGCCAGTACCTATCCGCCGCTTCTGCACGCGGTCAATGCCGACACCAGCATTCCTGCAGTCTCCCTGGATGGGAAGGACATCGAACTCGAGGCGGCCGCCGTACGTGAGCTCGGCGGAGCTTTCGACGGTCCGCTGTTGCTGTCGGGTCACCCGCAATATGAGTCGGCACGACGTATCTGGAACGGAATGCACGACAAGCATCCCGCACTCATTGCACGTTGCACCGGCAGCGAGGATATCCGGCATGCCGTCACCTTTGCCCGGGAGAGAAATCTGTTGGTCGCAGTGCGCGGCGGGGGCCACAGTTGGCCCGGTAAATCGGTATGCGAGGGCGGAATGATGATCGACCTCGCCCCGATGAATCAGGTCAGCGTGGACCGGGAGCGACGCACCGCCAACGCCAGCGGCGGTGCTCTGCTGGCTCACCTCGACGCGGCGTCCCTGCAGCATGGCCTGGTGACCACCGCCGGCGTTGTATCGCACACGGGTGTCGGGGGTTTTACCCTGGGAGGTGGATTCGGGCGGCTGAATCGCAAATACGGCCTTGCTATAGACAACCTGGTAGCTGCCGAAATCATAACGGCAGACGGTGCCGTGCGTCGTATCAGCAGCGAGCAGGAGCCCGACCTGTTCTGGGCGATTCGCGGCGGCGGGGGCAACTTTGGCGTGGTCAGCGGCTTTGAGTTCCAACTGCATCCGTTCGAGCGCAAGGTGCTGTCCGGGCCGATCGTCTGGCCGGTCGAGCAGGCCCGGGAGGTACTGGATTTTTACATCGACTGGTACCTGGATCTCTCTGACGAGTTGTACGTTGGCCCCACCATGGCGTCGACCCCCGACGGCACCCCCATCATCCTGATGGAGGTTGTCTACGCCGGCAAGCCGGTTGAGGGTGAGCGAGAACTGGAGCCGCTGCGGAAAATCGGCAAGCCCCTGGAGGATGGCGTCAAGGTCCAGGACTACACCATGATGCAGACCTGGGAGGACGCCACGTTTCATCACGGAATCCGATCCTATGCCAAGAACGGCATGGTGCGAGAAATGACGCCCGCTCTGGTGAAGGATCTGATCGACGCTTACGTACCAGACACGCGCCTGGCATTTTTCACCCACACGGCGGGCGGGGCGGTCAAACGGGTCGGCGAACTGGACACCGCCTTTCCCCACCGCAAGGCCGAGACCATGCTGATCGTTGCCGGCGTCTGGACTGATCCCGCCGAGGACGAGGAGGCGATCAGTCTGGCGAGGAACTGGTTCGGTCAGCTCGCCGCTCATACCGGGGGTTACTACGACAACATTGAGTTCGAAGGGGACGACCGGGCGGCTGGCAACTACGGTCCTGCGTTTCAACGCCTCGCCCGGATCAAGGGGCGCTATGATCCGGACAACCTGTTCCGTCTCAACAGCAATATCACCCCGCTGACCTGAGCGCTTTGCCCACGCCGGGTGACCCCGGGCCGCTGCTTCATCTGGTTTAGACGACCATTATTTTTAGAGTCCGGGTAGCTACCGTAGTCGTCACAGCATTTACGAGGACCAGCACGATAGCCGCTTGGGCATTTGCTACCAGATTGTTCGACGCCGTCATCTGAGGCGGCGTTAATTGCAGGAGAGACAGCCAAACTGATAGAGATTAATACCTCGAGCTTATTTCCTCGTCAATTGCTGTGGCGCCTCACTGTTGCCGCAGCAAGGAAAAATCGAGCGTCTTAATATCGAAGTGGGCTGCACCTGTCCCCATGCCGCCTTCACAGCTATTCGGCGGGATCGTGCATACATTGCGTGAGGAGGGACATTCGGCGGCCCAGAGCATGAATCCCAGCATTCCAACAGTCTGGCCAGCCCCATTGGGC
>JARRPM010000112.1:0-7972 GCA_037382865.1 Halioglobus sp. | reverse complement strand
AGCAAGACTGAAATTGAATCTAATATCGGTACTGAGGTGGGAGCGGATTTATTGCCCTGATGTGAAAAACCGCGACTATCTGACACGAAACGGAAATAAGCAGTTTGGGAGCGGGTTTCCCCCGTTTCATCGAATGACGATGTCGAAGGCCGCCCTCAAACTCTTCCTTCGCTCGCGTGAGACCCTTCCTAACGATGAACCTGTCGGAACTTTCGGAACCGACGGCCTTCGTGAAGCACCGCTCTGGTTCGGTTCGGCCCTGGTTCGGAGTTCGGTTTCCAGGAATCCGTTACGATTCTTCAGCTTAATGCCACACCACACCGAAATCACTCGCAATCAGGTTCGGCATACGCTCGGTTTCGGTTACCGGCGGTGACACCTACAGAAAAATCCGTTACTTTTCTTCACCTTAAAGGAGCAGTTCGGTCCTCTCCGAGCTCCTCATAATCGGCAGGTCGAAGGCCTGGGCGGCGCCGTTAAGTCCTTCTGGGCCCACCATCTTATTGTTTTTTATAGATTTTCTATAAAACTTCGGCCGGGATGCGGTACCATCGATTCTGACCCGAGCCTCCATTAAAACGCAGTAAAACTAGGGCTTGAGACCACCATGCCCTGGCGCAGTTACCGCTAACACCCCTCCGGTGAAAAGGCTAGAAGTGTCCAGTGAACCGGCTAAAGTCCACTTTCAATCCAGCTGCGGCATCCTGGGTTGTGGCTCTCATCCAGTTCAATCTTCATCCTGGTATTTTCTCGTCTCGCCGTAAGGGGTGCCACCGAGTGCGGGATCTCCCTTGCCGGAGTAAAAATTCATCGCCACGCGCTGGAATATTCCCCTCGGCCCGGAGTTAATGGGCGGGTGAAATAACTGAGTGGGGAACGTGGGATGACGGGTGAATACGGCTCGCTCGTTGGATAGCTCGCGAAACCCTTCCGCCCCATGATAGGTGCCAAAGCCGGAGTTGCCCACGCCACCAAAGGGAACTGCGGCGTTCACAACATGCCAGCCCCAGTCATTTACAGTGATACCACCGGACTGGGTTCTGGAGATTATTCTGTCACGCGTGCTTGCACTGGTGCTGAACAGGTATAAGGCGAGTGGATGAGGCCTGGCCACCACATAGTCCAGCGCCTCATCCACACTTTTGTAGGTAATCACCGGCAATATAGGGCCAAACACTTCTTCCTGGGCAACGCGCATGTCATCTGTTACACCGGCGACCACCTGCAACGGAATGCGATTGCCCCCAGCTCGTGGTGCGCAGCTAGTGACAGTTGCACCCTTGGCGCTAGCATCCGCGATCAAGGAATCGATTCGTTGTGCCTGTCGGTCATTGACCATGCTGCAGTACTCGGGGCGGTCCTGGGTTCCCCGTGGGTAAAACTGTCTGAAAAACCGCTGCACATGTTGCACAAACTCATCACACTTTGCCTCGGGTACCAATGCGTAGTCCGGGGCCACGCAAATCTGCCCGGCCATGGCGATCTTGCCGTGCACGATCCGCAGCGCGGCATCGACGATGGAATAGTCCTCGGCGACGATGGCGGGGGACTTGCCACCCAGTTCAAGAGTCACCGGCACTAGGTTGCGCGCAGCCGCCTCCATGACGATACGGCCCACACGCGGGCTGCCGGTGAAGATAAGGTGGTCGAAGGCCAGTGAGGTAAACTCTGCGGGGTCTGTTAACTCATCACCAAAAACCGCGACCTCGTCTGCGGGAAATATTTCCTCCAGCAGTGTCCGGATCACAGCATTGGCCCGGGGCGTTTCTTCGGGCAGTTTTATGATGGCCCGGTTGCCAGCGGCGAGTGCAGTGACCAGAGGGCCTATCGACAAATACAGCGGCATGTTCCAGGGGGTGACTATGCCTACAACACCCTTTGGCGCGTAGGTTACTTTCAGGTCATTGGGGCCTCCAAACAGCATCTGCGGCATGCGCCGACTGGGTTTCATCCAGGCCTTGAGATTGCGTCGGGCGTGGTCGAGTACCCACAGGGTCCCTATCACTTCGATCAGGCGTGATTCAAAGTGAGGGCGCCCTCCGAAATCATCTGCTACCGCGTCGGCAAATACGTCCTGGTAGCGGCACAGCTGTTTGCGCAGCGTCTTCAGCTTCGCAATTCGTTCATTTGCCGTACTTGGTTCGCTGGTGCCAAAGGCATCTCGCTGGTTTTGCAGTACTTCTGCTGAACTACTCATGACTCGGGCTCTTCTGCTGTTGCGCCATTTTTGCACTGACCATGGCGATCATCTGGGCGGTAAAATTGCCTACCAGGACGCCTTCTTCTTCCATCGTCTTGATCTGCTCGTCGCTAAAGCCGAGTTCCTTACAAATATCAGCATTGTTTTCACCCTGTGTTGCGGGCATGCCCGGCAGGGGCAGCTCACCCCCGGAGAATTTCCAGGGTCTGCCGGGTAAACGGAAGCTGCCGCCTTGTCGGTCGGGCACTTCCAACGTGGCGCTCCAGTAATCGGCCCACTCACTGTCGGCGATATGCCCCATGGTGCGCACCTCGCCGATGGCTATCTTGGCTTCGTCAAACTGGGCATCCAGTGCTGTCATATCGTGGAAGGTCCAGATCCACTGCTGGACGATTTCCTCCAACTCGGCCAGGTTGGCGCGGCGCGAGGCTGAGGTAAGGAAACGTGGGTCCTTCAGCAGGTCGGGGCGGCGCATGGCGGCAATATACCAGCCAAAGGTGATCGCATTCACCAGGCTGATTGCGGTGAGAAACTGTTCGCCGTCAGGCCCGGTAAAAAACGAGCCATCGGTAGCCCCGAGAATTGCGGGATCATCGCCCGGGTCCAGATCATTCAGATCCATATGGGCGTGCTCGTTAATGGCGAGCAGGGTTGCCGCCATCGCCACGTCGATCTGCTGCCCGGCACCAGTGGCGTTGCGTTGGTTGAGCGCCGCCAGTACACCGATCACGGCCTGCATACCTGCGTAAACATCCGCGTGGGAGAGGGCATCAGTCTGCGGTTTTGCCAGGTTGTCGCCGAAATGACGAAGCATGTGGTGAGTAAACCCGGCTTCTGCCTGCACTGTTGGCGCGTAGGCCATGCGGCCGCGCCAGGGCCCGTCCTGTCCATAGCCCGATATGGAGACATAGATTAGACCGGGATTCCGAGCAGCCAGGGTTTCATAGTCAAAGCCAAATGCGGCCAGGGTGCCTGGGCGAAAGTTCTCCACCACGATATCGGCCTTGTCGCAAAGACGGTAGGCTATTTCCCGGGCCTCTTGTTTATTGAGGTCAATCGAGAGATTGCGCTTGCCAGCGTTCTGCTGCGCGTAGTAACCGGTTACCCCATTGGGATTGATGGGCGCGGCCAGCCGCGAAACATCACCCCGTGGCGGTTCGATCTTGGTAATGTCCGCACCCAGGTCCTGCAGTGTGCGGGCACATAATGGACCGGCCAGAACCCGGGAAAAATCGACGACTTTTAGTCCTGCCAGGGGGCCACTCATCGCTTACTTCCCCGCAAAATTGGCCAGGCCGGGGCCCTGGCTCATCAAGCTGTCTATACCGGTCCTGAGATCTTCCGAGGACCATAGTGCCAACTGCTTGTCTTCCATGACAGCATCTGCTGCAGCCACGCCGTCTTGCGCGGCAATATTGGCCAGCTCCTTGGTAATGCGGTGTGCCAGGGTGGGTCCATTGGCAACCTCCAGGGCGAGAGACAACGCGGCAGCCTCAAGTTTGTCGTCGTCAACCACCCGGTTGATGATATTCCAGCGCTCCATGGTTTCTGCGTCGTAGCGGCGTCCCAGCATCGCCATTTCCTTGGCCCTGACGATACCGGCTCGCTGCACTTGTCGCTGGATTGCGCCCATCAGCGGGTTGAGGCCGATCGTGGCTTCCACCGAGCCGATTTTTGATGAGCGCGAGGCGATGATGAGGTCGCAGGCCAGGGCAATCTCCAGACCTCCGCCCACGCAGACGCCGTGCACCGCCGCTATGACCGGTAATGGGAAACCTTCCAGAGTCTGCAGGAATGCGAGTGGTGAGACCGCGGGCTTGCCAGCTGGCCCCATGGCGTCCTCGAACAGGCTGATATCAGCTCCGGCGGAAAAATGCCGCAGCCCGCTTTTTAGCAGTACTGCGCGGGCGCCCATCTCGAGCGCCGCATTGAGCCCCGCCTCTATACCCGCCATCAAGTCAGCCCCAAGCAGATTGTGGGGCGCAAACTCCATGGACAGGATGGCCAGAGGCCCGTTCTGAGAAACCTTCACGCAATCGCCGTTAGTCATGTCGCTACCTCGCAGATAAGTTGTCGGGTGAAGTTTGAGGCGGTCTGGCTTTTGGTTTAAGGTGGAATCGTGCCATTGTTTAGGTGAAATCGTGCCACGACATCCTATCTCCTCCCGAGTCGGCAACGCCGCTTACGGTTTGCAGGCCCTGTCTGATGCCCTGTCTGACCGGGGTATCAGTGACCGGCGCTTGCTGCAGCTCAGCCAGCTTCGCTCACTTACTGGCGTGCTCACCCAGACCCAGCGGCTGGCCTTGTTACGGGCAGCCTCGGCACTGTCTGATGACCCTGAGATGGCCCTGGAGGCCGGCAGCCGCCAGCGCATCAGCCACTTCGGCGTTTATGGCTATGCGCTCGCCACCAGCTCGACCATGGGGCAGGCAATAGACTTTGGCCGTGAACACATGGAGCTGGCGGGCGCGGTATTGCGCATCACCTATCATCGCGACGGTGATGTTGCCATTTTTCGCAGTCATAATCCCCGTTCGCTGGGCAAGCTGCTGCCCTTTGTCGCTGAGTTTTGGCGCAGCTCCATGGTCGCCCTGATGAGCGAGATTCTGGAGGCACCGTTTCCTTCTTTGGCGATGTATTTCCCGTACCCGGCACCCGGGCACGCTCAGCTTTATCGCAAGTATTTTGATTGCCCGGTGCATTTTGACGCCGAGCTTATGGAGTGGCACTTCGATGCTCGCGTTCTGGAAGCTCCGTGTCCGAACGCCAATGTACTGACAGCAAACGTGTGCCAGGATTTTTGCGAGAGGATTGTTTCAGGGGGAGAGCAGGGAACGCCGTTACAGCGTGACCTACGCGGTATGATGTTGGCAAGTGCTGGCAGGCGACTGAAATCGGCTGAGGCAGCGACAGCCCTGGGCTTGTCCCAACGTTCTCTATTTCGAATGCTGGCAGCCGAAGGCACCAGCTTCCAGCAGTTGCTGGATGAGACCTACCGTTCTATAGCGCAGGAGTACCTGGAGAACACTTCGCTGGCAGTGGAGGATATTGCCTTTCGCTGTGGCTTCGGTGACGGGTCAAATTTTCGTAAGGCGTTTTTGCGCTGGACAGGAATGTCTCCCGCCGCCTGGCGATGCGAAATCTCATCCAACTTTGCAAATAAACGTGAGCGCGGGCTGGCCAGATAGAGGTGCCTTAACTTGCCAGTACCCTCGCGCACCAGTGGTCTGTTACACCCCCCAGCATGTCACCGTTCAGGGGACAATACTGTAATCGGGGCTGGCGACACCAAACGCCGTGTCTCGATCCGGTTCCGGTGGATAGATCCACTGCGTATTGATTGCACGCTTCAGTTCCTTCGCTTCATGTCGCTGCAAGTGAACCTTGCGATCCCAGCCTTCCGTGTACACCGCTCCCCACGGACCGAGGTCCAGGCAGGTGACGTATTTCGGCTGGCTATACCGATGCATCGGCAAGCCGACAAGCTCTGCGGCGGCGTTGTAGCCCGAGACACGGCCGAGACTCATTGCATGCTGGCACGACATTGCAGCAATATTACCCTCGTCATCCGTTGCGGCCATGGCGACGTCACCGGTGACAAAAACATCCTTAACTCCTGTCGCATGCAAAAAACCATCGGCATGAACACGACCAAAGCGGTCGTGTTCACCGCGGATCTGTGCAGCCAGCGGATGCGCTCGCATACCCGCCGTCCAGATGATGGTATTCGACTCGATACGCTCTCCGTTCGCAGTCACTACCCCGTCTGCGTCGAGCATAGCGGCGGCGGCAGACGTCATTACTTCGACCCCGCAGTCCGCCAGCGCTTCTTCGATAATCGGGCGTGGGCCTGGGCCGAGGTCGGGACCGATCGCCTGCGCCTGTTCGAGGACCACGACTCTGATCTTTGCGCTTGCGCCGAGGGCCTCACGTAGTCGACTGGGCATCTCCAGAACCGTTTCGATGCCGGTAAAACCACCACCCGCCACCACTACGGTATTGCGCGCCGTCGTCTCTGGTTTAAGCGAGAGTGACTTAATATGGTTATCCAGGGCGATTGCATTCGGTAGTTGATCGACATTGAAGCTGTGTTCCGCGAGTCCTGGAATGTCTGGGAGAAACAACCGGCTACCCGTCGCTAGAATAAATCGGTCATACGGTAGCGTCGAGAATTCGCCGCTATTACTCTTCACTTTGAGCTCATGAAGACCCGTATTTACCGTCTCGACCGTGCCAGCAATATGATGAACGCCCACTGCCGCCAGCAGCGGCGCGATGTCTGGTGCCATTTCTTCGAACGCGCGTTCGTAGAATCGGGGGCGAATATGAAGCTTCGGCTCCGGGGAGACCACCGTAATCGCTACTTCACCTACTTTGCCGGCGAGTGAAACGGCCCGTGCTGCTGATAGCGCCGACCACATGCCGGCGAAACCTGATCCTGCAATGACGATATTCTGGGGCATGATATTCTCCTGCTACTCGGGTGTGGATATACGGAATACTGCACTTGAAACTGCATTCCATGCCCTGATCGCCCGGCTAGACAGCGGCTACGAACGCGACAAATCTGGTTTGTTTCATGGGGTCATCGAACGGCATCCGGCGGACGACCCAATTTTCGGGTTGGGCTCGCGCGCCCCCGTGCCTGCCCCCGCTCTTGCAGCCACGACCGTACTGTGACGTCAAAGTCACGTGGCGCCTTGTGACCGACCGTCCGGGACAGGCTCGCTAGTGTCTCCTGCGCCAGAGTATCGCGCATGGATTTCTCCGCACGCAGCATCACGTTGTGAATAGCGCAGACGCCACCCGTCGCCCAGCGCGGAGGATCGCCTTTAAATACCGCACATTGTCCGCGAATCTCTTTACAGTCAAACAGTGGCTTACTTCCTTCGATCGCATCTACGATATCCAGCACTGAAATATCTTCGGGTGACCTGGCCAATCGGTAACCGCCGCTCACTCCTGTGTTTGCGGTAACGATGCCAGCCTTTTCCAGCTTCGGAAATATTTTTGCGACAAAACTTGGGGACACGCCCTGCAGGTCCGCGAGGTCACGACTGCTTGGCTGCTCCGTGTCCACGTAGACGAGCCAGAGAAGGCAGTGGATGCCGTATTCAACGCTATTAGTAATATGCGCCATAACGCGGAGTGTATTAGTCTGTGTTAAAATTTGCAAGTCTGGGTTGTGAAAGTCTTCCTGCCTTCGCTTTCACGTGGGTCACACGAGCTTGCACCTGACAACGACAACTGGCCAGTTGCTCGAGAGCGGCACGCTGTCGCGCGTTTTGACCGGATGCATGATTCCCATACCCACATTGAACCGCTCCCCAGGGGAACACTCTGAAGCACCTCCGAGCTAGACCCCGACAGGTTCGTTGGGTCCGACGGGTGGCCCGACATATTCAAACCTCGGCTGCTCTCGCCCGTCCCTGACCGCCACTTCCTGAAGCATCGCCAGCGGCCTCACCCACAGGCCACCCTCGCCATACAGCGGGATACATACGACCAATAGCTCCCCTGTCTCCGAGTGCCTGGCCACACCGTGGACCTGGTATTCGCCGCCTTTGAAGTGGCGGTATTTGCCAGGTTTCATATCTTAGTCCTGCTGGTAATTCTTTAGACACGATCACCTGCTGCCAATTCTACCGATGACGATCCACGGCCCTCCAGAAAATGGGCAAGACACACCATCACCAGCGTGTCCAACTCACAGTACCTCAACAATGCCTTGCGCAGTGCCTCTCGCCGCTCGGGGTGGTGGTCTCATCGATC
>JARRPM010000111.1:0-9611 GCA_037382865.1 Halioglobus sp. | reverse complement strand
CTTCCGACGTTTTCTTCGGCATAAAGAAGCTCGCGTGCGCGAGGGAAAATTTTCGCGCAAGTTTGAGCATTGCAGTCCGATAAAAGGGGGCGATACCCCCATGTCTGATCAAGGCAGGGGAGTCTGCTTTCACCACGTTACTGCCATTCCTTTATGAAACTAATTGTGGCTCTACGTCAAGCCTCGCCCATTTTTCTGCTGATCCAGGAGGTTATGGGCTGTTTAAATGCCCCTAAAAATCTCAGGTTTATTATTGTGCATGTCTTGATTTTGATGGGGTGAAGGGTTGAGCCGACTGAGATTATTTCCTGATGTTGATCAAGTCACTGGGTTCCACGAAGATTTTTCTGAGGCATTCACCCTCCTTGTTATTGTACTTGTCGAGTTGCCCCATATTGCACTGGTCCGCGTCGTGAACCAGTATATGGTCGACTTCGCTACAGCCTATCCCATGGAACTGAATTTCGCGATAAAGGTCTCGAGTGGGTTTGATAGACGAGAACGCTTCAGACACCGAATCGAAACGCAAGCCCCCGGTCTTATAGACAGAGAATGTTGGCACCAGGCTCTTTATTCTGTAGCCAAGATTGTTCTGCAGACGTAATCCGATTTTACAGACGCTGCCTAGATCCTCGACGTTGATGACTGATAGAACAGCGCTTTTGGAGGCATCACCCTCCTTGGACTGTATATACTCCCACGTCATGTTGTCTTTCAATAACACGTGCCGTCCCTCTGTGGTCACAGCTTCCATGTCGGCACTCGTCTCAATACAAAACATCAGTGCAAGAACACCGAAAAACGGTATTTTTTGGGTTGAAATCATAACGATCTGGCGCCTGCTTTTGGTGAGGTGAATCACTTAGTATACGTCCTCGCTTTTGGGATGTAAGGGTGCGAGATAAAAGTGAGTCGGAAGACCTGGTCGGCTGATTATTCAACGACTAGGTCCCTGCCTGGTACTCCGGAGATTACTGAAGCAAGATGCCGGGAGCGCTCGAGAAATTACTGTCCTGATGTTTCCCCCTGCACCTCGATAGCACGGGTACCTTCACTCGCTGTAATTTTGAGCCAAAGGTGTGTCTGCATCACTGGAGCGCCTGTCCCCCCGTTGTGCCTCCCCTCGCAGTAAAGCTCCATTTCATCGGCGAGGATGGGCGTTGGGACGAGTGCCAGAGAGGCAATAGCGATGAGATATTTAGCGACATTTTCCATATAACAGTTATCAGCTGGTCCCGGCTGGCGATGATGCGCCACTACCGGAATCTTCTTGACCACCTCTTCTTAAATCATAGATCAACTGGCAAAAAATAGCACAAAGCCGACATTTTCTAGTGGCCGGCTGAGAACTGTAAGAAGTCTGCTTCCCCCAACAAAGCGACCATCGCCCTTTCCGGGGCCTTTATAGAAATCCTTCGAAATTCATGGGTAGACTACTCGCTGGCTCCGATGCAAAAAGGGGATATGCCCCCCGGGGGAGGTATCGCAAGGGCTTGTGGGTGCTGGGTTGGCGACGGGTGTGTCGAGGCCGCAGCTAAGCGTTTCTTCAGGCGGCTGCGACGAAACCATAGAGGTGAGCCCAGGAAGATCGTGACGGATAAACATCGTAGTAATGGTATTGCGCATCGTGAGTTAATGCCCGCTGTGATTCACAACACTCAATAGTATGAGAATAATCGGGCCGAACAGTCTCACGAGGCGACCAGGGTCAGAGAACGAGGGATGCGGCGATTCAAGTCGATGACCCAGGCGCAGCGATTCATTACTGCTCATGCGGCTGTCCATAATCTATTCAATCTGGGTCGGCACTTGATTAGTTCTCGGCACTACCGAAATCTGAGGACGAGTGCGTTCAACGAGTGGAGTAGGGCGGTAGCTTGATACCCCAGGACTGGATTGCTATGGAATCAACAACTTAACTTGTCAGTACCCATGAAAGCCACCTTGGAAACACTGTCGACACGCTAATCGTCACCACTCTCTTTTCTCCGAGTGGTTGGTGCCTCGACTGTCCGGCGACTATAGCGGCCAGGCGCTCGCCTCCCCGCAATGCGCTCGCGTCTGGCGCGCATCCGTGCATGACGGGCAGCTGACAACGGCCAGGTCCAGGTGAGCCAGAACGCAAACACAAATAACGCAGTTGGGACCAGCGCATAGAGAATTCCCAGCCACAATAGTGCCTTGTCGTCGTTTTGCGCGCCCGACGTTGCCGAATAACCCGCTAGTGCCAGCAGTGGCAGGGACAGCCCACCGAAGGAAGCAGCGCATTTGGTCATAAACCCATGCACCGCAAAGTAGCCGCCCGTGCGTGCATCACCCGATCGCATGGTGTCGATGTCGACCACGTCGGCGAGCATGGCCAGCGGCAGATAGGCGAAAGCGCCAAAGCAAAAGCCTTTGGCTGCAAATAATATGTAGAAGGCGAGAATATCGCCGTGATTCAGGAAAAATATCGAGATGCTTACGCCGCTCACCAGGACCATGGCACATGCCAGCGAACGGTGTTTACCCCAGCGGCGCGCGATAAGGTCCCACGCGGGCATGGCCAGCAGTCCGGTGCTGAAGTAGATCAGATAAAGTTGGCCCGGCGAGCGGATACCGATGAAGTCCTGCATGAAGAATAGTGACAGCGTATTGGTGAAGTACTCACCGCCAGTGATGACCAGTTCGATTGTCACTACCCTTCGGAACAGGCCGTTCTTCCACATGAGTCGCAGTGAACGAAGGAAAGGGGTGCGTCCCTCGCCGGGCAGTGCCGGTGGCTCTGGCACCCGCGCCAGCAGCAGCGCCCCGATCAGCGGAAGTGTCAACAATACAGCCCAGGCAAAGGCATCCAGCACTTCCAGCGCGGGCACCGAAGCGCCATCGTTCAAAAATTCTACCCCAGCCGGGATCAGGGCGGCACCGATTAGGCCAAATAATATCCATTTCTGGCGCGATGAATTGAGCCTGGTTCTATCGTGGTAGTCACTGCTGAGCTCTGCGCCCCAGGCACCGTAGGGCACGAGTACCAGCGTTGAGCCGACCCGCAGCGCGATATACCAGACCGCCAGGTAGGTCGCCGTCGCAGTGGAGCCGGGGCTCAATAAATTCCAGGTTGCCACTGTCAGCAGCGGTAGTCCGATGCCGATCCAGCTTCTGCGCCGCCCCCAGCGTGAACGAAAGCGGTCTGAGGCAAAGCCGATCAGGGGGTCGGTGATTGCATCAAATATGGCGGCGGCACTGATGATAGCGCCAATCGAGTACAGCTCTATTCCGACATCTGTGCCATAGGCACGCGGCAACCAGACACCCAGGGGATACCCCAACAGAGCAAGCGGGAATCCCAGTGCTCCGTAGATCATCACCATTGAGCGCGGCAGTTGCGCCTCTGCTTTGGGCATACCTGTCCCTGGAGAATTATTAATTCTCCAATATTATCATAAGGTTAGCTATTGCCGCTTTCTCGCGGCGATAATACGCTCGGACAGTGTGAAAGATGTCATTTACCTGCTTTACGACCTGCTCACCACCCTGGCCAAGCTAACTCAACCGGGTGGCGCCCGAGCTGTAATCGCCGAAAACCTGCTCTTGAAGCAGCAGTTGATCGTCCACAGTGAATCGCCCCGAGTATTCCGGAGACTCGTTTGTTTGAGTCAGGCCACCATGGCCGACTCCTTCAGTTGGCGATAGTACGCCAGTTCCAGCTCTGCTGGCGGGATATTGCCGATGGGCTCCAGGAGCCGGCGATTGTTGAACCAGTCGACCCATTCCAGGGTGGCGTGTTCCACCTCATCTACCGTCCGCCAGGGGCCGCGCTTGTGGATAACCTCCGTCTTGTAAAGGCCATTGATGGTTTCAGCCAGGGCGTTGTCGTAGGAGTCACCCTTACTGCCCACTGACGATTCCAGACCGGCCTCTGCCAGTCGCTCCGTGTAACGGATCGACAGGTACTGGATACCCCTATCGCTGTGATGAATCACGCCCTGTGCGCCGCCACGGGCCCATACAGCCTGTTCCAGGGCATCGAGCACCAGTTCTGTACGCATCGACCGGGCGACGCGCCAGCCGACGATGCGGCGAGCAAAGACATCGATGACGAAGGCCACATAGACAAAGCCACTCCAGGTCGCCACGTGGGTGATGTCAGCCACCCAGAGCTGGTTGGGGCGATCAGCAACGAACTGCCGCTGCACCAAGTCCGCGGGGCGATCCGCTGCCGTGTCCGGGATCGTGGTCCGGCACCGTCGACCGCGCCTGGCACCTTCCAGCCCCAGGCGCTTCATCAGCCGCTCCACGGTACAGCGAGCGACTTCAATATCCTCGCGGTTCATCTGGCGCCAGACCTTGCGGGCTCCATACACCTGGAAGTTTTCCTCCCAGACCCGCTGGATAGCCAGGCACAAGGTATCATCGCGCTTTGCCCTGTCTGAGCGACGCTCCGGGTCATCTCGCTTCGCCTTGTGGTCGTAGAAGGTGGACGGGGCGATCGGCAACTGATTGCAGATCGGCTCGACCCCGTACTCGCCCCGGTGCTCGTCGATGAACGACACCATCACTTCGGTCGGCGCAGCGCGGCTGCCGGTCACTCCGCCTGGGCAAAATAAGCAGATGCCTTACGCAAAATCTCGTTGGCTCGCTTCAGCTCTCGATTTTCCCTCTCCAACTCTTTGAGTCGGTCACGCTCGGAGCTGGTCATACCGTCCCTGATTCCGAGGTCTCGCTCTGCCTGGCGGACCCACTTCCGGAGGGTTTCACCAGTACAGCCCACCTTCGCCGCAATCGAGTTTATCGCTGCCCATTGGGATTCATAATCTCCGTGGTGATCGAGCACCATCCGGACTGCACGTTCCCGGTACTCCGGTGAATATCTGACTTGCTTGTTCATAACTCCATCCTCTCAAGAAATGGAGTCTCCGGTAAACCCGGGGCGATTCAATATACCCCTTGGGGACAGAAACTGCAGATCAACCCGTCGCACCTGGCGCACCCGACGCGGGGCAAGGTATCTCAAGGGCTTGTGGGTGCTGGATTGGCGCCGGGTGCGCCGGGTGTGTCGGGTTGTTTTGTGACTTCGGAATAAGCAGACTTTGCTTCATCGCAGCGTGAAATGCTTCCGGATGTCATTGTCGGCCGGTTAAGGGCGCAACGACTAAGCCACTGATATCACGGTCGAAATAGTGTTTCGCCTTGCACAGGAGCGGGGCATGCGAAGCTTAAAATCTGTGCTGTAGGCGCAGCGGTTCTTGGCTGCACATGCTCCTGTTCAGAATCTATTCAATCTTTTCAGGCACCTGGTCAGTGCTCAGCACTATCGGACCCTCAGGATCAGTGCGTTCGCTGAATGGAGCAGGGCGGTTGCCTGACAGCCCGAGCCTGAGCTTCCATGCAATCAATAATTTAACTTGTCAGTACCCTCGGTTTTGGTACCAGGGCCGCCAATCGGGCCATGAAGTCCACCGGGTGGAAGGCCACCTGGGTTGTACCGTCCCGGTAGGGTGTCTTGAGGGTGTAGACCACTTTGCCGGTGGAACTGAGCGACAGGCGCGGAATGGCGACAGCGGGGCGGGCGATGTAGCGGCACAGACGCTCGCGCTTTCCTCGTTGGCGGGCTTTACAGCTCACACCCCGCGTGGAGGGAGAAGCCATTGGCCTTGGCCATCCGTTCCAGCCCGGGGTCTGGGCGGTCCAGTGGCCGGCTCCTGATCATATAGCTACGGTCCAAAACCTCGGGGGTGGTTACACCGTTGGTGAGCAGGCTCTGGGCCGCTTGCAGCAGCTCAACCAGCCCAATGCTGAGAACATCGCTGTTCTTGTAGCTGAGCTGCCATGTGGTTATTTCCCTTATCGTGATGAAGCTGGTTCAAATCAGTGTTTGCGGATGGGTTAGCCTTAATCTTGGGTGATGACGTACTGTTGTCTGGCTTGTGACAGGTACTCTGCCAGTTGTTCTGCCGACTCGGGTACATACAAGCGCAGCAAGGCGGCAAAAGGTTCTACGGTATCCAGGTTGTTCTCTGCTCCGGAACAGTTGAACCTCAACGTGATATTGCCATCGGTACCGACCTTTGCCTCGCGATTGGATATGGCGGCCTTGTCTCGGGCAAGCCACCCCTGAGTGTTATAGGTCGTGACCGACCAGAAACCACCCTTGGCGTAATTCAACGGTGGCGGATCAAGTGCCAGTTGTGAGCAGACACCGGGCTCCGCTTTAACGGGAATGACGATGTAGCCGGCATCTTCAATCGGCAGACCGCCCCAGCCGTATGCGGTGGCATAGAGATGACCCTGCGGGTCGACAAAATCCCGGGTTCCCATCAGCGTGGTGTAATTCTTGATCTTGCCTTGGGCCACATCCTTGATCAGCGCTGTGCGAATTTCCAGGAGCTTGTCATCAGGGATGACGATGTCCGGTGTGGCATAGGGATTGGCCGAATTAGCTTCGATCTGCAAAGCATCCTGCTGCCGATGCGCGGCATCCAGCCCCGCTGCGTCATCGGAAGTGGGCTGGGTACGGGCATTCAGGTAGACATAATTGCCATAACTGAGATCATCCTTGTTGATGGTCAAGGATTCGCCCGGATAGATGGTGCCGATACTGTAGTTCTGCATATCGATCACCTGAATAATCGAGTAGGCAGCGTAATCCGGCACGGTGATGGTCGCCCCCTTGCTGACATCGACCACTGCACTGGAGTAGAGGGTGTCCTGGTTTTCCCGGATCACCTGCTGGGTGTCGACCCTGACGATATTGCGCTGGTGGGCGAAGGTGTTGACAGGGGCTTTTTTCAGGTGTTTTTGGATATAGACGTTACTCTCGGATACCCGGTATGCCGTGGTATTCACGCCGAAATCATTCGGGTGGGCGAATTCTTCACCGCTGGCCGATGGTACAGGTTCTGCCTTGGGCAACGTATAGCTGCGATCCAATACTGACTGACCGGGACGATACACCCGCATAAGAAAGTTCCAATCCGGTCCGGTATCGAGTCGATTATCAACCTGACCACAGGCTTTCTCTGAGCCGTAATACACGGTGAAACTGCCATCGTCATTCAACACGGCAGTGGATGAGTTGACGATGTTGTTGTCACTCTCCATGTACCCCTTGGCGTTGTAGACGGTGATCGACCAGAAGGCGTTGTTCTCCGGTTGCCGGTAGGTCGCCTTGTGACACACCTTATGGTCGTGGTGCTCGGCATAGTTGATATAAATGGCATCTTTCTCGGGTAATAACCCCCAGGCACCGGCAGCGGCCAAATGGCGGGTTTTTTCATTTACTTTGCCCCGAGCACCCATCCAGTCTGCTGCATACTGGCCCAGTTGCTGAAATTCGCTTTCGTAGCGGTTGTGCAGTTTTTGCAGCGAAGTGGAGTCCCAACTGAACGCAGGCAAAGGGTCGGCACTTTTTGCCGTGATTGTGAACTGGTCCTGCAATTGGTTCAGCAGCTGGATTTCGGTTTCATCCTGAGGGTTCTTGATCTGAAATCGAGCGGCTACCAGCACGTATTTTGTGTCCTGTGCTATTTCATGGGTACCGGGTTCGTATATCACCTGAGAGGTATAGTGATCGTTGTCGACTACCATTACCGATGCGTAGCGATCATCCGGCATCTTTGGCAGGGTGAAACTTGCGCCGCCCTCGGTGTCGACGATGGCGCCGATATACAGGGTGTCTCGGTTCATACGGATCACCGGCTGCTGGTCAAGCGCGGCGGGTCGACGGACCTTCCATAGTTTGTTGATGCCACCGGCACGTTGGTTGATGCCGGCAAACATGCGGTCAGTCTCGGCTCGGATATAGTTTTCAGGCGTGACCTGCCGTGATTCATTAGCCGGTCGGGCTGAATCGGCCAAGGCCGTTGAAGGCACAAAACTGATCAACAGAGGGAGTAGCAGAGCGGAGCATAAGACAGGAGCGGTAGCCATATTCAAAACCTCAATGTCTAAGTATAAGAAATATTAAGAGGGTATGGGGAAGATATCTACTCGCAACTTCCCGGTCTATTACCTGAAGATGGCGCTCAATTCTCATTGCACATCGCGATATTGCAAAAGTATCGCTCCCATTACAGATCTATTCCGCCCACTCCCGGCTCGGGGCACGCAGGCTTCTATGCCGACAGGTTTTTCAGTGGCGTCCGTGCTGGTTGATCTCTGAAAACGCGGGTCCCTTTCCGGTGAAAAGAGGTAGCGTGTCCGGTGGGGCTCTAGTGGGTGGTACCAGGAGCGGCCGCATAGGGGTGTCCTGTTCTTGCTGGCGCAGGTGAGCCAGTATCCGGTCGACGGTCTCCTGCTCCTCAATGCAAGCAATGACTTTGGCAGACCCGCCGCAACGACCACAAATCTCAATGTCGATACTGAATACACGCTTCAATCTTTGCGCCCAGGTCATAGCGGCATGACGCTCGGCGGGGGATCTGGCCTCGGAATTGCCTATAGTCTTTGGCCCTTTGCCACGCCTGGCCGGTGTGACCCACCCACGCCAGCGGTGGTTTGGGGCCAGGACGCCGTGGTAACGAGTGAGGTTAACTCTCGGTTTTGGTACCAGGGCCGCCAATCGGGCCATGAAGTCCACCGGGTGGAAGGCCATCTGGGTTGTACCGTCCCGGTAGGGTGTCTTGAGGGTGTAGACCACTTTGCCGGTGGAGCTGAGCGACAGGCGCGGAATGGCGACAGTGGGGCGGGCGATGTAGCGGCACAGACGCTCGCGCTTTCCTCGTTGGCGGGCTTCACAGCTCACACCCGCGTGGAGGGAGAAGCCATTGGCCTTGGCCACCCGTTCCAGCCCGGGGTCTGGGCGGTCCAGTGGCCGGATGGTGCGAATCATGAAGGCCTTTTGACCCTGTTGTGGGCCGGCGGCAATGCGGTAAGACACAGAGCTACCCAGGAGATGCGGCATGGCATCCGTGTCGCAGGCAGGGTCCAAGTCAAGCCAGGCTTGTTCGGCATCCTGCTCCAGTAACCCCTGGCGCTCCAGGCAACGGCCCACACGTTGGCTAATCAGCTGAACCAGATTCTCCAATTCGCTTATGTCCGGCGCCCTGACGCGCTTAAACCGTGGTGGCCAGTTGTCGCGATAGAGATATAACCCATCCAGAGCCAACCTCGCCAAGGTCGATGTCCTGATCCTGGACGACTGGGGGCTGATGAAACTCAACGCCGAGAACCGGCGCGACCTCCTGGAGGTGCTGGAGGACCGGCACGGCACCTGCTCGACGGTTGCCACCAGCCAGTTGCCCATCGAGGAGTGGCACGCGGTCATCGGCGATCCGACGCTGGCCGACGCCATTTTGGATCGGCTGGTGCACAACGCTTACAAGATCAATCTGAGAGGAGAGTCGATGCGAAAACGCAGCGCAAAGTTGACGAGCACCACCGGTTCCGAGTAACAATGCAAACCCCGCGTCGCTGCGCTCCGATGGGTGGCAGCTTTGCCCCGGTTTGGGTGGCAGACTTCAGCGGTTTACGCACCTGAATTGGCATACGGGTGAGAATCCCGCGGAAATGGCATATATTTGGACATCTATAAGGACATTAACTGTTAGGGAAGACTCCACATGAGTGACCCGTGTAAAGCCATTGCGAGTTCCCTCGCCGCCATCATCTGTCTGGCAACCGTTCCAGCCACA
>JARRPM010000110.1:0-8419 GCA_037382865.1 Halioglobus sp. | reverse complement strand
GTTGGTGATCACCTGGCGGCCGTTCCCGACCACAAAGCCGGTGCCGCGATAGACGACCGGGTCGCCCTTCCGATTGGGCTGGCGGGGCGGATAGACGGTACCTACCCCCACGACGCTGGGCCTGACCTGGTCGATGACATCGGGCAGGCTGGCCGCCCGGGAGACCGGAATCGCCATTGCGGCCACCGCAGCCATTACCAGCCACCACCTGAGCCTGGGCCTGTGCTGTGTTTGACGCTGTCCGTTGATAACTGCCGCCATAAGCTGATAAGTCTCACAAACCATACCTGACACACGCTGCACCGAAGCTACATCAGGAGCCGATTTCTCACAACCTTTGCAAAGGTGGAGGCAGACGCACCGCCTTCCTCACCCGGCATCCACCTGCACTGCACCAAGAGGTCCAAGCCCGTGCCCTCAGTGGTAAAGCAGCTGGCGACCTTGAAAATTCGGACATGTGATTTGCCACAACTACCCCGCTGCTCTCGAAACTACTTTATGAAGTTTTCACAACGGTCTGTTAATAAGCAATTTTTATGCTATCCCGCCATGCCGCCATACAATGTTCATGGAAAAAATTTCACCGCTGCTGAAATTTTTCTGTAACCCGCCCGGGTTAATCTTGCGATTGAGCTCACAGAATTCACCGCTATTTTTAGCGGAGATGTCTATCCTCTGCTACGCTGTGGGTTGTATATGTGGACAAGTGACTTGCTTTTTTGTGGATAAATGCGGCGCAGGCGACCATAATACTGCCCGCTGAAGGATCCGGCGACGACAATAGACCCGAACTCCGGGGCTGACCGATAGTGCGGTGGGCCCCGGCCTTCTTCACATTTTAAATGTGGGGGTTCGGGCAGAGAGAATGGACTTCTAATGGCTACCGTAAGGGTATTCAACCACCACGTAAACGCGTCTTTTTACTGGCTGATGCTGGTCGATGCGATACTGTTTATCCTCGCCTTTTACCTCGGAACCTATCTCTACTTTCTCTTCGAGCCCGGCAGCTTCCAGAACTACCTGGGCCAGATTTCGGGGCGCGCCACCCTCTTCGCCGTCGTCACGGTCACCTGCCTCGCCGCCATGGGCCTCTACGAACCCCGCATGCGCGAGGGCGCCTCCGGCATCCTGATGCGCACGATCGGTGGGTTTGTCGCTGCCACCATGGTGATGGCCGTCATCTTTTACATCATGCCGGAACTGCACCTGTGGCGCGGAATCTACTTCTACACCGCGCTCATTGCGTTCACCGCCAACCTCGTCAGCCGCTCGCTGTTCACCAGCCTGACCGACCTCGACCAGTTCAAGGCCCGGGTACTGGTCTACGGCGCCGGCCAGGCGGCCAGCACCATCACCAGTTCCATGCGCCGCAAGTCGGACCGGCAGGGCTTCAACGTCCTCGGCTTCGTCCGGATTCCGGAGGAGGAGTCACGGATCGAGGGCGAGCGGGTGATCAACCTGCGCCAGCCGCTGGCGGAGTACGTGAAGCAGACCGAGGTCGACCAGATCGTGGTCGCGGTGGACGACCGGCGCACCCAGCTCCCCATGGACGAGCTGTTCCAGTGCCGGGTGAGCGGCGTCAAGGTGATGGACCTTGCCACCTTCTTCGAGCAGGAGGCCGGCAAGATCCTGGTGGATTTCGTCACCCCGGGCTGGATGACCTTCGCGGTGAACGGTTTCAGCGCGAGCAAGGCATCGATGATGACCAAGCGCTGGTTTGACCTGCTGGCTGCCTTCCTGCTGCTGATGTTCTCCTGGCCCATCATGCTGCTGACCGCGCTGGCCATCTGGATAGAGGACGGCATCGGTTCGCCGATTTTCTACCGGCAGGAACGGGTCGGCCAGCACGGCCGCCTGTTCAAGGTGATCAAGTTCCGCAGCATGACCGTGGACGCCGAGGGTGACGGCAAGGCGCGCTGGGCCACCAGCAATGACAGCCGGGTCACCCGGGTGGGCGCCTTCATCCGCAAGACCCGGATCGATGAGCTGCCCCAGATCCTGAACGTGCTGGTCGGGCACATGGCCTTCATCGGCCCGCGCCCCGAGCGGCCGGAGTTCGTGGAGCAGCTCGCCGAGACCATCCCCTACTACGAGGCGCGCCACTGCGTGAAGCCCGGCATTACCGGCTGGGCGCAGCTCTGCTACCCCTACGGCGCCTCCGAGCAGGACGCCAAGCAGAAACTGCAGTTCGACCTCTACTACGTGAAGAACCACAGCATCTTCCTGGACTTCATGATCACGCTCACCACCGTGGAGGTGGTGCTGTTCGGCAAGGGAGCCCGCTGAGGGCTCCCCCACCAACGCCCCCGCAACAACCGCCCGCTCGAAACCAACCGGGCGCATAACCCAAATGGGCAAGTGTCAGCTTTCTTTACACTTCTTTCTTGTTACTGAAGTGTGACGGAGCTAACATTCTGACAGGCCGTTGAAATACTGCACTTAAGGTAAGCGGCACATTTTTTGCAAAATTTTAAGAACAACCTGCAGCCTGAGGCATAAAGACAAGAATGAACGTTGTGCTGATTGTGCTCGGCATCCTTGGGTTAGGCGCTATCGTGATAGCGGCCTACGTCTTCACGGTTGCGGCTCGAACCTATGTCTCGGCCGAGGAGCTCGCCAAGCGAGAGGAGAGCAACGGCACCCCTGCCAGGCCGCTGGTGGAGCGCAGCCCGGTGGACCGCCGCAGCGGCAAGCCGGTCACCTTCCCGCTCACCGTGAACGGGGTCGTGATCCCCCAGGATCGTCGCCACCGGCCGGACCGGCGGAAGGCGGCCTGAATACCCCCCGCCAAATTGCTCCGGCCGTGTTTCACGATCGAATCAGACGCCGGACCGCTTTTCGTACTGCTCCTTTTTCACCTTCTGTACCTGCTCGAGCTGCTGCCGGTAGGCGGCAGTCACCTTGTCCACCCCTGTCGGGTTGAGGCCGCCCTCGTTGCCGGCGACGATATAGGTGGCGTAGACGCCGGATGCGGACATCAGCCCCGCGGAGACTACCGGTGAGGCGATCCCCTCCTTCGCCATGGTATTGGCCAGTTCGATGAAGCGGGCGGTGCATGCCTGGTGGAGTTCGGCATCGGATTTGGACATGGGAACCTCTCTCGTGTCAGTGGTCGTCATTAAAGCCGGGCAGTCTACCATTTCAGGGCTGCGCCAGGGGAGAGGCGGGAACCCCCTGCGCGTGCCTCCTGTTACAGCAGGGAATAACGCCCCTTTACGATTGACGCGCTCCCCGGGGGTCTGCTATCAATGGTAAGTACAATTTCATAATACAAATCAGACACCTGGCGGAGAGTCCGCAATGCACTACACTCGGTTCCCCCCTGCTCACCGGTCCGCCCGCTCCGCATACCGTGCGGTCCTGGCAGCCCTGTGGCTGGCCGCAGGTGCGTTGCTGGCCGGCTGCTCCTCCGGCGGCCTCAATGACGACATCGTCCGGATGCCGGAGAGCCGCGCCCTGCCGCCCGCCACATCGGGGCTGCTGGCGGAACTGGCCGGTGAAATCGCCGCGGAGCACGGCGCCGATCACTCGGGCTTCCGGGTGCTGGACAGCAGCCGCTCAGGCCTCTACTGGCGCCTGGCGCTGATCGACTCGGCGGTCTCGTCGCTGGATATCCAGACCTACCTCTGGTACCCGGACGTCAGCGGGCGGCTGCTGCTGGAGCGTGCGGTGCTGGCCGCCCGGCGGGGGGTGAAGGTGCGCCTGATCGTGGATGACCTGCTGCTGCAGGGGCACGACCAGATCATCGCCAACCTCGAGGCCCAACCCAACATCGAGTTCCGCATCTTCAATCCCTGGACAGAGCGCGGCGGGCTGCTTGAAAGGGCCGGCCAGATGATCGCGGAGATGGAGCGGCTCAACACCCGCATGCACGACAAGCTCCTGATCGCCGACGGTCGCGCAGCTGTCGTCGGCGGGCGCAATATCGGGGACCACTACTTCGGCCTGAACGAGATCTACAACTTCCACGACACGGACCTGCTCGGCATCGGCCACATCGGGGAGCAGGCCAACGGCATGTTCGACAAGTTCTGGAACAGCGAGTGGGTGGTGTCCGCGCAGAACCTTACGACCGAGCCGGACCAGGCGCTGGCCCAGGAGCAGTGGAAGGGGATCCTGGAAAGCAACTCCCGGGCACCGCAGCTCGAGAATTTTCCGCGCAAGCCGAAGGACTGGCGCGCGGAACTGACCGCGCAGGCCGCCGACCTGCGGATCGGCACCAGCCGGCTGATCTACGACGAAACCGGTGAGGAGCAGATCGACCAGAATGTCATTTCCGGCATGTTCAACTTCTTCAACCTGGCGCAGCAAGAGTTGCTGGTGATGAATGCCTATGTCATCCCCGGCCAGCGGGCAATCGACTTCATGCAGTCGCTCAGCGACCGGGGGGTGGATGTGCGCATCCTGACCAACTCCCTCGCCTCCCACGACGTGCCGGCGGTGAACAGCCACTACGAGCCCTGGCGGGATGACTTCATCGAGGCGGGGGTGGAGCTGTTCGAGTTCCGCTCAGACCCGGCGATCCAGGCGACCGTGGTGGACGTGCCACCGGTCCGGGCGGAATTCTCCGGCCTGCACAGCAAGTCCGCAGTGGTCGACAGGCGCTTCGTCTTCATCGGTTCCATGAACCTCGACCCCCGCTCGGCCAAAATCAACACGGAGATGGGCGCCCTCGTGGACTCCCCCGATCTGGCGGCGGACCTCGCGGCGATCATCCTGCGCGACATGGGTGGCGACAATGCCTGGCATGTGCAGATGGACGAGAACGGCGACCTATTCTGGCAGAACAACGAGGAGACCCTCACCAAACAGCCCGCCCGGGATGGTATGCAGCGGATAATGAACGTGCTGATGAAAATCGGCCCGAAGGATCAGTTCTGATCGGCGCGGCGCGCCGAGTGAGCCCGTGACGCTGATGAGAAGTTGGCACCTGCCCAGGATCCGCCCGCCCTCCCTTCCCGGGGCCGGCACTGTCATGGTCCCCGCCCGCGGTTTCACGCTGCCGCTCCTGGCGACCCTCGCCCTGCTGCTGACCGGCTGCGGCAGCCAGTCCTACCGCGGCGCAGACATGGACGCGGCCTCCTTCCTGGAGCGTGCCATCACCCAGGAGAACGGCCCCATGCGGGTCACCGCCGCGGTGCCGGACGACGCCGAGACCCGGGTCCTGACCGGCCTCGACCTCTACGGCCAGGGCATTCAGCCGATCTGGCTGGAGGTGGAAAACCGGGGCACGACGCCGGCCCGCATCGCGTTATGGAGCATCGACCGCGACTACTTTGCGCCGATCGAGGTCGCCTACATGAACCGCCAGCCGTTCAGCGCCGAGGGTTACGCCGCTATGGAGCGCTGGTTCTACGAGAACGGCCTCCAGCGCAGCCTGCCCCCCGGGGAGAGCCGCTCGGGCCTGGTATTCACCAACCTCCAACCGGGGACCAAGGGATTCAACCTCGATATCTTCAGCAACCGCGTGGCCCACAGCTTCACCTTTTTCGTGCCCCTGCCCGGCTTCACCGCGGACTACATGGAGGTGGATTTCGCCAGTCTTTATGCGGGGGGCGACATTCGTCACCTCGATCCCGACAGCCTGAAGACCCTGCTGGAGGAGGACCTGCCCTGCTGCGTGACCGGCAGGGAGCCCGGCACGGATGGCGGCCCCATCAATGTCGTCCTGGTGGGCACCCCGCTGGCGGTGCGCCGCTCACTGCTGCGCGGCGGCTGGCACGAAACCGCTTCAGGATCCCTGGAGCGGGCGCGGGATCGTTACTACCTGGGCCGCAACCCTGACGCGATCTTCTACCTCGACCGCAAGGACGGCGAGGAGCGGATCAACTTCCACCTGTGGCGCGCGCCCTGGGATGTGGACGGCGAACCGGGCTGGGTGGGCCAGGTCTACTATCACTATCTCGATGATGATTTCTTCGCCAACCTGCGCAGAAAACTGGGAAGGGACGACAACGCTTTTCTCTCCATCCTGGCCCGGGAGAGTGTGGCGGCGGACGTGGACAGCGCCCAGCGTTTCCTCCTGCAGAACTTCTGGTACAACCAGTCCCTGCGCAAGGTCGGCATCGTGACCGGCGTGGGCAGGAGCACCCCGGATGAGCCGCGGGTGACGGCCAATGGCATCGCCTACTTCACCGACGGCAATCGCATCGTGCTGTTCCTTTCGGAAACGCCGGTAGCCCTGGACGAAACCCAGGTTCTTTACGACCGTCGACCGGACCTGCGGGGAGCACCACCGTGATCGCGCCGTGGAGGTCCCGCTGTCTCGTCGCCTGGCTGCTACTGGTTGTCGCCGCGCCGATCGCCCGCGCCCAGGAGCGGCAGCTGTTCCAGGGCCAGCAGGTACCGCCCCCCAACGAGCGCCTGCACACCGAGACCGAGCGCTCCCTGACGGTGGCGACCGCGGTCCCCAGCGCCGAGGAGGCCGAGGCGATCTTCGGGGCTGACCTGTACGCCAAAAATATCCAGCCCGTCTGGGTGCAGGTCGAGAACCGCGGCGACAACACGCTCTTCCTGACGCCCCTGTCGCTGGACCCGGCCTACTACAGCCCGCGGGAGTCCGCCTTCCGCCTGCGCGGTGGTGCGGTGGACGGGGTTTCCAGCGAAAGCCTCGAACGCCGGGCGATCACCGAGCTGCGCGTGCCGCCGCACAGCATTCAGTCGGGCTATATCTTCAGCCGGGTGGACGAGGGCACCAAGTCCTTCAACGTTGACGTGGTCGGTGAGAGCGAACCCTACCTCATGTCCTTCTTCGTCCCGGTTCCCGGCCTCAGGCTCGATCACTACGAGGTCGACGTCCGGGGCCTGTACGCCGAATCAGCCCTCGAGCACGTCGACCTGCCCGAACTCGTCGCCGCTCTGGAGCGGCTGCCCTGCTGCGTGCGTGACAAGTCAGGTAAGGACCGGGGCGACCCGCTCAACCTCGTGTTCGTGGGCGAGATCCGGGACATGTACTACGCCTTCATGCGCGCCGGCTGGGACGAGACCGAGACGATCTACGGCGCCTCCCTGATGAAAACCGCCGCCTCCGCCCTGTCGGGGGGCCTTTACCGCTACTCCCCGGTGAGCGCGCTCTACGTCTTCGGCCGGCCCCAGGACGCCGCCCTGCAGCGGGCGCGCACCAGCATCAACGAGCGCAACCACCTGCGGGTCTGGCTGACCCCGCTGCGCTTCGAGGGCAAGCCGGTGTGGGTCGGCCAGATCAGCCGCGACATCGGCGTCCGCTTCACCTGGCGTACCATCACCACCCACAAGATCGATCCCAACGTGGACGAGACCCGGGAGTTCCTGCTGGAGGACCTGGCCTATGCCCAGGCCCTGACCAAATTCGGTTACGTGGGTGGGGTGGGACCGGCAACCTACGACCAGCCCCGGGGCAACCTGACCGGCGACCCCTACTTCACCGACGGCCGGCGGCTGGTGATGTGGATCACGGGGGAGCAGTCGGCGATCGACGAAATCGAGGTGCTGGACCTCTCTCCTTACCAGACGGGATACGTATCGGACTGACAGGCGGTCAGGGGGCGCCGTCGGAGGCCGCTTGATCCGGGTGATCGAAACGTCCGTTTTCGAGAAAGAAAAGCACCTGGGCGAGCACGTCGGGGTTCCACATCATGAAGGTGTGGCTGGCCGGCAGCTCGACGAAATCCACCATCCCCGGCACCATGGTCTCCGCCACCGCCACCGTGCCGTCACTGGCCTCATCCGGGATCCCCGGCAGCGGCGGCCTGCGATTGACGTTGCCGGCGATCACCCCCAGCTCGAACTCGACCGGCCCCAGCTGCCGCGGTACGGACTCCTCCCCGGTCGTCAGCTGGGCGATGGCCTCGGGCTCCAGGGGGCGTAACAGTGTCAGCGAGTGCACGTAGTCAGCCAGCTGGCTGCCCTGGTTCGGCGGCCCCATCATCACCACCCGACCCAGCCCCTCGATATCGCGGGTTTCGAGGTACTGCCGCACCAGGATCCCGCCCAGGGAGTGCGTGACGAAGTGGATCCGCGTCAGGCCCTGCTCACGGCACTCGTCGATCCCCGCGTCCACCGCCATCTCCGCCAGCTCCTCGATGGGGTACAGCAGGGACGGATAGGTGACGTTGGCCACCGCATACCCGGCGTCGTCGAGCTCCCACTCCACCGCCATCATCGACAGTTCGGTGCGCCACAGCCCGTGCAGCAGCACCACGCACTCCTGGCGTGGGACGATGGTCTCGGCAGACGCGAACGGCATGAAGGCAAACCACATGCCCAGCAGGCTGGCTGCAATCACGGCAGCAGCCCTCGCACCCGGGCGACGATGTCGACCCCCTCGCGCACCGCGAAGCGGTAGCGGACCGGGACCACCGGCAGCTTCAGATCCAGCAGCCGGCCGATATCCGCCGGGCTGGCATTGAGCACTAGCTCCGCCCCGCTCGCCTGGATGGTC
>JARRPM010000109.1:0-9281 GCA_037382865.1 Halioglobus sp. | reverse complement strand
GTGCCTCGCGCAGCTTGTCGAGGGTGGAGGGGATGAAGGACTGGCCGCCAAAGCCCGGGTTGACCGACATCAGCAGCACCATGTCCACCTTGTCCAGCACGTACCTGAGCGCATCGAGGCCGAGGTGGGGATTGAACACCAGGCCCGATTTGCAGCCTGCGTCCCGGATCATCTGCAGTGATCGGTCCACGTGGGTCGAGGCGTCCGGATGGAAGGTGATGTAGCTTGCGCCGGCGTCCGCGAAGTCGCCGATCAGCTGGTCCACCGGACTGACCATCAGGTGAACGTCGATATCCGCAGTCACCCCGTAGCGGCGCAGGGCCTTGCAGACCATGGGGCCGATGGTGAGGTTGGGGACGTAGTGATTATCCATGACATCGAAGTGCACGATGTCCGCCCCGGCGGACAGAACGGCGTCCACCTCCTCACCCAGGCGGGCGAAGTCGGCGGAGAGGATGGAGGGTGCAATGAGGTAATCGCGCATGGGAGCTCCGGGGTGGTGGCCGAGGGCCTATTTTAGCCTGTCCGTCCGGGCAGCACACGGGTCGGTCGCCGTCGAGCGTGTCAGGGACGACTCCTGACCGCGGCATCCAGTTCCCGCAGGCGCCGGGGCGTACCCACGTCCACCCAGTCGCCGGCGTGGTATTCGCCGGTGATCAGGCCGCGGGCGATATCGCGGTCCAGCAGCGGCCGCAGGGGCAGTTTGCCGGGCCGCATGCCGTCAAACATGGCGGGTGTGTAAACGCCGACGCCGGCATAGGTCAGGCCAGCGCTGTTGTGAGCCCTTGCATGCACCGTGCCGTCGCGCTCGAGGCGAAAATCTCCCAATGGATGCTGGGGCGGGTTGGAGACGAGGACCAGGTGGGCTGTGGTTTGCGTCGGTAGCCGGCAATCCCGCAGCCGCCTGAAGGAATACTCGATCCAGACGTCCCCGTTGACCACCAGGAAAGGGGCGCTGCCCAGCAGTGGCAAGGCATTAAAGATACCTCCCGCCGTCTCCAGGGGCGCTTCCTCCGGGGACCAGTCAATCGAGACACCCCAGCGCCCGCCATCCCCGCAGAAGTCGGTGATCTGCCCCGCCAGGTGGGAGACGTTGATCACCAGCTCTGTGAATCCCGCCTGCGCGAGTCGCCGGATGTGGTGCTCGATGAGCGGCATACCGCCGACCTGCAGCAGGGGCTTGGGGGTATCATCGGTCAGAGGCCGCATCCGCTCTCCCACGCCCGCGGCGAGAATCATGGTCTTCATGACGCCCTGCCCCATGCCTGAGCGGCAATCAGCGGAGACAGGCGCCCCCGCAGCCAGGCCCGGAAATCGGCAAAAACCGGCTCCGAACTCGCGTAAAGGTCGAGAACCTCCTCGACATAGGCGAGCACCAGCGGCAGGTCATTTAGATATTGCGGTTTGCCGTCGCGCAGGAACAGCCGGGCAAAGGTGCCCAGCACCTTGATATGGCGCTGCAGACCCATCCAGTCGAACCAGCGCAGGAACTGTTCGTCGGTGACCGGCTCCAGCAGGCCCGCCGCCACCAGCCGGTCCCGGTAGCCCAGCGCCCAGGCCCGCACGCGATCGGCGGGCCAGCGGATGTAGCAATCGCGCAGCAGGGACACCAGATCGTAGGTGACGGGGCCGACCACCGCGTCCTGAAAATCGATCACCGCCAGCGCCCCGCCCTCCAGCAGCATGAGGTTGCGGCTGTGAAAATCCCGGTGCACCAGCACTTTCGGCTGCTCCAGCGCGCTGTCGACCAGCTTCCGCGAGAGCGAGGCAAACAGGCGCTCCTCGGCGGCGGTCGGGGTGCAGTCCAGCAGGGCCCGGGCGAACCAGGCGGGGAAACGGCCCAGCTCCTCCCCGAGCAGGGTCGCGTCATAAGCCGGCAGCGGCAGGGCCGAGGCATCCACCGAGGCCATCTGCTGCAGGATATCCAGTGCCCGGTTGTAGTGCTGATCCGATGTCTGGCTGCCGAGGGCCGGCAACAGCAGCCGGTCGCCCAGGTCCTCCAGCAGCAGGAAGCCCCGGTCGAGATCGGCCGCATACAGGGCCGGCACCCTCACCCCCGCGGCAGCCAGCAGTTCATGCACCTGCAAAAAGGCCCGGTTGTTCTCCGTCGCCGGCGGCGCCTCGGCCACGATGTAATCCCTGCCCGCCAGGGACAGCCGGAAATAGCGCCGGTTGCTGGCGTCGCCTGCGACCGGCCGCAGAGCGGCACCGGTGGCCGGCGCGCCCAGGGCCCCGCAGGCCCAGGGCAGAAGTTCTTCGGATACGGGACGGGCTGGCACGGGCGACCTCCTTGCTGAAATTTTCCCGGACAAGGGCAAACTGATGCTTTAGAATCCGCGTTTATCCCGCGAACGACCCCGAGATTGATGACATCTGACCTTGCCAGAACGCTCAGAAGCCTTGCGCGCGGAACCGCACAGCTGGCAGCGTTCGTCGTCAGCCTGACGCTGCCCCTGCCCGCTGTGGCTGAGGATACCAGTGTCGGGGACTGCGGGGCCAACAATCCGGCACAATCCCCTGACTGCCCCGTTGCCGGGACCGGCAAAGCGGCGCAGCGTGAGACTGACTGGGTACCGCTCGAGGCAGTACCGCCCGCCCTGCGTACCCGCAGGTGCCTCAATTGCGAGGGCCGCTATATCGACCCGCTGGCCGACGCGGACCAGAGCACGCCGCCTGAACGCGCCAATATAGAGGCCACCGCGACCACTTCCGAGCTGCAGGGGAACACCATCCGTCTCAGTGGCGGTGTCCAGGTGACGCAGGGCTACCGCCGCCTCAGCGGCGAAAGCGCGGTGATAGACCGGGAACAGCGCGCCGGTGAGCTGACCGGCGATATCACCTTTCGCGAACCCGGCCTGCTCCTGCACGGCGACCGGGCCGAGGTTTTCTCCCGCTCCGGCGAAGCCCGGATCGAGAACAGCGAATTCGTCCTTCACGATCAGCACATGCGGGGTTCCGCCGCCCAGCTGCGCCGCGATACGGCGGGCATTCTCCACATCGAGGAGGGCAGCATCAGCTACTGCGCCCCGGATGACAACGACTGGGCGATCCGCGCCGACGACCTGGAACTGGACCTGGAGGATGGCCTGGGCACTGCCCGCGGCGCCAAGATAGACCTTGGCGGGGTGCCGGTGCTGTATCTGCCCTGGATGCAGTTCCCCCTCGACGACCGGCGGCGCACCGGTTTCCTGTGGCCGGACCTCGGCAGTGACTCCCGGGGCGGGCTCGATATCGCCGCCCCTGTCTATATCAATCTCGCACCCAATTACGATGCCCTCTATTCCCCGCGCTACATTGAGGAACGGGGGCTCAATCACGAGGTCAAACTCCGCTATATGAACCGCTATATCGGCAACTGGGCGGTGGGTGGCGCCTACATGAAGCAGGATGACCGCTATGAGAGCGAGTTCCCCGACCAGCGCAGCCACGACCGCTGGATAACCTCCGTCAAGCACAACGCCCTGTTCGACCGGCGCTGGCGCTCCCTCGTGGATTACAGCAAGGCCAGCGACACCAATTACCTGAAGGACCTGCAGACCTCCAGCCTGGATGCCAAGCGCCAGACCAGCCTCCTGCAGCTCGCCTCCCTCGACTACCTCGGCGACGACTGGCTGGTCAATTTCGACCTGCAGCAGTTCCAGTCGCTGGCCGACGACATCAACAATGACTACAAGAAACTGCCGCAGATCAACGCCCAGTACCGGGCCTCAGGCACACCATTCCAGTTTGACCCGATCTTCACGGCCCAGTACTCCAATTTCGACAGCGACACCGACCGGGTCACCGGCCAGCGCCTCTACGCCGAGGCGGGTCTGACCTATCCGATGCTGTGGAATTACGGGTTTCTCAGGCCGACCGCGAAATACCGTCACCTCGATTACGACCTGGAGAATGTCCGTCCCTCCGGGGAGAGCAGCCCGTCGTCGGGCGCCGCACTGCTGAGCCTGGACGGCGGCCTGTACTTTGACCGGCCGACGCGGATTGCCGGCAGGGGACTCCTGCAGACCCTGGAGCCCCGGGTCTATTACCTCTACAGCGAATACGAGGAGCAGAAGGATCAGCCAGACTTCGACAGCGCCGAACTGACGTTCAGTTACAACCAGCTGTTCCGTGAGACGCGGTTCTCCGGACGCGATCGCCTGGACGACGCCAACCAGCTCTCTGTCGGATTGACCACGCGCTTTATCAATGACCAGGACGGTCGCGAACAGTTCACCGCCAGTATCGGCCAGATCTTTTACTTCCGCGACAGGGAGGTACGGCTCCAGCCCATTGACCCCCCGCTCGACACCAAGGGTTCAGAGCTGGCCGGGGAACTGAGCTTCACGCCGAACGAGCGCCTGCGCCTGCGCGGCAGCCTGATCTGGGACTCCTACAGCGGCGACCTGAACTCCGGCAATTTCCAGAGCAGTTATGCCTGGGGCGACGGCAAGCTCCTCAACGTCGGGTACTCCTATCGGCGGCCGCTCACCCTGGTCACACGAGAGGTCCCGACAGAGGAGACCGAGATCTCCACCTACCTGCCCCTGGACACCAACTGGAGCATTTTCGCAAGCTGGCGCTACAGCCTCGAGGCCAATACCAGCGTGGAAGATATGATCGGGGTAGAATATGATACCTGCTGCTGGAAGGTGCGCCTGCTGCACCTGCGCTATTACGATACCGTGCCGGGCAAGATTCCGGACTTTAATGATCCCGAACTGCAACGGGAAAATTCCACGCAAGTACAGATCGTCCTCAAGGGCATGGGCGACTTTGGCAACAGAGTCGCCAGCCTGATGGAGGATATGATTCGAGGTTTTGAAGATCGTGAGTATTAAGACACTGCTGGTCAGCGCCAGTTTCGCCGTCTCCCTGCTGCTCGTACCCATGGTGCAGGCCGCCACCGAGATGCTGGACCAGGTGGTGGCCATCGTCGATGACGACGTGATCATGGCGAGCGAGCTGCGCGAGCGGCTGGCAGCGGTGACTGAGAATCTCACCGCGCGCGGCGTGGAGATGCCCCCGGAGGACGTGCTCATCCGGGAAACGCTCGACCGCCTGATTCTCGAGAGTATCCAGCTCCAGAAAGGAATGCGGGTGGGTGTGCGGATCTCCGAGGACCAGCTCAACAGCGCCATGCAGCGTATCGCGGCGCAGAACCGCATGACACTGGCGCAGTTCCAGACCGCACTGGAGCAGCAGGGAAAATCCTACGCCGACATGCGGGAGCAGGTGCGCAGGGAGATGATCATCCAGCGGGTGCAGGCGGGCAACGTCAACCAGCGCATCCAGATCAGCGAGCAGGAGGTGAAGAATTTTCTCGCCACCGAGGAAGGACAAAATCTGACACAGCCTGAATACCACATCATGCATGCCCTGCTGCCCGTGTCACCGACTGCCAGCGACTCGCAAGTGGCCGCGGCGGAAGCCCAGGTCAACAAACTGCTTCGGCGCATCCGCGCCGGCGAGCCCTTCGAGGAGGTGATCGACTCCAGCGGCGGCAGGTTCACCTTCACCGGCGGCGATCTCGGCTGGCGCAAGGCTGACGACCTGCCCTCCCTGTTTGCCGATGTGGCGCCCCGGCTCCAGCAGGGTGAAACCTCTGATCCCATCCGCAGCCAGAGCGGTTTTCACCTTATCAACATGAAAGAGCGGCGCGGCCTGGAGCAGGTCGTCAGCCAGACAAAAGTCCGCCACATACTGGTCAAGCCCTCGGAGATCATGACCGACGAGCAGGCCAGAAAGCTGGTCGCCGAACTCAAGGCTCGCGCGGAAGCCGGGGAGGATTTCGCGGACCTGGCGCGCCAGTACTCCGAGGATATCGGCTCCGCCCAGGAGGGCGGGGACCTGGGCTGGACCAACCCGGGCCAGATGGTGCCGGAATTCGAACAGGCCATGGCGGCCACAAAGGTCGGCCAGATCTCCGAACCGGTGCGCACCCAGTTCGGCTGGCATATTCTCCAGGTGCTGGACCGCCGCAAGCAGGACATGACCCAGGAGGCCATGCGCGCCCGGGCCATGGACTACCTGCACAATCGCAAGTACCAGGAAGAACTGGACGCCTGGCTGCGCCAGATCCGCGACGAAGCGTTCGTCGACATCAAGTAGGCCTCCGCCGCGTGATTCCGCGTATAGCGATCACCGCCGGCGAGCCCGCCGGCATCGGCCCGGATATCGCGCTGGCGATGGCCGGCGAGTTGCACGACGCGGAACTGGTCGTCATCGCCGCTCCGGAGTTGCTTCGGGAGCGCGCCGGCCTCCTCGGCCTGGACCTGCAACTGCGCGAGGTCGACCTCACGGCACCGCCACGGCAGCATGAGCCGGGAAGATTGCTGGTTGATCCGGTGCCGCTTGCCGTTACCTCACTGCCCGGCCGCCCGGACCCCGCCAATGCGCCCTACGTGCTCGACACCCTGCGGCGCGCCGTCGATGGCTGCCTGGCCGGCCGTTACAGCGCCATGGTGACCGCCCCGGTGCAGAAGTCGGTCATAAACGAGGCCGGAATCCCCTTCAGCGGCCATACCGAATTTCTCGCCGAAGCCACGGCGACACCGAGGGTGGTGATGATGCTGGCGTCCGGCCCGATGCGAGTGGCACTGGCCACCACCCACCTGCCCCTGGCGGCCGTGCCGGGCGCGATCACGCCGGCGCTGCTGGAGGAGACCCTGACGATTCTGCACCGGGACCTCCGTGAGAAGTTCGGCCTGCCGGCGCCGCGCATCGCGGTTCTGGGGCTCAATCCCCACGCGGGCGAGGGCGGGCACATGGGCCGTGAAGAGATCGACACCCTCATCCCCACGCTGACGGTCCTGCGCGCCAACGGGATGGATCTTCTCGGCCCCCTGCCTGCGGATACCGCTTTCAACCGGAAAGTGCTGGACCAGGTCGACGCGATTTTTGCGATGTATCACGACCAGGGCCTGCCCGTGCTCAAGTACGCCAGCTTCGGCCATGCCGTGAATATCACCCTGGGCCTGCCCATCGTGCGGACCTCTGTCGATCATGGCACCGCCCTGGACCTGGCCGGGAGCGGCCGCGCAGACACTGGCAGCATGGGAGCTGCACTAGAGGTCGCTATCGAGCTCGGGTTGCGACGGCCGGCGTCCCCGGGTGAGGGCTTCGCGGAGCCGACGGGATGATCGGTTTGCATCATGTCGGCGCGAAATTCCCCAAGGCAGAAGACAGATGATGGAGTGGCTGCGCCTGGCGGTAGCGGTACTTCTCCCATGGCTGGGCGGCTATCTCTGGCTGGCCGTGCTGGAGCAGCGCTGGAACAGGCGGGCACCCGACAGGCTGCGGCAGCTCGGCTACAGCCTGTTTGTCGGTTATGCAGGGCTGCAGGGTATTGTGCTGGCCAGCAACGCTTCGACGGGGGAGATCGAACTGTGGCGGATTAATGTCGTACTGGTGCTGCTCACCCTGGCCGCTGGCCTCCTCCTGCTGCGCGCAAAGCTGGCTGCTGATCGCACCGTGCAGAGTCTTCCTGCCGGCCCCCCCGACATCGATGATCAATCCAGCCGCTTTCTAAATTACCTGTTCTGGCTACTCGTGGCCTGGGCCGGGCTACACCTGACTTTCGTCGCCATCGAGATCATCCACCGCCCTGTGTTTCCCTGGGACGCCTGGCTCAACTGGATGTACCGCGCCAAAGCCTGGTTCCATGCCGGGGATATTCTTGAAATGGACAATCCACAGGACTGGCTCTTCGGAACCGGCACCGCTCTCTACAATGTGGCCGGCAACCATTACCCGACATTTACCCCGGTAATTGCGCTGTGGTCCGCCACTGCCCTGGGGCACTGGAGTGAAACCCTGGTCAACATGCCCGTTCTGCTCTGCGGTCTCGCTCTCGGACTCGCCCTGTACGGGCAATGTCGTGAGTACGGGCTGCAGAGATGGCTGGCCGCCCTGGCCGTGTACCTGCTGCTCTCGATCCCCCTGGTGGGAACCCACCTGGCCCTCGCCGGCCAGGCAGACATCTGGATGGCGGGATTTACCGGCCTCGGCTTCATCGCACTGCTGCGCGGCTGTATCGAGGAAGACAGGTACCAGCTGCTGCTGGGGCTGGCGATGACCGCCATGGGAATGGCGGTCAAAGCGGAAGGAGCCGTGTGGTTCCTCACCGCCCTGCTGGCCATGTCACTGTCCATCTGGCCACGTCGCACGGGGGTCGGGCTGGCTGTCCTCACCGGGGTCGTCGTCGCCGCCTGGCTGTTCGGGCTCAACCACCTGGAACTTCCGTTGCTCGGGACGATCGGTGTCGAGAACGGCCGACTCCACCTGCCGTTTCTCGGCAATTTCAGCTTGCAGGCTTTATCGCCGTCGTCCTGGCGGCCCAGCTGTTGATATTCATGGGCACGGAGCAGGGCCAGTGGGCGGAGGACTGGACGGCGATCAACCGGTTGCCCCTGCAGTTTTCTCCGTTGCTGGTTTTCTCGCTGGCGATAGCCCTCCACGCCGCACTGGGCCAGCACAACATGGTGCTCCCGATCCGGCCGGGCCTGCTGTTCCCGCTCGTGGGCCTGGGTGTGGTATTAGCCGGCACCGCAGTCTACCTGCTCACAGCCTATTCCGGTGATTCCGGGAAACCGCGGATGTTCACCCCCGCCGACATGCGTGTCATCGCAGGAACTGCGCCGCTCAGAGATGACACCAGGCGCATCGTTTCATACCAGGATAGCGTTGCCCTGTTGTCGAGCGGTCCGGTGGACATGGATGCAGGGGAATACGGGTTGCTCCGGGTCAGCACGGACGGTCCCAATCCGAACCATGCGACCTTTTTCTGGCGCAGCGGCCAGGGAGAGCCCGGCCTGCACACCCTCGAAATTTCAGGGCGGGGGACACGCTGGATCAATCTGGCCGACTCCGGACACTGGACTGGCAAGGTCAGTGAGATCGGCATCATATTTTACGGCTACGGTGGAGACCCTCACGACTTCCATGGCATGGAACTACGGCCGTACGCCTTGTCGTCGCTCCTGGGCAAGGTGATAAACGACTGGAGCGAAATCAGCTACTGGTCGCAAACATCGGCACACTGGCTGCCCGCCGGCGCGCAGACACCCACGTTTCCCCTGCCCCTGTTGATGTCCGCCTGGGTTCTGATCACCGTGACACTGACTGTTCTTATCGACCGGCGGAACCCGGCAACCATCGCCGGCGCCCTGCTTGGCGCGCTCGTCGCCTGGCTGCTACTCGACCTGCGCTGGACTGCGAACAGTATTGCCCAGGCAGCCCGCACGATAGAGTCCTATCCCGTGGCCACGGCGACAGCGCTGAAATTCGGCGATGACGAAAAA
>JARRPM010000108.1:0-8540 GCA_037382865.1 Halioglobus sp. | reverse complement strand
GAATTTGGCGAACCGGGGGCGGGGAATCGAAACCTGCTTCTGCCAATACCAGAACAGCCCCTTCGGGGCCGCTCTGGTATTGGTAGGACCAGGCGGATTCGAACCGCCGACCTCTACCATGTCAAGGTAGCGCTCTAACCAACTGAGCTATGGTCCTGCAGAGGGAGTGGGATTATAAGCGTGCATGCGCTTTTGCTCAACCACGGGTGGTGAGATTATTCTTGGGCGGGGAGCAGCGATTATGTGGCAGGTGATAGAGCGGGAGATAACCGCGGTGACGGGCGCACCGTTCAGGGTGCGTGACAGCACCGCGATCGGCGGCGGATGCATCAACGACGCGGTCTGCCTGCGGGACGAGAACCGGACGTTTTTCGTGAAACTCAACCGGGCCGAGTGGCTGTCGATGTTTGCCGCGGAGGCGGCGGGGCTGGCGGCGATTCGCGCTACGGCTACAGTGCGTGCGCCCGAGCCCGTTGCCTGGGGGACAGACGGCCAGCGGTGCTGGCTGGCGCTCGAATTCATTGAGTTCGCGGCGGCTACCGGTGACACCGAGGCGCGGCTGGGGGAGCAGCTCGCGGCGATGCACCGCACCGGCGGCGACCGCTTCGGCTGGGATCGGGACAACACCATCGGCAGCACGCCGCAGCCCAACCCCTGGACCTCGCAGTGGCCGCAGTTCTTCCAGGAGCAGCGTCTCGGTTTCCAGCTCGCCCTCGCCCGCGACAACGGCTTGACCCGGGGCGTGGTCGACCGGGGCGAGTTACTGCTGGCGTCACTGCCCGCCTTTTTCAGCGACTACCGGCCGGTGCCATCACTGCTCCACGGCGACCTGTGGGGAGGCAACTGGAGCGCGGACGGTGAGGGCCGGCCGGTCCTGTTCGACCCGGCAGTCTATTTCGGCGACCGGGAGGCGGACCTGGCGATGACCGGGCTGTTCGGCGGCTTCGGGGAGCGCTTCTACCGTGCCTACAACGCGGCCTGGCCACTGGACGACGGCTATGCAACCCGCAAGGTGCTCTACAACCTCTACCACGTCCTCAATCACTTCAACCTGTTCGGTGGCGGCTACGACACCCAGGCCCGGGACATGGTTGAACGCCTGCTTGCCGAACTCGGTCGGTGACTCAGCGCAGCATGGCAGAGGGGAAGTAGCTGCGACACTCGGCAATCACCGACGCCGCCCTGCTCTCCTCTCCGCGTTGCCGGTAGAGACCGGCGAGCAGGTTGCAGGCACCCTTGTGCCAGGGTAGGGCCCGGTGCGATTTTTCCGCGAAGCGGATCGCCTGGTCGATCCCGCCGTCCAGTGCGCTCACCTGGGCGATGGTGAGATCCCGTGCCGGGGTATCCGGCGACGGCTTGAGGTTCGCAGGCAGGTTGACCGAGGTTCGCGCCAGCAACCAGGCCACCGAGTCCCGATAGATCGGCCGCCAGCGCCCGGTCGCCACCAGAGCCTGCAGCTTGCGCTGCCCCGCGCCGCGATGGTGCGGCCAGAGGATGAATTCGGCTCCCGACCGCTCGACAGCCTCGATCCAGCCGGGTCGGGAGGAGAGCACGCCCACGTAGTGGTGATAGGTGTCGGCGTCGAACAGGGTATCCGCGCGCCCGTCGATAAACACCTTCATCCTGCCGTCGGTCCGCCAGTGGATATAGCCGCCCCAGTTGTAGAGCGCATATACCCTGCCACTGATGTCATTCACCTCGATGAAATTCAGCAGGTCCTCCGGGTAACTGTACTCGGCGGTGAGATAGTGAAAGGCGGGCGCGGCCTGCAAGGGATAGGGGGCGAGGCGCAGGCCCGCGTAGAGCAGTATCGCCAGGGCCGCCGCCGGACAGAAACGCTCCACCCGTCTGGCGCGCAGGAACAGCCCCAACAGGGGCGCCAGCATCACCGCCAGGGAGATGCCGAACAGCGGGATGAAGCGCCGGCTGGTCAGCGCCATAGCCAGGGTCAGCAGGGTGAGGGCAATGCCCTCCCAGGGTACGCCGACTCGCCGCCTCACCCGGGGCAGGGCGTAGAGCAGACCCAGCAGCGGCAGCCAGAGGGCCAGGAAAAAGAGCGGCGAGCGGATGCCTCCGGGCTTGAAGGGCGACAACCACTCCCCCAGCCCGCGATAGGGCGAGCTGCTGTCGAAGGCGTAGGTGAGCGGATAGAGAAATGTCTTCACTCCCGAGGGGTTGAGGGTGCAGGCGAGCAGGCAGACCAGCCCGGTGACCAGCGCCCCGCGCAGGCTGGCCAGGCTGAAGTCGCGCCAGGGAAACAGGAGGATACCCAGGGCCATCAGCCCGAAGAAAAACCCCCCATGCAGGTTCACCCAGACCAGGAACAGCGCGGCCAGCAGCGCCGTGCTGGTGTGACGACGCAGCAGTAACAGCAATAGCAGGCTGTAATTGAGCAGGGAATAAAGATGGGGGCGCACGTCCAGGAAGGGCGCCGCAACCGCAATCGCCATCCCGGCACAGAGCAGGCCTGCGAGGGGGCTGCCGCTGTCCCGGGTCAGCGCCGCCTGCAGCGTGCCGAAGGTGGCGACGATCACCAGCCACTTCCAGTAGACCAGCGATTCGACCCCCCACGCCGAGACCCAGGAGTAATAGATCACGTCCGCCAGCCACTCGTGGTTGAGCCAGTCGTGCCCCAGCGCTGTCCAGGACCAGTCGTCGACCATCCACAGGGTGCGGGTCTGCAGCAGCTCCCGACCGGCGGCGACGTGCCACCACATGTCAGAGCCGGCCATCTCGGTGAAGCCGAAGGAGAGAAACAGCAGCGCGCCGGCGGCGAGACAGAGCACGCGCGTGAGGTCGACCTGGGGGCGCCCGGACGTCACGCCCGGCCTTTTCCTGCAGGGAAACCGCGCTGCCGCGGAAAGCGCCTCACGACGCCTCATCCCCGCGGCTGGCAGTGCCGGCGGGGTGATACTCCTTCACGAAGTAAAGGGTGCGCGCCTTCGCCTCCTGAAAGGTGCGGGCCAGATATTCGCCGATGATACCCAGGCAGATCAGCTGCACCCCGCCCAGGAACAGCATCACGATGATCAGCGAGGGGTAGCCCGGAACCGGGTTGCCCCAGATCAGCGTTCTCACCAGCAGAAAAGCGCCGTAAAGAAATGCCAGGCCGGAGGTCGCGATCCCGAGGTAGGTGGCGACCCTCAGCGGCACGTCGGAGAAGGAGGTGATCCCCTCCAGGGCGAAATTCCACAGGCGCCAGTAGTTCCACTTGGTGGTGCCGGCGGCGCGGGGCTGGCGCACGAAGGGGACCGCCTTCTGGGGAAAGCCGATCCAGGCGTAGAGCCCCTTCATGTAGCGGCGCCGCTCGGGCAGCGAGCGCAGTGCCTCGACGGCGCGACGGCTAAGCAGGCGAAAATCCCCAACGTCCCGGGGAATCTCGACATCGCTTAGGTAGTTGATCACCCTGTAAAACCACCTGGCACTGAAAATCTTGAGCCAGGCGTCACCGCGCCGGTCGAGCCGCTGGCCGTAGACCACGTCGTAGCCGTCACGCCAGGTGCGCACAAACTCATGAATCAGTTCCGGCGGGTCCTGCAGGTCGGCGTCGATGATGATCACCGCATCGCCCCGGGCGTGGTCGAGTCCTGCGGTGAGCGCAACCTCCTTGCCGAAATTGCGACTGAGCGAGATGACCGCGACAGACTCGTCCCCGTCGCGCAAGCCGGCGAGTATGCTGGCGGAATCATCGACGCTGCCGTCATCGACGAAGATGAGCTCGTAGCGGCTGCCGATGGCGCGCATGACCTCCCCGACCAGCCGGTAGAATTGCGGCAGCACCGCGGATTCGTTGTGGACGGGGACCACGACTGAAAGCAACTCGGACAACTGACTCTCCTGGCTGACGGGATGCGACCGCCCCGCGGCCGGGGCACCGACGAGCATATCATCACCGCGCCCGGGAACCACCGCAAACCAGTGCAGGATGGCGGGCCGGGCGGGGCTGTCGCGCACGGTCAGTCGACGACACGGAAAATCCTGATATCACCGACGAAGAGCTGGAACGTGCCGTAAAATCGCCGGTGCAAAATCAGCTCAGGCATGAAGTTCCGGACGTTGAGCGCCTCCTCCGGCCGCAAACGGGGATGGGCTCCCGCCAGCGCGGTGCGATAGAAACGGGCATAGGCGGGCGTGGTTTTGACCAGGCGCGACAGGTCGCCGGTGAGTGGCCCGTTAAGCTCGTTGGCGAATGCGGTGTCATACCAGTTTTCGCTGAGAATCAGGTAATCCGCCCGGCGCAGCGGTATGGCGTCACCTGCCGCGTATTCCGGGCGGAACAGGCGGCTGTTGTGGGCGTACTGTCGCGGCGTGTTCACATAGAAGCTGGTGAGCACCCGGGCCCGGGGATGCCGGTCATACCAGGCGCGCAGCTCGATCCGGGGATCGCGGTGATAATCCGCCACCAGGTCCACCGCCAGCAAGGCCGGCCACAGCAGGAAGAGCGCGACGAACCAGCGGCGCCGCCCCCACTGCGTCGAGTGCAGTCCCAGGGCCGACAGCAGAGCGGCGCCGGGCAGCAGGGCCAGGTAGTGGCGGTAGTAGGTCACGGGGGCGAGGAACGCCATGTACAGCGCGAAGACCGCCAGGGGCACGAGTACACAGAGCCACGGCCTGGCGCGCAGGTCCTTCCTCGTCAGCGCCCGGATACCCGCCGGTATGAAGAGGCACGCGGGCAGGCTCAACCCCACCAAAAGCACAACAGGCAGATTGAGCAGGTTGCGCAGCCACTTGTGCCAGCCGATGGCGCCATAGCCCGAACCGAAGCGACCGGTCATGCCACCGCCGGTGTAGGCCGCGATGATATCCACCCGTGTCACCAGCCACGCCAGCACCGGCACCAGCAGCCAGAAGGCGATCATCGGCCCGCGAATCCGGCGCCAGGGAACCAGGAGGTAGTAGAGGGCCAGCAGGGGAAAGCGACGGGTCACCTCGAAGGCGGGATTGGTGGCCAGTCCGAATAAGACGCCGGTGGCCAGCACCAGCAGCGCCATGCGCCAGGGATCCAGCCCCGTAGTGACATAGTCCCAGACCCGGCGGGGCAGCAGGGTGGTGTATGCAAAGATGGCAAATACCCAGTACTTGGCCCACAGCGCGGGAACGAGCAGGAGCGGGCTGGCGAGCAGGGCTGACAGGGAAGCACGGCGCACGGCAAAGACCATCATCGCCAGGAAGGCATAGATGAAAAACACCGAGGGTGCATCCACCGTGCCGCTCTGGGACTCGCTGATATGAAAGCCGGACAGCGCCAGCAGTGCACCGGCAGTCCAGGCGACAGCCGGCTGCGCCGGCACCAGCTGCAGGGCCATAATGGCCAGCAGCACGACCGTCAGCGCACCGGTGACGGCGGAATAGCTGCGGGCGACGAGAATGTGGCGCGGGCTGTGGCACCAGGCCTTTACCGCCGGCGCGTTGCCCTTGATCCCCGCCGGTGGCGCGTCACCCAGTGCCGCTGCCAGGCCGATTGTCTGGCGCCCGACAAACGTGGAGTAACTGAAACCATCGAGCGCCGCCCGGCAGGAGCCCCCCTCGTCGAAATTGACCAGGGTAAAACTGCCCGGCCCGTCCCAGTTCCAGCCCAGTGTCTGTGCGCTGTACAGACGGGGAAGCAGCGCCAGAAGGAACAGCGCGACGAGGCAGGCCAGGTGTCGCGCGCCTCTGGGCGCAGTTTCAGCATTCATGCGGAGAGAGACAGGTGCCGGGGAAAGGCCGCCGAGCTGCACTTTTTCCCGATGATAGCCTGCTGATGGTCGCCAGTTTCACCCACTTTCCCCGCACATTCCTCGCAAGTCTATCAACAGCATCGCTAGTAGCAAAAAAATCTATGGCAACAACTAACGACACCAGAGCCCCGGTGTCTACACTTTTAGAAGACAGTCCCAGGTAAAGCTCGGGCATGGTGGGTCTTTTGCCCGGCGAAAAGCAGCACAATGACACGCTTCGGGAAGGAGAATTTATCATGCAACGCCACTACTACATCAGCGATGACCTGAACGCGCTCGACGGGGCGGAACGGGCCCTGGAAGCCGCCGGGATCGCCACCCAGCAGATCCACGTACTGAGTAACGATGACGCCGGCGTCGAGCTCCGCCACCTGCACGAGGTGGAGGCCGTGCTCAAGAAGGATGTGGTGCATGGCACGGAGAGGGGTGCGATGATCGGTGCGGCCGGGGCCGCGGCTGTGCTGCTGCTGTTCTGGTTTACCGGCCTGGCGGAGCACTACACCTGGGTCCCCGCCATATTCCTCGCGGTCGTCGTGCTCGGTTTTTGCACCTGGGAGGGTGGGCTCATTGGCATTCAGGAGCCCCATGTCGACTTCCGTCGCTTTCAGGATGAGCTGCGCCAGGGCAGGCATATACTGTTCGTAGACGTCGGACCGGCGCAGGAAAACCTGCTGCGGCGGGTAATTTCGGAACAAAGGGGGCTGAAGCCGGCCGGCCAGGGCGAGTCCGCACCGGGCTGGGTCATCAATGCACGCCGCAAGTGGTCCCGCTTCGTGGAGCTGGCGCCCTAAAACTGCCCCGCGGCGGGATCCGGCGCCCCCTTTGCGGACGCGGGCTCCGGGATAACGGCCTGTTCCGGAGCGGCGATCTCCGAATCGGGGCCCCGTGGATCCAGATCGAAGCTGGCCGGCGCTACCTCCGGCGCCGCGGCGGAGAACGGCGTCTGCTCTGCCACCGTCACAGCCCGCGCCTCGCGCAACTGAAACACCAGGTAGACCATGAACAGCAGGCAGAGGGCTGTAAACGACCAGAACAGTGCGGTGGCATTGTAGTGTGTCATCAACTGGCCCAGCAGCAGAGGCGCGGAGACCGACCCCAGGGCATTGAGCAGCAGCACTGACGTACCGATTTCGACAAACTCACTGCCGGAGGAGACGTCCGCGGCGGTCGCCAGGGAAATCGCATAGATAGGCATCACCATCGCGCCAAAAAGGAACACCGCCAGCAGATGCCAGGCGTGATGTGGCGTCAGCGCCACTGCGGCCGAGGCGGCGGCGCCACCGATACAGAGCAGGACCATGACGCGGCGCCGATCGATCCGGTCCGACAGCCAGCCGATGGGGTACTGAAAAAGCGCGCCGCCGATGATTGCGGTGCCTACAAACCAGGTAACATCGAGCTGTGAGGCGCTGTAGCGCTGCGCGAAGACTGCTCCCAGTGACCAGAAACTGCCCACCACCAGCCCCGACAGCAACCCACCTGCAAAGGCGGAGCGGGAGCGCTGGTAGAGCAGCCCGAAGCGGATGCGGTGGGACTCCAGCGGCGCCGGGGCCAGACGGCTGGTCATCCCCACGGGGATGATGGCCAGTGCCATGAAGACCGCGGCCAGGATAAACGGGGTCGCGGTCTCGATGGGGCCGACATTGATCAGCAGCTGGCCCACGGCCATCGACGACAACAGGATGAACGTATAGGAGGCGAGAATCCTCCCCCTCGACCCGGCTGTCGCCTGGCTGTTCAGCCAGCTCTCGATCACCGTGTAGAGACCGGCGATGGCGACCCCTGCGAAAAAACGCAGGATCATCAGCGCCGGCCAGTGATCCAGCATCTCGAGACAGAGAATGGCGCTGATCATGACCGCCGTAAGGACCGAAAAACTGCGGATATGCCCCACCCGGGCGATGATTGCCGGAATCCCCACACACCCGGCAATAAAACCGAGGAAATAAAAGGACGCACTGATGCCCACGATAGAGTCCGACAGACCATTGGCGCTGGCGCGCAGCGGAAGCAGGGTCAGCTGCATCCCCTGGCCGATGAGCAGCAGGGCGGTGGACAGCAACAGCGACGTAACGGTGAGCAGCGCCCTCATGGCATTAGACGGTGATGGCAGTGAGTGGAGGTGGCAAGCTTAACCGTTCTACCGGGGCTGGCAAGCTTTCAACCGGGATTGTCATGCCGTCGCGAGGGCCTGGCTGTGCAGCCCTGTGCGATGCTGTCTGCTGCAAAACAAAGACGGTACAATTCCGCTCTCCCGGACCGATGGTGCAACCCACAGGAGCGTCGCCATGTTTGAGAACGAACACCCCGCCCGCCGCGCAGCCCTGCTGTCGAGAGAATATGTTCACAACAAGAACCGGGCCGGCTGGCTGGCGCTCTACGCCGAGGACGCGATCATAGAGGACCCCATCGGCATCTCCCCGATCGATCCCGAGGGCAAGGGACATCGCGGGGCGGCGGCGCGGGAGGCATTCTGGGACAACTTCATCGCGCCGGCCGACATCAACATCGATATTCTCGACTCCTATGCCGCGGGTAACGAGGTGGCAAACCACGTCGTCCTGACCATCAGTATCGATGGCGGCGAGGGCAAGGTGTTGCAACAGAAGGTCCACGGCGTCTTCACCTACCAGGTCGACGGGGAGGGGAAGCTGCTCTCCCTGCGCGGCTACTGGGAAACCGACGACCCGCGCAATGCGATGGTCGAGGTCGGCAGCGGCGCGAGCACATTCGCCTAGGTCCCGCTAGTGTCGTGAATCATGAGTTCGCATACTTTCAGCGAGTCCAGAAGCGCCCAGGGCAAGGCGCGCTGCGCAGGGA
>JARRPM010000107.1:0-8745 GCA_037382865.1 Halioglobus sp. | reverse complement strand
TGCCGATCCGGTTTCCCCGTCAAATTTATGAAATGCAGACGCCCACCGTTCCCGTTGAATACAGCGGTGCCTTTCACCGCCAGGTGGCTGGGCTTGACGGCACTGCGGTAACCTGGGGGGTATCCCTGCCGCCGCAGATGGAGCTGTCAATCAAGGGGCATATCAACGGCCGGGACGGCGGCGAGCTGATTATCACGGCTAATGGAGAGGTGGTAATTAATTGATGACCATCACCAAGATAAAACATACGCTGCAGCCGATTGTCATCCTGATAATGATCATCGGCTTATCGGCCTGCGGTGCCGGCCAAGTGCAGTCTGAAACAAGCCCCCCGACCGGATCGACGCCGCTCGACCGCTGGCTGGAAGGCACCCTGCTTCCCTATCTGCTGGAACAATTGGGCGAACACCCGCGCTTTAAAGGCCAGCCGGTTCTGCTGGTCGGCATGCGAGGCGAGCGTGTTCTTTCCGGCGTTGACGACTTGACCAAGGAAATCCGGGAGAAAATCATCGACGCACTCCTGAAGCAGCCCGGCATCGATCTTGTCTGGCAATCATCACCCTCCCAACACCAAGTAGCGCCAAGACCCGGTGGTGTTGTCCTCCAGGCCCAGCGTGGACGGACAGCCGCCGGATCCGAAGCAGTAGCCCGAGGTCTTCACGTCCTCATCGGTCAGGTTTTTGCCGTGGAGACCCAGCATCCAGCTCTCACTCGGGGAGATCCACACCAGGGACGCATTGAACATGTCATAGGAGTCCTGGTCGATGATCGGTTGAGCTGTCTCGAACTGCCTGCTGTCTCCTTTGTAGGACCAGTTGGCATTCAGGTTCAGGTTGCCGCCAAAGGCATCCATGTTGTAGACGAACGCAACGTAGGCCATTTGCTCAGGTGTATTCTGGATATCCACGGTGTCTGAAATATCCTCACCGTTATAAATCCACTCCTTGATCTCGGTATCGAGGAAGCTGGCTGAGGCCTGTACCGAGAAGTTTTCTGTGAGCAGAAAACTGGCCTCGATTTCGATACCGGAAATTTCGGATTCAGCGGCATTGGTAAGCGTGCCGACAAAGTCGTCGTTTACACCGTCGCCGTTTGAATCGACGCCGATGGAGCCGGCGATCTGCATATCCGAATACTCGGAGTAGAACAGCGCGACGTTGGTAACGGCCCTGCCATCCCAGTACGCCGCTTTCACGCCGATCTCGTAGGAGTCCAGGGTCTCTGGCTCAACGCCATCCTCCACCGCCGGCGTCAGGAAATTCGCTCCCCGGGGGTCGAACATACCCGCTTTGAAGCCCTGACTGTAACCGCCGTAAACGGTGATATCGTCATTCAGCATATAGCTGATGTTGACACGCGGCGAGAAGTCATAAAACGTGCGCTCCGCTTCGAAGTCACTGCTGGCTCCGAGGAAGATTGCATCATCGTTACCGAAGAACGGGGAACCGATACCGAGATAGCTGCCCCGGAAGACGTCGGCAGTCCGCTTGTCTTCGGTATAGCGGCCCCCGACGGCCACCGACAATGCGTCGGTAAAGTTCCAGGTAAGATCCGCGAACAGCGACCAGGACTCCGTTTTCACCGTACCGCCGGTGTAGGCCGTCAACTCCTGCCCGTAGGCGGCGCGGCCGGTCTCGCCAAGAACCACGTCGAAATCATTGGAGGCCTCGGCGTCGATCCAGAAGATACCGGACACCACGTTCAGCTTGTCGCCGTTGTAAAGCAGCTGGAATTCCTGGGTGAACTGGTCATTGTCATAAATCACCGGCGCGTCGAAGTCGTCCACGGCCAGGCTGTCGAAGTCGATGACCGATTCCGTATAGTCGCTGCGGTCCGCGGTGATGGACCGGAGGGTGTAGCGATCGCCAAGGCTCCAGTCTACCGAAACCATCCAGCCGTCCGCTTCGACCTCATTGTTACCGTTGATCCCGGCGGTGGAGGCATTTTCCGCCGCACCGGCCAGGCTATCGCGGATATCATCCAACACCGGGGCACCGCTGGCTGCGCCCGGGAAGGGCCGGTAGCCTGCCACCGGGTTCGAATCATCCTGCGTATCGTCGTAGGCGAAGCGCACGAGGAGTGCGTCTGTGGGCAGCCACTCGGCACTCACCCGGTAGGCGAAGATGTCCTTGTCATACTGATCATCGCCGGTGGTCCTGTTTTTACCATATCCGTCGCGCTGAAAGGAGGCGACTGAGCCACCCATACGGAAGCTGTCTCCCAGCGGCACCGAGACGGTGCCCACCACATCCATCTGGTCATAGTCGCCATAGGTGCCTTTCAATGACCCGCTTAATTCATCGTCGAGACGCCGCGTCACGTACTTGATCGCACCACCCACAGTGTTGCGTCCATACAGCGTGCCCTGTGGACCGCGCAACACCTCGATGCGCTCCACGTCGTAAATATCGATCACGTTACCCTGGGGGCGCGCCATGTAGACGTCATCCAGATACAGGCCGACACCCTGCTCGTAACCAGCCAGGGGATCCTGCTGGCCTATGCCGCGAATGAAGGCGGTGAGTGTCGTGTTGGTGGCACGGGAGGGCTCCAGCGTGACACTCGGTACGGATTGCGCCAGCTCGGTGATGTCAGCAGCGCCCTTCAGGTTGAGATCATCGCCCGACAGGGCAGTGACCGCTATCGGTACGTCCTGCAAACTCTCGCTGCGTCGACGGGCGGTGACGACCACCTCTTCCAGCGCGAAACTTGGTGTATCGGACTGAGCTACCACGGTCGGTGCACTCACGGCAGAAGCCAGTGCGACGGCGGCGAACAGGGGGTTACGGGCAATACGTGGTTTCATGGTGAAGACCTCTTTCCAGGCATTTATTGTGTCTAAATAGTTCACGTTATGAGGCGGGTTGCGGCCCCGCCTCCTATTCAACACATGTTGAGTTCCGCGGCACAATATTCAACAGGCGTTGAAATGTCAACCCGTAAAAAATACCAAATCACGATTCGACATAGCGCGTGTTGGGCGCATTGCGACTGACCGCCAGGCCCAGCAGGCCGAAGCCGAGAGCTGCGAATATGGCGTAAGTCGCTGAAACTGCGGGATTTTCAACACCACCAAAAAGGTTCAGCGCCAGGTGCAGAAATAACCCGATCCCGGCAGCACCCATCACGACCCACAGAGGAATGTGCCTGCGAACCAGGACCCCGAACAATACGGGGACCAGCGAGGCAGCGGCGAGCCCATACACCCCCTTCTGGGCAAACAGGCCGATGAGGGGCGGCGGATTCCACGCCAGCACCACCCCCACGACGCCCACCGCCACCAACACCCAGCGCGACAGCACCAATCCGTCGATGCGCTCCCCGGCGAACGGGCGCACGATGTCGTTCACCACCATCGCGGACAAGGATACGAGAATGCCGTCGAGGGTGCTCATGCCCGCTGCCAGCAGGGTGATAAAAATAAATACGAGCACATACTCCCCCCAGACGGAACTGCCGAACTCATGCAGGAGGTATTCGCGCACGACCGCGTCCTGGGCACCCACTTCAAGCCCGGAAAGACGCGCATAGAACCCGATCATCAGCATCAGCATGAACAGGGTGCCCACCACCACAGTAGTGCCGATGAACCTGCCTACATCCTTTTCGCTGCGCAGGTACAGAACCTTGGTGAGGATATGGGGTTGCAGCATAAGGGCGAAGGTAATCACGAAACCGCTGAGGAATACGGAGAAGAAATCGAAGTACAGGTTGCTGTCGGCATTGAAGGCAGAGGCATACTCGGAACCGATACCTTGCAGTGAACCGAATACATCGCCCTGGAAGTAGCGCCAGCCCTGCACAACCAACACAACCGTCACCAGCATCATCATGATGCCCTGCAGCGAATTGGTGTACGCGTGGGCATAGGTGCCGCCCATCAATACATAGGAAAAGACGAACAGCAGCACCAGCACCAGGGCCACCTTCTGATCCACCGGGAAGAGGCCGGTCACCAGCAGACTGCAACCCACCAGGATCAGTACCACGAAGGTGATGGATAGCAAATTGATAAATGCGAAAAACAGGCTGAACCCGCGGTGGTTATAGCGGTAAAAGATCCACTGGGGAATAGTGAGCGCCGCGCTGCTTTCACCCAGTCGCAGGAACCCCCTGGTCAGCACCAGGAATGCCGCAAGAATGCCCAGTGACCCCGCGACCCCATAGTGCAGATAGGCCGAGAGGCCGTGTGTGTAGACGAAGCCGGGATTGATGACAAAGGTTGCGGTGGAAGAGATCGAGGCAGCCAGCGTGATCCCCACGAGGTAGGGGCTCATGTCCTTGTTGCCGATGGAAAAGCCCTCCACGCTGCGGGTGCGACGCATGCCCAGCACGGACAGCCAGTACACCAGCAGGGCATATCCACCCACCATCAGGTACTTGAAGATTTCTGGACTCATGTCAATTCCTCGGGTACGGGTGAGGTTTATCGTGGGGGCGCAGCATATTCAACATTCGTTGAATTATCAACTGTGCCTGTGCTAATGTGGCCTCGCCAAAACCAGGGACCACGATGAGCAGAAAAAAGCCCAGCCCCAAGAGTGAGCGCATTCTCGACGTCGCCGAAGAGCTGTTTGCACTGCACGGCTATGACGGCGTGACACTCAGGCAGATTGCCACCGGGGCCGGTGTGGACGTGGCCCTGGCAAGCTACCACTTCGGCAAAAAGCTGGACCTCTTCAATGCGGTATTTGAGCGACGGGCGGGAGCACTCAACGAGGCCCGGCTATCGGCCCTGCGCAAGTGCCAGGAAAGCGCGGGAGGAGAAGGCCCCACCGTCGAGCAGGTGATCGAGGCTTTTCTGCGTCCACTGGAGATCGCTCAGGAGACCGGCGACAAGGGCTGGACCAACTACCTGGCACTGATCGCCTACATCAATAACTCGCCCTACTGGGGTGAAAAAATGATGTCCAAGTTGTTCGACAAGCTCGTACTGGAGTTCATCGAGGCACTGCGGCGGGCTCTGCCGGGAGCACGGGATGAGGACCTGTTCTGGTGCTATCACAACCTGTCAGGCGCGCTCACCCTGACCCTCGCGCAAACGGGGCGGATCGACAAGCTCTCGGCTGGAAAGTGTCTCTCCAGCGACTTTCGTGCCGCCTACGACCATATGATTCCCTTTACAGCGGCGGGATTTCGCCGGGTCTGTTCAGCGGAGATTACGGCCAATTAAGTCTTCAGTCTGACGTTCGCCCCGGCATTAGGAGTCCTGCTGCCGGGCGTCGGTCTGCACTGTCCCCGGGAAGATACCGCGGGATTGACTCGTGGGTAGCTCTGGCTGGTCTGGCTTCGCGCTACCACATCATGGATAGGCAAGTTTCGGTCGAGCGTCAGGCCTTGTCCTTCATCGGGAACCTTGCTCCGATGAAACAGCAGACCTCGGAGCATTGCCGTTTCGAGAAATCCGGACCAGGGGCGGCTCGCAGTATCAGATCCATAGAAAGCTCCACAGAACCCGTGCCCTCCGGTCCTGTGCTCCTACTCTTGAAGCAAATGTCAAAAAAGTCGAAATAACTTTTGGATCGTCGCCCCGATTTCTTTACAGTTGATTTAGCGCAGCAATCCGGTGATTTACTGTGAAGACATGCGGCCAGACCAAAGCACTCATTCTAGCCCCGATCCTGCTGGCATTTTCCCTGGTTTCAATGGGTGCATTCGGGGAACGAACGCCCAAATATCCCCCTTTACATCGAGTAAAGTTGCCGAGTTATGTCAAGCCTCTGGACAATAACGGACTCGAATCGAAAAAGTTCAGCAAGCGTTTCAAAATCAAGGGTTGGCGGATCGGGGAAGACCTCTACCTGGGTGGCGTCAAAGCAGCCGGCGATTACGGTCCCGGATTGGTTCTCGACAAGGGGAGCTACACCTGGGGCTTCAACCACCAGGGCATAGAATTCCAGCTTCGTTTCTAGTTCAATCGGGGGTATCGAAAAACTCGACTTGTTCAGATAACAGGGACCAGAGATCTACGCTTACGCCAAACCGCTGCTCCCGTCACGGGATGCTGTGCATGGCGATACCTCTTACAGTGTCACCTTTTCACCGTGAGGGGTTGTACGATAGGCACGCTCCCACCTTTCCTTCAGATCGCTCAGAATGGCAGGCTGGATATCGGTCTGCTTGCTGACGACCGTTTCAAGGGCCGTTAACCAATCTTCGTAATAAAAACGACCACCATGGTCTTCGCCACAAGAAGCTCTCTGAGCAAGTATTCCGGCGAAGATATCCGCCCACTCGCTCCAGCTGAACAGCCCTCGATCATAAAGATTGATGGTCATGGCAAACACCAGAGCCTGCCAAGGCTCAGCGAATACGGGCTCGCTGCCTTCGGTAAGCACATCGGGCAGATAGGAACGGAACAGACCCTCAGTTTCTTCAAGCTGGTTCAAGATAGGGCTCCCAAAGGTCAAGGGTGACACTATCGCGACAATGGGCCTCTTCTCCCCAGAGTTCCTGCGCCGCAAACCTCACTGCATACAGACGATGCGGATTCTCACCCAGGCCCAGGGCGTGGGTATCCGGGAAAACGTGACCGCCACGATCTGCCACCACAACGCCTTGCCTCCCCCTGACGTAACGTGGGATTCGCGTGTGACCTGCCGGATGCATAATTTTGCCCCGGACACAGTCACCCACACGGAAGGCAGGCGCCAGATCGATCGGGCGCTGTGGTGGATTGCCCCGTAAAGCCAGCTCGAGTCCTGTTCCAGCCGTTGCCATCGAAGGATCATCAGCAGCCCGGGTCACGACAGGTAATTCAGGAACTTCTCCACACCCGATCACATTCATCTGCTCCTGAGAGAAAACTCCGGAATCCACCAGGGACCGGCACCACGCATGCAACCAGCGGCCAAAATAGGGAAGAGTGAGGTAGTCCGAAGGAGGTAGCTGCTCCACCCCTGCGCGCCCCGCATCCAACGACATGCCGGCAGCAGCCATCAACGCCCAATTCATTGCGAACATTCTGCCTTCCCATTCTTCGTGAAAGGCCTCTCCCTCTGGTTTTAGATCGAGCTGACCGAACCCGTGCATGCCACCCATATCATGAATACCATCCATCAGCGCGTCCTCAGGTGGTCTCTGCAACCGGCGGCAGCACATCGGTACCGATCATGGAGTCGCGGGTGACCAGTTCAGCTAAGGCAATTTCATCCAATGCCTCACTCCCGGCCGGCCGCATCGGCAGCACCAGGTATCGGGTTTCAGCCGTGCTGTCCCAAACACGCACTTCGACCTCAGCGCCGGGTTCGATTCCAAACTCCCTCAATACTTCCCTGGGCTCGCTTACAGCCCGGGAGCGGTAAGCAGCCGATTTATACCAGGTCGGGGGCAGACCGAGTACAGGCCAGGGATAACAGGAGCACAGCGTACACACGACGAGGTTGTGCACGCCCGGAGTATTCTCGAGGACGACGATATCCTCCCCTTGCAGAGCGGGAAATCCGTATTCTGCAATTGCACTCGTGCCATTCTGTAACAGGCGCGACTTGAACTCAGGATCGACCCAGGCACGAGCAACAATCCTGGCCCCATTTCTGGGCCCGACTTTATTCTGGTAGAGGTCTACGATCGCATCAAGATCGGCCGTATCAATCAAGCCAAGTTGAGTCAGGGCCGTTTCCAGGGCCTTTACCCTGAGCGCTGGATCTGGCGGCACTCGATGGTGGTGGTCGTGGGACATCGTTTGCGCTCACCCCAGGTTACTGTTCCTTTTCCTCAGTTTAGCAAAGTATTCACCCAACGGTTCCCGGGGTTGGCAGCTGCGCTAGCAGATACGACGCTCTATAGGGAAATGCGCCTCACCGAGCCCTGGCACACTGGAAATCCCCGATATGAAATTCGGTTGTGAGCCGAATGCCTGACCATCGAAGGTAAAGGATACTGACTCTGGCGCCGCATCGTCGCTCTCATCCCGGAATCTCAGCGCCAGCGATAGATTGGCTACCCTGAAATGACCATGGCGGGAATTGCATCGTTAATGGCGTGTCGTGCCATGGCCCGGGCTCCGCTGTCTGGCGCATTATTGCTTTTCCCAGAACACGTGGCGGGATAGCGAGCGAGGATACCGGCTCCCGCGATCTTCCTGTGACGGACAGCCGTTGAGAAACGCCTTGTTGCGGCAAGGAAGATCAGGGGCGGCGACTGTGAGCATCATGACCCACCCATAGTGAAGCGGTTGAAGAGTGAATTGGGGGAAAGGCTCACTGCCATCGGACGGAACAGTACCTGCGTCGGAGCTCTCGCTCGATACAGGGGGTTCGCATATCGGACCTGTGGTCCGCCATGCTGACGGGTGCTCTCTGGCCTGTTTGAAATCCTCTCGCGCTCTAACCACAAGCGAGGGAATTACGGAGGTATTCATGAACCACGATTTTTTTGCGACCATAGTTGCGGCCTTTTTCGCTAGCGTGCTCGCCTCTCTGGTCAATCTTTATGCGCCGATACCCAACGTCGTCAGAGATTTCAATTGGGTGATTGTCGCGCTGGGGCCTTTCCTGTTCCTGGCGTTCGCCATGGCCACAGACCGCGCCACAGATGGCGGGAATCGGCCCGACTCAGGGTCTTCGCCATGAGAACCGGCGCGGCTTGTTTCCGCCAGAATGACAGGCGGCCCGGGGTCCCGGTTATCTCGTAGACGCCCGTCTCCTCCACCACTACCGGATCTGAAGTGTTTTCGGACGGCATAATCGGTCTGATCGTCGCCCTTACGCGCCGGTAGATATCCTCTCGTTGCGCATTCGCGAG
>JARRPM010000106.1:0-8877 GCA_037382865.1 Halioglobus sp. | reverse complement strand
CAGGGCGCGCCAGCCAAGGCCTCCAGCCGCGTTGCGCCTCTTGCCAAGGGCTACGGCCATTGCCTGCGAGGCGCGCCTTCCTGGAGGCCTTGGCTGGCACGCTGAAATTGAACGAATTACTGGGACAGGACACTAGTCTCCGTTGAACACCACCACGTGCTGCAGGTCGAATTGCACAGGCAGCATGCCTCCCACAGGCACGTCAGTGTGGCTGGGCGTCAGGCAGGGCACCCGCTGACCGTCCGGCAGTTCCAGCCGGTAGAGGTGCTGGGCGCCGCGAAACTGCCTGTCGACGACGGGGAGGCGGAGCGCGCTGTCCGGCGCGTACTCGATATCGTCAGGCCGGATCAGCAGTTTCAGGGTCTCCCCGGGCTGCCAATGGGAATGTGCCTGGTCCAGCCTGCCGAGACCGTTCCCCAGCTCGCCGCGCTCGTCGACGGTTACACGGATGATCGACCCCTGGCCCATGAAGCCAGCGACGAACTCGCTGGCTGGATTGTGGTAGAGGTTGTAGGGGGTATCCGACTGGGCCACGCGGCCGTTCTTCAGCAGAGTCACCTGGTCGGCCATGGCGAATGCCTCGTGCTGGTCGTGGGTGACCAGGATCGCCGTAACGCCATTGCGCTGCAGCAATTCTCGCACCTCCCTCGCGAGCTGCTCGCGCAGCTCGGTGTCGAGGCTGGAAAAGGGTTCGTCCAGCAGCAGGATCTCCGGGTTGGGTGCCAGCGCCCTGGCGAGCGCCACACGCTGCTGCTGTCCCCCTGAGAGCTGGTGGGGATAGGCCCGCGCCACCGGGGTCAACCCCACCAGCTCGAGCAGTTCCGCCACCCGCCGGTTTCGCCTCCCGCGCGAAAGGCCGCCAAGGCCGAAGCCGATGTTGCGCCGGACATCCAGGTGGGGGAAGAGGGCAAAGTCCTGGAAGACCATGCCGACCCGGCGCTGCTCCGGTGACAGGGCAAAGCCGGGGGCACTGATCACCCGCCCCTGCAGTGCGATCTCCCCCCGGGATATGGGTTCGAAACCGGCGATGGCCCGCAGCAGCGAGGTCTTCCCGCAGCCGGAAGGGCCGAGCAGGCAGCCGATCTGGCCCGCGACAAGGGCGAGCGACACTTCGCAGACAGCCTCGAATTCACCGTAATTGACGCAGACACCGCGCAGCTCCAGCTGGTTGGTCACGGCCGCTCTCCACTGGCCAGTTGCCGGTTGAGCAGGATCACCGGCAGCAGGCCGATGGCGACGATGGCCAGCGCCGGCAGTGCGGCGTCCGCCAACCGCTCGTCCGAGGCCAGCTCATAGGTGCGCACCGCCAGGGTGTTGAAGTTGAAGGGGCGCAGGATCAGGGTGGTCGGCAGCTCCTTGAGGATATCGACGAACACCAGGAGCAGGGCGGTGAGGAGACTGGCACCCAGCATCGGCAGGTGGATACGGCGCAGTACACCCAGCGGTCCGTAGCCCAGGCAGCGCGCCGACTCGTCCAGGCTCGGGCGTATCCTGGCGAGACCCGATTCGACCGACTGCAGTGCGACGGAGAGAAACCGCACGACGTATGCGAACACCAGGGCGGTGAGGGTACCGCTGAGCAGCAGGCCGCTGGAGATGCCGAATGACGCTCGCAGCCAGGCGTCGATCTCGTTGTCCAGCCAGGCAAAGGGAATCAGGACACCCACCGCGATGACGGTGCCCGGAACGGCATAGCCCATCGCGGCGATGCGAACGGCGCCGGTCTCAACTGGACCCGGGTGCAGCCGTTTCCCATAGCCCAGCAGCAGTGCGATTCCGAGACAACACAGGGACGCGACGGCGGCGAGCAGGAATGTGTTGGCCACCAGCAGGAGGAATGCGCCGTCCAGCCCAGTCCGCCAGGTGCCTGCCGCCCAGAGTGCCAGCTGTCCAGCGGGCAGCAGGAAGCCACAGAAGACGATGGCAAAGACAGTGAGGAAAGCCGCGGTGCCGCGCAGCCCACGCAGCTCGATGCGCGAGGGATGCCTGCGCGCCGAGGTGTGGTGAAAGCGCAGCTTGCGGCGGGAAACCCGCTCGAGGATGAACAGGGTGAAGACGAACAGTAGCAGCAAGCTCGCCAGCTGCGCCGCGGCGGTCAGGTCTCCCAGCCCGTACCAGGTACGGAAGATGCCGGTGGTGAATGCGCTGACACCGAAGTAGTCCACCGTGCCGTAGTCGGCAAGGGTCTCCATCAGGGCCAGGCTGACGCCGGCCGCTATCGCCGGTCTCGCCATCGGCAGGGCGACCTGGAACAGGGTCTGCCACGGCCCCTTGCCCAGGCTGCGGCTGGCTTCCAGCACGGCGGTGGACTGCTGCATGAAGGCGACCCGCACCAGCAGGTAGACGTAGGGATAGAGCACCAGCGAGAGCATGCAGATGGCGCCGCCGCGCGAGCGGATGGGGGGAAACCAGTAATCGCCGTAGCCCCAGTCGAAGCGCTCGCGGAGGTGCGTCTGCACGGGGCCTGTGAAATCGAGCAGGCCGGTATAGGTATAGGCGATGATGTAGGCGGGAATCGCCATCGGCAACAGCAGCGCCCAGGTGAAGATGCGCCGACCCGGGAACTCGCACATCGCCGTGAGCCATGCGGCGCTCACTCCCAGCAGCAGCGTGCCGGTACCGACCCCCAGCATGAGGACCAGGGAATTGCGCACGTATTCACTGAGCACGGTCTGCAGCAGGTGTTGCCAGACGGGGCTGAAGGGCTGGCCCAGGCTGGCCATGACTGCCAGTACCGGGACGGCGATTACGGCGGCCGTGGCCACCAGGGCGGTCCGCCAGATCCAGGCGGTGCTCCACCCGGTGCGGGTGGAGGCCGAAACTGCGGTTATCGCCAACGGGCGCGATCCATCGCCATCACGGCCTCGGCGTTGAGGCGGCCCAGTTCGGTTACGTTGAGCGGATCCGCTTTGAACTCGCCCCATGACGCGAGCAGCGCACCGGGTTCGACGTCAGGGCGTACCGGGTATTCCACGTTGGCGTCGGCGTACCAGCGCTGGCTCTCCTTCTCCGCCAGGAACTCGATCAGCCGGATAGCCTCGGCCCGGTGTCCGGCCGCCGCAGTCACGGCGGCGCCGCTCACGTTGATATGGGTCCCTTTGCCGGACTGGTTGGGCCAGTGCAGGGCGACTTTCTCCGCGGCTGCCCGCTCCGCCGGGTTGTCGGAAATGAGCATCGCGCCCAGGTAATAACTGTTAACCACCGCGACGTCGCACTGACCGGCGGCGACTGCCTTGATCTGGTCCCTGTCACCACCCTGTGGGGGGCGGGCGAAGTTGGCCACGAAGTCATTGAGCCAGGCCTGGGTCTTATCCATCCCTTCGCTGGCGATCATGCTGGCCACCAGGGACTGGTTGTAGATGTTCGAGGAGGAGCGAATGCACACCCGTTTGCGCCACTGCGGGTCCGCCAGGTCCCGATAGCTGCCAAGCGCCGCGGGATCCACCCGGTCCGGGGCGTAGACGATCACCCGCGCGCGCACCGAGAGGCCGAACCAGTATCCCTCGTCGCTGCGCAGGTGAGGCGGGATGACCTCGGTAAGCACGGGCGAGTCGATGGGTTGCAGGACGCCCGCCTCCTGCGCGCGGTAGAGACGGCCGGCATCGGTGGTGATCAGTACATCGGCAGGGGAGTTGCGGCCCTCGCGCTGCAGACGGGTGAGCAGGGCATCGCCATCGGCGGTGACGAGGTTGACGCTGACGCCGGTTTCCTGGGTGAACCGGTCCAGCAACGGTTTGATGAGCGCCTCCTTGCGCGCCGAGTAGACATTGACTTCGGCTGCGGCCAGGCTCGGTGCAAATAGAAAGGTCGTGATCAATGCTGTCGCCGCTGCCAGAGGCGCGAACGGGCGTAATAAAGAAGATAGCGGCATGGGTGACGTCCATCGTTAATGTAAACGCTAATTATTCTCATTTGAACCCGGTAAAGCAAGTGGGCGGCCCGTTATCGATGTTAGCGACCCCTGCGCACGCTGGTGCCACCGGCGCGATGGGATTTGGCAGATCGACCCCGTATAATCGCCGCTCTTTGCAACAACCCGAAGGAAAGCCATGACCGTCCGCACCCGCATCGCGCCATCACCCACCGGCGATCCCCACGTCGGCACCGCCTATGTCGCCCTGTTCAACCTCTGCTTCGCGCGGGCCAATGGCGGCCAGTTCCTGCTGCGCATCGAGGACACGGACCGGGCGCGCAGTACCCCCGAATCCGAGCAGGCGATCCTTGACTCCCTGCGCTGGCTGGGGCTGGAGTGGGACGAGGGGCCCGACGTGGGTGGCGAGTTCGGGCCCTACCGGCAGAGCGAGCGGGTGGAGATCTACGCCGGTTACGCGGAGCAACTGGTGGCGGAGGGCAAGGCCTTCGTCTGCTACCGCACGCCGGAGGAGCTGGATGAACTGCGCGAGGCGCGGCGCGCTGCGGGCGACAGCAGCGCGCTGAAGCCGTCGGATCTCAGGTTGCCGGAGGACGAGGTGGACCGGCGCCGCGCCAGCGGCCAGCCCTGGGTCATCCGCATGGTAGTGCCGGAGGAGGAGGGCGCCTGCGCGATCGAGGATATGCTGCGCGGCACGATAGAGCTGGACTGGAGCATGGTCGATGCCCAGATCCTGCTCAAGTCCGATGGCATGCCCACCTACCATCTGGCCAACGTGGTGGACGACCACCTCATGGGTATCACCCATGTCCTGCGCGGCGAGGAGTGGATCAATTCGGCGCCCAAGCACAAGCTGCTGTACGAATACTTCGGCTGGGAGATGCCGCAGCTGTGCCACCTGCCGCTGCTGCGCAACCCCGACAAGTCAAAGCTCAGTAAGCGCAAGAACCCCACCAGTATCCTGTATTACCAGCGCATGGGGTTTCTGCCCGAAGCTCTGTTGAATTACCTCGGGCGAATGGGCTGGTCCATGCCCGACGAGCGGGAGAAGTTTGCCCTGCGCGATATGCTGGCCCATTTCGACCTGCAGCGCGTATCACTGGGTGGTCCGGTGTTCGACATGGAGAAGCTGAGCTGGCTGAACGGCCTCTGGATCCGCGAGGATCTGAACGAGGAGGAGCTCGCACAGCGTCTGGTCGAGTGGGCCTACAATGAGGAGAACCTCAAAAAGGTGCTGCCCCACGCCCAGAAGCGGATGGAGATCCTGAGCGACTTCGCGCCGCTGGCTGCGTTCCTGGTGTCGGGTACGCTGCCGATCTCCGAAGCCGACTTCGAAGGCCTCAAGGGGGAGCGAGACGAGCTGGTGAAAGGGCTGCAGTTCGCCCTGTGGCGCCTCGAGGCCCAGCGCCACTGGACGCGCGACAACATCTGGAATGACCTCAAGGGCATTGCCGACGCTCTGGGTATGAAGATCAAGGATTACCTCGCGCCGGTGTTCGTCGCCATCGCCGGCTCCAGCGCCTCCTTTTCCGTGGTGGATTCCATGGAGATTCTGGGGCCCGATATGAGCCGCGCCCGTATCCGGCACGCGGTTGATGTTCTGGGCGGGGTGTCGAAGAAGGCGATGAAACGGCTGGAAAAAGAGTACCAACAGATCGAGGAGGTATAGAGTATGGGGTCGGCCAATATAGGAACATCACTGTTCTCCACCCTGGTGCGGGCGGCTAACGGGATCCAGAGTGAGCCGGCGGCGGTAAAGCCGGCAAAGCTGCTGCAGCTCTATGACATCGAGAACTGCCCCTACTGTCGGCTGGTGCGGGAGGCGTTGACGGAGCTCGATCTCGACGCGGAGATCTATCCCTGCCCGAAGAACGGCACCCGTTTCCGGCCCGATGTGAAGGCCCGCGGCGGGAAAACCCAGTTCCCCTATCTGGTGGATCCCAACACGGGGGAGGCGCTGTACGAGTCCCTCGACATCATCGACTACCTCTTCGAGGTGTACGGCCAGCGCGACCTGCCGCTGAAATGGCGGGCGGGGAGGCTGCAGACCCTGGGTTCCATGGTGGCCAGCGCCCCGCGGGTTAATTCCGGTATGCAGGCGACGACCGGTTCGCTGCCCGGACAGATGCTCGAGCTGTACAGTTTCGAGTCCAGCCCCTATGCGCGCCCGGTGCGGGAGCTGCTGTGTGAAATGGAAATCCCCTACATCCTGCGCAACTGCGGGCGCACGACGCTGCAGGAGTGGATACTGCCGCCGATCCGCAGCGCGCTGAACATCACACCGGACAGCGAGCTGGCCAACCGCAGGGCCCTGCAGGAGGCGGAGGGGCGTGTCTCCATCCCCTATCTCTATGATCCCAACACCGGCGAGGGTCTGTTCGAGTCGAAGGAGATACTGGCTTACCTGCGCCGCCAGTACGGCGGTTGAGCGGTACCGGCGCCCGGCGACCCCGGGCGGGCTATTCGAACGCCAGGCCGGTCTGCGCCTTCGGCTTGAAGTAGCGCGGCTTGTCGATACCCTGGCTGCGGGCCGCGGCAACGACCATCTCCTCGATCCAGCCGGCGTCCATGATGTTCACGAAATTGCCTTCCGCATCGAAGTTGATGTTGGCGCCCTGGATGACCATAAACCCGTCCGCACCCTCGCAGTCCTCCGGACAGTGGAAAGTATGGATCGAGCCGCCCGGCTCATAGAGGTAGCTGCCCGCGGTCTGGGGCTGGTCGGGATACTCGAGGTAGTACCAGCATCCCGCCAGCGTGTAGAAGTGCACGGTACCCGTGTGGAAGTGCTTCGGCAGCGTGGTGCCGGGCTTGAACAGCGCCCGCACAACCCAGGTGCCGTTTTCCGGGTCCAGGAACAGGGGTTGAATGTCGACACCGGGCAGCACGTCCTTGATCAGCGTCTCTTCCCGCGAGTTCAGGGTCAGCAGTACATCCTGGTGGTTGATGGTTTCCGGTAAGCCCATAATCAGTTCCTCTCTTTATCAGTCAAATGGCTTCAACAGTCCCTGGCTGGCGCGGGCCGGCTTGGTGTCGGCTGCCCGGTCGTCGCTGCGGCCAGTGAGGGGTACTATAGCCATCTGGCGGGGCAGCGACTTGACTTTTTACGAAGGGTAGTTGATCTTTGGCGAGTCAAACAGCGACAGGTGGCGACTTTCATGTACCTGGTGCGAAGCGGAGCGGCGGCGGGCCTCGAACAACTGGTGCACGAACTGGGTAGCAACCCGGTCGATGTCATCCATAGCGCGGGCCTGAGCCCCTCCCAGTTCAGGGATCCCGACGGCTACATCGCCTATGACAAACTGGCGGGGCTGTTGGAGATCTGCAGCCGGCGCTGCGAAGCGCCCATGTTCGGCCTCCAGCTGGCGCAGCGGCAGAGCGCGAACGTGCTGGGGGCGCTGCCGGTCATCGTGTCCGGCACAGGCACGGTCGGGGCGGCCCTGGACGCGGTGGGCAGGTATCTCTACCTTCATGCCTCCGGTGTTCACATTACCCGGGAGGTCAGGGGCCAGGTGGCCCGCCTGGCACTCACCCTGGACTTCGACAGTCCGCACGGGATCGATCAGTTGATGCAGATGAGTGTGGGGCATCTTGCCAACTTCATGGCGGTGCTGCTGAATTCGGATCGGTTCGGCATGACGCTGCACCTGCGGCAGGCTGCGCCGGGAGAGCTGGCAGATTCCCGGAAACCACTGTTCAGGCGCGTCCGTTTCGGTGAGCGTTTCGACGGCATCAATATCGATGCACGCAAGATCGAAAGCCCCGTCCATGTCGATCAATCAGCGCTCAGTGCGCACCTGCGCGGCTACCTGGAGCAGCTACAGAATCGCTACCCTGATGACCTGGAACACCAGGTCAAGGATGTTGTCGGTCGGTTGCTACCCGTCGGGGAGTGCAGCATCGAGCGGGTGGCCGCCACGCTGAACATGCATCCCCGTACCCTGCAGAGCCGACTGCGAAACGACCAGACAAGCTACCGTGAGATTCTCCAGGACACCCGTCAGGGGCTGGCCGAACATCACCTGCGCTATGGCGCCGGCAGCATCACGGACCTTGCCCTGCAACTGGGCTATGCCGAGGTCGCGGTGTTCAGCCGTCACTTCAAACGCTGGTCGGGAGTGTCACCGAGGGAGTGGCAGAAGCGGCATCGGAATTGAGCGGGTACCGCTGCGCGGGCACTGTTCCCCGTTTTTCAGGGCGATCCGGGCCTGAGCCGCAGCGCCACACCCGCCAGCACGGCAATGGTGAATTCGAAGGCCAGTGCACCGTAGGTGTAACCACCGACCGGGTCACTGGCGGTCAAGGTGGAATAGAGACGCGCCAGAGCCAGGCTGCCGATAGAGAGCACCAGCAGGGTCAGCCCCGCGCGATAGAAGGCCGGACGAATGGCGGCCAGCAGGCAGAACAGGCCGAAGCCGGTCTGCAAACCGCCGTACATGGCGCCCATTTCGGCGTAAGCATCGCCGTTGGTCATGCCCAGGCCGGCGTATGCCGCCGGGAGCGCAGGTGAAACAAGGCAGGCCAGACCGTAGCCGATGAACGAGACAGCGGATATCCACAGAACGATTTTACCCAGCATACGACTACGCCTCCCGGCGCATGAACAGGTCCAGCATGCAATTTAGGAGAAGCGGGCGCGCCGTGCAATCCCCGGGTTCCAGGTCCTTGACAGGTCGGGTACCACTGCCTAAAATGCGCAGCTCTCTGTTGACAATCTCTGGGTAAAAACCCAGTTTGATCAACGAGTTAGAAAATTTTGGGGCTATAGCTCAGCTGGGAGAGCGCAACACTGGCAGTGTTGAGGTCAGCGGTTCGATCCCGCTTAGCTCCACCAAAACAAGGTAAGTGCTTGATTCATCTCTGAAAGTGCGCCGCCACGGTGTTTACAAAGTGTTGTAGACATTTAACGCACCGGAGGACTGAAGATGACCACTTTGAACGACCTGATTGAGGCGTATATCGCCTCCCGTGAATGGGACCGCGCCACCCTGGGGCGGCTGGATTTC
>JARRPM010000105.1:0-9018 GCA_037382865.1 Halioglobus sp. | reverse complement strand
GGACCGTGCTGTGGAGCGCCCAGCAGGCAGGATATGCCGACCCGGGACACGCCGTGAACCCATCCATGGGGGCTCGTATCGCGCATGCCCGAACAAGCGGGGCAGGCCCTCCATGCGCTCAACGGTCCCGGAGCGGCATACCCTGCCCCCCGGGCGATAGCCAGCACGATCACATCGCGACCATTAGAGCCGCTCGATAATCGTGACATTCGCCTGCCCGCCACCCTCGCACATGGTCTGCAGCCCGTAACGGCCGCCGGTCCGCTCAAGTTCGTGCAGCAGGGTCGTCATCAGCTTGGTGCCGGTGGCGCCCAGGGGAGGGCCGAGGGCGATGGCGCCGCCGTTGACGTTGGTTTTCTCGTGGGGATAGCCGGTCTCCGCCAGCCAGGCCATGGGCACCGACGCGAAGGCCTCGTTGATCTCCACCAGGTCGATCTCCTCCAGGCGCATACCGGCGCGCTTGAGGGCATAGGCCGTGGCGGGGATCGGCGCGGTCAGCATCCAGATCGGGTCCTCGGCGCGCACGCTCATGTGGGCGATCCGCGCCCTGGGCGTAAGGTTGTAGCGTTTCAGGGCCTGTTCCGATACCAGCAGCATGGCGGACGCCGCGTCGCAGGTCTGGCTGGAGAGGCCGGCGGTAATGGTGCCGCCCGCGATAAGTGGCTCGAGGTCCGCCATCTTCTCCAGGGAGGTCTGCCGCGGGGTCTCGTCCATCTGCACGCCGCTGAGCGGCAGGACTTCGCGATCGAAGCGACCCTCCTCAATGGCGCGCAGGGCCCGGGTGTGGGACTCCAGGGCGAAAATCTCCATCTGCTTTCGGGAGAGCTGCCACTTGTCGGCGATCATCTGGGCAGAGTTGAACTGAGAGACGGGCACATCGCCGTAGCGGGCGACCCAGCCCTGGCTGCCGGAAAAGGGGTCGCTGAAGCCCAGGGGCTGGGCCGCCAGCATCGCCGAGGAGATCGGTATCTGGGTCATGGTCTGCACGCCGCCGGCGATCACCACGTCGTTCACCCCCGCCATGATCGCCTGGGCGGCAAAGTGCACCGCCTGCTGGGAGGAGCCGCACTGGCGGTCCACGGTGGTGCCCGGCACCTCCTGCGCCAGCCCGGCCGCCAGCCAGCAGGTGCGGGCGATATCACCGGCCAGGGGGCCGATGGTGTCGACACAGCCGAAGATCACGTCGTCATAGTCCACGTCGGGTATGCCATTGCGTTCGACCAGGCTCTTCAGTACGTGAGCCCCGAGATCGGCGGCGTGCACGTCCGCCAACCCCCCCTTGCGACGCCCCGTCGGGGTGCGCACCGCGTCGACTATATATGCGTCTGCCACTGCTTTGCTCCTCTGTCTCGGTTAGTGTCCGGTAGCGGCGCCGAATGTGACTCCGGCACCCAGCGGGGCGTCATCGGCGAAGACCGCCCGCGCCAGCCGCGCCTTGTGAAAACCGGCGTCGCCATAGCTGTTGGCCAGTGCCCAGGCCTTTTTCATGAAGATGTGCAGATCCACCTCCCAGGTGTAGCCCATGGCACCATGCACCTGGATGCTGTTTTTCGCCGCCAGCCCGGCGGCCTCGCAGGCCATTAGCTTGGCGTGGGACACTGCCAGCGCCCTGTTCTGCGCCCCGGTGGCGATGCTGTAGGCCGCCCGGTGGACCGGTGCGCGGGCGTATTCGAGGCGCACGGCGACATCGGCCAGGTGGTGCTTGACCGCCTGGAAGGAGCCGATGGGCCTGCCGAACTGGTGGCGGTCGCCGGTGTACTGCACGGAGAGATCCAGCATGCGCTGGGCCAGGCCCAACGCCTGGGCGGCGCAGCCCAGGGCGCCACGGTCCAGCGCGTCTGCCAGGAGAGATGCGGCCTGTTCGCCGACCGCCAGGGGCGCCGGCGTTGCGTCGATCTCCACTGCAAAAAGCCGCCGCGAGGGATCGACGGAGGCGTTGTAGCGCAGGGTGACCTGCTCACGGCCCAGGGCATAGAGCTCACCACCGCGCTGGAGCAGCAGCAGGTCTGCCACGTGGGCATCCTCCACCAGCAGGTTTTCCTCCAGCCCGACCACGACCCGGGACTGGCCCGCGGCGACCTGCGGCAGCCACTCATCGGCCAGTTCCCCACCGAGCGCCTGCAGCGTCGGCACCGCCACCAGCACCGTATGCACCAGCGGTTCCGGCAGGGCCACATAACCGCACTCCTGGGCGAGCAGCACGAAGTCCAGTGCGGTCAGCCCGAGTCCACCGTGGCATTCGGGTACCGTCATCCCGACCAGGCCCAGTTCGGTGAGCTGCCGCCACAGGCCATCGTCTCGTCCGGTCCGGGTCTCCCACAGGCTGCGGATGCGCTCAGGCGTGACCTCGGCCATCAGGAAATCGCGCGCGGACTGCTGGAACAGGAGCTGATCTTCGCTGAACGTAAAATCCATGGTCTACCTCGGCATTCCCAGCATGCGTTCCGCGATGATATTGCGCTGTATTTCATTGGTGCCCGCGTAGATCGGGCCGGAGAGGGAGAAGAGCCAGCCATCCAGCCAGCGCCCGACGCCGGCGGCATCCGGGGCGTGGGGCAGCAGTTCCGCCCGCGCACCCAGGATGCTCATCGCGGTCTCATGCATGGCCCGGTCCAGCTCGGACCAGAAGATCTTGTTGGTCGAGGACTCAGGGCCGATGCTCCCGCCCTGGCTCAGCCGGCAGGCGGTCTGGTAGGTACTCAGGCAGTAGCTCTCCGCGTCCAGGTAGGCACGCAGCACGGCATCAGCGATCGCGGGATTGCGGTCTGCGGCGTCCCGGTTGGCCCGGTACAGCTCCACCAGGCGCCGCGCCGTCTCCTGGAACCGCGCGGGGGAGCGCAGCATCAGGCCGCGCTCGAACCCGGCGGTGGCCATCGCCACCCGCCACCCGGCACCCTCATCGCCGAGCCGGTTCTCCACCCCCACTTCCACGTCGTCGAAGAAGATCTCCGCGAAGCCCGGCAGGCCGTCCAGCGGGGGGATCGGGCGTACCGTGACACCGGGGGCATCCAGCGGTACCAGGATGAAGGTGAGGCCGTGATGGCGCTCTGAGTCAGGGTCGGTGCGGAACATGCCGAAACACCAGTCCGCCCAGACCGCCCGGGTCGACCAGATCTTCTGGCCATTGATGACGTAGCGGTCACCCCGGCGCTCCGCCCGGGAGCGGATGGCCGCCATGTCGGAACCGGCGTTCGGCTCCGACCAGCCCTGCGCCCAGACCTCCTCGCCGGTGGCCATGCGCGGCAGGATGCGGGCCTTCTGCTCCTCCGTGCCGTACTCCATCAGCGTGGGGCCCAGCAGGAAGATCCCGTTCTGGTTGACCCGCAGCGGGGCACCCGCCCGGTAGTACTCCTCCTCGAAAATGAGCCACTCGATCAGGTCGCAGCCGCGGCCGCCCAGTTCTTTGGGCCAGGTCACCATGCCCCAGCGCCCCCCGTTCAGGGTCGCCTCCCAGGCCCGGTGCTGGCGGAAGCCCTCCTCCGTGTCGAAACTCTGCAGGGGTGTCGCCGGTACGTTGGCCTGCAGCCAATTCCGTATCTCCCGACGAAAGTCCTGCTGCTGCGCTGTGAACTCCAGATCCATGCTTATTCGCCGCCCTCGAACTTCGCGTCGCGCTTGGCGACGAAGGCGTCGCGGGACTCCTGGGAGTCCCCCATCGTGTAGGCCTCCAGGGTGAAACCCTGCTCCCAGCGGTACTTGTCCTCCAGGTTGCCATCCTCGATCCCGGTCAGCGCCTCCTTGGCGAGGCGAACCATGGCAGGCGACTTCTCCGCGATCTTTGCCGCGATTTCCCGGGCGGCGGGCAGCAGCTCCTCGCGGGCCACGACGCGCTCCACTGCGCCGAGACGCCAGGCCTCCCGCGCATCGATGAAATCGCCGGTGAAATACATGTAGCGCACCTTCTGCACCGGGAAGAGACGCTGCAGGTGGGCACCCCCGCCCATCGCCCCGCGATCGATCTCCGGCACGCCAAAGCGGGCGCACTCCGACGCCACCAGGATGTCCGCGGCGCCCGCCATGCCGATGCCACCGCCGAGGACATAACCGTGCAGGGCCAGGATCACCGGCCGCGGGTTGCGGTGGATGGCGCGAAAGGTCTCGTAGTTGCCGCGATTCACCTCGACGATTCTGTCGGGGTCGGCCGCCAGCTCCTTGATATCGACCCCGGCGCAGAATCCCCTGCCCTCGGCGGCGATCAGGATCACCCGCACCCTGTCATCCGCACCCAGGGCGTCGATCTCCGCGGCGATTGCCATCCAGCCGGCACTGTCGAACGCATTCACCGGCGGCTGCTCGAGGATCATTTCGGCAATGCCGTTATCGATACGGGTGGTAAATGGTCTGGACATGGGTCCGGTTCCTCTGGTCAGTTGTCTGTCACTCGGGTCGCCAGCAGGGCGAGGCGCTGCTCCGCTTCCGCCACGATCCCGTCGACCAGTTCCCGGCAACTGGGCAGGTCGTCGATGGTGCCGGCCACCTGGCCGCTGGGCAGTACCCCGCGGGCGGGCTCGCCCTCCACCATGGCTTGCTGGATAATCATCGGGGCGTTACCGGACATCACCGCCTGGGCCAAAGTCATGTCGTCCTCCCGGCTCATGGACAGCGCGGATTTGAGCAGCCCGGTCAGGCTCGCCCCCGTGTGCCGGCGGAATGCGAGCCCGTTGCGCAGAGCGATGAGCAGCTTCCTGAAACCTCCCGCCCGCTCCAGCTCCCCGAGCAGCTCGTTCATGATCATCCGCTGGGGCAGGCCGTCCATCGCCCGGGACACGATAATCTCCGCGGGGTTGGCGCAGTCCACGTAGCGCTGCAGCGTCGACCGCGGTACAGGACTCTCCGCGGTCATCAGGAAGCGGGTTCCCATGGCGATCCCGTCCGCGCCGAAGGCCAGCGCCGCCAGCAGGCCGCGACCGTCCTTGAACCCGCCGGCGGCCACCACCGGCACCCGCCCGTCGACGGCGTCGATCACCTGGGGCAGCAGCACCGTGGTGGGGATAGCGCCGGTGTGGCCGCCCCCCTCCCCGCCCTGCACCGTGACGACGTCGGCCCCCAGTTCGACAGCTTTGAGGGCGTGTTTCGGCAGCCCGACGGTGGGCATGCAGATCACGCCGGCATCCTTGAGCCTGCCGATAAAAGCCGGTCCCGGCGAACGGGAATAGCTCACTGCCCGCACCCCGTGACGGACCACGAGGTCGACGATATCCGCCGCGTTGGGCTGGTACATGTGAAAATTGACGCCGAACGGGCGGTCGGTGAGCGCCTTGACCCTGAGAATATCCCGCTCGATCTCGTCCGGGGGGATGGTGGCGCCGGCGAGAAAGCCGAAGGCCCCGGCGTTGCAGCTGCCGGCCACGAGATCGGGGTCGGCGACCCACCCCATCGCGGTCTGCACGATGGGATAGCGGCAGCCGAGCAGTTCCGTCAGACGCGTGTCGAGCATTCCCGTGTTCATCGGCTCAGCCGCGCTCCCCCGGCGGGTTGCCCTTGATCTGCCGGGCCCGCTGGTCGTGGGGATCGAGGGCCTCGATCAGGGCCAGCTGCCCTGCGGTTGGCGCAGGCGTTACCGGTACATCCTGCGGTATGTGTATCTCGAACCCGGTGTTCTCTTCCACTTCCCCGACGCTGACGCCCGGGTGCAGGGAGAGCAGGCGCATCTGGTGATCCGGGCCCCTGAAATCCATGACGCACAGGTTGGTCACCACCCGGCGGATCACCACGTCATCCAGGCTGCGACCCCGCGGCAGGCGTGCCGGGTTGTAGCCGATGGAGGAGACGAAGTCGCACTCTCCGGAAACGAACACCCGGGTGCTGTGGGCGGGCACGAAAAAGCTGTTGGGATGGGAGATGGAGTTTCCGGGAAACCCCCGGGCACCGAGCATCATCACCTTCGGCTGTTCGTAGGTACCGCCCAGCGCCGAGGTATTGGACTGGCCGAAGCGGTCGATCTGGGTGGGGCCGAGCATGGCGTGGCGCCGCCCGCTCCAGACGTTGTCGAAGATCCGGGAGAACCCCATCCAGGTCTCGTTGGCCTGCCCGAAGCCCGCCCCGCGTTCCCCCAGCGGGTTGGGTTCGCTGAGGAGAAAGGCTTCGGAATCGGTCATCATCAGGTCGGGATTGAAGCTCTTCATCGCGACGCTGGCCGCCAGGCGCGGGATCACACCGATGCCGGTGGCCAGCACCTCGCCGTCGTCGCGAAAGGCCTCCGCCGCCGCGACGATGCACAGTTCAGCCAGTGTGTATTGAGCGCTCATGGCATGATTCCTTATCGTGCGGTCAATAGGTGGGCAGCGGCAGGGCGCGGATCGCATCGAGCCCGCCCACATTCTGCCGGTACTCCTCCTCCGATGCGCCAAGGTAGCGCTGGAGGTAGCCGTTTATGCCCCCCTCCTCCGCTGCACAGGCGGTGTATGCCTGGAAGTGGGCCACGTCGAAGCCATAGAGGGGATTGCAGGAGCTGGGGTGGGCGCCGCCGGGAATCGGCACCACCCCCGTGGTAACGGCCCGCTCCCAGAAGACCAGCCGCGCCTGCGCCGGATCGCGGAAATAGTCGGTCTCCACCAGTTCGTCGCAGGAGACGAAGGTCTGCCGGGCAGCCCTGGCATACCAGTCGTCCATGTAGTGATCAGGCCCGGCGATCTGGCAGACGCCCCGCGCATCGGCGCGATCCACATGGATCAGCGCCGCGTCGAGCGTAAGGGCCGGCATCGCCACCCACTCCCTGTCGTCATAGGGGCTGTCGATCACTTTGAGCGCCGGGTTGCGCGTGACGATGTCGGTCCCCAGTCCCACCTCGGTGGGAATAAAAGGCAGGCCCCAGGCCGCGGCGCGCAGCCCCAGCAACAGCATGCCCTCGTCCAGCTCCATCACCTCGAGTCCGCCGGCCTGGCGCACCTGGCGGAAATAGGGCTCCAGCGGGATGAAGTCCAGGGAGACGAAGGCGAAGACCAGCTTGCGGACGCGCCCTGCGGCGCAGAGCATACCGACGTCGGCCCCGCCGTAGGAGACCAGGGTGAGGTCGCGCAGCTCGGAGCGCAGGATCTCCCGCACCAGCGCCATCGGCTTGCGGCGCGGGCCCCAGCCACCAATGCCGATGGTCATGCCGTCTTCCAGCCGGGCGACCACGTCCGCCGCACTCATTACCTTGTCCATTCTTTCTCCCTGTCCTAAGCGACGATACGCGCCATGCGGTAGTCGTGTTTCAGGAAATTCACTCCCAGCGTGCTCTCGGTGCGACGCACACCGGGGATGGAACTGATCCGGTTGTGTATAAAACTGGCCAGGTGCTCCGTGTTGCGCACCATGGTGATGGCGAGAATGTCCGAGCGGCCCAGCATGATCCCGACAAATCCCAGTTCCGGGATCTCGGCCAGCGCCTGCGCTACCGCCCGGGTCTGGCCGCTGCGATCGACCTCGATCCAGATGTAGGCCAGGGCCGCGTCCCGGAACCGGTCGATGTTGGTGACCGCGGTGATGCGCATCAGCTTCTCCTGCTCCATGCGCTTGATCCGCGCCCTGACCGTCCCCTCGGTGACGCCGAGTTCCGCGGCGATCTGCCGGTTGCTGACCCGCGCATCCCGTGACAGGTGCGCCACGATAGCGCGATCGACCTCGTCGAGTTTACGCATCGCGCAGCGGCACCCAGTCGGGCTGGTTCTTGAGCACGTCCAGCGCGAGGGCCGGCGTCAGCCGGCGCACGCCGGGGACGCCGGCCAGGCGCTCGGTGAGCAGTCGCTCAAGCGCGGGCCGGCCCTCTGCCACGACCAGTATCTCCAGGTCGTGGGCGCCCACCACCACGTTCACGGAAAACACCTCGGTAAAACGCGCCAGCTCTTGCGCCACCTCTTCCGGGGAGCGCCCTTCCACCTGCACCCCAACCGCAAGCAGCATGCTGTAGCCCGCCGCCTCGATATCGGTGACGGCCACCACCCGCATGGTGTTGGACTCTTCGAGCCGGCGTACCCGCCCACGGACGGTGTTCTCGGTCACCCCCAGTTCCCGGGCAATGGCGCGATAGGGCATGCGCCCGTCGGCGCGCAGCAGCGAGATGATGCCGTGGTCGATCGCGTCCAGTTCCAACGGCGCGGGCGCGGGACCGGTGCTGAGGTCGTTCATCTCGACTCCGCCGCCGCCTGCTCGCGCAACACGGTTTTCAGCACCTTGCCCCCGGCATTGAGCGGCAGTTCCGGCACCAGCCGGACCGCGCGCGGCACCTTGTAATTGGCCATGTTGGCGCGGCACCAGGCGATAACCGATGCCTCGTCCAGCTCCGCGTCGGCGGCAGGCACGATATAGGCCCGCGCCACCTCGCCCAGGCGCTCGTCCGGCACCCCGATCACCGCCGCCCGGGCCACCCCGGGCATACTGCACAGGCTGTTCTCGATCTCCGCCGGGTAGCAGTTGAAACCACCGACGATAAACATGTCCTTGAGCCGGTCCGTGATGCGCACATAGCCGTCCACGTCCATCACGCCGACATCGCCGGTTTTCAGCCAGCCATCGGCGGTGATGGTGCGCGCCGTCTCCTCCGGGTTGTCGAGGTAACCCTGCATCACGTTGAACCCGCGGCACCAGATCTCACCCTCGACGCCACGCGGCACCTCGGCGCCCTGCGCATCGACACACTTCATCTCCACGCCGTCCATGGCCCGTCCCGATGTGTGGGAAATCCGTTCCGCGCTGTCCTCGGGTCGGCAGATGGAGACCACGCCGCAGGACTCGGTGAGGCCGTAGGCGGTGACGACCACCTCGAAACCTAGATCCTCACGCATCTGCTCGACCAGCCTCACCGGCACCGGGGCCGCCCCTGTCACCGCCAGGCGCAGGCTCGACAGATCGTAGTCGGCGCGGCGGGGGTGGGAGAGCAGGGACTGGTAGATGGTCGGTGGGCCGGGGAGCATGGAGACACGCTCCCGCTGAATCCGCTCCATCACCTCGTCCAGGTCGAAACTCTGCACCGGGAGAATGCGGGCACCGCGGAGAATGGCGGCCAGCCAGCCCGCCTTGTAACCGAAGGAATGGAAA
>JARRPM010000104.1:0-10642 GCA_037382865.1 Halioglobus sp. | reverse complement strand
TCTGCTGGGAATCGAGGAACTCCCGGGTCGCTGTCCTGATGCCGCTCAGGTCATTCATCGCCACGGTCATTGCTGCCTCCTGACTTATCGTTATTGCAGTTTGCGGCCGCCACCTGCGCTGCGCAGGGTGGAATCGGTAAGAAACCTTACAGTTGTCGTGAAATAGGGTAAATAATACCGATGGAGGACGAGAGCGGTAGGACTTCATTCGTGATACTACTTTAGTATCAAGACATTCTCCGTAAGTTGGATTGTGGTAGCCCAGCTCGGCGGGTAGCATCCAGTCACTGAAGAATTAGTTAGATATTCTGGCGGGTAGCCTGTCACCCACTCATAAATAAGAAAGAGGAGCACATCATGTTCAGATCACAACCACGGCTTATTGCATTAGCGCTTGCCACACCTTTTTCGCTGTTTGTTGCCGCCGGGCAGGCAGCCGTTCTGGAGGAGGTGACCGTCACCGCCCAGAAGCGCGCCCAGAGTGTGCAGGATGTCGGCATAGCTATTACCGCATACAGCGGCGACCAGTTAGAGCAATTAGGATTTACCAATGCTCAGCAGGTGACCTCAATGGCCCCGGGCGTGCAGACCATTCAGCCCAATGGAGAGGCCAATTATGCTGTAGCGATCCGGGGAGTTGTCGCCAACGACTTCACGACCAACGTGGAGAGCCCGGTGGCTCTGTATATCGACGAGGTCTATATAAGCCAGATGTCCGGCGCCGGCTTCATGCTGTACGACATGGAGCGGGTGGAAATACTGCGCGGCCCGCAGGGCACCCTTTTTGGTCGTAACGCCACCGGTGGTCTGGTCCATTACATTACGAGGAAGCCCACTGAAGACTTTAACGGCTATATCAAGGGCACCTACGGTGATTACGACCAGTACAAGCTCGAGGGTGCGGTCGGTGGCGGCAACGAATGGGTGGCGGCGCGTTTTTCTGGTACTTATCTCGAGAACGATGGCTACGTGACGAACCGCCTCGACAAGAGCACTGATCTCAACAATGCAGACGATCAGGCGTACCGCGCTCAGCTACTTATTACGCCAACCGATGACCTGGAAATCCTGTTCAACGTCCGTCACGGCGAACAGGATATCGATACCGGCTTTTTCGAGAACGTTTCATCGGTTGAACCTCAGAAACTGACTCCCAATACCCTCAACCCCGTCTTGGAATACCTGGATAATGACGGCGACGTCTTTGCAGGTGACTACGATGACCCCGGCTATAATGATCTGGAAACCAACGGCTATACCGGTACTGTGAAATGGATCTTCGACAATGTAACGCTTACCTCTATTACCGATTACTCCACCACTGAGCGTAAGTACATCGAGGATTCTGACGCCTCCCCCGCCCCGGTGTTCAATTTCTTCCTGAATACCGACGCCGAGCAGTTTTCCCAGGAAATACGGCTTGATGGTGCCACCGACAATATCAAGTGGGTGGCCGGACTTTACTACCTCGGTCTCGATGATATAGATGACTCCAACGGCGCCATCACGGACCCGTTCGTCGGTCCAGCGGTCTATGACGCTCTCGAGATTCCTCGCACGCCGGGCTCGGAGGCGGGATTCAACAACCCTTATACGTCGGAGCTAGATTCCTATTCGGCATTTGGCCAGCTTGAATATGCGCTGACCGATACCCTGAACCTTGTAGTGGGAGCCCGCTACATTCAGGACGAAAAGGATTTCGAGTACAGCACTAACGCGGTGGAGTTTCTCGATCCCGAACAGAGGAACTATGACGCTCCCAGCAACCTGGCTCAGCCCATCGAGCTCGGCTACTACAAGGGCAGCCGGAAGGACGAGGAGTGGTCGGGCCGGCTGCAGCTGGATTGGGCCCTGTCGGATGACTTGCTTGTCTATGCCGGCTGGAACCGTGGCGTGCGCGGTGGCGGCTTCAATGCCCCGCTGTTGCCCCTGGATCCGCCATTCGAATACGATGACATCACCATGTCCTATGACCCCGAGCAGCTGGACGCCTTTGAGGTCGGCTTCAAAGGGACCTATTTTGATGGACTGATGCGTCTCAACGGTGCAGCTTACTACTACGACTACAAGGATTATCAGGCATTCTTTATCGCCGGACTACAGACCATCACATTCAACACTGACGCGGATAGTCAAGGCTTCGAACTGGAACTCATCTCCAGTCCCATCGACGGTCTCGATATCCTGCTGGGTGCGGCCTACAACGATATAGAGCTGGATGCCCGAAAAGATATTCCCGTGCAGGCCCCGGCCGGTCCCTCAGTGAAAGCGCCTGAGTGGAATCTCAACGCGTTGGTCCGTTACGAGTGGCCCATGTTTGGCGGTTATGTCGCAGCGCAGGGTGATATCGTGTATATCGATGAACACATCTTCGCTCTCACCGGGGCTGAGACCGTAACGGAAGACGGCTATTCCGTCAGCAACGTATCCCTCACCTATACGACCGAGGACCGGAACTGGGAAGTGTCGGCATTCGTCGACAACGTCACGGATGAGGAGTACCTGGTGCAGACCTTCGACCTGTCCGGCCTGGATAATTTCGGCATGACCGAGCAGTACTACGGCCGTCCCCGCTGGTGGGGCGTTTCTTTGAAGTACAGTTGGGGGGAATGAGGCCAGCTGTAGTCGACTGGCGGTCATAGTAACCGATGAGCCAGATCCAGTACGACAGCGCCTTCCGATCCTTTCAATGGCCACGTCCCGAGCGGTTCAACTTCGCCCGGGACGTGATCGACCGCTGGGCTGAGCGCGATCCCGATCACCTGGCTCTGCTCTGGGTGGACGACCACGGCGCGGAGGAGCGGCGCAGTTTTGCCGACGTCGCCGCGTCGTCACGCCGGGCGTCCAACCTGTTGTCTGGTGCGGGCGTAAAGCCCGGCGACTATATCGTCATGATCCTGGGCCGCCAGCTCGCCTGGTGGGAGGTCCTGACCGCCTCCCTGCGTATGGGTGCGGTGATCAGCCCCGGGACCACCCAGCTCTCGCCCAAGGATATCGCCTACCGCGTCAATGCCGCCCGGGCGACCTGTGTCGTGACCGACGCGGCGAATGCGCCCAAGGTCGACCAGGTGCTGGCGGAGTGCCCCGATCTCCGGGTGCGGGTCCTGGTGGACGGTGAACGCGAGGGCTGGATCGACTACCGCCAGGGCATGGGGGTCCAGTCCGATGCGTTCGAAGCGGTTGACAGCCTCGCCAGCGACGAGGCGCTCTGTTACTTCACCTCCGGCACCACCGGCTATCCCAAGATGTGCCTGCACGCCCACAGCTACGGCCTGGCCCACCAGACCACCGGCAGGTACTGGCTGGACCTTGGCCCGGAGGACCTGCACTGGAACTGCTCCGACACGGGCTGGGCCAAGGCCGCCTGGAGCAGCTATTTCGGCCCCTGGTACCAGGGCGCGGCCCTCTTCGTCCACCACACCCAGGGTTTCAATGCGGCGCGGACCCTGCAATTGCTGGCGCAATACCCCGTTACGACCTTCTGCGGCGCGCCGACCATCTACCGCATGTTCGTGCTGGAGGACCTCTCGAAGTACAGCTTCCCGTCCCTGCGCCACTGCGTCGGCGCCGGTGAGCCGCTCAACCCGGAGATCATCGAGAGCTGGAAGCGGGCCACCGGTATCACCATCATGGACGGTTACGGCCAGACCGAGACCGTGCTGCTGTGCGGGAACTACCGCGGCATGGCGCCCCGGTATGGCTCCATGGGCAAGCCGGCGCCGGGCATCGACCTGCAGGTGATCGACGACGACGGGGTGATCGTGGCCCCGGGTGTAGAGGGGGATCTCGCCGTGCGGGTCGAACCCGAGGCGCCCCAGGGGCTTTTCCTTGGCTACAAGGGGGAACCCGGGAAGACCGCCGACGCCTTTCGCGGTGACTGGTACGTCACCGGCGATCGCGCGCGGGTCGATGAGGACGGCTATTACTGGTTCGTGAGCCGCGCCGACGACGTGATCCTCTCGGCGGGGTACCGGATCGGCCCCTTCGAGGTGGAGAGCGCCCTGATCGAGCACCCGGCGGTGGCCGAGTCCGCGGTGGTATCCAGCCCGGATGAAAAGCGCGGCGAGGTGGTCAAGGCGTTCGTGGTGCTCGCGCCGGGCTTCGAACCGTCGGAGGAGCTGGTCAGGGAGCTGCAGGACCACGTCAAATCGGTGACCGCGCCCTACAAGTATCCCCGCCTGATCGAGTTCGTGGAGGAACTGCCGAAGACGGTGAGCGGCAAGATCCGGCGCATCGAACTGCGCGACCGGGAGTGGGGCAGGGGTTGAACCCGGCGCAATCGGGGCACCATGCCACGTCCGGGTATTCAGCCCGCAGCAGAACAAGAGGAGAGACAATGGGCGGAAAACTCACACACAGCCAGCTGGCAGGGGCGACCGGTGAACCGCTGCTCGAGGATACCATCGGTCGCGTCTTCGACCGCACCGTGGAGCGTTTCCCGGACCACGATGCTCTCATCGTGCGTCACCAGGGTATCCGCTGGACCTACCGGGAATACCAGCGCGAGGTGGACCGCCTGGCCTGCGGGCTGCTCGCCCTGGGCATCGCACCGGGCGACCGCGTCGGCATCTGGGCGCCCAATTGCTATGAGTGGTGCCTGACCCAGTACGCCACCGCCAGGATCGGCGCGATCATGGTCTGCATCAACCCCGCCTACCGGCTCTACGAACTGGAGTATGCGCTCAACAAGGTGCAGTGCCGGGCCATCATCACCGCGGAGCGGTTTAAGACCAGCGACTACCTCGGCATGTTGCGGGAACTGGCGCCGGAGCTTTCCGAGTGTCGCCCCGGGCAGTTGCAGGCGGACAAGCTGCCCCACCTGCGCGCCGTCATCCGCATGGGAGACGCTGCCAGTCCCGGCATGTTCAATTTCGGCGAGGTCTGCGGCATGGGCGGCGAGCCGGAGCGGACCCGGCTGCAGGAGCTGGCCGCAGAGCTCTCCCCGGAGGATGCCATCAACATCCAGTTCACCAGTGGCACCACGGGCAACCCCAAGGGCGCGACGCTCTCCCACCGCAACATCCTCAACAACGGCAAGCTGGTGGGGGACGGCATGCGCCTGACGGAGCAGGACCGGCTCTGTATCCCGGTGCCGCTCTACCACTGTTTCGGCATGGTCATGGGCAGCCTGGCCTGTATCACGCACGGTTCCGCCGCCGTCTTTCCCGCCGATGCTTTCGACCCACAGACCACCCTGGCGGCAGTGGCCGAGGAGCGCTGCACCGGGCTGCACGGCGTGCCCACCATGTTCATCGCCGAGCTCGATCACCCGGACTTCGCCAGCTTCGACCTGGGCAGCCTGCGCACCGGGATCATGGCCGGCGCCCCCTGTCCGGTGGAGGTGATGAACCGGGTGCTCAACAGGATGCACATGAGCGAGGTTCTGATCGCCTACGGCCAGACCGAGACCAGCCCGGTCAATCACATGACCTCCGCGGACGACTCCATCGAGAAGCGGGTGGGCACGGTGGGCCGACCCGCCCCGCACTGCGAGATCAAGATCGTCGATCCCGAAGGCGCCGTCGTGCCGGTCGGCGAAAAGGGCGAGATCTGCTGCCGTGGCTACAGCGTGATGCAGGGTTACTGGGACGATCCCGAACGCACCGCCGAGACCATCGACAGCGATGGCTGGCTGCACTCGGGTGATATCGGCATCATGGACGAGGAGGGCTATACCCAGGTCACCGGACGGATCAAGGATATGATCATTCGCGGCGGTGAAAACGTCTATCCCCGTGAGGTGGAGGAGTTTCTCTACGGCCACCCGGATATCCAGGAGGTACAGGTTTTCGGCATTCCCGACCAGCGTTTCGGCGAACAGGTCTGTGCCTGGATCAAGCTGCGCGAGGGCGCATCCCTCACCGCCGAGGACATCAAGGCCTATTGCCGGGACCAGATCACCCATTTCAAGGTTCCCCATTACATCCGTTTCGTCGAGGACTTCCCCATGACGGTGACGGGCAAGATGCAGAAATTCCTGATGCGCGAGCAGATGATCGAGGGATTGTCCGGGAAGAGCGAACCGGGCGGCGCGGGATGAGGCCGGGGAACGTCCGGCAGCTGGCCAGACAGACTGACTATAATTCGGCGGAGGCCTTTGGCGGCCGAGGAGAGATGAACGTGGTGAAGACCTTACAACGCCTGGGGACAGTGATGGTGCTCGCTGCCGGTTTGCTGCATCTTCCCGCCGGTGCGGCGTCCGACCCCGCGGAGATCATTGCCGCCAGCTGCGGTGGCTGTCACGCCCCGGACGGAAAGGGGGGCTGGGTCCGGATCAGCGACCAGCGCAAGACGCCCGAAGGGTGGCAGATGACGCTGGTCCGCATGGGGATGGTCCACAATGCAAAACTGGTCGATCCGGCCGGTGGTGACAGCAGTGAGGTGATGAGGACCCTGGTCAAGCACTTTGCCGATACCCAGGGCCTGGCGCCTGCCGAGAGCGCGCCCTATCGCTATATCCTGGAGCAGGAGCTCAATACGGTCGAGGAGCACCCGACGGAGGCTTTTGCGACCATGTGCGCACGCTGCCATTCCGGGGCCCGGGTCGGGCTGCAGCGGCGCACGGAGGACGAGTGGAGACACCTCGTGCACTTTCACCTGGGGCAGTTTCCCACCACGGAGTACCAGATGATGGGCCGTGACCGGGACTGGCTGGGCCTGGCGTTAAACGAGATGGTGCCATATCTTGCCGGGGAGTTTCCCCTGCAGAGCGCTGCCTGGGAGGAGTGGGGCAAGGTGTCTAAGCCGGCCCTGGACGGGCGCTGGCGCGTCTATGGCACCATGCCGGGCAAGGGACCCTTCAGCGGGGTGATGGTCGCCACCGACGAGGGCGGTGACAACTATGCGCTCGAGCTCTCTGGCAGTTTTCTCGATGGCGAGAAGCTCTCCGGCAGTGGCACCGGCATCGTCTACACCGGTTACGAGTGGCGCGCGACCCTCAGTGTCGGGGGTCGTAAATACCGCCAGGTGCTGGCGGCGAGCAGTGATGGCAATGGGATGCAGGGCAGGATGTTCGACCGGGAGCGGTCGGAGTGGGGCCTGCGCCTGCAAGCGGTGCGCGACAACGGTACGCCGAGTCTGGTCGATGTTCAGCCCGGCCAGTTGCCGGCAGGTGGCGAGGGCCTGCTGCGCCTCGTCGGGACGAACCTGAGCGACAGCGTGCAGCTCGGGAAGGGGCTGCGCATCGTGCAGGAACTGGCGCGCGGACCCGATGAAATCACCCTGCGGGTCGCCGCTGACGGCGATGTCACGGCCGGCAAGCGGGCGGTCGCGGTGGGGGAGGCACGCCTGGAGGATGCCCTCACCGTGTTTTCGAAGATCGATCGGGTAGAGGTGGAGCCCGCCTTTGCGGTGGCCAGGGTCGGCGGTGATGGCGGTTCGCAGCCCGTGGTGGATGCGATGTTCGATGCCGTGGCCTGGTCCAACGGCGCCGATGGCGAGGCGGGCACTGGGGACGATATGCGGATCGGGCCGGTGGCGGCCGTCTGGTCGGTGGAACCCTTCAACGCCCAGGCGGAGAGCGATCAGGACGTGCGCTTCGCCGGGGAGATGGACAAGGACAGCGGGGTGTTCACGCCGGCCGCGGCGGGCCCCAATCCCGAGCGCAAATACCAGACCAACAACGCCGGCAACCTGAAGGTGGTCGCCACGGTGGACCAGGGCGAAAACAGGGTTCGCGGTGAAGGGCAGCTGATCGTCACCGTACAGCGCTGGAACAACCCCCCGATCCGCTGAGGATAACGACCATGGGAACCCCGCTCACGCTCAACGAGCACAATTTTCACGAAGTGACGGTGGCGTCGCGGCGGCTGCTGTTCCATATACCCAGCAGCAGCCTGTTCGAGGCCGACGCCTCCTCGGCCGCGGTGATCGAGGCATTGCGCCCAGGCCCGCTGTCGCCTGGCGAACTGGGCCGGCGTCTTGCGGGCCGCCTGGAAGGGTCGGAGGTCGAGGGCGTGATCTGTGACCTGCAGAACCTCGATATCGTCTCACGGGGCGGGGCCGCAGCTACACATGTCTTCCCGGCGCCGGCGGAGCTGCCGCTGACCACGGTGGTCCTCAACGTCAATACCGGCTGCAACCTGAGCTGCACCTACTGCTACAAGGAGGATCTGGCGGTGCCGGCGGATGGCGAAAAGATGCGCCTGGAGACCGCGGTGGCGTCGATCGAGATGCTGCTGGCGCAGTCGCCGGAGCAGCCCCGCTACAATATCGTCTTTTTCGGCGGCGAGCCCCTCTCGAATATGGCCCTCATAAGGGAGGTGGTGGAGTACGCGGAACGGCGCGCCGCCGGTCTCGGCAAGCGTATCGATTTCTCCCTCACCACCAACGCCACGCTGCTGGACGAGAAAACCATCCGCTACCTCGACAGCCATCGCTTCGGCATTGCCGTGAGTATCGACGGGCCGAAGGCGATCCACGACCGCAACCGCATCACCGTGGGCGGGCAGGGCACCTATGAGACGGTGGCGCGCAAGGTGCGCCTGCTGCTCTCGCTATACCGGTCGCGGCCGGTCGGTGCCCGGGTAACCCTGACCCGCGGCGTCACCGACCTGACGGTCATCTGGGATCACCTCTTCAACGAGCTGGGCTTTGCCGAAGTCGGGTTTGCGCCGGTGACTGCGGGGGATATCGACCACTTCAACCTCACCGAGAGTGAACTGGCCGCGGTCTTCGACTCGATGAAGGCGCTGGGCCGGCGCTATGTCGAGGCGGCGCTCGAGCATCGCACCATCGGCTTCTCCAACCTGCACCAGCTGCTGACCGACCTGCACGAGGGCAGCAAGAAAGCGCTGCCCTGTGGTGCCGGTTACTCCATGGTGGCGGTGGACAAGGACGGCGGGGTCAATCTCTGCCACCGCTTTACCGGCTCCGAGCTGCCCACATTCGGCAATGTCGCTGAGGGCCTGGACGTCGAGGCCCTGTCCGGCTTTCTTGGCCGCCGTCTCGATCGCACTGACACAGGCTGCGCCACCTGCCGCATCCGCAACCTCTGCTCCGGCGGCTGCTACCACGAGAGCTACCAGCGCTACAACGACCCGGCGATGCCGGTCTACCACTACTGCGACCTGATGCGCGACTGGGTGGACTTCGGCATCGAGGCCTATACCCGCATCGCCGAGGGCAACCCGCGTTTCTTTGACGATTATCTCAGTTCCCGGAGGGCAAGCTGATGAAACACCTCAAGCCACTCAACGAAAAGGCCCGCCTGCTGGACGAGGCGGTCGAGCGGGGTGAGGCCGACGAGGTCGTGGCCATGCAGACCGTCGCCGGCTGCACCGCCACCACCGACCCCGGCTGGGAGGTCGACATGTTCGGCGGCGTGGCGGGGCTGTGCCAGCCGATGGAAGCCGATCTCTACGGCTGCGCCGATCCCTGCTGGTGGCCTGCGCAGGTGCCGGACGTGATGGTCACCTATCCCGACTGGGCGGGCGAGGCCCCCTCGGCCGGCAAGGACTGGCGCAAGCTCGACGCCGTGTTTCCCGAAGACGACTCCTGAGGCGAACTGACCATGGCGATTATGAACACATTGTTTGGTGGTGCCGCCCGGCCTTGCGGGGCGCTCGCACCGTGGCTGTTGGCGGTGCTGGTCATCGCCGGGTGCAGTGCCAAAGACGAGCCCGCCGCGGGCGAGGGGGCCGCGCAGACGGCTGCCCCGGCGCCGGTTGGGGACTACATGGTGGTGATGAACCGGCCCAATAACCTGCACCTGATCGACCTGGCCGCACGCAAGGTCGCCAGGACCTGCGAACTGCCCGGCGATTTCGGCCCGGGTACCGTCGCCCTGTCGCCGGACCACCGCACGGCCTATGCCCTGACCAACCGGTTCGAGAATATCTACGGCGTGGACCTGGAGACCTGCGAAATCCGCTTTTCGGCAAAACAGTCCCAGGGCAACGAGCGGGTGAAAAGCATCGGCTCGATCGCCGTCAGCCCGGACGGAAAGTGGGTGTACACCCACCAGAACCCGACCCGGCTGCTGGTGGACCGCTACGAGGTGCTGGACAGCCGCATCGCCGTTTATGACACCTCTGCCGGGCTGGACGCGACGCCGGCCAGGACCTTCCCGGCGCCGCGCCAGATCACCATCATGGCGACCGGCGAAGACGGCACCCTGTATATGGGGGGGCGCGATATCTACGCCATGGACACCGCAACGGGGGAGACCCGGATTGCCCTGGCGAGCCAGAGTGTCGGCGACCCGGGCGAGAGCCTGCGCGACTCGCTGACCGTGTGGCCGATCGGGGCGGTCAACAACGAAATGGTGCGCATGTACTCGGCCGCCCGCTACCGGGACGACAGCCAGGACCTGGCCACCGCCGACTGGGTCTGGGGCTACGAGCGGGTCGACCTCGAGACCGGCGATGCCGAGGCGCGTGTTTTCGGTCCGCTGGAGGTGGTGCTGTTCTCCGGGTTGGCGCGACCCTCGGATGCAAACCAGTTCTACGGGGTGCTGACCCAGTTGAAGAAGTTCGATGTGGCGCAGCAGAAGGAACTGGCTTCCGTCGACCTGGAGCACAGTTACTACTGCATCAATTTTTCCTCCGATGGCAAGGAGGTCTACCTGGCCGGTACCTTCAACGACGTGGCGGTCTATGACGCTGATACGCTCGAGAAGCTCGCCAACATCGAGCTGCCGGGC
>JARRPM010000103.1:0-21130 GCA_037382865.1 Halioglobus sp. | reverse complement strand
ACTCGAATACAGCTTGTCGCATCTCCTCTCGGGTGGCGAATCTCTCACCGTGAATGGCCTCGACTTTGAGCGAGTGGAAAAAGCTCTCTGCACAGGCATTATCGTAACAGTTGCCCCGCGCACTCATGCTGCAGATTAACTCGTGCTCCCTGATCAGCTGCTGGTATGCACCGGAACAGTACTGACTCCCGCGGTCCGAATGCACAATGACCCCGGTGGGCATGCGACGTCGCCACAGGGCCATCTGTAGCGCGTCACAGACCAGTTGCGCGGTCATTCGCTCCGACATGGCCCAGCCCACCACCAGGCGCGAGTACAGGTCGATAACGACCGCCAGGTATAGCCAACCCTCCTCAGTCCAAAGATACGTGATGTCGCCCACGTACTTCTGGTTTGGCCTGCTGGCAGTGAAGTCCTGATGCAACAGGTTGGGTGCCACCGGCAGGTTGTGCCTGGAGTTCGTCGTCGCCTTGAACTTCTTCGCCGCCTTGGCTCGCAATCCCTGCCGCCGCATGCTCTCGGCGATGGTCTTGCGGTCATGCTGGTATCCGGCATCTGCCAGATCCCGCACCAACCTGGGTGACCCTGAGCGGCCTTTGCGGGCGTCAAATGCATTCTTGACAGCTTCATCGAGCTGCTTCCGGCGCTGCTGCCGGGGCGAAGGATTGTCCCGTCGCCGGCGCCAGGCATAGAATCCGCTGCGGGAGACCTGCAACACACGACTCATCGCCGATACCCCAAAAATGCCCTGATGCTCATCCATAAACACATACTTCACTTCAGGCTCTTGGCGAAGTATGTGGCCGCCTTTTTTACGATGGCAATCTCCTCTGCCTGTTCTGCCAACTGGCGCTTCAGGCGGGCGATCTCGGCGGCCTGGCTCTGCTCGAGATCGCTCTGGTCCCGCTTTAACCTGGCCTTTGACCGCCAGCCATAGAGCTGTGAGTCATGTAACCCCAGTTCCTTGGCTGCCTTGGATACACCGATCTTCTCCGCCAAGGCTAGTGCCTCTTCTTTGAACTCAGGCGCATACTGATCCTGCCCACTAATGATGGACACCCTGTGAAGCGAGTAAACTACGCTACAGAGGTGAACCATGACAAGACAGACAGGAAAGCAAAAAGCAACCCGGAGGCAGCACTCGCCCGAATTCAGGAAAGAAGCGCTGGCCCTGGCAGAGAAGATCGGCGTACCCAAGGCCGCCAAGGAGCTTGGCCTGCATGAATCGCAGCTCTATGGCTGGCGGTCGAAGGCCAGGGCAAAGCGGGATCAAAGCGAGCTGGAGCAAAGCCTCGCCGCAGAGAACGCCCGCCTGAAACGTCAGTTAGCAGAGCAGGCAGAGGAGCTTGCCATCGTAAAAAAGGCGGCCACATACTTCGCCAAGAGCCTGAAGTGAAGTATGTGTTCATGGACGAACATCAAGGCACTTTCCGGATATCGGCAATGAGCCGTGTGTTGCAGGTCTCGCGCAGCGGGTTCTATGTCTGGCGTCGGCGGCAGCATACTCCTTCGCCCAGGCGGCAGCGCCGGAAGCAGCTCGATGAAACCGTCAAGAAGGCGTTTGAGGCCCGCAAAGGCCGCTCGGGATCACCCAGGCTGGTGCGGGATCTGGCCGATGCCGGGCACCGTCATGACCGCAAGACCATCGCTGAGAGTATGCGGCGGCAGGGGCTGCGCGCAAAGGCCGCGAAGAAGTTCAAGGCGACCACGAACTCCAAGCATAACCTGCCGGTGGCGCCAAACCTGTTGCAACAGGACTTCACGGCCAGCGGGCCTAACCAGAAATACGTGGGCGACATTACGTATCTGTGGACCGAGGAAGGCTGGCTCTACCTGGCCGTCGTCATTGACCTGTTTTCACGGCTTGTCGTGGGCTGGGCCATGTCGGAGCGTATGACCGCATCCCTGGTCTGCGATGCGCTTCAAATGGCTCTGTGGCGGCGCCACAGGCCCACCGGGGTCATTGTGCACTCAGACCGGGGTAGCCAGTATTGTTCCGGTGCCTACCAGCAGCTGATCGCGGAGCATGGCCTACAGTGCAGCATGAGTGCCAAGGGAAACTGCTACGACAATGGTGTGCCACGAACACTTCATAGAAGTGGTGCTCCATGGGAGATGAGGGTGGGCCCCTCGAAATCGGGTTGCAGGACCAGGTTTCAAACTACGTTGAGCTGCTGTGGTTAAGAGTCATGGTGGTGAGCGTCAACGAAAAGGCGTCTATTAAGACGTCAAGTGTGGAATGGAAAGACGAACGCAAGTGAACTGCTGATGACGCGTCGAAAAGCAATTCAACTGACATCAAAACCGAGCAGCGTTGTTGGCTCGGGACAAGTCCAGACGTTACCTGTTTACGGTTTGGGCGGTGTCCGGTGTGGAGGCAGCGTGAGTCCATTTCAGGCTCTCATGGGGAACGTGGGAACCTGTCGCCTCGATGATAAGGGAGAAATCCGAATGGGCAGCCCCCGGGAGGAGAAGAGTACCGATGCGAGGCACAGGGACGGAGTAGCTCGTAGTAGTGTTGAAGCGGCTGAAAGGTCGGGGAGCGAAGGGGCTACGTTATCTGGTTCAGTTTGTATGCCAACCGGAAACGGGAGGAGCATGTGAGCTTGAACAAGGCCTTTGATATACCGAAGTCACTGGTGTGGAACGCCTACTGGGACGTTAAGCGTGCCAAGGGCGGGCCCGGTGTGGATCGGCAAACGATGGAGGAATTCGACAAGGACAGAAACAATCGTCTGTACAAGATCTGGAATCGGATGTCATCGGGGAGCTACATGCCACCGCCGGTACTGCGGGTGGAAATACCCAAGGCCGATGGGGGCATCCGGCAACTCGGGATTCCGACTATCAGCGATCGAATAGCGCAGGCAGCCGCGAAGCGGTACCTGGAGCCACTGGTGGAACCTCATTTTCATGAGGATTCCTATGGGTATCGTCCTGGGCGCTCCGCTCTGGACGCGGTTGCGCGGGCTCGGCAACGTTGTTGGCGGGACAATTGGGTGCTTGATCTGGACGTTTCCAAGTTTTTTGATACATTGGATCATGAGCTTGTGGTACGGGCAGTACGGCGGTTCACCGACTGTAAGTGGGTTCTTCTATACGTCGAGAGATGGCTGCAGGCGGACGTTCAACTGCAGGACGGGGATCGGCTACCGCGCTCAATTGGTGCGCCTCAAGGCGGCGTCATTAGCCCACTGCTTGCCAATATCTTTCTTCATTTAGCCTTTGACCAGTGGATGAAGGAGAATTTCCCTGCCATCCATTTCGAGCGGTATGCTGACGATATTGTTGTGCATTGCCGGTCATTCAAGCAGCTAAATTGGATCAAAGAGCGTATCGAACAGCGATTGAAGTTGTGCAAGCTCAGCCTAAATGCCAAAAAGACGCGAGTTGTTTATTGCAAGGACTCACGTCGGCCCGGGGACTGGGAGTGCCAGAGCTTTGATTTTCTGGGGTATACGTTTCGACCACGATCGGCACGGAATCGCGATGGTGAGTTCTTTGTGAGCTTCAGCCCCGCGATCAGCCAGAAGGCCGCCCGAACCCTGCGCCAGGAAGTACGGCGTGGATGGCGGCTCAAGGCGCGCACATATGCGGATCTGGACGAATTGGCTTTGCGCTTCAATCCTGTCATCGCAGGCTGGATCAATTACTACGGGCGTTTCTGTCGTTCGGCACTCCATTCTGTCCTCAACCACATCAATTCTGCGCTGGTTGGCTGGGCTATGCGAAAGTTCAAACGGTTACGCCGCCGACTATCCCGCGCGAACGCGTGGTTGAAGTCAGTCGCCCGGCATGCCCCAAGGCTTTTTGTCCATTGGCAGTATCAAGGCTGGATGACAAGAGCCGTATGAGTCGAGAGGCTCACGTACGGTTCTGTGAGAGCCCGGCGGGGTGGTTCCGCCGGGCTACTCGACCATGCGCCGAGAGCTTTTTCCACTCGCTCAAGGTAGAGGCCATTCACGGTGAGAGATTCGCCACCAGAGAGGAAATGCGACAAACAGTATTCGAGTATATCGAAGTGGACTACAATCGAACCCGCCGACACAGCGCCAACGGCTTTATCAGCCCAGAAGCGTTTGAGGCACAACAAGTCGCTTAACAGCGTGTCCGCTATTGGTGGGCAGGATCAGTCTCTGCTGTAGGTCGGAAAGGGTACAGTCTGGTCGGCTCGCTGCCTGCCACCCCTTAACATGACGGTCCGGTGAAGATTCCCAGCGTCGGAGCAAGAGGTCTATAGAAAGTGCCGCTGTTACAGGAAGCAACCTCGAGCTTCTGTAAATGTTCAGCGGTATATGCCTTATTTGAACCCCTATTGTGTCAATTCGGACATCAAAAACGGATTCTGGCCCGCAGTGCCGCGACGAAGGCGCTGCTGTTGCGGCCACTGGCGGGGTCGATGTACTGCAGATCCGGCGTCACATGCAGCCAGGGGGTGACTGCGTAGCTGTAGTAGATTTCCACACCCTCTTCATCCTGGAAGTCGGCAACAGGTTCGAGCGCGTCCTGTAGCTTATCACTGAAGGCATAATAGAAATAGCCGACACCGAAGTTGTCCTGGGGACGATTGAAGAACAGCGGCCTCCCGCCGATGCCGACGGTCACCGCGTAGTCGATAGGATTGGGATTGCCATCCGCGGTAGCCGCCTTCAGGTAGATCCCCCAGGCGTCCCCGGTAATGCTGTCTTCCTGCAGGTTGTGGCCGAACTGGAACTCGACGTTGTAGGATCCGTCTTTCTCTGTGGTTCCGGTGCCCGGGGGAAACGCGGTGAAATCCGCGCCGTTCTTGGTGGTGAAGGAGCCGGTAAGGGCATAACTGGTTTTTCGTCCCGCCAACGTCGATTGATAGGCAGCCGTCAATGACGCGCTGGTACCGTCGGAAAACAGGTCGTCCGGGAGGTAGTCCGTGGAGCGGTCGTTGGGATCGAACACCATCACCGTGAGGGAGACAGGCTGGGCGGAAAAGCTGGCAACGGCGCCCATCATCACCGCCGGTATAATGCCGTTGGGCGGGGCTACGAAGACGATATTCATCATGCGGTTTGTCCCCCACCCGCCGAAGAACGGATCTGCCGCCAGCAGGTCGAGGGCATTGATCTTGCCGACCATCAGCACATTACCGCCACCAAATACCTGGGTGAGAAAGAGTGATGTGGCTTCCACTTCCTCGTCCGCCCCGACCGGTGTCAGCATGGCGGTGTTGACCGGCAGCAGCGCGCCGCCGGCGAACGGTTGGTCATTGCCGTGACGATATTCCACATGAGCGCGCAGTCCACCGCCCCGCCACAGTCCCAGTTTTCCACTATCCAGGTTGAGAAAAACGTCCGCCCTGCCGCCGTATTCACCCTCTTTATCCCCGTCGCCGGAAACAAGACCCTGGTAAATGGACGTATACTCCAGCTCCAGCCCCACGCCCTGATCGGCCAGGCGCGAAAGTGCGCCGCCCCAGTCGCCTGTCAGGTAACTGCGTTCGGAGAAGGAGTTGTCCGCCGCTTCATTCGCCGGCGCGTCCTGAGCAAGCAGGACGAGCACTAAAGCGCCGATCGAAACACGCAACTTGTCTCTACTGGTATTCCGCGATGCCAGCGAGTCGAACGGAATGTTGTTTCTCAAAGATCGCTCCGTGACACAGATACAGTACACATACGCAAACACACATAGCTTAGAGAGATTTACACTCTAACGATGTGGAATTTACAGGCTCGGGTACGAAAGCCGATTCCGGTGGCCAACGGCAATGTGAGATTCATTTCCCCGGCGACGAGCGCTTTCACTGCTTGAGAGACTGTGTCGATTGCATAGATGGCCCGGCGGTTTACTCATCCCGTAAACAATAATGCAGATGTTGGAGGTTCTCGCACGTTACAAAAACAAACAACTCCCAGCCACACGGTCAGGTCGCAGCGGCGAGGCTTCTCAATAGATCCCGGGAATCAACCGATAGGGCACTCGCTGCGCATATTCTGGGTAGCCCGGCAATTCCTCCCGGAGAGTCTGGTCTTCCAGTGCGGTTCTGATGACCGTTATGATCAGCGCCAAGGCTGCTGGAATAAGTGTCCACACCGAGCCGAGGGCAAGGACAATACCCAGCAGTGGCGGAATATTCCCGGCATAACCCGGGTGCCGAACAAACTGGTACGGGCCACTGTCACACACGACATGCCCTCGATCCAGCTGAATGCACACCACGCTGAAGAAAAAGCGGTTTTCTGCCAGTGCCCAGGTAGCGAAAGCATACCCCAGCGCGATCAATATGAAGCCAATCGCGATGAGCCATTGCGGAAATACGGGGGACCAGCCATAGCGGTGATCCAGCCCCGCTACTGTGACCATTGGAAACGTCAAACTCAGCGCCATTAGTGGAGCGAGCACTTTGTCCCAGGCTTTTGTGTTTTTGATGTTCTCAACGCTTTGTCGTTCGGCTAACAACCCAGGATGCCGCCGCTCCGCCCAAATTCGCCCTCCGAGGCCAGCGCCAACGATCAGCAGAGCATACAGCCATGCCTGCCACCAACCGAAATCCCCACCGCATAACAATAAAACCAGCGGAATAGAGAGATACACCGCCATCAGTCCTAGCCATTGGCGGACGGACAGTGTTTGAACGGACGTTTGGCTCATCGTCTTTGATGCCATGCGCGGGGCTTTTGTCTCATGCCGGGGAAACGCCGACTTGCTCTCTCCGTTGGATCGTCATTCGCGGATGACAGCCGGCATCATATTTGAGCCAAGATGTACCACCGTACCCGCACCCAGCTTTGAAATCGAAGATGGAACTAAAGATTATCGAGAAAATCCCACAGCCCGTCCAATCCGCCTTTCTCGACCGATTCGGTCTGCAGACCGAAGGACATCGCCTTGCCCATCCTGATTTTTGCCGACTCTGTATGCGCGGAGCGAAGAAAAAATTGTCGCTCCATGGCGAGGTCTTCCTCAAGATCTGCGTCCTGGGTCCTGACCGCTTCTTTTGCAATTGCTATGGTCTCCGCAGGAAAGCCGGCAATTCGGGTAGCGAGTTTGTCTACGAAAGCCCCGATCTCATCTGCCGGCAATGCGCGATTGACGTAGCCGTATCGCTCAGCCAGTTCAGCGTCAAAGTCCGCGCATCCAAGCATAATTTCCAGGGCGCGCGCTCGACCGACAAGTCGGGGTAACCTCGTCGATCCACCCCCTCCCGGTATGATGCCGAGTCCAACCTCAGGCTGACTCAAGACGGCCTTGCCGATTGCTGCAAACCGCATATCACATGCGAGAGCCAGTTCACTGCCACCTCCCCGACAGCGGCCCTCGATTTTGGCTATCGTTGCTTTTGGCGTTTTGCGGAATCTGTCCACCACCTGGTGGAACGCAGTCAGTGATTCGCTGCCAGCCTCTCCAGCAGGAGGTAACTGCTGAATGATCGAAACATCTGCGTGGGCTACGAAGAAGTCGGGGTTAGCGCTCTCGATAACGATTACCTTGACGTCCTGTCTGTCATTCAGCGTTTGACCGGCTCGATCCAAATCTCCGATAAGTGCGCTGTCGAATAGATTTATGGGCGGGTTGTTAATGGTTATTGTTGCAACCCCGTGATTGATCATAACGGCTACAGCCGAATAAGAATTCTTCGTCATAGAAAGGCCTCTGGTTGAATGGTTTTTTCGGGTCGGACATTGAAATCGAACTAAGTGTCACAGCCAGTATAGACAAGCCGTCGACCTATAGGACAGTCGACCTGTTGGCTGGGATCTGGCGGAAGACCGCCTCCACCACAGCCAGATCACTTCCGTGTGGCGCATATAGACCCTTCGATCCGACCACCATCGGCGTGGTGATCCCGGTGAGATTTGAGTCCTCATCGTCACGCAGACCGATGCCATCGGCCATTGTGCAGGTCGCCTCCTGCCAACCGGCCGGCTGGTGCAGGACGCAGCCATGGGCCGCCAATGCACTGATGGCACCGGCAACAACTGCTCCGACCTCCATTACCTTCAGCGTACATGTCGCGCAGTGCGTCCCCTCGCAGTCTGTACAGAGGCCCAGGTGGAGACACAGTAGGGCACCAGGTATGTGAGAAGTATTTTGCAGCCGGAGGTCAGATCGAGGTTCATGGCGACGATGCGGTCGCCATGGTTGATCGCGGCGAGAATGGTACCTACCACCAGGCCAACCTTCAGGCTGCGCCTGACGATATCGGGGCGGGTCGCGATGGCCAGCCAATTGCCCGCGCCTGGGTTGCGGGAGCTGCTCACTCGGGGTTGTACCAGATGGGTGAACTGTAGGCCCTGTCCTGGACGATCTTCGGATCGGCGGCGTTGAGGGTTTTGCCGAGCCGCACAGCATCATAGACTGTCCACCGTGGAGTGGGGATCTCGATGACCCGCGCATAGTAGAAAGCCGCTTCAGCAGGATCAAATTGCGGGTCCTGCCAATAGACGCTGAACTGCGCCTCACCGATAGTGTTCAGATAGGTGGCACCGTCAAGATCGACCGTGGCTTTGAGTGGATCGACATGGCCATCGGCCGCGATCTCACGGTTTTCGGAGACCGCAACGTTATACACTTTCTCATGCAATGCCCCGGAGGCATCGCGCCAACCCTTGACGACCTGGACCCGGTCAAGGTTTGCGCCTTGAGGATCCTTCATCGCAATGAGCATGAAGCCCGGTGCCCGCGTGGTGGCCGCGCCGAGTTCGCTCCCCATGGGAACGCCTTTGCGGTAGCCGATTCTCACGGCGTGGGGCTTTGCTGCGTCCTCAGCTTCGAAGTCCCATCCGGCGAAAAAGCGGAGGCTGATGCGTGAGCCCGTTGTGGCGTAGACCTCTCGACGCCGCATCGCCTCGAAGATGGCCTCGCGAGTATTTCCTCTAGCCCATACCGCAGCATATCCGGAGGCACCGAAGGTCCACCCCTTGGTCAGTTCTGTATCGGGGTGGCTGGAGCCAAACGGGCCGGAGGGGTCGCCTGATGTCCGGTCCGTGCCGGGCTCGACCATTGAGGCCTTGCCCCAGAAGTTGTCCTCCGCGGCGGTAGCCAGAGAGGTGTGTGAGTCGGTACTGCCGATCATCCCGAACTGGTAGGGGTTAGCGTTAGCCATCACCTCGTGGATGCGCTTTGCGGCCGGGTTTTCCAGCAACCGCGGGTCACCCTCGCGCAGTTTGAGCATGATGCCCATCAATTCCGCATGGTCTGATACCACCAAAAAATCCAGCGGTATATCGAGGCGGGCCAGCATGCCGTTATTGGCGCGTACCGCCTCTCCTCTGGCAAAGCGGTAGGCATCAGCGGGGCTGAGGGCGGTATTGCCCATAGTGTTGGCATCCACACTGTAGGAGCTGTGCAGGTGGGTATCGCCCCAGAGAAGGTGCATGGGGAGATTCTCTTCTGCCCAGGGTGTGTAGCCGGCAGCAGCGCAGAAGGGCGCCGCGAGCACTGTCATCAGGGCCATTGCAATCGCGGCATTGAATCGCCAGTGTGCATTTACCATGAATAACTCCGGGCGCGTCTGCATCACTACAGAAAGGATAGATCAAATTCGCTTCGAATCTCAGGGACCCCCTCTTGGCCGCGACCAGTCAGGGATCCTGAAACGACCGCTCAAGGTATCAACGCGGCGCCGCCGCTCCACAGCAGGCGCAGGCCGATCACCTGCTCTATCCCGGCTGTGGCCTTCCGGAGGCGGCCGGCGGTGGTAACTGCACCGCCGCGAATCGTATCGTCAACGCCATTCCGGCAGTCTGCGAGGCGCCCGCCGGGATAGTCTTGCCGCTGGACCTTCCGTCCCTAGACGGCTCAGCGCAACTGCATCGCTGAGGGCAAATCAACCAAAAAGAATAACCAGAGCCGCGACAGCCAGGCCGGCGAGCAGTGCCCGCAGGAAAAGCGGCGCTCCCTGGCTGAAGTGTTCGGTCAGCGCCGCGAGCGGACCCTGTCCGGCGAGGACGCGAAGCGAGACCGGCAATTCCAGGATCACCACGAACACCAACTGGCCCAGAACGGCGGCCCTCATCGCGGTCAGCACCAGCCCCGGGGTCTCGATGCAGAGGGAAAGAAATAACAGCAGGAGCAGGTTTCCCGACAACCCGCCGAGGCTCATCAGGAGAAACTGGCGGGGTGTATTACGAGGAAAATCGAAATCAAAGAACAGCGGTGCGATCCTCCGCCTTGTGGTCAGCCGGGCGCCGCCCAGAACTGCACCGAGAAAATGGCCCCATTCGTGGAGAATATGGCTGAGCGCGAGCCCGATGAGAAAGGCCAGGCTCCCCGCGAGGTAGAGAGAAGCACCGGCGGACCCCGCCTGTTCGCGATCGTGCAGGAAGCTGGCCGCGATGACCAGAAGGGCGAATACGGCACCATGAGACACCGCCTGCAGGGCGAGAGGTCCCCGCGACGGTATCATTGGACGATCTGCAGGCATGGCCCAGTGTGCCAAAAAGTATATCGACCGACCAGTTCGCGGCTGGCCCGCCAAACCGGGTACTGCTAATCGCGGTAAAGTGCGAGTCTGCTGATACACAGATCGGCGGTGAAGGCCCTGCCGATCGCCACGATACCGATTCGGCGAAGTGTGCTTGCGTCGAATGCCCCGTCGAAGCGGTAGGCGTTGAACTGGGAAAACGGCAGCTTCACGGTGCGCCAGGCCGGCGTGGCCGTGAAGGTAGCCCGAAAGGACTGCCAGGGCGCCCGCATGCCGTCGGTACGCAGGTGCACGTTGTACTGTTCGTCGTTGCCGTGGACATCGAGCAGCAGGCCGGCGTAGCCCGCGGCCGACCGGCGCTGCTCCTCATCCACATCGAGTGCGGCCTGGATGAAGCCGCCGTTATTGTCGAGCCTTACATCTCCCCGCATTCTGAGGCAGGATCTCCCCGCCACTTCCTCGACCGCCAGGGATCCGACCGAGACCCCACCCATTACGCCGTCGGTGAACAGGCGCCATTCGGCGCCATTGACGGCGTGGAGATCGCCTGATTCGCGATTATCCAGCTGCAACACCGACCCTATTCCCATGGCAGGCATACCCGTGGCAATCGCCGCCGCCAGCAGGCACACGGTGAGCGACTTCCGCCCCACACTTGGCGCAGCCATCATCAGTCACCGTAATCACACACGCCCTCCGGAAAGATCGCTTCCAGTGTCGCGATCTCCCCCTCATCGGGCTGCCAGCTACCGTAAAGGCCTTTCTGGATTGCCGCATCGATGCTCTGCAGGTCGCACTTGAAGACATCGCCGGTGATGGGTCCACCCGCGACGATACGTGAGGTGCTGAAAGGTGGAAACAGTCGGGTACAGGCCCCGGGCGGGTTGTCGTCCAGGATACCGTCCCACACGTCCTCTCCGGCGGCGATCAGCTGCCCCTCGGCGTCGAAGCAGCTGTCCACGGCGGAGGCGGGCCGGTTGTCGGCGACTGTCGCCCCCGGGTTGGCGGCGATGTTGGCCATCCATTCATCGATCACTGCAAATGCCTGCATGGTGTTGTTGTAGTTTTCTTCTTCTCCGGGTGCCACAAACCAGATCACCTGGTTGCCGGCGTCGCCGTCGTGGTTGAGCAGACGCTGGCGGCTGGCGAATGACTGGTGCGAGTTGTGCATATCCAGCTGCTCTTCCAGATAATGGCGAACGTCGATGAGGGGGATTTCGACATTACCGCTATTCACCATCCCCGAATCGATTGCCGCCTCGATTGCGCCGGGATCGGCGGACCTGCGCGGTGCCGGGGTGTCGCCCTCGGCCAGCTGCATGTTTCGCCAGCTCCAGGGGTCGATCTGGTCCGGGTAGAGTTCCCTGTCGGGATCGAGCGCGAAACAGAGATCGGTAAAGAAGGGGCAGCCCTCCTGCACCATCTCCGCCTCTGCAGTCCAGGAGCCCACGTTGAAGTTCAGGTCGAGAAACTCCTGCGGCGTGATGTGGCCATCGCGCAGGGCCTGCAGCCCGTATTGAACGCCGACGTTATCCCAGGTATTGCGGGCAAAACCATCTTCGGCCCTGCCGTAAATATTGATCAGGTCCGCAAAATGAGTCCATTCGACCCGCGCCTGGTCCTCTGGACTGATACCGGGCGCCGTGCCGAAGTTGGGATTGAGCGCCAGGGGCGACAGGCCGCGCCAGGCCTTGGTGCATTCACTGGAGCCCTGGGGTACCCAGGGGGTCAAACCGAAGGAGACCACATCGTTGGGGATGTCGTTACTCGCATTGAGCCCGATCAGCCAGGTCCGATTGTTCCAGTCGGCCCATTTGGAGTTCGGATCCTCCCGCAGCTGCATGTCGATCCAACGTTCGATCAGTTCGCAGTCCCCGATGTGGATGGTCTGCGTGATCATGTCGGGATAGGAGTACTGGGGGATGCCCGCATCGATGAGTCCGGGGTGGTTCTGTGCATAGACATACTGCTGGATGCCGCCGCCGGAACCGCCCACCCCTACCGTATACTCCGGGACGCCATACATGGAGACGAACCGGTCCTTGACCATGATGGCTGTCTCTGCACCGAGTTGCAGGTTGTAATGGGTCCCTGTCTTGGTGCCGGTCGAATAGGCAACGGCATAGCCGGCGGCAAGGGCGTCGGCGTAAAGCGCCCGGCTCTGGCTCGGCCCCCCCTGGTAGTGACCGATGGCCACACCCCCCTGGAAGTAGTAAATCAGGCGCTGGTTCCAGACCTCCAGGTCGGGCGCGTCACCAAGGTTGCCGGAAGACAGCACGGCGATGGAATAGAGAAAGCGATTGATCGTGCCGCGTTCCCAGCGGACGATAAAGTCCACGGTTCGGCCATCGGTAGTGGTGGTAGATGCCATGTCTACAGGCCGTTCCTGGCCGGGAGAGTAGTCTGCCCAGGCGTCATCCGTAGTGCGGTATTTGAAACTGACCACGGTCTCCACACTGCACTGCTCGTCGATGATCGGCCCTATCTCGAGATCGTCGCGGTCGTCATCGGTGGCGCACAGGAACGGCTCCTGCTGTGGTCCCGAGAAGATCGGGCCGGTGATGGCGTGATTCACGAGTATCTTCTCTGCAGGGACGGCATTGCCGGAGAGACTCTCGACTCGCAGCAGATTTTCGCCCTCGGCCAGCCCTTCCACGCGACCCTGGAGGGTGTGGGTATCTGCCACTGCAGTAAATACCTCGCTCACGTCGCGCTCATCCACGGTTACTTTGACCTCGCCCATGGGCAGGGATTCAGGTACTTCGACAGCGACACGGGCATCCCCACCGCTGACATACTCAGCCGGACTGGAAAGCACCGTTACGGTAAACTCGCCTGTAATGTCGTCCTGTTTGTCGTTGTCGCTGCTGTCGCTGCAGCCAAGGGTGAGAAGCGCCAGGCCAATGACGGCGGTTCTGAACAGGTTCGCGATCGGCGGGAAAGTGATAGCGGACATTCTTGTCTCCTTCCAGGGATGGCTTTCAACCTGAAATTTAGTCTTTACTTGTGTTTTGGTAAAGTGGCACTGACACCTCGCCGATATTTCCCGCTGGCGCGCCTCCGAGGAGGCAAACTGCGTCAATGGCTCTTCATTTCTGCCTGAACACGGGTTTCTGCACCTCAACTACCCGCTGCTACCGCAAATCTGATAAAAAAAGGCCGCATCTTTCGATGCGGCCTTCTGGGTCTCGCCGGCTGCAGGCCGGTCAACTGCGCAAGCGGGGTGTCCGGCTCCGGAACGCTCCGATCAGGATTGGGTCGCTGCCGCTTTTTTGCGGGCCGTGGTCCCCTTGCGCTTTGCAGCGGTTGCCTTCTTCCTGGCCGCCGGCGCTTTTTTGCGTGTGGTTGAGGTCTTTTTCTTGGGCGCCGCTTTTCTGGTAGCCGTAGTTTTGGCCTTCTTTGCGGCCGTTTTCGCTTTCGCCGGGGCCTTGCCCAGGGATTTGCGGACGTCCGCCACCAGTTTCTTCCACGCTTTTACATTGGCAGTGGTCCGCTTCTTGACGATCTGCTGCGCCTGGGTATTGGTCTTGCTGGCCATTTTCTGCAGGGTCTGCAGATCCTTGCCCGCATGATCGACGACGCGCTTCAGTTCCTTGACCACGTCGGAGCGCTCTTCGGCAATCTTGCGCAGTTCTTCGAGCAGGTCCTTCAGCATTTCATACTGTCGCTTGGCGATGTCGATGTAGCCGTCGATGATGGCGCGGTTGGCGTCGGCAATGGCTTCCACGTTTTTGCTGGTCCCCTCGAGGACGTCGTCGAGGTCGTAATTACCGATTTTGATATCGTCGAGGAACTTGCTCAGATCCATGCCTGCGACTTTTTTGCTGGCAGCCGACTTTCTTCTTGCGGGGCTTTTACGAGTTGTTTTGGCTTTGGATTTTGCCTTAGCTTGAGCCATTACTTTCTCCCAGAAATTTCAGTTATTAATTTCGCACTGCAGAAGACCGAGAACAACTCTACAGCGCGCACCCTCGTATTATGCGTCACCTCGTAACCAAATGTCTCCGTTTTATCGGCAATTTAACCGCCAGAGAGCTAAAAAAACCGGGTTTTAACGCCTGAAATACCCTCATTGGTCGGCTAACCAGATGTCTCCATACCATGCCCGTGCAGTTTGTCCCGTGTTATCCGTGTCGGTCATAATCGCGATGGCTGCAATTTTTCCCGGCTCATCGTTGAAGAGGCGGCGATAATCCGCCCCGATATCCCGCCTCTCCGTGACCCATTTTCCCACGTCTGAATCGCCGGCACGCACCGCAATCATCCTGGCGTTCGCAGTAAAGGCGTTGGGCCATTCGCTTCCCGCCTGCTGGTTGCTGGACCAGACATAATTGATCGCCCGGGTACGCCAGAAATAAAGCCCACCGGAAAATATGACATATACTCTGGCCGGGTAATCATCGCCGCTCTTTGCTCGCTCGTCGTTATTCTGGATAAGGCTCTCCACGCGCCATGACCAGTGCAGGAAGGGCGTCTGTTGCAGATCGACCTCAAGCTCGCGGTAGAATATCGTCCCGTATCTTTTCAGCGCGGCATAGCCACTCATTTTACCCTCCTTTGAAACAGGTTCTCGATCAGTCTGGCGTCATCGAAGTGGCGGCGACCGACGAAAGCGACGGGGTGGTGTCCGCGCTGTCGCATCGCCCCCGGCGAGCGCACGCCCATGGGCCACAGGAGAAACCGCTCACCTCTCTCGCTGCCGGGTACCAGCCCTAAGGGACCAAAGAAACTCCGGTGTCCAGTGGGCGTCGGCAGGGAACGCAGCTGGTCGTAGTCTGCTTCTGCCAGATCAGTGGGCGCTGCGCCGGCACCGGAACCGGTGTCCCGGTAAACCCTCTGGATATAATGCCGCCCACTATCGATACGGACCACAAGCGGTGGTTGCGGCGCCCGCTGGGGCACCAGCGGCGGCTCAAATCCGAGGGAAGGCAGATCCTCGCGCAGTTGCAGGTGCTCGGTCGGGAAGTACATGTGGTAACAGCCGCAATTATGGATGCTGTCGTACAACCACGGCTCCCCTCCCGGACCGAGGGTGACGCGCCAGGTGATCCCGTCGATGTTGCCGGCATAGATGTCTTTTCCGGAACGGGCGGGAAACCAGATGACGTAGTTCAGCTGCAGGAGTATCCGCTCACCGAATCGCGTGTAAGAGAGATAGTGGTATTGTGTGCCACTGTGGGTAGAGACCTCAGCCGCCTGCCTGAATACCGGCGTGCCGATGCGGTCGTTATGGTCCACCACATCGACTTCCCAGATCGGGGCATGGCGGCGAAACAGCGCGTGCAGTGCGTCATCGCCGAGCACAGGGATGCCCAGTGCATCATGGCGAGGGGTATATCCTGTGTGAGCCTCAGGATAGGCAATCCGCCAGCGCTGCAGGTCTCCCGCGACCGGCAATTCGTCAAGCGGGGTGTCGAAGATCTTCCCGGTCTCCGCATGCCATCGATTGACACCCAGGGAGACGAACGGGGCAGTCAGCGGATAGAGGCCCGCTACCCGCCAGGTCGTCACGTAATCGTCGGGAACATGCACGGCCATCAACAACTGCGCTCTGAGCTTCGGGTCCAGCAGCAGGTTTTCCTGCAGCAGCGAACGGCAGCGCTCGAGGTGACTTTCGAGCTTTCCGCTTTCCACACCCGCGACACCGGCGCCGTGATTCCTGAGTTCAAGTTGCCTGGCTGAGCTGTCGAGCTGTCCGAGCCGCCCGACCCAGGCTTCGAAGGATTCCATCTGGGCGGGATCCGGAGCGAAAGAGGCCAGAAACCGGTTGGCCCGCAGCCAGGGAAATCCCTCGATGACAACCGGCCCATGATCTCTGGCGCCGGCCCGGGCAATCGCGGTATCTGCCTCCTGGAAGAGGGCGGCACAATCCGCAGCGGGTGACGGCGCCTCTGCAACGGGAGGCACCCGGAGCGCACAACCCCCCGCGAGGAGGACTGCCAGGATTGCGGGGTAGAGCCGGCGTGCCAGGGCACATGACAGGGCACCCGGGCGCAGACATGCGGAAATCACGCTGCTGTTTTGGGTATCCGTCAACCTGCGAACTCCGATCCGGGGCTTGATACAAGTACAACCGCGAAACGGGACGGGATCAATGGCCCGGGACGATCTTTTTGTGTGGTGTTCAGGTTTGGGCCCGGTAATCAAGTGACTGCGAACAGAGCTTGCCTTGACCCCTTGCTCGATCTTTGCCAGCCTTGTGTTAGCAGTGCCCAGTTTTTGTCTAACCGGTTGTTCGAGGCAGCGCAGTCCAGTGAGGCTTGGCACCAGGAAATTGCATGGGACGAAATACCCGGGGAGGGTTCGGCCATGACAACCAGGAAAAAACCTGCAGCAGGCAGGAAGAAGCGGTCCGCGGGAAAATCTGCGAACGTGGCAGATCCGGTGGGTACAAAAGCGAAAAGAAAGATCTCCGCCAGTGAGCGCTGGGTGTTGATCAGTCGCAGGGTATACAACCAGGCCCAGAAGCGGGGTTTTGTCGGCGGCGATCTCAGCGAGGACCTCGCCCAAGCCGCCCGAGAGGTCGACGAGGAGTATGAGACGGATGTTCAGGGGCTGCTCGGGCTCACCGATCCAAAGGAGATGGTGGAGCAGTTTCGGGGGCTCTTTTTCAGCTATGGCATGGGCCAGCGCGCAATAGACCGGTTGCTGGAGATAAATCGCGACGCGCTGGAGAAGCTCGCTCTAACCAACCAGCGACTTATTGATAGCCGGGCGAAAAAATCCGCCAGGCATGCTCCGCGCATGCAGGACGCGGCCGGCGAGGTTATCAGGGCTATGCAGGCATTCTCTCGAGGTCTGCGCTCCAATGCTGTCAACCACCAGCTCGAGCAGCCTGTCGAGACCGTAAAATCCCTGCTTGCCGGACTCAGGACCCTGGCCAATCCGAAAATGGAAGGTGCCGCTTCGGCGGCCGCGCGGCCGGGTGGCAGGTCGGGGCCACGCTCCTCGGGCGCCGAATTTGTGCGGGACGCCGCGGTGAAAGCGTACCACGGCCTCACCCCGGCGGAGCTGGCCGAGGCCCCGGTCGCTGCCCTGAAAGGTCTGTCGCGGGAAAAGAGTCGCGAGTTGAAGGCGGCTTTCAACTTTGAGTCGATCAGGGATATGGCGGCCTGGCCGGCCGTGGAGCGCGCCGCCAGTCTCGTCGTGCTGGCTGATACCGGGGCCGACGAGACGCGTGGGGGGGCGGCGTCCGGCAGGCGGAAGTCCCGCCTGGAGGCCGTGAAAGCGGTGGCCGACGGGCCTCTGCATCGCCTCGACGGCGTCACCCGGCGGCAGGCGAACGTATTGCGGGACGCGTTCAATATACATACGGTGAGGGACCTGGCCGACAACCGTTTTTTTCGCGTTGCCAGGGCGATTGTGGCCCTGGCTGATACAGAAGAACATCACTGAGACGAGGCTCGACCATGGCAGGCAGGTTACCAAGGGGTGTCATGTTCAACGCCTACCCCGACAGTATTGGACGCGATCTCTCGGATATCGTGTCGATGCTGAAGCGGCCGGAATTCGATGGCGTATTCTCCCTCTTTTATATCCTGCCAACCTTTTTCAAAAGCGACCTCGACCGCGGTTTCTCGATAATCGACTACACGCTCAATCACGATCTGGTCCAACCCGAGGATCTGCAGGAGCTCGAAGAGCTTGGAGTCAGCCTCAAGTTTGACCTTGTGCTCAACCACCTCTCCGTGGGCTCGCCCCAGTTCCAGGACATGTTGCGTCACGGAGACGACTCCCAGTACAAGCATTTCTTCATCGACTGGAATGCTTTCTGGCAGGATTATGGAGAGATGGGACCCGAGGGCTATGTCATCCCCGACAGGGAATGCCTCGACGTTCTGTTCATGCGCAAGCCGGGTCTCCCGATACTCAAGGTCAGGTTCCCCGACGGGTCTGACCGTCACTACTGGAACACGTTCTATCAGGAGGTCACATACCAGGAGCTCTCCCTGCGCGACCTGAGGAATATCACGGGGATAGGCCGGGAAGAGGCGAGAGCGATTACCCAGATCGTCAACGGCGCGATTCGGTCCAAGGCTCATCCCGGCGACGCCGATTGGGGCGATCTCGGTCGGTTTCGTGACAGCGTTCTCGCCGTTGTCGAGCAGAAGCGCAAATACCTGGGCCAGATGGACCTGAACGCGCAGTCGGAGAAAGTGTGGGATTTCTACGACCAGACGCTGGGCAACCTGCGCGAGTTCGGGGCGACACTGGTCAGGCTCGACGCCTTCGCCTACCTGCACAAGGAGCCCTGTAAAACCAATTTCTTCAACACGCCCGGTACCTGGGACTACCTGGAACGCCTCAACAGGATGGCGGACCGGCATGGCCTTACCCTGTTGCCGGAGATACATTCGGAGTATGGCTTCGGGCTGCACGAAGAGGTCGCTGCGCGGGGCTTCGTGGTCTATGACTTCTTCTTACCGGGCCTTTTGATAGACGCGCTGGATCGATCCACCAGCCGGCACCTGCTTGCGTGGGTCAGAGAACTGCTCAAAAAGAAGATCAAGACGGTCACCATGCTGGGCTGCCACGATGGTATTCCGGTGCTGGACCTGCGGGGCAAGGACCTCCCGGGCATCTCCAGGCCGGGCCTGCTCGACGATGACGACATCGACGCGGTTATCGAGAGAATTATGGACCGGGGCGGACGGGTCAAGAACCTGTACGGTCCGGATGGCAAGAAGATCTCCTACTATCAGGTGAACGCCACCTACTTCAGTGCGTTGGGTGAGGATGAGCGCAAACTGCGCCTCGCCCGGGCGATCCAGATGTTCGTGCCGGGTATCCCGCAGGTCTGGTATCTCGACCTGTTTGCCGGCAGGAACGACTATGAGGCGGCGGACAAGGGCGGCACCGCCGGTCACAAGGAGATCAACCGGACCACCCTCGATAACAGTGATATCGAGAAGGGTCTCAAACGGATCGTGGTGCAGGACCAGCTGCAGCTCATAAGGTTACGCAACTGCTCGCGTGCCTTCGAAGGCGAACTGACGATCGGTAAGTGCCCGGAGCATGAACTGCATCTCACCTGGAGGCACCGCAAGTGGAAAGCGACACTGCGGGCAGATCTGCGCAGCTGTGATTTTACGGTCACTCACAAGGATGGGCGGGGAGAGGAGTCGGTGATGTCTTTCCGCTAGCCCTGCGCTGTCGGGGTGCACTGCCACGACCCACCCGCTGACAGATCACGGCACGCCGCCTGGATGGCACCGGGGCCCGCCTCTGGCAAGACAAAAGAACCAACCCATCGGGAGGATAGCGATTCATGCGTATACTGGCGACCGACCTGGACAGGACATTGCTTCCCAACGGCCGTTGGGAGGCGGACAGCGGAGCCATCGAGCTATTCAACAAGCTCACGGTGGAGAACGACGTGCTGGTGGTCTACGTTACCGGGCGCAACCTGCAACTCACTGAGCATGCCATTCGCGAGTTCGGGGTCCGCTACCCCGACATCCTCTGCGGAGATGTGGGCACGACCATCCGCAGGTACGATCATGGCACCTGGCAATTCGACCAGGGGTGGGCGGAGCATGTGGAGCGCACCAGCCCGCGCTGGCGCGCGTCAGCCATAAAGGCCGCTGTCGCAGAGATCCAGGGTATACGTGAGCAGGAGGCCGAGCACCTCAACCCCTTCAAGCAGAGTTATTACGTCGATCACGCCAGGAAGGAGGGGGTACTGGCCGCCGTCGACGAGCGGGTCAGGGACAGGTTTGACGAGGTAATCGTCTACAGTTTCGATTCCCAGGATGGCAAGGGGCTGCTCGACTTCCTGCCCGAGAGCGCCACCAAGCAGACTGCCCTGGAGTATGTGGCCGGGGAGTATGGGGTGGCCAGGGAGGATGTCGTGTTCTGCGGAGACAGCGGCAATGATATTTTCCCTCTGACTGCCGGTTTCTCCGGGGTCCTGGTCCGCAATGCCGACGACCAGCTGGTCGCCAACGTGCACGAGGCGATGCGCAACAACCCCGATCTCAAAGCCTACTTCGCGAAGGGCGGCTTCAGGGGTCTCAACGGCTACTACACGAGCGGGGTAATCGAGGGGTGCTATCATTACGGGGTATTCGAGGACCCCTGACGCGCCGGTCCCGGCGCTGCCCCTCCCGATCCGGTCCCCGCGGCAATCGGGCGGGGTTTTCGACCCGGCGGGAGAAAAAGCCATGCACCTCTCTGAAATCAGTATCTACCCGGTCAAATCCTGTGCCGGCATCAGCCTGCCGGCGGTGGAACTCGATCGGTTCGGCCCAGTGGGCGACCGCCGCTGGATGATCGTGAGCGAAGGCGGGGGATTCTTGAGCCAGCGGGAGACGCCGGCGATGGCGCTGATCCAGGTCGGGCAATCGACCAGCGGCATCAGGCTCGTAAAGGATGATTCGATCATCGAAATCGACGAGCCCGGCGCCAGCGCCCCCATGCGTCGGGTAACGATATGGGAGGATCGCGTTCCGGCCCGCGACGGGGGCGACGAGGCGGCGGCCTGGGTCTCGCATCACCTCGGCCTCAGCTGTCGGCTGGTATTCATGCCCGAAGAGACCGTGCGCCGCGTGGACGGCGCGTGGGCGAAAGCCGGCGAGACCGTCGGCTTTGCCGATGGGTTCCCCGTACTGCTTATCTCCCAGGCGTCACTGGATGACCTCAATGCCCGGCTGCCTGAACCTGTGCCGATGAATCGCTTCCGCCCCAATCTGGTGGTAACCGGTAGCGAACCGTTTGCCGAGGATGGCTGGCGCC
>JARRPM010000102.1:0-9579 GCA_037382865.1 Halioglobus sp. | reverse complement strand
TGTGCAGGTTCTGCAGGATCCTGGAGAGGCTGGGCATCAGCAGGGCGCAGCGCTCCGCCACCTGTGACGCATCGAGTGCGTCCTCCTCCACCAGCACCCTGATCACGCGCCACTGCTGGGCGGACAGCCCGTGCTGCCGCAGCGCCGGGGTGAACTTCCTCATGACCGCCTCCCGGGCCCGCAGCAGTGCCATCGGCAGGGAGCGGTCGAACTCTCTCATGGCCGTCACGCGACCGTGGGGTCGTCGATCACCCCGTTGCGCAGGAGCCCGATGCCTGGGACCTCGATCTCGACCACATCACCGGGCACGAGGTAGCGGGGCGGGTCGAACCGGGCTCCCGCGCCCAGCGGTGTGCCGGTCGAGATCATATCGCCGGGCTTCAGAATGAAAAAGGTGGACAGGTAGCTGATGAGGTAGGCGAAAGGAAACATGAGGTTTGCAGTGGTGTCATGCTGGCGCCGCTCGCCGTTCACCCGAGTCGTGATAAACAGATCGTCGTAGCGGTCGAACTCCTCCGCCGTCACCAGCCAGGGGCCGACGCTGCCGGAGCGCACGAAATTCTTGCCCTGGGTGACATTGAACTTGGCGTGGCGCACCCAGTCCCGCAGGGTGCCCTCGTTCATCAGGGTCAGTCCGGCAATGTGCTCCAGCGCCCGCTCCTCGGGGATGCGATGACCGCCTCGGCCGATAACCAGCACGATTTCACCCTCGTAGTCGAGCTGGTGGGATTCCGGGGGGCGCCACAGCGGCTGCTCATGGCCGGTAAAGGAGTCGATGGTGCGCATGAACAGGCTGGGCCACTCCGGGTCGTCGGAGCCGTCACGATACTCGGCGTTGCGATTGGCGTAGTTCACGCCGATACAGGCGATCTTCTCGGGCCGGGCGACGGGAGGCAGCCAGGTGACACCCGCACTCGGATGGTCCGCGGTCAGGGCAGCCGCCCTCTCAGCCATCGACGCCAGTCCGTCCTGCGCCAGCGACTGCTGGAGGTCGCCGCCGCAGCGGGCGCCCAGGTCGACCACGCCCTCCCCGGTCACCGCGCCCCAGGAGGACTCACCATCTATACTGAAACTGCCAAAGCGCATCGGGATGATCTCAATATATTAACTCGTTAAATATTATTGCAGGACGGAAGCCAAATCAACTGTCTCTCCAAAATGACCTTTCGGATTTTTCATCGAAAATTATTGCGTTAAAGCCAGGACGAAAATAACTGGAAAATACATGCCAGGTAATACATATTTAACACGTTATACTTTAATGTGAATTAACGGAAAGGCAACCATGTCCGATCTCGATACCAACCTGCGTCTGGCCGCCCCCTACCTGGAGCGATTCAGGAACCAGGTCACCGGCCACTACATCAATGGCGAAATGATCGTCCCGCCGGACAGCGGGACCTATGACAACCTGACCCCGACCGACAACAGCTCCCTGGGGAGCGTGGTGGCGGGCACGGCGGAGGACGTCGCAGCCGCCTGCGAAGCGGCCCGGGCCGCCTTCCCCGCCTGGCGCGACATGCCCGGCGCGGAACGCAAGAAACTGCTCAACCACTTCGCGGACCTGATCGTGGCGCGGGCCGAGGAGATCGCCCTGGTGGAGAGCATGGACTGCGGCCAGCCGATCCGCTTCATGCAGCAGGCCGCGGTGCGCGGCGCGGCCAATTTCCGCTTCTTTGCCGACAAGGCGCCGGAGGCGCGCAACGGTCTGGCCCTGCACCAGGACCAGCACACCAACTACACGATCCGCGCCCCGATCGGCCCGGTAGGTGTGATCACCCCATGGAATACCCCCTTCATGCTCTCCACCTGGAAGATCGCCCCGGCGCTCGCCGCCGGCTGCACCGTCGTGCACAAACCGGCGGAGCTGAGCCCGCTCACCGCGATGATCCTGGCGGAGATCAGCCGGGAAGCGGGCATTCCGGGGGGCGTCTGGAATACCGTGAACGGCTTCGGTGAAGTGGCGGGCAGGACCCTCACCGAACACCCGGCGATCAGGGCCATTGCCCTGGTGGGCGAAAGCGCCACCGGCAGCCACATCATGCGCCAGGGGGCGCCGACCCTGAAGCGGGTACACTTCGAACTCGGCGGCAAGAACCCGGTGATCGTATTCGACGACGCGGATTTCGACCGCGCCCTCGATGCCGTGGTCTTCATGATCTACAGCCTCAACGGCCAGCGCTGCACCTCCAGCTCGCGACTGCTGATCCAGAGCGGCATCCGCGACCGATTCCTGCAGGCGCTGGCGGCGCGGGTGCGCAACCTGAGGGTGGGACACTCGCTCGACCCCGCGACGGAAGTCGGCCCGCTGGTTCACACAACGCATTTCGAGAAGGTCATGAGCTATATGGACGCGGCCCGGGAAGACGGCGCCACCGTGGCCGTGGGCGGCGAACGGCGCGAGGACCTGGGTCCCGGCAACTATGTCAGCCCCACCCTGTTCACCCATGCGGACAACAGCATGCGCATCGCCCGGGAGGAGATTTTCGGGCCGGTGCTCACCGCGATCAGCTTCGACACCGAGGAGGAGGCGGTGGCGATAGCCAATGACACCCCCTACGGTCTCGCCGGCTATATCTGGACCCGGGATACCGGGCGGGCCATGCGCCTGGCCAACCGGGTGGAGGCGGGCATGCTGTGGGTCAACTCGGAGAACAACCGCAACCTGCCCTCGCCTTTCGGGGGGATGAAGATGAGCGGCATCGGCCGCGATGGCGGCGACTACAGTTTCGATTTCTACATGGAAACGAAAAACGTCTGTATCGCCCACGATACCCATACGGTCCCCGTGCTGGGCCGCTGAGAGGAGAGCAACCATGGGCAGACTCGCCTTCGCCGCAAAGATCACCCACGTCCCCTCCATGTACCTGTCGGAACTGGACGGCCCCCACAAGGGCTGCCGGGAGGCGGCGATCAACGGCCACCGGGAGATCTCACGCCGCATGCGCGAACTCGGCGTCGACACCGTCGTGGTGTTCGACACCCACTGGCTGGTCAACTCGGGCTATCACATCAACAACGCGCCCCACTTCGAGGGGATATACACCAGCAACGAACTGCCCCATTTCATCAAGAACCTGCCCTATGAGTACGAAGGCAACACAGAGCTGGGGCAACTGATCGCCGATGCCGCGACCGAGGCCGGCGTGCGGACCCGGGCCCACGCCGATACCAGCCTCGGGCCGGAATACGGCACCCTGGTGCCGATGCGCTACATGAACGAGGACCGCCACTTCAGGGTGGTCTCCATCGCCGCCCTCTGCACCGTCCATGACCTGCAGGACAGCGCCACCCTGGGCGCCGCCCTGCGCAAAGCGGTGGAGCAGCGGTATGACGGCAACGTCGCCATCCTCGCCTCCGGTTCGCTTTCCCACCGGTTCGCCCAGAATGGCGTGGCCGAGGAGTACCTGCACAGGGTCTGGTCGCCCTTCCTGGAGGAGTTCGATCAGCGGGTCGTGGAGATGTGGCAGCGCGGCGAATGGGGGACGTTCACGGCGCTGTTGCCGGAGTATGCCGAGAAGTGCCACGGGGAGGGCTTCATGCACGACACGGCGATGTTGCTCGGCGCCCTGGGCTGGGACCGCTACGAGGGCGAGGTGGAGGTGGTTACTCCCTACTTCGGCAGCTCCGGCACGGGGCAGATCAACGCCATTTTCCCGGTATAGCCGCATGGCCCATTTCATCTACGAGTACTCGGCCAACCTTCCGGCGGAACTGCTGGACATGGCGGGGCTGATGGAAAAGATGCACTCCGCCGCAGCGGCGAGCGGCGTTTTTCCGCTGGACGGCCTGCGCAGCCGGGCGATCCGCTGCGAGGAATTCCGGGTCGGCGACGGCAACCCCGACAACGGTTTCGTCAACCTGTCGATGAAGGTGGGCCAGGGGCGGGACGTCGAAACCCGCCTGGCGATCGGCAGGCAGCTGTTCGATATCCTGGTCGACCACCTGCAGCCTCTGCTCGAGCGCCAGCCGCTCGCCATCTCCTTTGAAATGCGGGAGCTGGAAGCGCAGGTCAAGTTCAACCACAAAAACCTCTGAGCGAGTCGATGCTGACACGGGACCAGATCAAAGCAGCGGTGGAGCGGCTGCATCATGCGGAACGGGCGCACGAGCAGATTCGCGCACTCACCCTCAGCCATCCGGGGATGGACATGGATGACGCCTACGCGATCCAGAGCGGCTGGGTGGAACGCAAGCTGGCCGAGGGCCGCAGGGTGATAGGCTACAAGATCGGCCTGACCTCCCGGGCGATGCAGATGGCGATGAATATCGACACGCCGGACTACGGTGTCCTGCTCGACGACATGCTGTTCCCCAATGGCGCCCGGATCAGGGCCGGCAACTTCACCGATCCGCGGCTGGAGGTCGAGTTCGCCTTCGTCCTCAAGAACCCCCTGTTCGGCGAGGAGGTCACCCTGGAGCAGGTGCTGGCGGCCACCGATTACGTGGTTCCCGCCCTGGAACTGATCGCCGCCCGCAGCTATCGCACGGACCCCGACACCGGGTATACCCGCACGGTGTTCGACACCATCGCCGACAATGCGGCCAACGCCGGTATCATCGTCGGGGACCACCGGGTCAGTCCGGAGGAGATCGACCTGCGCTGGTCCGGGGCCATCCTCTACCTGAACGGAGAGGTCGAGGAGACCGGGCTCGCGGCCGGCGTGATGGACCATCCCGCCCACGGCATCCGCTGGGTATGCAAGCGCTTCGCGCGACACGGCATCGGCCTGGAACCGGGCCAGGTCATATTGTCCGGGTCCTTTACCCGACCGGTGCTGGTCCGTGCGGGGGACCACATTCGCGCGGACTACGGCGCACTGGGTGAAATCACCCTCGATTTCGACTAGCGAGGCTCTCCATGGAACTTCCAATCAACCCCTTCAAGCGCGCACTGGCAACCGGTGACACGCTGTACGGAATCTGGCTGGGGCTGCCTGACGCTAACGTGGCCGAGATCGCCGCCGGTGCCGGTTTCGACTGGTTGCTGATCGACCACGAGCATGCGCCCTTCGAACTGGGCACTATCCTGGGCCACCTGCGGGCCATCGCCCCCTACGAGGTGGCTCCCGTCGTGCGTCCCGTGAACCACGACCCGGCCCTGCTGAAAAAACTGCTGGAGATCGGCGTACAGAACTTCCTGGTTCCGATGGTGGAAACCGCGGAGCAGGCGGGGCAACTCGTGCAGGCACTGCATTATCCTCCCGTGGGCAGACGCGGCGTCGGTACCTCCCTGGCCCGGGCGGCGCGCTGGAACCAGATCCCCAACTATCTGAAACGGGCCAACGACGAAATCTGCCTGATAGTGCAGGTGGAAACCGCCGGCGCCATGGCCAACCTGGAGGCCATACTGGACGTCGAGGGCGTCGACGGCGTGTTTATCGGCCCCTCGGACCTTGCCGCCTCCATGGGCCATATCGGCAACGCCGGCCATCCCGAGGTGGTCGCCGCAATCAACCGGGGACTGGAGATCATCGTGGCCAGCGGCAGGCACGCCGGGCTGTTCTGCCCCAACCCCGAGCTGGCCGCCGACTACGTCAAACGCGGCGCCCGTTTTCTCGGGGTGGGGGTGGATACCCTGATTTTCGCCGAGGGCGCCAGGCGCCTGGTCCGGCATTTCAGGTCAGGCGACAGCGACAGCGGGGAGAAGCCGCGAGCCGGATACTGACCCCGGCAGCATAGTGGGCAGGCCAATGGATGAAAGCCGGAACAGAGCCCCCGTCGACGCGGTGGTCGTCGGCGGCGGCCCGGCGGGATGCTGTGTCGCCATGGGCCTGCGCGAACTGGGCTACGAAGTACAACTGCTGACAACCCGCCGCCCCTGGCCCTCCTGTGAGGGCATCTCCGCCCGCACCCTGCAGGGCCTGCGCTCCGCCGGCCTGGGACGCGCCCTGGCCCGGGTCGGAGAGGCAACACCGCGACTCGCCCACTGGAACGGCATGAAAACGGAGGCCAACACGGAGCACCTGGTGCGGCGCCGGGATTTCGACCGCGCCCTGCTCGAGGACGTCGGCGCCGCGGGCATCCCGGTCCTGAATGGGCGCCTGCTGCAGCGGGAGGCAGGGGAAGACGGCATCCACCGTCTCGGTATCAGGCTGGACGACGCCGGGCCCGCGCAGCTCGCCTGCCGCTTTTTCGTCGATGCCAGGGGCCGGGGCGTGCCGGCGCGGGAGGCAGCGCTGCTGCGCGGACCGGAAACGGTATCCCTGGTCCAGGTCCGGCAGGGCCCGGTCGGGGAGGCGGGGAGCCTGGTCTGCAGTTATTCTGGCGGCTGGGCCTGGCTCGCCCGGCTCGCCGATGGCAGCCTATTCGTGCAACTGACCGTGGAAGCGTCCGAGCGGACCCCGCCGAAGCGCGCGAGGCTGGCGGGCTGGTTCGAAGAACAGTTGCGGGGAATCCCGGACCTCCACCCGTGGCTTGAGAACACCGCCGGCGTTTCACCGATATTCGCCCGGGGCAGCACCTCCCTCCTCCGGGACGATGTCGTCACCGCCGCTGCCATCCGGGTGGGGGATGCGGCCATGGCGGTCGACCCCCTTTCCGGCAACGGCATCTTTCAGGCGCTCTCCTCGGCCCTGGCGGCGCCCGCCGTGATCAACACCCTGCTGCGCCACCCGGATGACGGGGCCCTGGCGCAGACTTTCTACCGGGAGCGGGTTTACCACACCTTCATGCGCTTTGCCCGCACCGGGAGGGACTTCTACCGACTGGAGCAGGAGCGGGGCGACACCCCATTCTGGCAGGCGCGGCAGCGCTGGCCGGACGACCAGCTCGCCCACCCGGAGACTGCGCCTGAATTCCTCGGTCTGCGGGAGCGGCCGGTGCTGGAGGGGGACCGGATCAGGTCGCGCCGGGTGGCCGTCACCAGTGACCAGCCGCTGGGCGTGTGGCACGTGGATGGCGTCGAGCTCGCTCCGCTCCTGCAGGACCTGCCTGCCCCGGGCGACAGCCGCACCGCGGTATTGCTGGACCGGGTGCGGCGGGCGAGCAACGGCGACCAGCACAGGGCGCAGCACCTGACCGCGTGGCTGCGCCACTATGCCCTGCTCTGAGCCGCCGGCAAGGTAACGGGTCAACTGCTGCGACGCTCCGGGCCGTGATAGGTCGCCCTTTCGCCCAGCCAGGCGCGCAACTCTTCGACAGAGGCCTGGGGATGCCGGGCCAGGAAGGCCGCGGCGAAAGCGCTGAGCCAGGCACAACCCACACTGGCGCCCGCGACCGGGCCGCCGTCGACGCGCACGTGGGCGCCGAAGTCGGCCTGGGCGGTGGCAAGCAGGGAAATCTCGTCGACAGCACAGCGCGCGTCCCCCGTGGCCCGGATCACCCCCGGGTAACTCGCCGGAAACACCGGCGCGCCGCGGGCCGGTGAGGCGGCGACAAGGATAACCCCCGCCGCCTGTGCCCGGGCGCAGGCCAGGCGCAGCACGTCGCGGTCCTGGCGCAGGCCGAAGCTCATGTTCACCAGCCGCGCCTCGCGTGAGACCAGCCAGTCCAGCGCCGCCGCCACCTGGCGGGCACTGCAGCTCAGGGTATCCGAGAACACCTGCGCGCTCAGCAGGCGGATGCCCGGAACGCCCCGCGCCAGGATACCCGCCAGGGCGGTGCCGTGCCCCAGTCGGTCCGTCTCCGGCTCCATCGCGGCGATCTCGCCACCGGCGCCGGGCAGGAAGGCGCGGCTGGCAGCCAGGCTGGCGGCGATGGCAGCATCGACACCGCTGTCAATCAGGCCCACGACCGGGCTAGCCATGAATGACCGGCCCCTCCTGGAGCCGCAACTGCCCGTCATCGATCGAGAGCAGCAGATCGCAGTGGGCCAGGGCCGACGGGCGGTGGCTGATCAACAGCCGGGTGCGATCCCCGAACAGCTCATCAACCGCCGCCAGCACCTCCCGCTCCACCTCCTCGTCCACTGCCGAGGTCGCCTCGTCGAGAATCACCAGCAGCGGGTCCTGCAACAGGGCCCGGGCGATGGCGATGCGCTGGCGCTCGCCGCCGGAGAGTGTGGTGCCGCGCTCACCCACCAGCGAGTGCAGCCCCCGGGGCAGACGCTCGACCAGGGGCTCGAGCCTGGCGCGCCGCACAGCGGCCTGCACCGCCTCCTCTGCAGCCTCGTGCCGGGCATAGCGGATATTATCGAGCAGGCTGCCGCGAAACAGCACGATATCCTGTGCGACAAGGGCGATGCGGCTGCGCCAGTCGCCCAGGCGAAACTCGCGAATATCGATCCCGTCCGCCAGGATCCGTCCCTGCTGCGGGTCGTAGTGGCGCAGGATCAGGTCCACCACGGTGCTTTTCCCGCTGCCGGAGGGGCTCTGCAGGCCGGCCCTGCACCCTGCCGGCAGGGTTGCGCTGGCGCGCCGCAACACAGCGTGCTCTGTCCCGGGATACTGGAAACTCACCGCGTCGAACTGGATGGCGCCGCGCATACTGCTGTCGGGAACGCGCTTTCCCCGTGGCTGGACGTCGGCCTCGGCGTCCACCAGATACCGGACCCGTTCGAGCGAGACCTGCACACGGTGCAGGGACATGTAGAGTCCCAGCAGCCCCTGCACGGGGCCCACGGCCATACCGAGATAGGCATTGAAAGCGATGAGTGCCCCCAGGGCCATCTCCCCCTTCACCACCTGGTAGCCGCCGACGATGAAGACCAGGGCGCGGGCGATGGACGTCAGGGTATTGGGAACCGCTGCGGTGGCGAACTCGACCAGTTGCAGCTTCAGCAGATCGCCGAGGTAGAGCCGGTTGAGACGGGCCAGGCGACTCGCTTCCCGGGTTTCCGCGGCCACCCCCTGGATGAATTTCATGGCGGGCAGGGTTTCCACCAGGAAGGCAGTGACATCACTGCCCCGCTCCCGCAGGCGCCGCACCTGCTGCTGCACCCGCTCACGCATGAAGCGAAGGTAGATCCACTGCAGCGGCACGACAGCCAGCAGCAGCAGGCTCAGCCGCCAGTTGAGGTAGAGCATGAATCCCACCGTGCCGACCAGCCCCAGCAGCGCGCTGACCGCCGCAAACAGGCTGTCGATGGCGAAGCGCTGGATCTCTGCTATATCCCCGTCGAGACGGGCCAGGATGTCCCCGCCGCGGTTGCGGCCGTAGAAGGCGGGTGACAGGGTCTGCAGGTGGCGGTAGACCGATTCGCGCATGGCGAACAGGACCGAACCGGAGAGCCGCGTGTAGAAGTATCGGTTTACGCCCGACAGCAGGGTCGCGAGCAGGGCCGCCGCGAAAATCAGCCCGACCACCGTCAGCACCGTCGGGTAATGCCCGGCGATCAGGCCGTCGTCGATCAGTACCTTGGTCAGGTAGGGCTGGACCAGGACCAGCAGCGAGGTGAAGACCGACAGGCCCAGGAGCAGCACCAGCGCCAGGCGGTGGGGCCGGATGAAATCATAGAGCCAGCGCAGCGCCCCGCCATCGGCGGAAGAGAGGCCTGCCGGGGACTCCAGGGCGGCTGTCACCTAGTGTCGTGAATCATGAGTTCGCATATTTTCAGAAAGCCTCCAATGCGATTCTGCGAGGCGCAGCCCGCAGGGCATGGTGGTTCCATGTTCAAGGGTTGCAACGAAGCAGAATCGC
>JARRPM010000101.1:0-9947 GCA_037382865.1 Halioglobus sp. | reverse complement strand
AAGCGCTGCCGCCGCGTTGCGACCCTTGGAAATACTACCAGTATTCCCTGCGGATCGCGCCTTGCTGCAGCGCTTTCTGTAGGCTCTGAAATGCAACGAATTAATGGGACAGGACACTAAAACAGCCGCCCCAGCAGGCTGATCAGGGCGTGCTCCACGCGCAGGATGCGCGGGCCGAGGGAGACCACCTCGCAGCCCGCTTGCTGCAGCTTTGTGACCTCGTAGGGAATCAGCCCACCCTCGGGTCCAACCACCAGCACGGTCTCGCCGCCGATGCCGCGCGGGCAGGGGGGGTGATCGCCAGGGTGGGCGAGCAGGGCGCGCCGGCCGGCAGTCATGCCCGGCAGCACGTCCTCCACGAAGGGTTTGAACAGCCGGTGACAGGTCACCGTGGGCAGCACCGTGTCACGGCACTGTTCCAGGCCCTGCAGGAGGTATTCGCGAATCGCCCCGGGGGCGAGCACCGGCGTCTGCCAGTAGCTCTTCTCGACCCGATAGCTGTTGATGAGGTGCAGTTCCCGCCCCCCGAACTCGGCGACCGCGCGCACCACCCGGCGCAGCATTTTCGGCCGGGGCAGCGCCAGGACCAGGACGAGGGGCAGTTTCGGCGGCGGCTCGCTGTCCAGGGCCACGGCCAGGGTGGCGCCCTCAGGCTCGATCGCCAGGATTTCCCCGGTTCCCATGCGCCCGCCGACCTCGCCCACCCGCACCGAGTCGCCTATGCCGGCGCGGTGGACGGTGAGCAGGTGTTCGAGTCGCCGGTCCCCCACCTGGATCCGGTCGCCCTCCAGGCGGTCAGCCGGGGTGAACAGCAGCAGGTTCAAGCGCGGTCTCAGCCGGCCCAGAGGTCGTAGTCGTCCGCGGCGGTCACCTCGGCCTCCACGAAATCCCCCGGTTTGAGCCCCGTCACTCCCTCCAGGTAGACCCTGCCATCGATCTCCGGCGCATCGCCGCTGGAGCGGCCGGTCGCACCGCCTGCATCGACCTCGTCGATCAGGATCTCGATGGTGCGCCCCACCTTTTCCTGCAGCCTGGCCGCGCTGATCTGCTGCTGCAGCGCCATAAAACGTTCCCATCGCTCCTGTTTCACCGCCTCGGGGACGTGGTCGGGGAGATCGTTGGCCCTGGCACCCCTGACTGGGGAGTACTGGAAGCAGCCCACGCGATCGAGTCTGGCCTCACGCAGGAAATCCAGCAGGATCTCGAAGTCCGCCTCGGTCTCCCCGGGGAAGCCGACGATGAAAGTGCTGCGCAGGGTGATGTCGGGGCAGATATCACGCCAGGCGCTGATCCTCTCCAGGGATTTCTCCGCGGCGGCGGGCCGCTTCATCCGCTGCAGCACCGAGGGGCTGCCGTGCTGAAAGGGAACGTCCAGGTAGGGCAGTATCCTGCCGTCGGCCATCAACGGAATCACGTTGTCCACGTGGGGGTAGGGGTAGACGTAGTGCAGCCGCACCCAGATGCCGAATTCGCCCAGGGCCTCGCACAGCTCCTGCATCCGGGTCTTGAGGGGGCGCCCGTTCCAGAAACCCGTGCGGTATTTCGTGTCCACGCCGTAGGCGCTGGTATCCTGGGAGATCACCAGCAGCTCCCGGACGCCCGCCCTGACCAGGCGCTCGGCCTCTTCCATGACGTCGCCGACAGGCCGACTCACCAGGTCGCCGCGCATGTCGGGGATAATGCAGAAACTGCAGCGGTGATTGCAGCCCTCCGAGATCTTGAGATACGCATAGTGGCGCGGGGTCAGCTTTACGCCCTGGGGCGGGACGAGGTCGACGTAGGGGTCGTGCTGCGGGGTGTGGGGCACGAACTGGTGGACCGCGCCGACCACCTCTTCATAGGCCGCGGGGCCCGTCACTGTCAGCACCTTGGGATGCAGCGCGCGGATGGCGTCTGCATCGCCTCCCCGCCCCATACAGCCGGTGACGATGACCCGGCCGTTCTCGCTGATGGCCTCCCCGATCGCGTCCAGGGATTCCTGCTTGGCGCTGTCGATGAAGCCGCAGGTGTTGACCACCACCACCTCCGCGTCCTGGTAAGTGGGCACGATCTCGTAGCCGTCCAGCTTCAGCTGGGTGAGGATGCGCTCTGAATCCACCAGGGCCTTGGGGCAGCCGAGGCTGACGAAGCCGACTTTGTTGCTGGGCATAATGAATCGTTACCGGGGACGGGGTTTGCCTGGGGCGGAGAATTATACAGTGGCCGCGGAGATACGTGAAATGCAGCGCCCTCAGGCTTCCAGCTCATTGACCATCCAGACTGAGTCCTCCTCCCTGAACCCCAGGCGGGCGTAGAAGCGGCGCACATCGGCGTTGTGGCTCTCGGTTTCGAGGAACATTCTGGTGAGGCCGCGGGGCGGCAGATCGGCGAGAATTGCGCGCAGGGCCCGGGTACCGAGGCCGAGCCCCCGGCGACTCACGTAGATCTCGTCGAGCAGTGCGTCCCTGCCGCCTGACTCGAGACTGTAGCTCCAGGTGATCACCGCGTAGCCGCATACCGGCTCGCCGATCAGCCACACGACCCCGTAGGTGTCATCGGCCAGCAGCGGTTCCAGCGCGCGCCAAATCTTCGCCTCATCAAAGCTGTGCCGGTCGACGGTATAGAACTCCCTGACCAGCGGCATCAGGGCGTCGAGGTCAGCGGCGGTCGCGCGCCGGATCGGCGCCTCAGCCGTAGCGGCGCTCATGGGCGCGAAGCCTGATGCGGCATTTCTTCAGGGCCTTCGCCACCCGTGCCTGGATCGTTGCGCCCCGGTTGTCGCGCGCCAGCAACGCCGCCGAATGGGCGGCGCACAGGTTCCTGACCTCCCCGCAGTCCTCGACCAGCTGCTCCGCCCACCGCCTGAATTCGGCGGCGGCGCCGGGGCGTTTCTGCAGCGCCATGGAGAGCGTGGGATGGAAGCCCAGGGTATCCTTGACGCCGACCAGACGCAGCACCCGCGGCAGGACGATGTACATCAGCGTGTCGTCGACGTGCAGGGTGCCCGAGGAGCGGTGCAGCGCCAGCACCGAGGAAAAATGGATATTGTCGTTGGCTGAGATGAAATCGACGCCCTCGGGTATGGTGAAGGTGAAATCCCCGGCGTACTTCTTATGCAGCTTCGGGTCCTCGGTGCAGAGAGGTTCCCAGGGGAGGTCGGGAAAGCGCTGTCGGTGTCTCGAGGTCCCGTGCAGCCTGGCCCGGGGGAAGCGTTCATGCATGCTCGTGACGTGAACCGTGTGAAACGGGTGCAGGTTGAGAATGGCCTCGATGTCACCGCCGCGTTCTGCCGCCAGGCGCTCCAGATCCGCCCCCTGCCTGTCGTTCAGCCGACAGGAATCGAGGAACAGGAAATTGCCGTTGGCGAGCCTGACCAAAGAAGCCTGGGTCCCTATGTCGACGACGCCACCGATCCGGAAAGACCCGCGTATGTTCCAGAAGTCTTCCGACACCTGGATGATGCTTTTGTGCATGGTTCACTCCTCCCGGGGCGTGAGGTCGCCGGGACAGTCTCTGCCAACGGGGCGCCTGTACCAGTCAGGCAAACTGCTCCCGCAGCAGTCGTTTCAGCACTTTCCCCGCTGGGTTGCGCGGGATGGTGCCGGTGAAAATCACCTTCCTGGGCAGCTTGTAGCGCGACAGTTTTGCCTCACAGGCGGCGATGACGTCGTCCTCGCTCACCTCGTCGCGGTTGCCGACGACGACGGCGCAGGCAATCTCTCCCCACTTGTCGTCGGCGATGCCGATGACCGCCACCTCGCTGATCGCCGGGTGTGCGATGATCACGTTCTCGATTTCAGCGGGGTAGATGTTCTCGCCTCCGGAGATGATCATATCCTTGATCCGGTCCTTGATGAAGATGAAGCCCTCCTCATCGATCTCCGCTACGTCGCCGGTGCGGAACCAGCTCCCGTCGAAGGCTTCGGCGGTGGCATCGGGGCGGTTCCAGTATTCCTTCATCAGGAACGGCGCCCGGATCACCACCTCACCCGTCCCCCGGGTGGCGATGGCGCCATCCTCTCCCCTCACCGCCAGCTCCGCAAACATCGCCGGCTTGCCGGCAGAGCCGGCCTTGCGCGCCGCGTCCTCATTGAGCAGGAAAGAACCGCCGCCCCCGGTCTCGGTAAGTGCGTAGCCCTGGATGATCTGCATCTTCCTCTGGTTGTACAGCTCGATCAGCGCGCTGGGCATCGGCGCCGCCCCGGTGACGAAACAGCGGAAGTGTGGTGACTCGAAGGTTTCGAAGTCCGGTGCCTGACGCATGAAATTGAGAATGGCGGGCACCGCCCCGCCCAGGTTGACCCGCTCCTCCCGCATCAGCGTCCAGATGGCCACCGGATCGAAAACGGGCATGGAGACGATGGTCATTCCCTGCAGGCAGCTGGTGATGACGGTGGTCAGTGCGGCGACGTGAAACATCGGCAGCGGCAACAGCAGGCGGTCCCGGTAGCGCACGTCCATGGTGGTGGCCCAGCTCAGCGCGGCCCAGCTGATGGACTCGTGTGAATGGACGACGCCCTTGGGCAGGCCGGTGGTGCCGGAGGTGTACATGATGAACAGGTTGTCCTGTCCGCCGCTGCGTACCGCGGGCTCGTCAGCCGGGACGTCGGCTGCGAGCGCTCCCAGCTGCTGCCCGGAGCCAGCGGCGGAGCCGGTGGGAATGCAGTGCTCGATCGCCAGCGGGTGTTCGCCACTGGCCCGGATCTCCTGCAGGGTGGCAGCAAATTCCGGCCCGTAGAACAGCGCCCTGGTCCCGCTGTCCGAGAGGATGAACTCGAACTCCGCCGCCGCGAGCCGGGTATTCAGCGGCACGACCACCATCCCCAGCTTGGCGGCACCATAAAACAGGCCGATAAACTCCACGGAGTTCTGCATCAGCAGTGCGATCCTGTCACCCGCCTGCATGCCGAGCTGCGCCAACACACCCGCACAGCGGTTTGCATAGGCGTTGAGGTCCCGGTAGTCCAGCCGGATGTCCGTCGCCGGGTCGACGTAGGCCTCGAGGTGCGGTGACAGTGCCGCGCGCTGTCGCAGCGCCAGGCCGACGTTAGTGTCCATACCTTTCCTCCCTGTTCTGCAGGCTCTTGATGATGTGGTTCATCGGGGCGTACCTGCTCAGGCGGTCGCCTGCCGGCCGATCTCCTGCTCGGGGGTCAGCGCTACCAGACGCTTCAGCTCCCTTACGAAGTCGTCGTACACCTCCCAGCCGTCCTCCACGACCGCGCTGTCGGCCAGGACGCAGAGATTGGCGTTGCCGCAGTAGCTCCACATGGTCATGTTCAGGCAGGTACCGTTGAAGACCTGGCCGGTGGAGAACCAGCTGTCGAGTTTGTAGCGGTTGAGGTAGATGGGCTCCTTCGGCCCCGGCACGTTGGACAGAACCACGTTGGCAAAGAGGCTGAACCTGCCCTGGTTTTTTTCGATGTACCAGCGGATGGCCCTCATCAGCCAGGGGGGGCAGATCTGGAGGATGGAATTGATGTCGGCGCCCGATTCGACGCACTCTTTCAGGTGCTCTTTCATATCTGCCGCCGCTTTGTGGGCTGCCTGCAGGCGTTCCAGGGGGTCCTCGATATGGGTCGGCAGCCAGCAGTAATCCACCGTGGCGAAATTTCCCAGCCCGGCCATCTCCTCCGGCCGCTTGCCGGCAAAGGGCGTGCCGGAGATCAGCGGGTGCTGGTCAGGGTCGTAGTCCTTCCGCTGGAGCAGGCGCCTGATCGCCCCGGCACAGCAGGCCAGGAACACGTCGTTGATAGTGACCCCAAGGCCCTTGCTGACGGCCTTGAAGTCATCCAGCGGCATCTGATTGCAGACGAAGGTGCGTCCGGGCGAGAGAATCCGGTTGATCGGTGTCTGCTGCATCATGGCGGCCGCGGGCGGCGCCTCCTTGCCCAGATCCCGGTAGCGTTTGTCCAGCGCCTTTTTCCTGCGTACTCCGGTGAACACCCGGGGCAGGTTTTTCGACATGACCGCGGGCCAGTCCCGAACGGCCCACCACAGGCGTTTGCCCCAGGAGGGCCAGGGGCGCGGTTGCCACGCCGGGACGCTCTCAGGGTGCCACCCGGGTTCACTGCGATAGAGCTGCTGCAGCCCGTAGGCGGCGCCGACGCCGTCGACATAGGCGTGATGGACCAGGGTCACGATCGCCACTTTCCCGTCCTGCAGCCCTTCCACCACCCAGGAAATCCACAGGGGCCGGCTGCGATCGAGCTGGTAGGCATACACGGAAGACATCAACTCGCACAGGGCCCGGTGATCTCCGGGCGCGGGACAGGCGACCCTGCGCACGTGGTAGTCGATGTTGAAGGCGGGGTCGTCGACCCACATGGGGTGATTGAGGCCCAGCGGTGCCGGGGCGTACTTCCAGCGGAAGTAGGGGATGAGGTGCAGGCGGTCCAGGATATCCTTGCGATACCGCGCGAAGTCCCAGCCCTCGGGATCGGTAGACGGATCGATGATCGCCACCTTGAACGTGTGCATATAGGCACTGGGCGTCTCCATGGAGAGCATGAAGGCGTCAGCGCCACCCATTCTTATCATCGCGTTTCCTCCCCGTTATGTTGGCAAATACCCGGCCGCCAGGTGGGCACAGTCGTGCCCCCACCGGCAAGCCGGTCAAGCGTATCGCGGAAGCGGTGCGCCCGTCGACGCTGCCGCTTGTCTTCACGGTGCATGAGGATATTATAGGTTGCGGTGGCGATTCTGCCGGAGTGGTGAATCGTCCTGCCATGAGGAGACCGCGAGTCACAGGCAGCCCGTCGCGATCCGATCGACCTCCGGCCACTGGTCAACGCCCCGTATTGCCGTTAGGAAACCATAGCCATGCGCATAATCCGCTTTATTTTCATCCTGGTCCTGGTGTTGCTGGTGGTGGTGCTCGCCGCACTGGCGTACCTTCACTTCGCCGACCTCAACAGGCACCGGGACGTCATCGAGTCGATGGTGACCGAGGCGACGGGACGGGAATTCCGGATCGAGGGAGACCTGGATCTCGATTTGCTGCCCACGGTCAGGCTGCAGGTGGATGAACTGAAACTGGCCAACGCCGAGTGGGGTTCTGAGCCGTCGATGGCGGAGATCGGCCATTTCATGGCAGCGCTCAGCCCCGCCTCGCTGCTGTTCGGCCCGCTGGAGGTCGTCGGGCTCGAGCTGAGCGATGCCTCGGTGCTGGTGGAGAGCGATGCCGAGGGCCAGAGCAACTGGACGTTTCCCCCCGAAGAGGAGGATGGCGACGTCCGGGAGGATGAGGAGGCGCAGGGGGACGAGCAGGGCGGTCTCGCCATCATCTTCGACGATGTCGACATCGATAACATCCTTGTCACCCGACGCGCACCGGGCGCGGAGGACCAGATCTACCGCCTTGATGAACTCTCAGTAGAGCCCGACAGCGCCGACCGGATGGTGCTTGCCGGCGCCGGGAGCATCCTGGAGTTGCCGCTCACGCTGAACGGCGAGGTCGGCACCCGACAGGGGCTGGCGGAGGTCGGTGCGGCGGACTATACCCTGGTGCTCGCCCTCGGCGATCTCGCCATCGACCTGACGGGCAGTCGCGTAGCTGTCGGGTCGGACGGAACGAGCCGCCTCGAGGCTGTGGTCAGGTCAAAGGACCTGGCGCAGTTCCTGGCGAGCCTCGGCGTGGAGTCCACCCTGGCCGCGCCGCTGTCGCTTGCCGCGGACGTCACCGCGGTTGAAGACGGCCTCAGGGCTGACCTGAAAACCAGCCTGGGCGACGTGACCACCAGCGCAGAAATCGCGGTGCGGGCGGGCGAGGTGAGTTTCGACGGGGAGCTCTCCCCCCTGGACAAGCTCGGCGCAATGCTGGAGGTGGCCGGCCTGCCGGCCGCGGCCCTGACGTTCAAGGGCGCCCTGGTCGCGGCGGCCGGGAACATGCAGGTGAACGATGTCAGGCTGGCGACCGGTGATGCCAGCCTGACGGTCAACGGTACGCTGGCATCGGGAGAGGGCGGTTCCTCGCTCCAGGTTGCGGCCAGTGGCGAGAGCCTGGCAGACCTCCTGACGACCCTGCCGGCGCTCCCTTTCGATGTCTCTGCCGCGGTTGCGCTGTCGCCCGCCAGTGTCCGAGTGGATCCCCTGGAGGCGCGGTTCGGCAGCAGCGACCTCACCGGCAGTGTCAGTCTCGATACCGGCGAGGCCGGCGCCCTGCAGGCAGATCTGGTGGCGAAGCGACTGGACCTGGCGGAGTTCTCTGCCGAAGATGAACTCGCCCCCGGCAGTGAAGCGCCGGCGGCGAGCGCGGAGGGGGCCGCAGGCGGCGGGCAGGCAGAGGTGACGGCTGCGGAGACCGCTGAACCGGCAGGCGAGTACGTCTTCAGGGACGAGCCGCTGCCCTTTGAGATGCTGCAGCAGCAGGAGATGGACGTCACGTTGTCCGTCGGGACCCTGGTCAGCGGCGCCGTCACCCTGGAAAACCTGAACGCCAAGGGCAGCCTGCACGAGGGCGAGCTGGATGCGACCGTCGACTTTGCTACCCCCAACGGCGGCAGAAGCGCCAACCGCATGCAGCTGAAAACCGTGGGTGAACAGGCCGATCTGGTGGCTGACCTGAAGGTGAGAGACCTGCGTGCCAATATCGCCTCGGGCGATGAGGTGAATCCGGAGGACATCCCGCCGATCAGCATCACCGTGGACCTCAGGTCATCGGGTGGTACGCCGAGGGCGTTAGCCGCCAACAGCAATGGAAGCGTGCTCCTGACCATGGCCCCCGGACTGATCCAGGCGGGCGTGCTGGGCGCGGTTTCAGGCGATGTCCTGGCACAACTATTTTCCGCCCTCAACCCGTTGGCTGAACAGGACCCGACGACCCGGCTCGAATGCGCGATCATCGCAGCCGATATCAAGGATGGCCTCGCCGAGGTGGAGCCCCTGATGATGCAGAGCGAGAAGCTGTTGATCGTGGCCGGCGGCACCCTGGATCTGAACACCGAGAAACTCAACTTCGAGTTCAATACCAAGCCGCGCGAAGGGGTCGGTATCAGCGCCGATATGTTTGTGACGCCCTTCGTCTCCCTGGAGGGAACCCTGGCCAGCCCCGGTGTCGGTATGAACGAGACCGGCACGCTGCTCACCGCGGGCGCTGCCTTTGCCACCGGAGGCCTTTCTATTCTCTACCAGGGAATAGCGGACCGGGCAACGGGCGCGATCGACCAGTGCAAGGAGACGATGGGCACATTCACCCACCCGCCACTGCAGGCCAAGTGACCGGGTGATGTGATGCCTGCTACCGCTCAGCGCAGCAGGGCCTCCAGCTCGGCGACGTGGGGGTCGTGCTCGCCCAGTTCCCGCAGCGCGGCGGCGAGCCGCAGCAGGTAATCGCGGTTGCTGCCGCTGGGACCGGTGGCGGCAGCGATATGGGCGGCGAGCTCCTCCGGACCGGCAGGGCCGAGGTAGGCGTGATTGTCCTCATCCGCAACGTAGAGCACGCCCCTGACGGAGGCCCCGTCAGCGGCCATTTCGATGGCCACCGCGTGGCGCCGGTACCCGTTTTTTTCGCGGTGATCGAGATGCTCGAAAACCGCGTGTTCCACCAGGTAGGCCACCCCCCTGCAGACCGCGCCGGCGGCGGGCACCAGCGTGACCACGCGGCCCGGAGCCTCCGGCGTGCCGCGATGGTCGTGAGATCCCTGCCAGAAGCGGCGCTGCCAGCCGGAAACCGAGGCGACCTCGCGGCGCAGGTAGGGGAAATCGACCTTGTAGATCAGGGATCCGTAACCGAATACCCAGTCGCTGTCGCCGGACATTAGTGTCGTGAACCATGAGTTCGCATACTTTCAGCGAGTCCAGAAGCGCCCAGGGCAAGGCGCGCTGCGCAGGGAATGGTGGTTCCATTGGCAAGCAGTGCAACGCGGCCCTGGGCGCTTCTGGGCTCGCCCGTCGGGAAAGCCTCCAATGCGATTCTGCTTCGTTGCAACCCTTGAACATGGAACCACCATGCCCTGCGGGCTGCGCCT
>JARRPM010000100.1:0-18950 GCA_037382865.1 Halioglobus sp. | reverse complement strand
TCGCCTTTCACGCCCGCAAACCACAGGTAGGGGCTGAGGTTGAATGTCCAGCCCTCATCGGCCACTGCCTTGGACGTGGGGAGTACGATAGCGCTGAATGTGAGAATCGTGGCAATCCTTTTCATTGGCTTCTCCACTGGTAGAGTCGTTGTGTCGTGGTCCGGACCTCATCAGTCTTGTCATTCGCACGCCAGCCTGCAGATCAGGCCTGAACCGGGTCAGCCTGGCCCGCAGCCTCTCTCTCGGCTGCGGGGACTTTCAGCAGGAACACCGCAAGCGCGGGCATTAGCACGAGCGCGCCGACCATATTCCACAGAAACATGAACGTCAACAGAATCCCCATGTCGGCCTGGAACTTGATGGGTGACCAGGCCCAGGTGATGACACCGGCGGCCAGCGTCACACCGATCAGGGCCACCACGCGGCCGGTGAAGTTCAGGGTCTCGAAGTAGGCCTGCCTCAGCGGCATGCCCGCCCGGGTCTTGTTGAGAATCACCGTCAGAACGTACAGGGCGTAGTCGACACCGACACCGACACCGAGCGCGATCACCGGAAGCGTCGCCACCTTGACCCCGATATCCAGCCACACCATGAGTGCCTCGCACAATATGGAGGTCAGCATCAGCGGCAGTACCGCGCAGATTACCCCGGCTACCGAGCGGAACGTCAGCAGGCAAAGGGCCAGTACCGCGGCATAGACATAGAACATCATCTCCCGGTTGGCCTTCTTCACCACGATATTGGTGGCTGCCTCGAAACCGGCACTGCCCGCTGCGCCCAGAAACTGGACCTTGTCCGACGGGAAGTCCCGATTGAACTGCTCCAGGGTCTCCACCACCTTGGTCAGGGTTCCCGCCTTGTGGTCGGACAGGTAAACTTTAAGCGGCCACAGCGTGCATGCCGCATTGGCGTAGCCGATATTGATCAGCTCGCTGGCGGCGAAGTTGATAGTGTCCTGGTTGCGGAACATGGTGTTCAGTTTGGGATAGCCCTCGTTAAGTCCGGCCATCATGCGGCGTATTCCCACGTTCAGGCCGTCCACGCCTTCCACCTCGGGCAGGTGGTAGAGCCGCCACTCCAATTCATTGGCCATGCTCAGTGCTTCGTAGTCGACGCAGCCGTCCACCTCAGGATGCTTGACGATCACCGCGAAAATATCGCTGCTGATGGAGTAGTTCTCGTTCGTGAAGGCGATATCCTGGTTGTAGCGCGACTCCGCCCGCAGCTCCGGCGCGCCGGGGTCCAGGTCTCCGATCTGCAGGTCCTGCATCACGACGATGCCCAGTACGGCCAGGGCCACACCGCCGGCGATCGCCGCGGCCGCCGGTCCCCGTTCGGTAAATTTGAGCAGACCGCGCCACAGGGCACTGGCCTCGGCCTCTGTGTGCGGTATATGCGATGCGTGTTCGGCCGCTCTCCGAGATACACCGGTGTAGGAGAGCAAAACGGGTATCAGGATCAGGTTGGTGAAAATCAGCACGACCACGCCGATGCTCGCGGTGATGGCCAGATCCTGGATGACCTGGATCTGGATAATCATCAGCACGGCAAAGCCGACACCGTCAGAGAGCAGGGCGGTCACCCCTGCCAGGAACAGCCGGCGGAACGTATAGCGCGCGGCGACGTACTTGTGAGTGCCACGTGCGACGTCCTGTAATACGCCGTTCAGTTTCTGGGCGCCATGGCTGACGCCGATCGCGAACACCAGAAAGGGGACCAGGATAGAGTAGGGGTCCAGTTCGTAGCCGAGCATCGCAAGGATACCGATCTGCCAGCAGATCGCTATCAGCGTACAGGCGATGACCGTCAGGGTGCTGCGCAGACACCGGGTGTACAGGAAGAGGAGAAGTGTAGCGATCACCACCGCGATCGCGAAAAAGCCCATCACCGCGAACAGGCCGTCGATGAGTTCACCGACGATCTTGGCAAAGCCCGTAATGTAGACGGTGTAGCCGGTCGGGGTCGGATTATCGATAGTACCCTGCTCATCGGCGCTGATCCCCTGGTACTCGGTGCGGATGTCCTCCAGTTGCCGGGAGATCGAGTAATAGTCCAGGCGCTCACCGGTCTCCGGATCCCTGGCTCGCAGGGGGATGACAATCGAGCTGGACTCCAGGTCATTGGCCACCAGAGAGCCCACGATCCCGGCGTTTCGAACGTTTCTGGTCAGTTCCTCGATTTTCTGCGGCGAACCGTCAAAATAGCCCGGCATCACCGGGCCGCCGGCAAAGCCCTCTTCGGTCACCACCCGCCACCGCGTATTGGGCGTGAACAGGGATTTCATCGCGGTCCGGTCGACACCGGGAATGAAAAACACCTGGTCGTTGAGGCTCTCCAGTGTCTGAAGGTAATCCTTCTCGAAAATGGATTCGCCGCTGCCTTTGATGGACAGAGTCAGGTTGTTGCCCAACCCCTTCAGGAACTTCTTGTTTTCCTGGTAGTTGATGACATAGGGATGATTTTTCGGCAGCATCTTCTCGAAGCCGGCCTGCAGGGTGATGTCCTTTGCATGGTAGGCAAGAAAGAAGGTCGCCAGGGTGCAGAACGCCATCACCAGGACGCGGTTGTTGAAGACCAGGCGTTCCAGCAGGGAGCCGGTGCTGCGGTCAAACTCCTCAACGGAGGAGATCACGGGAAGATCAAAGGAACTATTTGCATGTGACATGGCTAACCACCTGTCTATTTATCTGGTCGGATTTGGCAACTCTAGTTTGCGAACGCCGTTACGCCCGGTCAGCAGGATCACGCCCGGCTCCACCTCGATAAGGTCGGTGTAGGGCCACCGAGTCTCGTCATCTACGCGCTTGAAGCTCAGCCCCTGGTCGTCGCTCACCAGAATACTGCCCGCCGCTGACACCAGGACGAGACGGCCATCTGCCAGGCGCTCCGAGCTAATGATGGACTCCGCCACTGGCAATTCGACCTCTGTCCAGGTGAAACCCTTGTCGGTAGAGCGGAACGTATTCCCTCGCATGCCGCTGACGATAACTGCCCCGTCATCCGCTATGACCGCGGTGTAGAGACTGCCGGTATAGAAGGGCGACAGCCGCTTCCAGGGTTGGTTGGGTTGCGGCTGGTACCAGACGCTGCCGCGTTCCCCCACCAGCATGAAATCATCCTCACCGAATCGGGCGTATCCGAAGATGTGATTGAAACCATCGTGGTTCTCGACCCCCTCTAGGATCGGGACCCATGTTTTCTTGTCGTAACTGACGGCAAGAAGTCCGTATGCGCCGGCGGCGTAAACCTCGCCGCGCTGGTTGACATGAATCACATACCAGGGACGGTCAGCGCCCTGCTCCAGGGCGAACTGTGCCTCCTCGACGAGGATCGGGTATAGCTCGTTGTCGGGGTTGTCCTGCGCCAGTTTCTTGTAATGAGCCAGTGACATCTCGTTGAACTGGTAACCGTCCAGTTCCTTGGTCCAGGTCTCGCCACCATCTTTGCTGCGCAGGATCACCCCCTCGTGGCCGGCAGCCCACCCCTCGTCTGGGGAGGGGAAGTCAACGGTTGTCAGGTCGGAGCGCACCGGGACTTCCGCCTGAATCCATGTTTCCCCTTTATCATCCGAATAGATGATATGGCCGCGGTGCCCCACGGCCACCAGGCGGTCACCGGCGCGGGTTATCGCGTGAAGCCACGTCTTGCTGGCCAGCGGGCTCTGCTTTGCCGGCAGGTTGAGGATATCGTAGTCCTGCCCTATCCCCACTGCCGCAAGCGCCGGCAGTGTCGAACCGGCAACCGAGGCAAAGACGAACACCAACTGCCCGACAAATTTCCGTAACCTGGCATGTCCTGTCGTTTCCATATTTGCGTACCTTGGAAGTTGATTAACAGGCCGCCCGGCCTGGCGCCGGGCGGCGAGCCTGCCGACTAGCGGACGCCCCCTCGGGCCAGTCCCTGGGAGGTGTAAAAAGCGGCGGGCTTCTGTGGTGCGTCGGGATCGAAAACAATGTGCTTCGAATCTGCGGCGTAACCCGTCATGTAATAGATTCCGGCATCCAGGTCGTAGCCGGCGAGCGCACCCACGTAACCGGCGCCGAGCACATAGTTGACAGGCGATATATTCTGGACGGTGCGCCACAGCTTGCCCTGGCCGTCATACTGGTCGGTCAGCTGCGCACCGAGGGTATCCTCATCGATGTACAGTGTCCGCCGCGAATAGATATGGCGCGCACCCTCTTTCAGTGTGCCTTCCACAACCCAGACGCGGTGCTTCTCCCAGCGCATGTGATCCGGGTTGATGAATTTTTCGCCGATAGACTGGTCCCTGGGCACGAAATAGGCCAGTTCGTAGTTGTGGTACGGAATGATCTTTTCCTGCTTCCCCACCAGCTTCCAGTCGTAGCGCTCTGGTGACCCGTTGAAGATGAACGCATCGTCATAGGTGGCCAGCCCGGAGGTGCCCGGGTTCGGCGTGTCGAAGGCGACCGCCGGCGCCCGTCGCACGCGGCGCTGCCCCTTCAGATACTGGTAGCTGCGCCGTCCCGCCGAACCGGAGAAATCGGTGGGGTCGATGACCAGCAGTTTTTCCCCTGCCCGGCGGGCGGGGGCAAAGTAATCAATCCTTATGTACCAGAAATCTTCTGTATCCGCCTGGTACTCTTTGTCCGGGTTGTAAAAGGGGTATTCCACGGTGTTTCTGGAGGCGCTGGACTCCACCTGCTGTCCGTTTTCGTCGATGTAAAAGGTGGACGCTTCCGATTCCCAGTGGGTTCCCTCCCATCGGAGAAGGTGATTCCAGAGGGCCTCGAGTCCGTTCTGAGGGATTGGAAAGGGCGGGCCGGGTTCGATGTTCGAGAGGCTCTTGCCCTCGTTCGCCAGCTCCGTGGCAGTCGCGTTCTTCTGGACATTCTCCAGGATCCAGTCGGGGTAGCTCATGGTGCGGTGAGTGGGATAGACGTCGAGCCGGTAGCCCTGATCGCCATACTTCTTGATCAGCGCGACCGTGCCGGGTGACAGCAGCTCGGCGTATTCATCGACGTTGTCCTGGTCGATCGTATACAGGGGTTTCTCGCCGCGGAAGGGGTCGGTGGGGCGGTTGACAGAGGTATCTTCCGGCCACTTGTCCTTGGCAAGCCCACCGGTGTAGGGCGGTATACTACCGTCCGCGTTGCCGGCGGCGATGGCGCCCCAGCGCGTGAGCTCGTTGCCTAGTTTGGCGGCCTCCTCAGGCGAGACGGCGGCCTGGGCGCCGACACTTGCGGCAAGACCCAGTGCGATCATGACTGATGCAATCGTTTTCATGGATTTATCCTCTCTATAACCAGATGTTAAAACGTGTATTTCGCTGTAAGACTGACGAAATCGCGATCCTTTGACGGGGAATCGCTGCCGAGCGCCTGCGAGTACTTGATATCCATCTGCAGTTCCTGCCTGTAAAGAAACGTCAGCCCGATGGCGAAATTACCGACATCTTCCGTGCCGCCGAGTATGATCGGGGCGTCGTTGGCCAGGCCGTAGCTCACTGACAGCGGCATCTTCATGTCCATACTGGGGAATACCTGGTACCACTCGGGGGTGAAATTGACCGCCAGGGTGGTCGAGATCGAATCGTCGGCATCGCCGGATGAATCGACCAGATGCTTTGCCGCGAACGCCTTGTGCGCGTCGTTGATGTCCTCCAGCCGGGCAGCGGTTAATTCCACGATGTAATTTCCCCCCTGCCACAAGGCATTGGCATTCAGGAAGCCGAAGGCGTTAGCTACAAAATGCAGGGTGTCGCCCGTCGGCCCGCCGTAGTTGGAGGCGTCGAAGCTGTCGAACTCCGTAGGCGTGCCCGGAGGCACCAGGACGACCCGGCTGCTCAGGGCTGCTTCGAGATCCTGGGCCAGCGGCTGGTCCTGCCGGTAGACCAGGTCGGCGCCGAAGCTGATGCCCCACAGCTCCTTCGAGGCGCTGAGTCCGAACAGGTCGATATCGTCCTTGTAGGTCATCTTCATACGGCCGACGGCGGCGTTGACCGGCCCCACCAGTTCTGGGGGAACGAGCCCGCCGGCCTGGAGGCCGTTGATTTCGGCCACCAGCCCGCTGGGCAGTTTGTCGTGATAGTTGAGGTAGTAGAGGCCGAAATCGGCGTCGATTCCGCCGAGGTAGTACTCCAGACCGAGGCCGAACTCGCCCTCGTCCTCGCTGCCATCGCGTTTCAGGCCGGCGGCGAGCCCCAGGTCGGGTCGCGGAATGATGGCGGCAAATTCGGCCTTGCGGGGCAGGATTTCGGCCGTGCTGGCATAGCTGCCCACCGCTGGCAGGCGGTGTTCACGGAACTCGAAGCTGTAATAGCCGCTGAAAGTAAGGCTGGGTGTAGCCTGCCAGGAGGCTGACACTTTAGTGGTCGGCATGAACAGCTCCTGGACCTCTGCACCGGGCACCGAGAAGGCCTTGGCGGCATCGATGGGCGCCATGGAGCCGGCCACGCCATGCAGGGCGCCGCTGGTGAGCAGGCTCTGGCCCCAGAACAGCGTGTGGCGCCCGGCTCGCGCGGTCAGGCTGGTAGAGCCCAGCTGGACCGTGCCGAACACCAGGGCGTCCAGCAGTTCGACATCCCTGCCATGCAGGTCCTTGGCCTCCTGGTTGAATTTGCCCACCCGCACCGAGGGCGAGCCCCAGGTAAACGACGTGCCAGGATGGTCACTGCCATCGTGGTAGACCGAGTCGTACCAGGCAGCGCCGCTGATCCGGAAGCCGTTCTGCCCGTTCCAGATGACGTCCAGCTCCGATACCAGGTCGAGGCGATTGCTCACCAGTCCACGACTGAATGACAGAGTGGCGTCGTCGAACAGTGGGCTGGAGGCCAGCTCATCGTCCGCCTTCTCCACGCGGAACATCGCGTTGTAGCGGAGCGAGTTGTCCCAGCGTATGTCAAGATCGGGATTGCCGGTTTCGAACTGAAAGGCCTTGGCGTTGACTGACAGCGCGAGCAAGGCCAAAGCCACAGCGCGGCTGAGCTTGTGTCTTGCAGGTGTTGCATCGTCGATGCCCTGGACTTCGTTATGTGGCGACATCGATTTTCTCCTTTGTGAATTGACGAATTACTTACTGCACAGATTAGGGGCGTTTGCAGCGCCCGCGTTATAGGCAAAGGGGACAGCTGCCGCTGAATTGCGGCCACCTTGAGTCGCCGCGCCGGAGTGCATAAAAAATTGGCCTGAAATAAACCGTCTCTGTCCGCTATCGGCATTCCTGTTTTTTGCGGAAAAGGGAGAATGACACCGTTACCCCTCAAGCGGTTTACGCGGGGTCAGTCAACGGCCAGTCCGGGAGAAAGCGATGAGTCTTGAAGCAGAACAGATGAAAACACTATTCCGCAACCTGGTAAGGGCTTTTTACTACGACCAGATGATGTACCGGCGCATCACCACGGGCCGGCTGGTGGGTTTCTACCATCCGGGCGAGGGCGCGCTGGCGCCGGGGGTCGGCGCCGCGACATTTCTGCGGGAGGGTGACCTCCTGAATCCCCATCACCGCGGCCACGGCGTGGGTCACATGCTATCCAAGGGAATCGACCTGAAATATTACCTGGCCGAACACACCGGCAAGGAGACCGGCTGCTGCAAGGGGCGCGCCTCCTTTCACTGGTCTTTTCCCTCCCAGGGTGTGCATTTCGCCTCTGGCTATATCGGGATGAACCATACGCCCATCGTCGGCATGGGATGGGCCTGCCAGCGTCGCGGCAGACAGGAGGTGGTGATGAACTGTTCCGGGGACGGCTCCTACGGCCAGGGACGCGCCCACGAGTCGATGCTCTTCGCCGCAAACTGGAAGCTTCCCATCATCTACTGGTGTGAGAATAACGGTATGGCCATCCACTCCACGGCGGAAGAGATGCACCCCATGGCCGACATTTCCAGCCTGGCAGCGGGCTACGGCATTCCCGCCACTATCGTTGATGGCCAGGACGTTTTCGCCTGCGCCGAGGCCGAGCTGGCCGTGATCGAGCGGGCCCGCAGCGGCAAGGGTCCCTCCTTCGTGGAGTGCAAAGTACTGCGCTTCAAGGAACACGATGTCGGTACACCGGACCTGGCGGGTTACACCCCGCGCTCAGAGGAACTGCACGAGGAGATGCGCAAACGCGAGCCGGTGGCGCTGGCCACCGAACGTGTTCTCGCTGAAAAGCTGTTCACCCAGGCGGAGATCGACGGCATCCACGAAGAGGCAAAGGCGGAAGTTGCCGCTGCGGAGCAGTTCGCCGATGAGAGCCCGATCGCCACGCCTTCGGAGGAAGAACTGCTGGCTGCCGTCTACGCGCCCTGAAACTGGACAGGAATGGAGTGAATCAAATGAGAGAGATAACCCTGGTTGAAGCGATTCGCGAGGCGATCGTCGAGGAAATGGAGGCGGACGAACAGGTCTTCATGGTGGGGCAGGATATCAGGGGCAGCATTTTCCCCTATACCAAAGGGCTGGTGGACCAGTTCGGCGAGGAGCGCATTGTCGACACGCCGCTGGCGGAGAGCGGAATGTACGGTGTGGCAATGGGCGCGGCCATGGAGGGTTTTCGCCCCATCGTGGACTTCATGTTCGCGGGCTTTACTTACGTGACCTTCTCCGAGGTTTCGGTGGCCACGGGACAACACTATTTTATCCACGGCAGCCAGGTGCCGATGCCGATCGTCGTTACGGCGGCAACCGGGACGGGTATGCGCCTGGCCAATGATCACTCGATGGGAGTACACGGCACCCTGTTCCACCAGCCGGGCTGGAAAGTGGCGATGCCTTCCACGCCCTATGATGCGAAGGGTTTTCCACGCCCTATGATGCGAAGGGTTTGTTCAAGGCCGCCATCCGGGACAACAATCCGGTGTTCATTCCCTGGCATATGCAGCTGATGATGGAGCGGGGCGATGTGCCCGAGGAAGATTATATCGTTCCTCTAGGCGTGGCTGACGTGAAGCGCGAGGGTACCGATGTCACCGTCTTGGCCAACAGCCTGCAGTTGAAAAACGCTCTGGCGGTTGCGGAAACTCTTAGCGGCGAAATTTCCGTCGAAGTGATCGATCCACGTTCGTTCGAGCCCTTCGATATGGAAACGCTGCTCCGCTCGCTGGAGAAGACCAACAGGCTGGTGTTGGTGGACGAGGATTGGGAGAAGGGTGGCTATGTCAGCACCATCTCCGCCCGGGTCATCGAGGAGGGATTTGATTTGCTGGATGCACCCATCAAGCGGGTCACGTTTCCCAACATGCCGATTCCCGGCGGGCACATGGAGCCTTACATCGGCCCGAATCCGGACAAAATTGAAGCAGCCGTGCGCGAAGTCTGCGCTTGAACTGGAGTGCCAGCGACATGATTAAAGACTTCCTGATGCCCAAACTGGCGATGGCCATGAACGAGGGTACGATCAACGCCTGGCTGGTAGAGGAGGGCGCCTGGGTGGAGAAGGGCGCGATGCTGGTCGAAGTGGAGACCGAAAAGGTCGCCTACGAGGTGGAGTCTCCGCTCGAGGGCTTCGTCCACATCGCCGTCCCGGCGGGGGAGACGGTACCGGTTGAATCCCCGATCGCGCAGTTTGCCAGTGATGAGGCCGCCTACCAGTCCATGAGCGGTGACGAGACGGCAGCCGGATCCGCGGGTGCGAGTGCGGCGGTGGTGACCGAGCCTCATGCAGGTGAGCCCAGGGCGGAGTCGACCCGCGAATCGACCGCTGCGCCGGGAGGCCGTATCCCGGGAGGCCGTATCAAGGCCTCGCCCCTGGCGCGGAAAATGGCCGCTGATCGCGGCATGGACCTGGCCGCACTCAGCGGTACGGGGCCTGGCGGCCGCATCGTGAAACGGGATATTCTCGCGGCCGAGTCGTGGGGCGCGACAGCCGCCCCGGCACCGGTGGCGCCGATCGACGCTGCGCGGGCTCCGCTGGAACCGGTGCGAATTCCCTTCAGGGCTGCGCGCGCGGCGATCGCGAAGCGGATGGTGGAGAGCCTCCAGAGCAGCGCCCAGTTATCCTCCTTCTGGGAAGTGGAACTGGACCAGCTGCTGGCCCTGCGCCAGCAGTTTCTGGCGCGGGAGGAGCAGTTGGGAACCCGCGTCTCCATCAATGCATTCCTGGTGAAAGCCATCGCCTATGCCGCTGCCCGCGTCCCGATCGCCAATGCGCAGATAGACGGTGACGAAATCGTGATTCATCGCGCCGTCAACGTGGGGATCGCGACGGCACTTCCCGGCGCCAGCGAGTACGAATCCGTCCTGCTCGTCCCGGTATTGAAGAATGTGCAGGCCATGGGCGTGGTGGAGATTGATGTGGCGATGAGGTCACTGGTCGAGCGCGCCCGGCGCAACGAGCTGGGCGCCGATGATATGAGCGGCAGCACCATCACCCTGTCGACCACGGCCGGGCTCTCTCCGCCCGGTACGCGGTCGACACCGGTGCTGAACCTGCCCAACACCACGCTGATCGGTCCCAGTACCCCGGAGCAGAAACCGGTGGTGAGAGACGGTGAGATGGCGATCCGCACCATGATGCCGATTTCGATGACGTTCGATCACAGGGTGATGGACGGAGAGCCCGCGGCGCGGTTCGCGCGAGCCCTGCACGAGGCGATAGAGCAGCCGGGTTTGATGCTGGGTTAGCAGCAAAGCTCGACAATGAAATGACGGAGTAGCAGTTTATGGCGGGAACAGAGTACAGAGGTAAGCATGTCGTCGTCACCGGTGGCGGTTCAGGGATCGGTCGCGCACTGGCGCACGCCTTCGCGGCGGAGGGAGCGCAGGTCACCATCACCGATATCGACCAGGCGCGTATCGATCAGGTCGTCGCGGAACTCCACAGGATGGATGCGAAGGCAGCCGGCTATCGCGTCGATCACAGCTCCGAAGAGGAGAGCCGCCAGTTCGCCGAAAAGCTGCTCGGTGAAACCGGAGCCGTGGACATGGTGTGCGCCAATGCGGGCGTGGCCGAGGGGAGCCCCCTGGATATCGCCAACATGGACGACTGGCGCTGGGTGATGGATATCAATGTCATGGGCGTTGCCTACACGCTGCGCTACCTGTTGCCCGCCATGATCGAGCGCGGGGAGGGAGCGGTGCTGATCACTGCCAGTGGCGCCGCTTTGGTGCCCGGCCCCGGCATGGCGAGTTACCACGCTAGCAAGGCGGCGGCCTGCAGCATGGGGGAGTCCCTCAGTATCGAGCTGGCGCCAAAAGGGATAAGCGTCAGCGTGCTCTGCCCCGGCATTATCAAAACGGCGATAGCGAAGGACTCGAGGATCCACTTCGGCGACGAGGCCGCGGACCGGGTCGCTGCCGCCAACAGCGCGCGGCGTTACGAGGCTGAGGATGCGGTGGATCCCTCCGTCGTCGCCCGGGATGCACTGCGCGGGTTGCGCAAGAACAAGCTGATCATCTGCTCGCCCTGGTCGCATGTCGGCCCGGGTTGGCTGCTGCACAGGCTGGCGCCCGCCTGGTTCAACAGGAAGATCGTGCTGCCCAAGTGGCGCAAGGGTGAGCTGATCAACGGGATCAAGATTCAGTAATTACCAGGAGTGTATGCCGGGAGGCTTGAAGATGATATTGGGCGTAAATCATGTGGCACTTTCGGTGCCGGACATGGATCGGGCGCTGCAGTTTTACTGTGACCTGCTCGGGTTTGAGAAGCTGTCCGACGCGGGCTGGCCGGCGGGCACCGAATCCGCCGACCGCATTCTCGCCGTCGAGGGCACGTCCGCGCGGGTCTGCCATATCGGCACAGACAACCTTTTGATGGAGTTGTTTCAGTTTGGCGACTGCGCGCCGGCGCCCCAGGACCCGCGCCGACCGGTCATCGATTATGGTATCACCCACATCTGTCTGGCGGTGACCGACCTGGATGCGGAGTATGAGAGGCTGCGCGCCGCGGGCATGGCGTTTCACTCCCCCCCTACGGACGTCGGTATTCCCGGGGTTCGCACCGTTTACGGACGGGATCCCTTCGGCAATGTGGTGGAACTCGAGGAGGCCCAGGGCAGGACCAGGCCCCAACAACCGCCGATGCCGGTCGCTTGAAAAGGCCGGCTGGTGTTGCGCGCAATACAGACCAAGCCCGAGACCGTCCTGTGAGCACCGTCGGCATCATCGCCAATCCCGCATCGGGCAAGGATCTCAGGCGCATCATCTCCAGCGGCATGACAGTGACCAATGCCGTCAAGGAGAACGCGGTACAGCGCATGCTGCTGGCCATGGATGCCCTGGGCGTGGAGCGGGCGCTGATCATGCCCGATCGCTCCAACCTGACCCGCCGAGTGCTGCTGGAGCTGGAGGGTGAACTCGGGCAACTGCAGGTGAAACCCCTGTCCATGCCCTATGTGCTGGGTACCCAGGACGACAGTATCCGGGCTGCCGCCCTGATGGTGGAGGAGGGGGTCGATGTCCTGATCGTGCTGGGGGGTGATGGCACCAGCAGGGTGGTGTCGAAGCGGTGTGCCGAGGTGCCGATCCTGCCCGTCTCCACGGGGACCAACAACGTGTTCCCCGAGATGATCGAAGGCACCCTGGCCGGTATGGCGGCGGCCGCCCTGGCCACGGGCGTCGTCGCTGCGGAAGAGGTGTGTCGTCAGGCGCCCCGTCTCGACCTGGTCGATGAGCAGGACAACTGCGTCGACCACGCCCTGGTCGACCTGGCGGTCATCGACGCCGTGGACGTGGCGGCACGGGCGGTCTGGGAGCCGCTGCGGATCCGCGAACTCTACCTCACCCAGGCCCGCGTCGACAGCATCGGCATGTCCGCCATCGGGGCCCAGGTGGAGCCACTGGCGCCGTTCAGCGGCAGGGCCTGTCAGCTCCTGCTGGGCCGGGGAGAGCGGTGCATCACCGCGCCGATTGCACCGGGCCTGATGGCTGAGCTGCGGGTGGCGTCCCACCGCACGTTCGGGCCGGGAGAGGCACTGGCGATCGGCCGGGCCCCCGCGGTGATCGCGCTCGACGGCGAACGGGAGGTACTGCTGCGCGAGGGGAGCCACTTCCGCGTGCGCTACAACCCGGAGGGGCCCAGGGTGTTGGATATACGAAAGAGCCTGCAGCTGGCATCGGGGCGCGGCTACCTGCGCCGGTGCGAGGCTGCTGTCTCGGCAATACAGTGAAATCGGGAGTGAGCAATGTCTGATAGGGATCTGGTGATCATCGGCGCGGGGCCAGGCGGTTACGTCGCGGCCATCCGCGCCGCGCAGTTGGGTTTGAAAACGACCGTGGTGGAGCGGGAGGATGCGCCCGGCGGGGTCTGCCTCAACTGGGGCTGCATACCCTCGAAGAACCTGATTCATCAGGCCGAGCTTTACCACGACCTGGAAAGAATGGAGTCGGTAGGGGTCAGGGTCGATCGCAGCGGCCTGGATTACGCCGCCGTCCAGGCCGGATCCCGCGAGGTGGTGAAGACGCTCACCGGCGGTGTCACCGGCCTGCTCAAGCGCAACAGGGTGGAATACATCCGGGGGACCGCGAAGATCACCGGCAGGGGCGAGGTGACCGTGGACGGCACGCAGCAACTGGCCACCCGCTATATCCTGGTGGCCACCGGTTCCAGCCCCCTGTCGGTCCCCGGCTTCGAGTTCGACGAAAAGCGGGTGCTCTCCTCCACCGGTATTCTGGCCATGACGACGCTCCCCGAGAGCCTGTTGATCCTCGGCGCGGGGGCGATCGGTGTCGAGTTCGCCTACGTGATGAACAGTTTCGGCGTGAAAATCACCCTGGTGGAGGCTCTGGACCACATCCTTCCCACCGAGGATTTCGAGACCTGCGCTGTGCTCGATGACGTGCTGCGGCGCAGCGGCATCGACGTTCGGGTAAAAACCCGGGCCGACAGGCTGGAGCGCGGCGAGGGGGGCGTCACTGCTACCCTGGTCGCCGAGGACGGAACGACCGATACGGTCGAAGCCGGCAAGGCGCTGGTCGTGTTCGGCCGCTCACCCAATACCTCGGGACTGGGCCTGCAGGAAATGGGGGTCAAGCTGGATGCGCGCGGTTATGTACAGGTGGGAGACTACTGCCAGACGGCTGCTGCGGGCATCTACGCCATCGGCGATATCACCAACACGCCGGCCCTTGCCCACGTCGCATCGGCGGAAGGGGAAATGGCCGTGGAGCACATGGCGGGTCACTCCCCGCATCGGCGGTCCGTCGATCCGGAACTGGTGCCGTCAGCTATCTATTGTGAGCCCCAGGTCGCCGGCTTCGGACTGCGCGAAGACCAGGCCCTGGCGCAGGGCAGGGCGGTCAAAAAATCGGTATTCCACTACCGGGGTGCCGGCAAGACGATTGCCGTCGGGAAGCCCACCGGGCTGGTGAAAGTGCTGTGTGATCCGGATACGGATGAATTGCTCGGTGCACACATCGTCGGGTACAACGCGACCGAGATTCTGCACGAGCTGCTGTTGGCGCGTTCTGCTGAACTGCTGCCGGAGGATATTGCAGGTTTGATCCATGCCCATCCGACCGTCTCAGAAGCCGTGATGGAGGCTATGCGAGGCGTGAATGGCAAGCCGATACATGCCTGAGGCTGTTGTTTTTCAGCGAAAAATTAACCAAGGATGTCCAAAGTTGACGCGTTTTGGCCCGGTGGAATTGACGAGGTATCGACGGCAGCCACCTGTGATTTCAGTCCCCGCGGCATGGATCGGGGTTGATCCGGATGGCGTGAAATGAAAGGCGGCCTCGCACCATCCGGTGGTAATTTATAGTATGGTGTTGTTATCAACCTGCTGTGAAAAACAACGGATGCTCGCCGCCGTAGACAATACCCCGCTAAATAAGGAGGCAGTAAATGATCGGAACAAAGATTAAATCGACCGGTACGACCGTCGCGGCGGCCATCGCTGCGCTGGTGGCGCTGGCGTCGTACCAGCTTCAAGCCGCGGATACAGCAATGGGGACCGATTTCGTCGTCGATCGCGACAACGCACCCGTGCATGCCAAGAACTATTCGCCCTTTGTCGGCGATGACTACCCGGACCGCGTATTCTGGGGCGATTCCCACCTGCATACCTCCTACTCCTACGATGCGGGCCTGGTAGGCAACAATCTGGGTCCGGATGAGGCCTATCAGTTCGCCAAGGGAAAGAAGGTCATCTCAGCCACCGGGGTGCCCGCGAAACTCGTCCGCCCGCTGGATTGGCTGGTCGTCGCCGATCATGCCGAGACCATGGGTGTTCCCGTGCTGATCCAGCGCTCGGATCCGACCCTCCTGAAGACCGAGATCGGCCGCACCACACACGACCTTTATATGCAGGGCAAGGTCTACGAGGCATTCGAGTACTACGGATTGAAGGTGTTGGTCGAGGGCAACAATCCGATGGATGACCCTGACATCGTCCGCAGGATCTGGGACGAGATGATAGGGTACGCCGAGGAGCACAACGAGCCCGGGCGATTCACTGCCTTCATTGGCTACGAATGGTCGGCCATGCCCGCAGGCAACAACCTGCACCGCGTTGTCGTCCTGCGCGACGATGCCGATAAAGCGAGCCAGATGACTCCCTTCGCCGCCTACGACTCGGACGACCCGGAGGACCTCTGGCAATGGATGGAAGATTATGAGAAGAAAACCGGCGGCAGCGTGCTCGCCATACCCCACAACGGCAACCTCTCGAACGGGGTGATGTTCGCCACCGAGACACTCTCGGGCAAGCGGATCGACGAGCGCTACGCCACGGCTCGCGCCAGGTGGGAGCCTCTCTATGAAGTCACGCAGATGAAGGGAGACGGCGAGGCACACCCCCTGCTCTCGCCGGACGACGAGTTCGCCGACTACGAAAACTGGGATCGTGGCAACTGGGCCGGCGAGAAGAAGACGCCCGAGATGCTGCCCCACGAGTACGCGCGCGGCGCGCTCAAGATCGGCCTGCAACTCGAGGAGAAACTCGGCACCAACCCGTTCAAATTCGGCATGGTGGGCGCCACCGATTCCCACACCTCCCTGGCCACGACCCGGGAGGACAACTACTTCGGCAAGGTCGCGCTGATGGAGCCGGGGCCGGACAGGTTCGATGGTCAGATTGTGCCCGATCCGGAGGGGGTGGGCACAGCAACCTATGAATTTGAAACCATCGCCTCCGGTCTGCAGGGTGTGTGGGCAAGGGAGAACACCCGCGAGTCGCTGTGGGATGCCATGAAACGCAAAGAGACCTACGCGACGACTGGCTCGAGAATCCTGGTTCGCGTCTTTGCCGGTTGGGATTTCGATGAACAGACCGTGATGCGACCCGACTTCGCCAGAGTCGGCTACGACGATGGGGTGCCTATGGGCGGGGACCTGCGGGCGGCCCCATCGGGCAAGGCTCCGCGCCTGATGGTTCGCGCCCTGCGGGACCCCGATGGCGCCAACCTTGATCGGGTGCAGATCGTCAAGGGGTGGCTCGATGGCAGGGGAGAACTGCAGGAACAGATCTACGACGTGGCCTGCTCTGACGAGCGCGCCATCAACGATCAGCACCGTTGTGACCGAATAGTGGGTGACACCGTCGACATAGAGAATGCCACCTATACAAACGGTATCGGCGAGCCGCTGTTGATGGCGTACTGGCAGGATCCGGATTTCGATCCGAAGCAGCGCGCGTTCTACTACGTGCGCGTGCTCGAGATCCCGACGCCGCGCTGGACCACCCACGACGCGGCCTTCTACAAGGTCAAACGACCTGAAGGCGTACCGGCGGCCCAGCAGGACCGGGCCTATACGTCACCGATCTGGTACACGCCCTAGCACCAATGGGTCACTTGCAAATGATCAGTTGGAACAAGGCATCTCGCGGTAATTTCTGTTCCCAGCTGGCGTGACACGATCGCGGCTGTGTCCACATCTGCACGGCGTGCTTAAAACTGAGGTCGCTCGGTAAAAGATGCCCAGCACCCCGCCTGGTCCTACCAGTACCAGAGCGGCCTACAGATACTGCCGCAGGATCAGGGTATCTCCTCGCTGGGTGAACTCGATGTGCTTGAGAAACGTCATGCCGAGCAACACCTGGTCGGTTTGCAGTGTCGGCGTGATCCCCGCCCAGACATCCCGGAGCTCGATGCCCCCCACGCTGACCCGATCCAGGGTGGCAGCATAGCTGGTAGATATGCCATTGGCGGTCTGGGTAGGAAAAGCCCGGCCCCGCTCCAGCCCCAGGCGCTGGGCTACCCGCCCGGGAATGGCTACCCCGCTGGCCCCGGTATCGAGCATGAAAGTAACTTGTTGGCCGTTTATCGCTCCGCTGGTCACGTAGTGCCCGAACCTGTTCCGCTTCAGAACGACTTCACGCATCCCCGCCTCATTTCGGGTTTCCAGGGTCTGGTTGGGATTGTGCTGGCGTTCGAGTATATCGGTGAAAAAGAAGACGCCGAGGATGATAAATACCACCCACGCCAGGGCCTGCATGGTCAGCCCCATCCGCCGTTGCTCCTCGATGCCGTCCTCTCTTTTCATCGACTTGAGCCCTCCTGAAATGCGCGTTTGCCTGGATTGGCCATCATGGTCCTTTATCCGGCCTGTCGACCACTGTCCCCGGGTATGAGTCTAATCGCCCTGGCAGGGTTTTTTCAGTCGGCGACACAATAAATACGTGGAAATTGGTGATGTATATCAATGCAGGACCGCAGGATATGGTTTTCTATTGTTGTAACTACTATCAACTAAAGGAAAGCTCCTATGCGCCGCGCCATCATCCTGAGTGCTCTGTTCACTTTTGCCCTGCCTGTGATCAGCCAGGCCCAGGGAAATCTTGAGATTCCACAGAACGGCTCCGTACAAAGCGGTGTCGGCATCGTGTCGGGCTGGTACTGTGAGGCGGATCGCATCGAGATTGCCTTCGATGGGGGGGACCCCATCGAGGCGAGCTACGGCACGACCAGGCAGGACACGGTTGAGCAATGTGGAGACGACGACAACGGCTTTGCCCTGCTGTGGGCTTTTCAGTTGCTTGGGCCGGGTAAGCACGAAGTGGTGGCCTACGCCGACGGGGTGGAGTTCCGGCGCAGGACGTTCTCGGTGACTGATATTTCAGACGGCGGCTTCCTGCGCGGGGCTGCGGCCGAGGCCCGGGTGCAGGGCTTTCCGACGCTGGACTTTGACGTGGTGCTCAAATGGCAGGAGGCCAACCAGAACTTCGTAATTTCCGATTACCTGCTTTCTATGGACTCCTTCGATGTCACCGGGCTGTGGGAAGCGACGGACACCGATGGCAACGCTTCGTTGATATCCTGGTTCACGCGTCCAGATTTTGAGGATCCATCTTTCGGCCAGGTATGGGCTGTTGTCACGGATGTACAGGTCGTGAATGATGTTATCCAGTTCGGGCAGGGGGTCTATCTCTACGGCCAGATGCAGAAGGATTTCGCGGTTCTGATCGCCGATCCGATCATTCGGTCCGGCTACGAGGGACAATACCACGTCACGTTCGAGGAGCAGCTTGATGGCCCGCCGATCGGGTTTATGGAACTGGTATCCTGCTCCCCCATGGCGAGTTGCCCCGACCCGGTCGGCACCACCTGGTTGTTAGAAAGCGCACTGCCGGAAGACGAGAGCGACCTCTATCCGGGCGAGGTCTCCGCGAGTGAGGCGGATGCCGGTGAAGAAACCGTCGTGGGCAGTATCCAGCAGGCGATGGAGGCCAACCGGCCCAGGCTGATGGAAATTCTCAGGGAGAAACTGGCCGAGCGCGAGCTGGAATCCCTCCCCGACGCACCCTAGCACGGGAGATATACCCTCCGGTCCCATCGGAGGGGCTGTGCCATACTTCAGTTTCATTGTGGTTGCAGCGTGTATCGAGAGGTGCATTCGAGATGAGAACTGGTCTGTTCCTGGCGATGATGCTGGCAAGCCTGTCGGGATTTGCCGATGACCCTGAAACCGTCTCAGCGGCGAGGCTGGCGGGCGCCAGTCCGGTCGGGGCAGTGACCGCCGCGCGCATCATGAAGGCCGACCGCGAGCCGGGTAACTGGCTGGCTCACGGGCGCACCTACGACGAACAGCGCTTCTCGCCGTTGGACTCGATCAATCGGGAGTCCGTGCG
>JARRPM010000099.1:0-10220 GCA_037382865.1 Halioglobus sp. | reverse complement strand
GCGGCCAGCGCTGCGGCCGGGGGAAAGGCCGGGCTCTCCCCGGGATCGGCTGCCGCGGCGGCCAGTCGCGAGCAGGTGGTGCGGGCGGCGAGGGTGCTGACCTGCTGGCCGACGATCGCCCGGATCGCCGCCTCGAAGGGCGACCAGTGCAGGGGTGAGCGGATGCCGGGGTAGTGTGCCAGCAGGGGGGCGAGGTGGTCATCGGTGGCCAGCGCGGCCTGGACAACGGCGGGATTCGCGTCCAGGTCGAACATGCGCCGCACGCGCGCCACCACCGGCATCAGCTGGCTGTGGTCGGGCAGCTCCAGCTCCAACTGCAGGGCGTTGCGCCCGGGCAGGGGGCGTACCCGGACCGTGCCCCTGCCGCCGGCTGTGATAGTGCGCTGGTAGCAGTCGTCACCGACCGTCTCCACTCCGGCCACGGCGTGGCGCCCGAAGAAGCCGATCACCCCCGCCCAGTCGTAGGGCGGGCGGTAGTGCAGTTGCAGGCGGATCGCCGCGTTGTCACCCTTCGGTTTGCGGCGGGCCCGCAGTTCACCGGGGGTCGCATGAAACTGCTCGCGCACCGCGCTGTTAAAGCGGCGGACGCTGCCGAAGCCGGCGGCGAAGGCGACCTCGGTGATCGGCATGCCGGTCTCCGCCAGCAGTTTCCGGGCGAATAGCAGGCGCTGGTTGAGGGCGACGTCCCGGGGCGAGGCGCCCAGTTCCCGCTGGAACAGCTTGCGCAGGTAGCGCTCCCCGACGCCGAGCCGCGCGGCCAGCGCCGCCAGCCCGCCGTCATTCAGCGCCCCCTCGCGGATCAGTCCCAGGGCGCGCCGGACGGTGGTGGAGGTGCCCAGCCAGGCCGGGCTGTCCGGGGCCGATTCCGGGCGGCAGCGCAGGCAGGGCCGGTAGCCGGCGCCGGCAGCCTGGGCGGCGCTCCGAAAGTAGGTGACGTTCCGCTCTGACGGCGCCCGCGCGGGGCAGACCGGGCGGCAGTAGATCCCCGTCGTTCGCACCGCCAGGAAGAACTCGCCGTCAAACCTCGGGTCCCTGGCGAGGCGCGCCCGGCGGCACGCCTCGGGGTCGAGGTCGCTGGCGTTGCCGGCAATCGTGGTCTGGTGGTTCATGGGCCCAATATAGACCCGGCGGGGGAGAGGCACTAGCCAAAATCGGCCCTGCAAGGTAGGGTTGCACCTGTACAGTCAACCGTCAGCCCCTCGCCGGACATGAATCTCGTCGTCTACGCCGTCCCGTTCTTCATCCTCGCCATCCTGGTGGAACTGGCCTATGGGCTGGCCGTGCACCGCAACACCTACCGCCTCAACGACAGTTTCAGCAGCCTTGCCCTGGGCGTCCTGAGCCAGGCGCGGCGCTTCGTGACGCTGGGCGTGGGAGGTTACGTCTACCACCTCGTCACCGTGTATTTCTCCCTGCCGCTGCTGGATGCCTCACACTGGTTCACCTGGGTGCTGGCGATGGTGCTCTACGACTTCTGTTATTACTGGCTGCACCGCCTGGGCCACGAGCGCACCATCCTCTGGGCCGCCCACGTGGCCCACCACCAGAGCGAGGACTACAACCTCACCACCGCCCTGCGCCAGACCAGCACCGGCTTCCTGCTGGGCTGGATCTTCTACATCCCCATGTACCTGGTCGGGATCCCGGCCGGGGTGGTTGTCACCGTGGGCTCGCTGAACCTGATCTACCAGTTCTGGGTGCACACGGAGCACGTGCCCAAGCTGGGCTGGTACGAGTGGTTCTTCGTCACCCCGTCCAACCACCGGGTGCACCACGCCCAGAACGACATCTACCTCGATCGCAACTACGGTGGCCTGTTCATCCTCTGGGACCGGCTGTTCGGCACCTTCCAGGAGGAGCTCGACGATGAACCGGTGGTCTACGGGATTCGCGGCCCCCTGAAGAGCTGGAACCCGGTCACGGCCCTGACCCACATCTATGTGGACATGGCCCGGGACAGCTGGCGCACCGCCCGCTGGCGCGACAAGCTGCGGGTCTGGGTCTCGCGCACCGGGTGGCGCCCGGCGGACGTGGCGGCCAGCGATCCCCGGGAGAAGAGCGACCCGGCCCATTTCGTCAAGTACGACCCCCGGGTGCCCGGGCGGGTCTCCCTGTACGCGTTGTTCCAGCTGGTCGCGGCGGTGCTGCTCCTCAATTTCATGGAGAGCGCGGCGCTGGCCTATGGTGAAGGGGTGGCCCTGTGGGCTTTGCTGGTGGCGACCACGGTCACCACCGCCCTCTGGCTGGAGGGCCGCAGCGCGGCGGAGATGGCCAGGTGGGAGCTGCTGCGTCTGGGCGGCGTTGCCCTGCTGCTGTTGGTCGCCTGGCAGCAGGGGCAGGACGCCACCCGCCTGGCCGCCCTGTGGGTCTACGGGGGCCTCAATCTGCTGTTCCTGCCGGCGCTGTTGCGGGTGCCGCGGGAGAATGCTGCCGCGCCCGCGCACTGACGCGACCTCCCGGTTTCATTGCCGGAACAGGCTGCCGCCGAGGCAGTGCGGCTGGCGAGGTGCGGACGGCCAGGTGCGGCCGGCGTGGCGCGACCGGTGAGCCCCGGTCGTCTGGCCGTTCAGTCCTGCAGGTGGCGGGGGATCGGCTCCAGGGTGGTGGATGATGTGCCGTCGTCGATGTAGAGCGTCCCGCCCACGATGCTGATGCTGAGATCCACCGTGCGCGAGAGCATCGCCGCGACGGCCTCGATCTCTTCCCGGTCGAACTGCCAGACCTGCAGGCGGGGCAGGGCGCTGATGCTCTCGCCATTGAGTTTCCACCAGGTGTCGGCGCTCCTGCCGAAGGCGTACACGCCCACCTGACGGGCGCGGCCGCAGGCCTTGCGCAGGCGCGGCTCCTCCGGCTGGCCCACCTCGATCCAGTGGCTGATCTCGCCGCTGTCGCTGCGCTCCCAGAGGTCGGGCTCTTCCGCGGTGGAGAGCCCGCGGGTGAACTCCAGGCCGCGGGCGCTGTTGAGGCAGTAGGCCAGCAGCCGGGCCGCCATCCGCACCAGGGTTTCCGACGGGTGCTGCGCCAGGGTCAGGTTGAGTGTCTCGAAGCAGCCGCGGTCGCTGTCCGCCAGCTCGATGCGCGCCTTGTAGATCGTGGGTTTGAGTGCCAAGTCGTGGTCGCTCCTGTCGGGGTTTCGGGATTATACCCGGCGCGGCCTCCCGCCGGGCCCCTCGCCACGCCGTGGTCCAGGTTTCTGAGCCGCCGGCGCTTTCCTGGCCGTGCACACTGTGCTGGCGGGCCGGCTTTGCTATCCTCCGGTCCAGGAAAATCGCACCGGACCCGTTATGCAGAGCAACGAACCCTACATCCTGATCACCGCCGACACCCACGCCGGCGGCAGCCACGCCCAGTACCGGGAGTACCTCGATCCCGAGTGGCGGGAGGCCTTCGACGAGTGGCGCGGCGGTTATCGCAACCCGTCCCCCGCCCATTACGGCAGCAAGAAACTGCGCAACTGGGACCTGGAGGTCCGCACCCGGGACCAGAACAGCCAGGGCGTGGTGGGGGAGGTGGTCTATCCCAACACGGTGCCGCCTTTTTTCTCCAAGAGCATCGTCACCGCCCAGCCGCCCCGCCCGGAGCACTATGAGCGGGCACTGGCGGGGATCCGCGCCCACAACCGCTGGCTGAAGGACTTCTGCGACGAGGACCCGGACCGGCGCGCGGGGGTGGGCCTGATCCTGCCCAATGACATCGACGAGGCGATCAGGGACGTGCAGTGGATCGCCGAGGCAGGCCTGCGCGGCGGGGTCCTGCTGCCGCTGGTGCCCGAGGACTGTACCTGGCTGAAGCCCCTCTATCACCCCGACTGGGAGCCCCTGTACGCGGCGATCCAGGACTGTGACCTGGTGATGAACCAGCATTCCGGCCAGGGCCTGCCTGACTACGGCAGCGGGCCGGTGGCGGAGGCCCTGTGGATTTCCGAGGTGCCCTTCTACTGCAAGCGGGGTTACAGCCACCTGCTGCTCAGCGGCGTGTTCGAGCGCTACCCGCGGCTGAAGTACATCCTCACGGAGTCCGGCTGTGACTGGGTGCCGGAGCTGCTGGCCAGCCTCGATCGCATCCATGCGGGCATCCAGGCCGGCGCCATCGGCGAGATGGATTACAGCGGCATGGAGTGGGTGCTGCGCGAGCCCCCCAGTTTCTACGCCCGGCGCAACTGCCACTACGGCGCGAGCTTCCCCAGCGCCCACGAGCTGGACGGGCGCGGCGTGGTGGACGTGGAGCAGATCTGCTGGGGCAATGACTACCCCCACTACGAGGGCACCTTCCCCTACAACCTGGAGTCGCTGCAGCTCACCTTCGGCGGGATACCGGACCGGGAACGGCGCCTGATTCTGGGGGAGAACGCCGCCCGCCTCTACGACTTCGACCTGGAGAAGCTGCGGCCACTGGCGGCCCAATACGGCCCGACCCCGCAGCAGCTCGACACGCCGCCCGCGGCGATTCCACAGGACAGCGGCTGTTACCTGTTCCAGCGGGCGATCGAGGCGCGGCAGGCGGGCTAGCGTCGGCGGGCGAGCCGGAGCGCCAGCACCAGGGCGGCGCTGAGGACCACGAGGAGATCCAGCGACAGGCGGGCCGCCAGCACCGCGTCCAGGGACGCTGCCGGAGTCCGGTGCAGCAGCCACGCGGCGTCCAGCGCGGGGACGACCAGTGCCACGAACAGGGTGAAGCGCGACCGCCCGAACAGGCCGATGCCGATGATCAGATAGATGGCGCCGAGCACCGCATCGATGACCGCCGTCTCGGTCAGCTCGCGAAACCAGAGGGCGGTTATCAGTGCCGCCCCGGCGAGGGTGATGAGGATCGCCGCGAAGGTACGCAGCAGTCGCATCAGCCGCTGAGGGCCCTGGCGGCGCGGGAGCCGTTGGGCCGGCCGAGCACCTGCGAAATCCGGTTGCCTGCGGCGACCAGGGTGGGGAGATCCAGGCCCGTCTCGATGCCGAGGCCGTCGAGCATGTAGACCACGTCCTCCGTCGCGACGTTGCCGGAGGCGCCTTTCGCGTAGGGGCAGCCCCCGAGCCCGGCGACGGAGGCGTCCACCGTGGCGATGCCGTGCTGCAGGGCGACCAGGATATTGCTGAGGGCCTGGCCGTAGGTGTCATGGCAGTGGACTGCCAGCTGGCCCGGCCGGAAGCGCCCCAGCAGGACTTCGAGCAGGCGCGCCATGCTGCCGGCGGTGCCGGTGCCGATGGTGTCGCCCAGGGAAACCTCGTAGCACCCCATCGCCAGCAGTTGCCCGGTGACCTCCGCCACCGCCTGCGGCGCGACCTCTCCCTCATAGGGGCAGCCCAGGACACAGGAGACATAACCGCGCACGGGGATATCCCGCCCTGACGCGGCGGCCATCACCTCGCTGAAGCGTTGCAGGCTCTCGGCAACACTGCAGTTGATGTTCTTTTGGGAGAAGGCCTCGGAGGCGGCCGCGAAAATTGCCACCTCGTCGGCACCCGCGCCGAGGGCGCGCTCGAAGCCGCGCAGGTTGGGGGTCAGCGCCGTGTACCGCACCCCCGGCCGGCGCTCGATGCCGGCGAAAACGGCCTCGCTGTCCGCCATCTGCGGCACCCACTTCGGGTTGACGAAGCTGCCCGCCTCGATCACCGCGTGGCCGGCCCGGGCCAGGTCGTCGATGAGCTGCAGCTTGGCCTCCAGCGGAATGGCAGCGGGCTCGTTCTGCAGGCCGTCCCGGGGGCCGACCTCGACCAGAGTCACTTTTGCGGGCAGATCCATCAGCCTCAGGCCTCCTCGGGTGCGAATTTGAGCAGTTCGGCGCCGCCGTCAACCAGGTCCCCGGGCTGGTAATAGAAAGCCTCCACCCGGCCCGCCGCGGGGGCGCGGATGGTGTGCTCCATCTTCATGGCCTCCATCACCAGCAGGGGCGTATCCGCCGCCACGGCCGTGCCGGGCTCGGTGAGCAGGGCGACGATGGTGCCGTTCATCGGCGCGGCCAGGCCGGCCCGGGCGCCAGCGGCGTCCGCCTCCCCGGTATCGGGCAGCACCTCCCGGAAATGGCAGGCCCCCTCCGGCAGGTAGAGGGTGAAGCCGTCGTGGGTGCGGGCCAGGGTACCGCGCTGTCGGTGCCCCTCGACGTCCAGGTGCAGGGTGTCCCCCGCCAGCTCGCCCAGCAGCCGGGTCTCCTGCCCCGCGGCCCTGACCACGTAGAGCGGACCGTGCTGCTCCACCTCGACCGCGTGGTCCTGCTGGTGGCAGTGCAGGGTGAGGCGGTGCACGTGGGGCTCATTCAGGCGCCAGGCATTGTTTTGCTGCCAGGGGGACCAGGGGTCCAGGCAGCTGCGCAGGGTGGTCTGCTGGCGCCGGTAGAGGAGCAGGGCCAGGGCGGCCCGGGGCAGTTCGTGCTCCAGGTCCTGGCGGCGGTCGTGGAAGATCAGGGCGCTGTGCTTCTCGATGAAGCCGGTGTCCAGCTCCGCCTCGACGAAGGGGCGCGAGGTCGCCAGGTTGTAGAGGAAGTCGAGGTTGGTCACGGTGCCGCCGATACGGTAGGTGGCCAGGGCCGACGCCAGGCGCTGCAGGGCCCGCTCCCGGGTCTCGTCCCAGACGATGAGCTTGGCGATCATCGGGTCGTAGTAGACGCTGACCTCGTCACCCTGGCGCACCCCGGTGTCCACCCGGACGTGGGGGGACTCCTCGGGCGGCTGCAGGAAACTGAGGGTGCCGGTGACCGGCAGGAAATCGTTCTCTGGATCCTCGGCGTAGACCCGGGCTTCGAAGGCGTGGCCGTGCAGGCGGATCTCCTCCTGGGCGAGGGGCAGTGGCTCCCCCGACGCCACCCGCAGCTGCCACTCGACCAGGTCCTGGCCGGTGATCATCTCGGTGACCGGGTGCTCCACCTGCAGCCGGGTATTCATCTCCATGAAGTAGAAACTGCCATCCTCGTCCAGCAGGAACTCCACCGTACCGGCGCCCTGGTAGTCGATCGCCTGGGCGGCCCTGACCGCGGTCTCGCCCATCTGCCGCCGCAGTGTTTCACTCATGCCCGGGGCGGGGGCCTCCTCGATCACTTTCTGGTGGCGGCGCTGCACGGAGCAGTCCCGTTCCGCCAGGTAGACGCCGTTGCCTCGAGTATCGCAGAAGACCTGCAGTTCCACATGGCGCGGGCGCGTGAGGTACTTCTCCACCAGCATGGTGTCGTCCCCGAAGCTGGCCAGAGATTCCCGTTTGGCGGCGGCCAGGGCCTCGTCGAACTCGGCCTCCGACCACACCTGGCGCATGCCCTTGCCGCCGCCGCCGGCGGTGGCCTTGAGCAGTACCGGGTAACCCATGGTGTCGGCGGCGCCGCGCAGCAGGGCCGGGTCCTGGTCGTCCCCGTGATAGCCCGGCACCAGGGGTACCCCGGCCTGCTCCATGATGCGCTTGGCCGCGGATTTGGACCCCATCGCCTCGATCGCGGGGGCGGGCGGGCCGATGAAGACCACGCCCGCATCGGCGCAGGCGCGGGCGAAGCCCGCGTTCTCCGACAGGAAGCCATAGCCCGGGTGGATCGCCGCGGCACCGGTGGTGCGCGCGGCATCCAGGATCCGCTCTCCCAGCAGGTAGGACTCCCGCGCCGGGGCCGGACCGATGTGGATCGCCTCGTCCGCCATCCGGACGTGCAGCGCATCCCGGTCGGCGTCGGAGTAAACCGCCACCGTGGCGATGCCGAGACGGCGCGCCGTCCTGATCACGCGGCAGGCGATCTCCCCGCGGTTGGCTATCAGAATCTTGTTGAACATGTGGGTTCCTCAGGTCTCGAGCCAGCCTGGCTTGCGCTTGTTCAGGAAGGCGCCGAGCCCCTCCTGTCCCTCTTGCGATACCCGGATCCGGGCGATGCGTTCGCAGGTCTCATCGACCAGGGCCCCGCTGATGTCGCGGCCGGCGACGTCCGCGACCAGCCGTTTGGCGTCGCGCACCGCCCGGGGGCCGTTCTGCAGCAGGGTGTCGACCAGTTTTTCCACCTCGGTATCCAGCTCCTCGTCAGGCACGACCTCGCTCACCAGGCCCAGGCGCAGCGCGGTGGACGCGTCGAAGCGTTCGGCGGTGGTGAAATAGCGGCGGGCGGCGCGCTCGCCCATGGCCCGTATCACGTAGGGACTGATGGTGGCGGGTATCAGGCCGATCTTCACCTCCGACAGGCAGAAGCCGGCCCCCTCGCTCGCCACTGCCATGTCACAACAGCTGACCAGGCCCACGGCGCCGCCGAAGGCGGCTCCCTGCACCCGCGCAATGGTGGGCTGGGGCAGCTCATAAAGGGCCTGCAGCATGCCCGCCAGCAGGCGGGCGTCCGCCAGGTTGTGGTCGTAGTCGTAGGCGGCCATCCGTTTCATCCAGGCCAGGTCGGCCCCGGCGGAGAAGTTGCGCCCCTCCGACGCGAGCACCACAACCCGCACCTCGTCGCGCCGTGCCAGGTGGTCGAAGGCGGCGCGCAGTTCGGCGATGACCGCGTCGTCGAAGGCGTTGTGCTTCTCCGGGCGGTTGAGGATCACCCGCGCGACACCGCGGGCGTTGACACTGGTGATGACCGTCGCTTCGCTCATGGCTACATCCTGAACACGCCGAAGGTGGACGCCTCGACCGGTGCGTTAAGCGCCGCCGAGAGTGACAGGCCCAGCACCATGCGCGTATCTGCGGGGTCGATGACCCCGTCGTCCCAGAGTCGTGCGGAGGCGTAGTAGGGATGGCCCTGCTTTTCGTAGAGGTCGAGGATCGGCTGCTTGAACTGCGCCTCCTCCTCGGGGCTCATCCCCTTGCCCTCGCGGGCCAGCTGGTCCTGCTTGACCGTGGCCAGCACGCCGGCGGCCTGCTCCCCGCCCATCACCGAGATGCGGGCATTGGGCCACATGAACATCAGGCGGGGCTCGTAGGCGCGGCCGCACATGGCATAGTTGCCCGCCCCGAAGGAGCCGCCGATGATCACCGTGAATTTCGGCACATTGGCGCAGGCCACCGCGTGGACCATCTTGGCCCCGTGGCGCGCGATCCCCCCCGCCTCGTACTGTTTGCCCACCATGAACCCGGTGATGTTCTGCAAAAACACCAGCGGTATGCGCCGCTGGGCGCACAGCTCGACGAAGTGCGCCCCCTTGACCGCGGACTCACTGAAGAGAATGCCGTTGTTGGCCACGATACCCACGGGATAGCCGTGGATGCGGGCGAAGCCGCACACCAGGGTCTCGCCGTACAGCGCCTTGAACTCGTCGAACCCGGAGCCGTCGACGATGCGCGCGATCACCTCGCGCACGTCGTAGGGCTTGCGGGTATCGGCGGGGATGACGCCGTAGATCTCCTCCGCCGGGTAGAGCGGCTCCTCCGGCTCGCGCAGGTCGGTGCTCACCGGCTTCACCCGGTTGAGGCGCGCCACCGCCCGGCGCACCAGCTGCAGGGCGTGGTGGTCGTTGTTGGCGTAGTGGTCGGTGACGCCGGAGGTGCGACAGTGGATGTCGGCCCCGCCCAGCTCCTCCGCCGAGACCACCTCCCCGGTCGCCGCCTTCACCAGCGGCGGTCCCCCCAGGAAGATGGTGCCCTGGTTCTTCACGATGATCGATTCGTCGGCCATGGCGGGCAGGTAGGCGCCGCCGGCGGTGCACGAACCCAGCACCGCGGCGATCTGGGGAATGCCCTGGGCCGACATCCGGGCCTGGTTGTAGAAGGCGTGGCCGAAGTGCTCCCGGTCCGGGAAGACCTCGTCCTGCAGGGGCAGGAAGGCGCCGCCGGAGTCGACCAGGTAGATGCAGGGCAGGCGGTTCTCGGCGGCGATGGTCTGGGCGCGGCCCTGCTTTTTCACGGTGAGGGGGTAGTAGGTGCCCCCCTTCACCGTGGCGTCATTGACGAAGATCATGCACTCCTGGCCGGCCACCCGGCCGATGCCGGTGATGATGCCGGCCCCCGGCACATCGTCCTCGTAGACTTTGTAGGCCGCCAGCTGGGACAGCTCCAGAAACGGCGAACCGGGGTCCAGCAGGGCATCGAGGCGCTCCCGGGGGAGCAGTTTACCCCGGGCGGTGTGCCGCTCCTGGGCTTTGGCGCCGCCCCCCTGCCGGATCGTGTCGACCAGCGCCCTGAGATCGTCCACCTGGGCCTGCATGTGGGCCCGGTTGGTCTCGAAGGTCTCATCCCGGGTGTTGATACGCGATTGCAGTACGCTCATGAGTCGAGTCCTAGCGGGAGGCGTTGAACAGTTCCCGGCCGATCAGCATGCGGCGGATCTCCGAGGTGCCGGCGCC
>JARRPM010000098.1:0-10259 GCA_037382865.1 Halioglobus sp. | reverse complement strand
GTGGAGAGTGCCTTCGACGAGGAGCAGTCGCGCCACTTTATCGACTCCCTGCGCGCGGTCGCCAGTGCGGATGGCGCGATCCGGCCGGAGGAGCTGGAAGAGATCGACGCAGTGGCGCGCGAGCTGGGGTTCAAGTCCGACAACCCGGACCAAAGAGACTGGAGCCGGTCAGGAGCCTGAACAGACGGTCAGAAGTCCTTTCTGAGGGTGAGCCCCCAGGTGCGGCTCGAGGAAGGTCGACCGGCGATGCACCAGGCGTTTCGGGGAATCGCTGTGGATAAGGCCTCAGGCAGATTGGCCCTCGCCACCATGTACCGCGGGCAGATCACCGTCCTGACCCCGCTCCCGGGTTTCTGGCCCTAGCCGGCCAGGGGCGGCTCAAGTGACCAGAAATCGGCAGTCCGGCGCGCCGGCGGCGGAGCATCGGATCTCGGAGACCTGCACCCGGGGACTGACCAGGACTCTGAACAGCCGCTCGAACGTCGCCGTGTAGTAATGGCAACAGGGCACCGTCGAAATCACGTCACGGGTGAGTGGCGAATCCTCGAGCGTGAACAGCACACCCTCACGGCTGAATTGGCAGCCGAAGTCACCGCTGCCGGCAAAGGTCCAGGCATGGTTCACGATGGCACGGGCCAGCGCTTTCGAGGCGATAAACTCGGGCAGCCGCGGGAGTACCGTGCGGACGGCCACGGGAATTCTGTTAGCAAGGATGTAATCGCCCGTCAGGCTGCCGGCGAGCCCCGCGACGGCCATGAAGGCGGTATCTCCCAGAAAGCTGCGGCCAGTATGATGCAGGGATATTACGTCTGCCTCATCGACCATTTCAGACGGCGGATCATTCAGATGGCGCACCTGGCCGGCCTCGGTGAAAACCGACCGGGTCACGCCACGCCCATGCAGCCGGTCAATCGCCGCCGTCAGCTGGGTAATGGCATTGGGCCCGATCAGCGCCGCCGGCGCCGGGCGGGGCGGCATCTCTGGCGCGGATTCCCTCAGGCTGACGTCCAACGCTGCGACCCTTCTCGATCAGCTGCCGCTCAATGGGCCGTTGCCGGCGATGCCTCACGGCCAGGGGTGGTCGTCAGCGCCTCGAGCGCGGCATCGTCCAGCTGCTCATCCGTGCCCCCGCAGGCCTTGACGATGATATCGGCCTCCGCCGCCTTGCGCTCCCTGACCTGCGCCCTCACCGCGGCCTTGCGTTCATCCGCCCGGCGTTTGCGATCCGCCAGTGCCTCCCAGTCCGCCGTCTGCGCAGGCGCGATCTGGCGCGTTTCGTCGAAATGGAAGTCCACGCCCCTCTTCGACTGCGGGCCCCAGTAGCCCACCTTGCCCAGGTCATAGAAAGTCCGCTGCACGCCCGCCTTGAGGAAGGCCTTCAGGCACCCCAGGAGGTAGCGCCGGCGATACCCCGTACCGCGCCAGGGATAGTGGAACAACGCCTTGTTCATGTAGAAGCGCCGGTAATTGTGCATCACCCGGTCGAGCAGGGTGGCCCGGTCCATGGACGCCGGTTTCATGATCGGCGTGACGAAGTTGTACTTCTCGAAGTCGAATACCTCGACCTTGTCGCCAAGCTCCTGGAACAGGGGCGAGAACGGCCAGGGGGTGTACATCGACCAGTTGGCGAGGTCCGGGTTCCACTCCCGGGCAAACCGGTAAGTCTCCTCCAGGGTCTCTTCAGTCTCGTTGTCGAGGCCCACGATGAACTGCGCCTCGGTAAAGATATCGGCCTCGCGCAGGAGCTGGATCGCGCGCTTGTTCTGCTCCACCTTGGTCTCCTTGTTGAAGAGATCGAGCTTCATCTGGGCGGCGGCCTCGGTGCCCAGGGAGACGTGCACCAGCCCGGCCTTCCGGTAGAGCGGGAGATAGTCGACATCGCGCATGATGTCGGTGACCCGCGTGTTGATGCCCCACTGCACCTTCTCCGGCAGCCCGCGGGCGATCAACTCCTCACAGAACGCGATGAACTTCTTGCGATTGATCGTGGGCTCCTCGTCCGCGAGGATAAAAAAACCGACGTCGTGCTCGTTGACCAGGGTCTCGATCTCGTCCACCACGGCCTTCGGGTCCCGCACCCGGTAGTCGCGCCAGAATTTCCACTGGGAGCAGAAGGAACAGGTGAAGGGGCAGCCCCGCGCCATGTTCGGAATCGCCACCCGCTTGCCGAGAGGTATATAGATATACTTATCCCATTCGAGCACGGACCAGTCGGGGGTCAGGCCATCCAGGTTCTTGATAGTCGGGGCCGCAGGGGTGGCAATGATCTCGCTGCCCTCGCGGTAGGCAATCCCCTTGATCCCGGCGCGACCCTCCGGCCAGCTGCCCTCAGAGACCGCCCTGACCAGATCGACGAAGATCTCCTCGCCCTCCCCCCGGACGATGGCATCGATCCAGGGTGCTTCGGAGAGCACCTGGTTGAACATGAAGGTGGCGTGCACGCCGCCCAGCACGGTGAGGACGCCGGGGTTCACCTCCTTGGCAATCTGCAGCGCCCGCTCCGCCTTGTAGATGGAGGGCGTTATCGAGGTCGCGCCCACGATGTCGGGGGCGGCGTCCGCGAGCATGGCGCGCAGCTGGTCGTCCGACAGGTCGTTGGTCATCGCGTCGATGAAGCGGACATCGGTGAATCCGGCGGCCTTCAGCGGCCCGGACAGGTAAGCGACCCATGCGGGCGGCCAGTTGCCGGCAATTTCAGCACCTCCGGAGTGGTAGTTGGGGTGAATCAGGACGATGCGCATGGGCTCCCCTCCTCGTTCATGCGGGCTCGACGCCGCGCGATGACTCGATCGGCACAACTGTAATGTTTAATTTACATATCTAATGTCAAGTTACATTGACATGAATCAAGATCGGTAAACTATGCGGGGTGAGGGCCCCTCAGGAGGTACAGGCGCCCTTTTCGATCTGGATGGTGGCGTGATCGACATGAAACTGCTCGAACAGCCGCCTGTTGACCGCCTGCAGCAGTTCATCCGCGTCGGCATCCGAATGGACCCGGGCATGCAGGGTAACCAGAGGACGCTCCTGGGTCAGCGACCAGATGTGCACATGGTGTACGTCCTCCAGGCCTTCGATATGATCGATCAGGTCGGATTTTATGTCCGCGGCCTGCAGGTGCCGGGGCGCCCCCTCCATCAGGATGTGGGCCGATTGCCGGGTGATGAACCACGCCGAGCGCAGCACCAGCAACGCGACGGCAACGGAGAGCAGCGGGTCGATGGGCGTCCAGCCCGTCCAGAGAATGACGCCGGCCGCGGCGATGGCGGCGATAGAGCCCAGCAGGTCGCCCGCCACGTGCACGGCGGCGCCCCTCACGTTGAGGTTCTCTCTCGAGCCGGAACGCAGCAGCCAGAAAGCGAGGAGGTTGACCAATAGACCGCCGGTGGCGATCCACAGCATCACGCCGCCCAGGATCTCGACCGGCGAATAGAGACGCTGCACGGCCTCCACCACGATCCATATCGCGAGCGCGATCATGGCGATCCCGTTGACGAAGGCGGCGAGGACCTCACCCCGGTGATACCCGTATGATCGGCTGGGGTCCGCCGGACGCCGGGACAGGCGGAACGCGAACCACGCCAGGGCAAGCGCAGCGGTATCCGTCGCCATATGGCCGGCATCGGCGATCAGGGCAAGGGAACCGGACAGAATACCGCCGACGATCTCCGCCGCCATGAAGCCAGCGGTGAGCAGCATTGCAATGAAGATGCGACGTTCGTTGTCCTGGCTGACCTCAGGCGCATGGCTGTGGTCCCCGTGGTCGTGCCAGTATCCAGGCTCATGGTCATGCGCCTGGTTGTGCCTGTCGGAATGCGGCATAGTTACCCTGAACAAGAAACCCTGGAAGTATCCAGCCCTTCGCGGCTGGGCTACGGCGCCGGTCGCCGCGATTGGCCGTGTCGCGGGATTAAAGGCGCCCAAGAGCGCTTATCCCGTCACCCGGGCGCTGCGTGGCGCACGCCGGACCCGGAATGCCCGGGGCCGGCATTGACCGTTCTAGTCTGTTGAAAAGCCGACGCTTTTCCAGGCACCCATCGACCCCAGGAACAGGTCAACTTTATCAAAACCCGCCCTCAACAGCACACTCGCCGCGATGGTGGCGCGGGCCCCGCTTCCGCACATGACGGTGTAGGCGGACTCAGGGGCGAGCTCCGCCAGGCTCCCCGGCAATTCACCGACGTAGAGGTGGCGGGCACCGGGGATCGATACCTGGGCGAACTCCTCTTCGTCGCGCACGTCGAGCAGCGTCCAGTCGTCGCGGGGCTCCTGCCTGCGCCCGCGAACGGTGTGTGCATCGACCACAGGCAGCGTCCCGAATGCTTCGCCGGCGGCCGCCCAGGCCGCAAGTGAAGGCGCCAGAAAGCCCTGTATCCTGTCGTACCCGATCCGCGCAAGGTGCAGTGCCGCGAGCGCCGCCTGCTCTGCATCATTGGCGACCAGTATCAACTCGTCCCGGGGCTCCAGAAACCACCCGGCGAAGGCGCTTATCATGTTCACTGGCAGGGCCAGGCTGTCGGGCAGGTGGGCACCGAGAAAGGACGATGCGCTGCGGACGTCCACCAGCACGCAGTTCTGCCGGAGTTCCTTGAACCGCTGGCTGGTCAGCGGCGCGGGGGCAAGGGGATACCTGAGGGGACTCGCCCCGCTCAGGTTGAGTTCCTCCATGTGCCTGAAGTAGGGGGGCTGCAGATGATGTTCGGCAATTTTTGCCTCGATGAACGCTTCTCGCTGCTCGATCTGCAACCGCGGATTATTCATCCGTTCATAGCCAAGGGTGGACAGTTCCCGGTCCGCCATTCCAGACCCACAGACGGAGCCGGCGCCATGGGCCGGATAGAGGATGGCCTGGTCCCCGAGTTGCAGGATTTGCTGCAGGCTATCGTAGAGCAGCCCTGCCACCTCCTCTGCCCGGTCCGGGTAGAAGTCGGTGCGACCGACATCTCCGACAAAGAGGGCGTCGCCGGTAAAGACGGCAACGGCCTGCTCGCCGAAATCGGTATCGTAGACCGCGAAGGAAAGGCTGTCATCCGTGTGACCCGGCGTCTCCAGGGCGCGCAGCCTGACTTTGCCGACCCCGAATTCGTCACCCTCGACGGCGGTAGAGGCGTAAACGACCTCGCCCGCCGGATTGGGACCGTGGTACACGGCAGCGCCGGTCAACGCCGACAGGACGGAGGCACCGGAGACCAGGTCCTCGTTGCGATGGGTCTCGAAGATATGGGTAATCCTGCAATTCTGCGCGGCCGCCAGCTCGATGTAGACGGAGCAGTCGCGCCGCGGGTCGACCACAGCCGCCTCCCCGGCGCTGCCGATCACGTAAGACAGGTGTGCCAGTCCGCTACTTTTGACTTTCTCGATAAACATTGCGGAGTTCCTCCCTTTACCGCTGAGTGAATCTGCGATGTTTGAGAGTAGCCCCTCGGTCAGGTGGGTTCAAATAGCGATGAGTTAAATGAATGGCCCTGCTGGCCACGGATACTTGAGACCGGTTAGTCAGTGCGGCGCCGCCATGAGCCCCGGGCGCCTTCGTCAAAGCCTTCGGCGTAGCGCTCTATCCACTCCAGCGCCGCCTCGTCCCGGCTGAGCTCCCGGCCTTCATTGCGCAACACGTCCAGACGGTAACGCTCTATCTGGTGGCACTGGGCTTTCATCCGTGCCAGAAAATCCTCTTGTGTCGCCGTCTCCGCCCCCTGCCGCATCCTTATCGTTTTCACGATGCACCCCCGCTAGTGCTGATCGCGTCACTTCTCTATAACAGCCGGACCGGGGAATAGCACCCCGGAAAGCTGCAAACTGTGACTGAGTGCACAAAAAATTATGGGACAGGCGGACGCGCCGCAGCCGGCTTGGCGCGCTGGCATTCCGGACAGAGACCGCCCTGGACTCCGGGGTCACTCGCCGGCGGGCTCCTCGACAAATTCCGAGCGCACACCCTCGTACCGGCCCACCACGGACGGCAGGTTCGTCAGGGTGTTGATCACCGAGATCTCGGCAGCGCGGTTGGCGATCCATACCGGGATCCAGCCACCGGGATCACCGTAAACCTGGTAGGTTACGGTCACCCGCCCCCCCTCCCCGGGTTCCAGTTTCCAGAAACCGCCGAAGTCCGGGACCCGCACGAGATCATCCTGTCGAGGCAGGTAATCCGGAAAGTTGGTGATGCCGATGGTGATGGTCTTCGTGTCCGGGTGCTGTTCATAGTCAAAGCGCACGACGGTATCGCGGTCGTGCATAGGCCAGGGCGCATCCACGATACCGTACACATAGGCCTGCTCGTAGCCCGACTCCTCGAGGATTCGGGCGCCGCCGCTGCGGTACACCCAGTGGCGGTTGAACGGGGCATCCTTGAGCAGCGCCATGAGCGCGTTAAGCGATGACCGCACCACAAGCTGACCGCGAATCTCGTTCAGGGAGGATCCGGCGTAGGGGCGCTGCCAGACCTGCAGATTGCCCGCCTCCAGCACAACTTCCCAGCCGCTCCCCCGCGCGTTTGCCGCACTCATCGCGAGCAGCAGCACGACTGCCGGCGTGAGTGCGCGCCAGACACCGCGAAATGGCGGGGCGAGCCGCTTATTAGGTTTACCCTTCATGCCATCAACGCCGCGGTTTTGTACCCTCAGCGCATTCGAGCACACTCTGCCCGTTCATGCAGTAACTGTGGGAAAAGACCACCGTAAAGCCCGGGACAGGTACCCCGTTGCCTGCTGTCGGGATGGTTTGGGTCTCGGTCATTACTTTTAAGTCTTACTAGCCACCCAGATAGACCCAATTTATATATTCTTTTTTGAGCGGACGAGCCATAAGCTAGTCTAGACTTGGATATCGGGTGTGGTACCCCTCCATAGCAACGGGTCTGCCCGGCCCGGGAGCGCACGTTCATGAGCACTGAAAATAATTATACGATTCCCCCGGGTTCGCTGGACTGGAACCTGGAGCAGAAATACACGACCGCCTTTCGCTGGGAATACCAGGACGGGCGGGCTTCACTGCTCAGCCTGTATGAGAAGGGGAAGGTCAAGCAGTGGAACGCCGCGGAGCGGATCGACTGGTCACAGGAACTCGACCCGGAAAACCCCGAGCAGATGCCGGACGAGTCGATGCCCATATTCGGGTCGCCGCCCTACCTGCGCATGACCGAGAAGGAAAAGGTCGAGGCCCGGACCCACTTCCAGGCCTGGCAGCTCTCCCAGTTCCTGCACGGGGAACAGGGTGCACTGATCTGCACGTCCAAGATCGTGCAGCAGGTGCCGAGCATCGACGCCAAGTTCTACGCCGCCACCCAGGTGATCGACGAGGCCCGCCATGTGGAGGCCTACTCACGCCTCCTCCATGAGAAGTTCCAGCTCGCCTACCCCATTACGCCGACACTGAAAAGCCTGCTCGAAGACGTGCTGAACGACTCGCGCTGGGACATGACCTACCTGGGCATGCAGGTTCTCATCGAGGGTCTCGCGCTGGCGGCTTTCGCCTCCATCCGCGACAACGCCCAGAACCCGCTGGCGGCGTCAGTGAATGCTTATGTGATGCAGGATGAGGCGCGCCACGTGGCCTTCGGCCGGCTCTCGTTGCGGGACTACTACCCCCAGCTGACCCAGGCGGAGCGCGATGAGCGGGAGGAGTTTGCGGTCGAGGCCTGCTACGCGATGCGCGACCGTTTTCTTGCGGAGGAGGTCTGGGAACGCCTCGGACTGCCGGTCGACGAGTGTTCAAAATACATGAGCGAGTCTGGCTTCATGCAGAACTATCGCAGCGACCTGTTCACCCGCATTGTGCCGATGATGAAGGATATCGGCCTGTGGGGCCCGAAAATCCGCAAGGCTTACGAACAGATGGGGATCATCGGCTACTGCGACACGGACGTCGAAGCACTGTCCGAAAACGACCAGGTTGTCGCCGATGAATTTGAGCGGGAAATCACGGCGCGTATGCAGGATATCGAATCGGTCGCCCAGGCCGCCGTCTGAGGCACTGCGGCGGGCAACCGGTCTATACTCGACCTCATGAATTTACGCGAATCGTTGATTTTACTGTTGCCGCTCCTGTGCCTGCTTAACGGCATACACAGCAGGGCGGCAACGGTCTACAAGACCGTCGACGAAAACGGCGTGGTTACCTTCTCTGATACGCCCCCGGCGACTGAGCCGGCCGAAGAGGTTCAGATCGATGTACAGGAGGGCCTGTCGCCGGAAGCGTCTGCGGCCCGGCTGGAAGAGATGCGCGAGACGACGGATCGCATGGCGGCAGACCGCCGGGAGCGGGAGAAACACCGCGCGGAGCTGCGTGAAACTCAGGCCAGGTCAGCGCAGGTCAGTGCTGAACCCCCGCGGCAGGAGCAGGGTTACCCCGAGACGCTGTACGGGGATTATTACCCGGTGTACCCCCCCTACTACCGACCGCCCCACCATTACCCCGGCCACCCCCCGGGCTACCGGCCACGCCCCGAACACCCCGTCGCCCGACCTCCGGTTCGGCCCCCGGTCGCGCCACCCGGTTCATCCAACTCGCAACTGATGCGGCCGCTGGTTTCACCGCGTCGCTGAGAGGAAAAGACGCCATGAAAAAATTCCTGACTATCACTGTTGTCGCCGGCCTCCTGTGCTCCACCGTTCAGCTTGCTGCGGAAGAGGAGATCCACTGGACCTACAGCGGCGAGACTGGACCGGCGAACTGGGGCGCGCTTTCCGAGGAATTTGCCGCCTGTCGCGTGGGCAAGAACCAATCTCCGATCGACATCAGAACGGATCAGCTGCTGGAAGTCCGCTTGCCGCCGATAAACCTCGACTACCAGGGTGAAACGACCAGCATAATCAACAATGGCCATACGCTGCAGGTCAACGTGAGCGGCAGTAATACGCTGACGGCAGAAGGCGAGAAGTTTGAGCTCTCACAATTCCATTTTCACAGCCCCAGCGAACACCAGATCGACGGGGAGGCTTTTCCTCTGGAGGCGCACTTCGTTCATAAAAACAGCAACGGTGATATCGCCGTGGTGGGCCTGCTGTTTCAACTGGGCGAAAAAAACGAAGACCTGGAGATCCTCGGGGTGGCCGCCCCCGGGCAAGTGGGTGAAACAGCGCCCATTACTCACTCGCTGGCCCAGAAACTGACGATGCCGATTCGGCATATCAAGCGCTACTATCGCTACAGCGGTTCCCTGACCACGCCGCCCTGCAGCGAGGGTCTGCGCTGGTATGTCATCCCGGTCGCGGCAACGATCTCATCGGAGCAGATCGACAACTATATCGCGCTCATCGGTAAGGATGCGCGTGGCCCCCAGCCCATCAACGCACGCATCGTACTTCACGGGACGGAGTGACAGGGTCAGCTTGATCAACCGAGCATACCGCCTTGAAATTTTTTATCGGCGGGAGGTCGCTCCCGTGTTGATACTGCGGCTACAGGCAGACGGGAAAAGTTGATTGCCGACATAATGAACGCCGCTGACCCCGGATAGCACGACCTGGAACGGGCTGTTTACTCGATATCGGCCACCGGCACCATGATGTGCGCATAGGGCGTATCGCCCCACATCACGTAGGGTCCGCCCGACCTGAAATCGTCCGTCATGCCTTTCAGCAGCGCCTTCGGCACGGCGATCATCAGATGCGGGCCGGTTTCCACGTAGTCGTCCGCCTTCTTGGGATCCGGATGGTAGGGCGTCGCGTTGCTCACGCCGGCGCCGATGTCACCCTGCAGCATATAGGATATTCCGACACCATCGGCATCGAAATCCTCCTTATTCGCCATGGCATTCATCATTTTCATCCAGATGGCGTCGTTGCACATCGCCGCGCCATCGCTCGGCATGGTATCCGGCATGCAGGTCCAGCCATTGCTCCCCTCCACCACCACTTTGCCGTCGACCATGATAGTGGCGTCAGCGCTGATCGAAGCGGGGGCCGCCTTCCTGGCGTGGGCAATCCTCGCCTCCAGGTCATCCGCCGCGACACAGGCGCCGGATGCGAGAAGAGCTGCCGCCACTGCCATCGACAGGTTGCGTTTGTTATTCATCGTCCACTCTCCCAGTGCGCGATATGCGCATTTGAACTTCCAAGCCCGAAATGGGCCCTTGGAAACTGAAGTTTAGACTAACCGCGCCAGTCCTCCAGTCAGACGGTCAGGCGTTGCCGTGACGCCTTTCGAGGTGGGTGATGCCATGGGCGGGGTTGTCGAATTTCGACACCCCCAGGGATTACCGCATCCCGGTGTGCCAGGCTTCCGGGAGGTCGGCGGCCAGAATCGCGATCGCGTGGTCC
>JARRPM010000097.1:0-14741 GCA_037382865.1 Halioglobus sp. | reverse complement strand
TGATTCTCCATGATGGCATAGGCGCAAATACCAATTCCAAAAACCGAGGCCTGTAGCCGGACTCTATCCACCAGCCACTGCCTCCGGTGATTGAAACTCCTGCCAGTGTAGCGGTCTCTCCCACACAGGAAAGCACGTCGTACGCAGCGAGCGATACAGTGGTAGTAGGGAGTATGGCCCAGAGATATCTGGTGACGACGTGGAATAGTCATCCGTGACCTCCGCAAACTGCTTCTGTCAGAAACCTTAGGTGTGGATAAGGCGGCGGTCAACCGACCGGACGGATTTGGCTGCCGGTTCCGACGAGGGACTTGTTGGGTGTCCCGCAAAATCCTGCAAAGACGTGGGTATCCGCCGAATTCTCCAGCGAAGCCCCCCGCGCTGCTATAAAGGCCGAAACATGCACCGTCCAGCCAATGTCACCATCGGACACCGCCGACTCTGGTTCAGCAGATCCGAGGAAGTTGCTCTCCATGGAGCCAGTCTATAACCCGCTCACCCCCTAGTCGCGTTCTCATGCGGACCAGATGATGGGTGTCCTCTATTACCTCGCCTATAACGGACGCATGGGTGCCAAGCGAGTGACTTTTCAGTGCATCCAGTACTACGTCGGCAGCGCCGGGATCGACGATGGCAATCAGCTTACCTTCGTTGGCCACATTCAGCGGGTCGAGGCCGAGCAATTCGCAGGCTCCGCGAACTTCTTCCCGTATTGGAAGGGTGTCCTCGAACAATCGCATACCCACGCCAGACCGATCGGCAATTTCGTTCAAAGTGGCTGCGAGGCCGCCTCGCGTTGGATCGCGCAAGGTACGCAAGCCAGCTGCATCGGCACGGACTATCGCAGCGACAAGGTCATGTAGAGAAGCAGAATCGGAAATCAGCTCAGTCTCAAACTGCAGGCCTTTGCGCCGTGACATCACTGCCACCCCATGATCACCGATAAACCCCGACACAAGAATTTTGTCGCCGGGTCGCGCCCGGTCACCGGACACGACTACCCCATCGGCAAGGCGACCAACGCCGGCGGTATTGATAAAAACCCCATCTCCTTTGCCCCGCTCCACGACTTTCGTATCACCCGTGACGACCTGGACACCCGCTTCCGCCGCAGCCGACGCCATGGAACGTACGATCGCCTGCAGGTCTCGCAGAGGAAAACCCTCTTCAAGGATGAAGCCAGCAGTCAGATAAAGCGGTATAGCCCCGCCCATGGCCAAATCATTTACCGTGCCATGCACAGCAAGACTGCCGATATCACCACCGGGGAAAAATAGCGGCGAAATCACGAAGCTGTCCGTGGTCATCACCAGGTGACCGGATTCGACGGGAAAGGTGGCCTGGTCATCACACCGATTGAGCAGCGGGTTGTCAAACGCCTGGCGAAACATCAGATCTATGAGATCAGACATGGCACGACCGCCCGCGCCGTGCGACAGCTCTACCTGACCGTTTTTGAAGTCAAGCCTCCGGGCCTGTCGTCGCCCGATCTGCGTGGTCGACATCTGGGTGTCCTGTGCCGTCTGTTCCGGTCCAGAGACATGGGTGTCCTGGAGTGCTGGCGATCCAGAGACATGGGTGTCCTGGAGTGACGTGGGTGTCCTGGAATAATCATCGCGCGGCACGGCGGGCCTCGCTGACATGCTGCTGGCGGCGCTCGGCCTCCTCGCGGAAGCGGCCATAGGTGTAGTAGGCAGCACAGGCGCCTTCATCTGAAACCATGCAGGAGCCGAGCGGATTGTCAGGGGTGCATGAGGTCGCGAACAACTTGCAGTCAGTGGGTTTTTTAGCCCCGCGCAGCACCGCGGGGCACTCGCAGCTCTTGGTGCCACGGGCATACTGGTATTCCATCGCAAAGCGGTGTTCGGCATCGAAGGCCCTGAAGGGCCCCGCCAGTGCCAGTGCCGATTCCGGTATATCGCCCAGCCCGCGCCACTCGAACACCGGGCGTCTGGTAAAAACTTTCTGCACCGCGGCCTGCGCCCTGCTGTTGCCTGCGGGTGTGACCGCCCGGGTGTACTGGTTCTCGATGACGGCGCGGCCGTCGTTGAGCTGGCGCACCAGCATCAGGATAGACTGCAGGACATCCAACGGCTCGAAGCCGGCGATAACCACAGGCTTGGCATACTGTTCCGCGCAGAACCGGTACGCGTCGGAACCGATCACCACGCTTACGTGGGATGGCCCGATGAAGCCGTCGATCGCCACCGCCTCACCGGCGCCGGGGGAAACGTTCAGAATGGCCTTCATGGCCGCCGGCGTAAGTACGTGATTGCAGAACACCGAGAAGTTGGGAAGGCCTTCCGCCTCGGCCTGGAGGATAGCCAGCGCCGTGGGCGGTGTGGTGGTTTCGAATCCAATCGCGAAAAAGACCACCTCCCGTTCCGGGTTGGCCTTCGCCAGTTCGAGGGCATCGCTGACGGAATAGACCATGCGCACGTCCGCACCCTCCGCTCGCGCCTTGAGCAGGCTGCGCCCACCGCTGCCGGGAACCCGGAGCATGTCACCGTACGAGGTGAGGATAACCTCAGGATGGTCAGATGCCAGACGAATAGCCATATCCAGGCGCCCTATCGGCAGCACACAGACCGGGCAGCCAGGTCCGTGAATCAGTTCGACGGAGGCAGGCAAAAGATCAGGGACCCCATAGCGAAAGACCGCATGGGTGTGGCCGCCACAGAATTCCATCAGGCGGTACCGTCGCCCGGGGCGCACCTCCGCGGCAATCGCCCCGGCAAGCACGCGGGCGCGCTCTCCATCGCGAAACTCATCCACGTATTTCATCGTGAGCCTCCATCAAGCCGGCATCGCCCATCACTGCCAGTGTGCGCTCTGCCTCCGATTCATCCAGTTTGGAGAGTGCGTAGCCGACATGAAGGATGACATAATCGCCAACCGACACATCGTCCACCAGGGCAATGCTGATCTCGCGAATGATGCCCCCGACCGAGGCCAGCGCACGCTCGCCCCCGAGGAGCCGGGTGATCTTAACGGGAATGGCAAGGCACATCAGAAAACCGCCTCCAGTCGGGTTTTGGGTGTCAAAAGGAACTGCTGTGCAACCCAGGCCTGGCCCAGGCTGATGCTGCCGTCGTTGGGGGGAACATCCCGGGCGGTGAGCGGCTGAAGGCCCGCAGCACGCAATCGCCGCGGGACCTCCGCCGCGAGGTGGGCGTTCAGGAAGCACCCGCCCGCCAGGGCCACCACCTCCAGCCCGCTCCGCTGTGCGGCCTCCACCGCCCACGCCACCAGTGCCTCAACCAGGGTCCCGTGCAGCCACTGGGCACCGGTCACAGGGTCGCGGCAATCGCAGAGCGCTGCCAGCAGACCGCTGAAATCGAGCACCCCGTCCTGCAGGCTGAAGCCTCCCGCCAGCGGCTCGAGCCTCGACACCAGCCCTTCCAGCCGCATCGGGGGCTCGCCTTCGAAGGCGGCGCGGTCGCACACGCCCAGCAGACCCGCGGCGGCATCGAACAGCCTGCCGGCGGCGGTCGTCACCGGGCATTCTCCCCCCGCCAGCAACCGCGCCAGTGGCGCCGCCAGGGCTTCCCGGGGAAACCGCCGGGTGATCTCACCGCCCCGCCCCAGCGCATGGAGGACGCCGGCGGCCAGGCGCCAGGGCTCGCGTGCCGCGATATCGCCACCCGGCGCCGCCAGCGGCGCGAAGTGACCGAGCCGCTGAAACTGCGCGCCGTCCACCCGCAGCAGTTCCCCGCCCCAGGACTGGCCGTCCACACCCAGGCCGTGTCCATCGAGGGCAAGCCCCAGAGCCGGGCACTCCTGGCCGTGCAGCGCCAGTACCGCCGCAATGTGCGCGTGGTGGTGCTGGACCCGCAACAGCGGCACGTCCACCGCTGCGCTGAAGCGCTCCGCCAGCCGAGTGGACGCGTAGTCCCGGTGCCAGTCGCAGGCGACGAGCTCCGGCTGTGCGTGCAGCATGGCACAGAGATCACTCAGTACGCGTTCCTGAAAAGCGACCGTCGCGGGAGATTCCAGGTCACCGACGTGCCCTGACAGAAAGGCGCGGTCGCCCCGGGTGACAGTCACTGTATTTTTCAGGTGGGCGCCCACCGCCACCACCGGTGGTCCCGCCCGGGCCAGCAGGATCGCCTCCGGCACGTAGCCTCGGGCGCGGCGGATAAGCAGGGGTTGACCCCCGGCCACGCGCAGCACCGAGTCGTCGGTGCGCACCGCTATGTCCCGGTCGTGACTGACGATGAGATCGGCAAGGCCCGCCAGTTGCTGCTCGGCCTCTTTATTGCCGGTTATCAGAGGATCGCCACTGATGTTGGCGCTGGTCATGACCAGCGCCAAACCGGTTGCCGCCCGCAGCCAGTCCTGTCCATCGGGCCTGCCCAGCAGGGTGTAAAACACCGCCCTGGGCAGCACCACTACCGGCCTACGGTGGCTCTCGAGCAGGTCGCGAGCCACGCTGTCGACATTCACCAGGGCGCCAGCGCTGGCGCTGTTCAGCACCATGATGGCGAAAGGTTTGCCATCCCTGTACTTGCGCCGGCGCAACTCAGCGACCGCATCGTGATTGCCGGCCTCGCAGGCCAGGTGATAACCACCGACTCCCTTGATGGCGACGATCCGCCCGGCCTGCAGCGCCGTGCAGAGGGCTTCCACGCTGTGGGAGAGGCGGGGGCCACACTCCTTGCAGGCCACCGGCTCGGCATGAAACCGGCGGCTGGCCGGATCGCGATATTCGCGGTCACAGGCGTCGCACAGGGCAAAGTCGGCCATGCTCGTGCCGGCGCGGTCGTAGGGCAGCCGGCGGGTCATGGTGAAGCGCGGGCCACAGTTGCTGCAGGCGATGAAGGGGTGCAGGTAACGCCGATCGCCGGGGTCGAACATTTCCCGCAGGCAGTCATCGCAGAGGGCTACATCCGCCGGAATGGCTGCGCTGCCCGCGCCGTCGCCATGCGATTCGAGAATCCGGAAATCCCGCTGTCCCAGCGCGGCCACAGGTGTACTGACCAGGGTGTCGATCCGCGCCAGCGGCGGCGCCGACCGGTGTATATCCTCCAGGAAGGCCTCGAGACCGGCACCCTCCGCCTCGATAACCACCCCGTCCGGACCGTTGCGTACGAAGCCGCCGATCCCGTGGCGGCTTGCCACGCGGTAGACATGCGGACGGAAGCCCACTCCCTGCACCAGGCCACGCACCAGGATGTGCAGCCGCTGTAGCGGCACTGCGGCGGGTTGCGAGACGGCCGGGGGAGTCACGGCTCAGGCCGTGGCCGCGGCCATGGTGTGGGCCGCGCCGAGCCACTGCAGCCAGCGATCCACCCCCTCCCCGGTCCGCGCGGAGACCTGGATAACGGCGATACCGGGGTTGACTCGTCGGGCGTTGGCGATCAGCGTATCCACGTCAAACTCGAGGTGCGGCAGCAGGTCCACCTTAGAGACCAGCATGAGAGAGGAAGCGGCGAACAGGTTGGGGTACTTGAGCGGTTTGTCCTCGCCCTCGGTGACCGAGGCGATCACCACCTTGTGGGCCTCACCGAGATCGAACCCGGCGGGACACACCAGGTTGCCGACGTTCTCGATAAAGAGCACGCCGTCGTGGAAATGGAGACGGCGAAATGCGGTATCGACCATCTCGGCATCCAGGTGACAACCGCGCCCTGTATTGATCTGCAGGGCGGGGACGCCAGTGGCCCGGATCCGGTCGGCGTCGGCGGAAGTCTCCTGGTCTCCCTCAATCACCGCCATGGTGAGCTCTCCCGAGAGCCGTTGCAGGGTCTCGACCAGCAGGGTGGTTTTGCCGGCCCCCGGGGAGGAGACCAGGTTCAGGGCAAGAATGCCGTGGCTGCGGAAATGGGCGCGATTGTGCGCGGCGATGGTGTTGTTCCTGCCGAGAATATCCTGCTCCACCTTCAGCAGGGTGCCCCGCTCCGCCGGGTCGTCCCGCACCACCGGTGCTGCCGCAGCCTGAGCGTGCCCTGCCGCCGCGTGCTCGTGAAGTTCCCGGGGAGCGCCTGCGCCTGCAGGTTTCTCCTGCTCGATACGGGTTTCGTGGTCACCACATCCGCATACGCCACACATCACAGCACCTCCAGTTCCTTAAGGCGCATCTCTTCGCCCTGTTCAACAATCATAGTGTAGCCGCCGCAGTTCGGGCAGGCATCGCCGCGTCGCCCGATCGTAACCGATTCGCTGCAGTCCATACACCAGGCTCGCCCCGGGACCTCGAGGATTTCCAGGGAGGCATCCGCCGCAGGGCTCTCCCTGGCGCCCGCCTCGAAGGCAAACGCCAGGGCGTGCGGGTCGACGTGGCCCAGGGCGCCGATCTCCACCACTACGCGTCTCACCCGGCTGAAACCGTGGCTTGTTTGCTGCTCCCTGATCAGGTCGATCATTCCCAGGCAGAGTGCCATCTCATGCATCGCTACCGCCCTCGCCCGCCCCGGTCATTATGGTCCACGGGGCACAGGGGTCGAAACCCGCGATCAGCAGCCGCAGCCAGGACTCTTCTTGCGGCCCTTCGCCGGCGCTCCGGGCCAGCGGGCCGCGGGGGCTGAAGTGCCAGTCGGTGGGCGCAAGCACCCGCCAGTCCGTCACCGTCTCGCCATCGTGGGGATCCAGACTGACCCGGTGGAATACCGGTCCCCGCGCCGTCTGGGCCCGCCCCATACCTTTGCCGTCGGCCAGGGTCCAGCGCTGTGGCTGCCCGGCCGCCTCCTGCAGCGGGGCTAGAAGGCGACTGGCAATGATATGGGTGTCCAGCACTTGTGCAAACAGACGGCGCGCCACCGCGGTCATCCCCGGAACGGCGTCAAGCGCCGGGATAAGCGGGTCCCGGGCCATCGCGGCCGGACCGACCTCGACCGCCTCGTCACCGGGTGCGCGTGCATCGAAGGTCGGGGCATCGAATACCGCGCGGGCCCGCTCTGACAGAGCGTCGCCCGACATGCGGTGGGTGTCCCCGCCGTCGTCCCCACCGTGATCAGCCCTCGCTTCGCTCTGTGCCATCGCCTGCCGCAGAAGCCGGGCAGCGGAGCAGTCCGTTCGGGCCGCCCAGTCCAGCAGGCCCTCGGGGTCAGCCACCTCGCCCAGGCCTGGGAGGTACCGCGCGAGTGCCCGCGCGACGTCGACACCACTGCCCGCATTGAGGATCTGGCGCATTCCCGTGAGGTCGCGGGACTCTCCGAGGAGGTCCGGCCAGTCGATGGCCAGGCGCCAGGCCGCGGCATGCGCCTGCTCGCGCCACAGGGAGGCCTCCCGCTGAGTTTCAGCCTCCCGCCCGGGCGGGTCGTTACGCGCGGCCTCGATCGCGCGCCGGGCGGCCAGGGTCTGGGCCCCTCCACAGATCGGCAGCAGCGACGATATGCGCGCCAGGGCCGTTGCGGCGGACATGCCTGTAAGCAGGGAGGTCACCTGGGGTCGGCGCTGATCGATCCGGATACCGTCCGGGCCGACATGGATGGTAATGGAGGGTACGTCGGGGTTCATCTCCCGGTCTCAGCATTCACGCGCCGGAAGCAGAGCGCAGGAACTGGCGCCGGCTGAGCCCCACGGATGGCCCCCCTGCGGCGTCGGGAGTGGTTTCGGCATCCGGCTCGAAAAGGCCGTGCATCACCTGCTCGGCAACCTCTTCCACCACATCCGGATCGTCAAAGGCGTCCATCGGGGAAAACAGTGAACAACTCTCCATGGCGCCGACGCCCTCCAGGTAGCCGGCGGTGAATGGGTAGCGCCCCGAAGGAAAGGCGATTTCCCGGGAGGTGCCCTCCCGTCGCGCGCCGCCATCCACGGCCAGCAACACCAGATTCATGCACCAGGGGGTGGCGACGACGCAGAGCAGCCCCTCGGCACAGCGCCGCATCCCGGTGACCCGGACCTCGAGCCTGTCGTTGTAGACCGGCAGTTCGCGCATCCGTTGATCGACCGCCACATAGGCCTGTTCGAGTTCGCGGCTGTGACGGGCCAGAGCCTCCAGCCCCGCCTCCGGCGCCGGCCGCTTGTGCCCGTCGGCACCGGCCCCGCTCCCCTCACCGAGCAGCATGAACTGTTCGGGTGCGGCATCGCAGTTGGGGCAGCGCCAGTGTGACGGCAGCGCTGTAAACGGGGTGCCGGGGGCAATCTGCCAGACCTCGTCGCCCCGGGCGGGATCGTAGACCCACCAGCAGACGCCACACTCCAGTATGGCGTCGACGCCAACGCGCGCGGCGTCGCCCAGGAAGGATCCCTCGAAACCGCTCATAATCCGTAGGCCTCGAGAATCTCGCCGAGGCGCTCCGCCGAATCCTCGAAATCCTCGCGGCCCGCGCAGGCGGCCCGCGGCACATCCCCGATCTCGATGGTATCGAGAATGGTGTGGCCCATCGCGTTGACGTATTGCACCGCCCACACGTGACGCACCGTCGAGGCCATGATCCGGCAATCACCGAACCCGCCGGAGGTAAGGCTGAGCTCGGCTCTGCCCAGGACCCGGATCAACAGCTCATGATCCTCCTCTGTCATCGGCAGCAGGGTGAAGTTGATCACGTGGTTCTCCCCGCCCTGCCAGTTGGCGGCGCGATCACTGATCTCCGCCAGGATCGCCGCCCCGTTCATCACCGCACCGGTCGGTTCGGGGAGTCGCAGCGGAGCGGGCCGCAGACTGGCCGCCGCGCGCGTCACCACGGCAGGCACCGGACCGACCTCTACCATGCAGCGACCCGTATCGTCGCGTACCTGCCAGACGCCGGTCAGGACCGACTCCTGCAGATCATGGCGGACCCCGTCCAGGGTCACCGAGCCGGCAACCTCCCCTTCACCCAGAATTTCCGTGATGGCCTGGCGCGACACCGCATCGAGCTCAGCCGTCGGGAGGCGCCCAACGGCAGATGGATCACGGCCAGCCCGATCCAGCAGGGACCGCAACTGACGCAACCAATCCCGCAATGCAGGCGTGGCCTCGAAATCATCGGGCAGGCGCGGCTGTGCCGGCAGGACCATGGGCGGAGTACCCAGCAATGCCAGGGGATCATCGTCCGGGGCACCCCCCAGAAACACCCCCTGGGGCTGCTCCTCGCCCTCCCAGATCATCGGATTGGTGCGCTTCTCATCCAACTCGGTAAGCGGTATCAGGTCGGCCTTGTTCACTGTGTATACTCCGTTCGGGTCGCCCCGGTGTGGCGCCGCGGGGCACCCAGGTAGCGCTGCAATGCGGCGCTGTAATCGGCCCAGTCGCGTACGCCCGGCAGCACTTCCAGGATCTGGCCGCCGAGCACCAGCACCAGGCTGGGCGTTACGAGAACGCGAAACCGGCCGTGCAGCGCCGGATCGTCGCCGGCCGCAACAACGCCGGCCTGCAGTTCGCCGGCATAGTCCTTCAACAGTTCGCGCAGGGCGACCGCCACGTCATGGGTCTCGCGGCTGTGGGTGTGGGCGCCGCAGAACAGCAGGGCCCGCAGCCCTCCTGCCGCCAAAAAGTCGTCCAGTCCGTGGGCGTCCAGCGCATCGATTGCACCAGCCGCCACCATCTCTTCGATCACCGTGCTATCCATGGCCCCTCCCGCTGGCATCGGGCTGTCGCAGGTGCGGCGGAAGCTGCGGTTCGCGGTCGATGAGGTCCGCCAGCAGGTGCTCGAATGGCTCTCCCGCTGCTGCGGCGGTGACCGCGCGCAGGGCATCGGCGATCTGGCGCGCCTCCCCCGCATCGAGCGCCCGGATGGCGACACCCACGTGAACCAGAAGCCAGTCGCCGGGGCGGGCGGGCTTGTCCAGCAGCAGTGTGTCGACGGTCCGGGTCCCGGCGTCTTCCCGATCGCCGACACACACCGCAGTGCCCGCAACGGGTACGGCGCTGACCTGCATGGGGACGCCGATGCACATGGTCAGCGCACTCTCGAACGCGTCAGCACGCGCGCATCTCCCTGGCGACAGGCCGCAGCCTCGTCCGGGCGGCCCGCTTCATAGCTGGCCAGGTCAAGGCCGGGGGTAATTACCTGGCTCGACGGCGCATCCCCCGTGCGAGGAGCGAGGCGAATGCCGAATTCCGCCAGATAATCTACGGCGAGCGTCAGCGCCTCCGGAATCCGGCTCTTGACCTCCGGCCGCAGACTGCCGCCGTAGTCATCAAGTTCCACCGGCTGCACCCCGATGAGCAGCATGCGCTCTGCGCAGCCGCCGAGCAGTTTGGCGCAGGCGATCACATCCTGCAGGCCGGCCTGGTGGAGGCTCATCTTTTTGGCCGCGACGAAGGCGGGAATGTCCTCATCACAGACTACCCGGAGGGCACCGGGCGCATCGCCGAAATCGATGGCGTCGAAGATGACGACCGGGTTGTGCTCGCGGAAGAGGTCGACCAGATACAGACCCTGGGTGCCGCCATCGGCAACGGTCAGGTTGTCCGGCACCTCATAGCGCGCCGCGAAAGCCTCGACACAGCGCACGCCGAATCCCTCGTCAGCCCACAGGAGATTGCCGACGCCGAGTAACAGTGCCGGGGCCGCTCCCGTCACTCGCGGTCATCCTTGAAGTAGCGCCAGCCGGAAACCATCGTCGAGATGAGGCTCTGTCGGCTCATGATGTCCTCGCGCACCGCGGCATAGATATGGATCATGGTGAAGCAGACGATCACCCACATACTCAGGCGGTGAATGGTGTGCACGTTGAAGCTGTCACCGAACACGCCGAATACCCAGCCGAATGCACTGAACCACCAGCTGTCCGTGCCCTGCCCCTCAGAGTACAGCGCCAGGCCGGTGAAAATGCTGAGGAAACAGGGCACGATAAACAACAGGAACATGCCGATCTGGGCCAGCGGGTTGTGGCCGATATATTTCTTGGGCGTTTGGGCCACGAACCCGTACCACTTTATCTCGTGCCACACTTCCCCCCACCAGCGTCCGCTCCAGACCGGTGGCAGGAAAACCTGGTGGGCGTGGTGATTTCCCATGAACGCCCAGAAGACGCGGTAGAGCATGGCAACTGCCAGGACCTGGCCGGCCGCAAAGTGAAACATCCGGATGTAGCCGAAGAGGTAGTTGAAGGAGGCCTCTCCCGGCACCGAGGGCGGGGGTTTGCCGATGAAGTACCCGGTGACGCAAAGGACGACGATGCAAAGGGCGTTAACCCAGTGCCAGAACCGCAACGGTGCCTCATACACATAGACCTTGGCTGCGGGGCTGGTCGCCTCGGTGGCATGGTGAACCACCGAGCTGAAAAAGCCGTCAGGTTTCTCTTCAGGTTCTGTGGAAAGCGCCATGACAGGCCTCCTATCGCACCTTGATATCCGCCAGTTCCTCGCCATCCGGACTCATGACGTGCGTCGAGCAGGCCAGGCACGGATCAAAGGAGTGGATGGTGCGAAGAATTTCCAGCGGCTGCTCCGGATCGGCCATCGGGGTGTTCATCAGTGCTGCCTCGTAGGCGCCGATGTTGCCCTTGGGGTCCCGCGGTCCGGCGTTCCAGGTAGTGGGCACCACCGCCTGGTAGTTCTCGATACGCGTATCCTTGATGTGGACCCAGTGGGCCAGCGCGCCGCGGGGCGCCTCGGTGAAGCCGACCCCCTTGACGTCCTTCGGCCAGGTGGATGGGTCCCACAGTTCGGTATTGGCGGTCGCCAGGTCCCCGGCGCGGATGTTGGCGATCAGCTTGTCGTAGAAATAGCGCAGTTTGTGCGCGGCCCAGACGCACTCCAGGCCTCGCGCAGCGGTGCGGCCGAGAGTCGAGAACAGCGCACTCACCGGCAGGTCGAGGTCGGTCAGGACCTTCTCCACCGGCTCCTTGAACTCGGGGTTGTTGCTGGCGTAACCGATGATGTAGCGGGCCAGCGGGCCGACCTCCATAGCGTGCCCCTTCCAGCGCGGGCTCTTGATCCAGGAGTACTTTGCATTTTCGTCTACCGCCTCGATGTGGGTCTTCGTGCCCTTCGCATTGGAGCCCAGTTCGTAGTGCGGTTCGGTCACCCCGTCCCAGGGGTGGAGCCCGACGTTCTCATCAGCGTACTTGTACCAGGAGTGCGTCACGAACTCCTGAATCTCCTCGCTGTCCCGCTGGTCCACTTCGTGAACCTCGCTGAGGTTGCCGTTGATGATGGCGCCCCGGGGCAGCAGCAGGTTGCTCGCGCTGTAGTCGTTGGCGTGCTCGGGGATATCGCCGTAGGACATCACGTTGGTGGCGGAAAGGCCGCCACCGTAGGTCCACTCCTTGTAAAAGGAGGCTATGGCAAGGAGGTCGGGCAGGTAGACCTGCTCTGCGAACTGCAGGGACTGGTCGATGATCAACTTGACAAGTGAGAGGCGCTCTATGTTGACCGCGCCCACGGCGCCGACGTCGGACACGTTGATCGGGCACGGCACACCACCCACCAGCCAGTTCGGGTGCGGATTCTTGCCGCCGAACACCGTGTGGATCTTCTTGATCTCCTTTTGGAAATCGAGTGCCTCCAGGTAATGTGCCACCGCCATGAGATTCGCTTCAGGCGGCAGTTTGTAGGCCGGGTGGCCCCAGTAGCCGTTGCGGAACAGCCCGAGCTGGCCCGACTCCACGAACTTTTTCAGCCGCGCCTGCAGGTCACGGAAGTAGCCGGGAGATGACTTGGGCCAGTTCGAAATAGACTGGGCGAGTTCGCTGGTCGCCTTCGGATCGGCGGAGAGCGAGGAGACCACGTCCACCCAGTCCAGCGCATGCAGGTGGTAGAAGTGGACGATGTGATCGTGCACCTGCAGGGTCAGCTGCATGATATTGCGGATGGTATTGGCGTTCTCCGGAATCTGGATGCCCAGCGCATCCTCCACCGCCCGTACCGAGGTGAGGGCATGGGTGCCGGTGCAGACGCCACAGATGCGCTGGGTGAAGGCCCAGGCGTCGCGGGGATCGCGCCCCTTGAGGATGACCTCGAGCCCGCGCCACATGGTGCCCGTGGAGACCGCGTTGCGGATGACGTTGTTCTCGTCGACGTTTGCCTCGATGCGCAGGTGGCCCTCGATACGGGTTACCGGATCGACGACGATGCGCCGGCCTGAATCGTCGAGACTGAAGCCGTTGGGTGTCTGAAAGGCCATCGCTTATGCCTCTGTTATTTTCGTTTCTGGGAAGTGAGCTCCGGGTCGGCGACCCGGGCCCGGCGCAGGGCAGATGCCGCCGCGTGGGCGGCAATCGCCGTGCCGACCACGCCGGCGGCGGCAAATCCGAGCTTGTCGGCATTGGACTCGACGCCGAGGGGCGTGTGAACGTCCGCCAGGCGCTCGTAGAAGGGCCCGTTGTCCCAGAAATTCTCCTCGGAGCAGCCGATGCAGCCGTGTCCGGACTGGATGGGGAAAGAGACGCCACCGTTCCAGCGCACCGTGGAGCAGGCGTTGTAGGTGGTCGGGCCGCGGCAGCCCATCTTGTAAAGACAGTAGCCCTTGCGGGAGTTCTCGTCGTCCCAGGCCTCGGCGAACTGACCGGCGTCAAAGTGCGGGCGCCGGTAGCACTTGTCGTGAATCCGCTGACCATAGAACATTTCAGGTCGCCCGATACGATCGAGCGGCGGAATCCGATCGAAGGTTAGCATGTAGGTCAACACCCCTGTCATCACCTCTGGGATCGGTGGACATCCGGGCACCTTGATGATCGGCTTGTCGCGGATCACCTTGTGGATAGGGGTAGCCTGGGTGGGATTCGGGCGCGCCGCCTGGACGCAACCGTTGGAGGCGCAGGAGCCCCAGGCGATCACCGCCTTGGCATCCGCCGCCATCTCCTTAAGCTGCTCGATAAAGGGGCGGCCGCCGACGATACAGAACATGCCGTCTTCGTTGAGCGGCGGGTTACCCTCGACCGCGAGAATGTATTCCCCGGCATGATCACGGAGCGTCTCCTGCAGGATTGCTTCCGCCTGATGACCCGCTGAGGCCATGAGCGTATGGGAGTAGTCGAGGGAGAGCATCGACAGCACGACATCGGAGGCGAGAGGGTGTCCTGAGCGAATGAAGCTTTCGGAACAGCAGGTGCACTCCAGGCCATTCAGCCAGATCACCGGCGTGCGCGGCTTGGTTTCCATAGCGTGGGCGATGCGCGAGGCGAAGGACGGGGCAAGTCCGAGGGAGGCAGCGGTCAGGGAGCAGAACTTGGTGAACGATCGTCGGCTGATTCCCTGCTGCCGAAAGACTTCGTAAAAGGTATCGGATACACCCATGATGCCAACCCCTCGCAGAGAATTTGCTCTCGTTGGAAAGTAGCAAATGGATATCGCGGGCGCCATACGCCGAGCGTCAAAACAGGGCGCTCCGGCGGCTGCGCACGGGCTATATTATGTTTTCTTGACAGAGATCAAGTAAGTCGGGCTACCGCTGTGGCTCGTTCTCTACCAGAATCCTCTTTCATGGTACTGAACGATCCAGAGATAATCGCCCTGCTGCTGAGCGCAGCGGGCATCGCCTTTACCCACACGTTGATGGGGCCGGATCATTATCTGCCCTTCGTCTCGGTTGCGGCTGCGCGCAACTGGAGCTGGTCGCGGTTGCTGCTTATCACGCTGCTTTGCGGTGTAGGTCACCTGGTTGGCTCAGTGTTTTTAGGGTTATTCGGCATTGCACTGCAGGCGGAGCTTTCCGGGCTGGTGGCGATCGAGAGCTGGCGGGGGGATCTCGCCGCGTGGCTCCTGTTCAGCACCGGCCTGGTCTATCTCGCATGGGGTATCCGTCACGCCGGGCGCCAACACGTTCACCGGCATAGCAGCAGCCACCCCCAATGGCTCATATTTATCATATTCATTTTGGGACCGTGCGAGCCGCTGATTCCACTGCTGATGTATCCCGCCGCAA
>JARRPM010000096.1:0-10464 GCA_037382865.1 Halioglobus sp. | reverse complement strand
AGCGTGTTCGTCGATGATCCGGCGCAAACGATCGAACGTGATTCTGCACCGGGTGTGATCGGCCTGGTCGGAGGCGCGGCTATCAAGCTGGTGGACATAGAGCGAATTATCAGTCTCGAACTCTATGACCTTGAGATGCAGGCATTGTCGACCTCTTGCTTGTTGATCGTGCCGGACCCGTTTTCGACCAGACAGCTGAATCCGGCTGGTTGGGCCGCGACTGTTACGGTATAATTGCCCCTTCTTGGAAGCGCAGTGGAAAAAATGAAGTCTCCGTCGCCACTATGCTGAATCTCTTCGCTCTCCGTGGCCTCAGGGCTCTCGAGCATCAGCGAAATTGTGTTGCCGGCGCCGAGTCAGCTCACACTGCCCCCGACAAAGTAGCCAGTATCTGCACCGCCGCCACCGTTACCACCCCCACTATTGCCCCCCTTTGCCGCCATTGCCGGGACGGTGACGCCGATCGACAAGGCGAGCAGCGCCATCTTGCCAATCGCCAAAGCTGATTTCGGGTATTGCGCAGAATTAGCCATGGTTCCGTTCTCCAGAGCGGCAGTGGGGGTGGATCAGCGGCATCCTTCGACAGGAGATGGCTCATGATCTCTATCAGGAGCTTAGCGCCGCATACGGATCAGGCAAGTTTCAATGTTAGCCAAAGAGGGCAACCCGATGAAAATCAATGTTGGATATGAACTTTTATACGAGTGTCCGAAACCAACGCCCATGATGCTGACTCTCAATATCCACTACTCGAGGGCGTCCGATCTGCTTTCGATCGATCATATAGTCACCCAGCCCTCGGTTCCCATCACTGCATACCGGGATGGATTCGGGAACTGGTGCAGCCGCATCGTCGCTCCCGCCGGCGAGACCAGAATTTCCACCAATGCTTACGTGAATGACACTGGTGTTCCGCGACCCGTGGACACCCACGCGTCTCAGCACCCCGTGGAGGAATTGCCATCCGAGACGCTGGTTTTCCTGCTTGGAAGCCGCTATTGCGAGACAGACAGGTTGTCCGAGATTGCCTGGAGTCTGTTCGAGCATACTCCTCCGGGTTGGGCCAGGGTGCAGGCCATATGCGATTTCGTTCATCAACATATACGTTTTGGTTACGAGCACGCGCGCGCTACCAAGACTGCCCTCGAGGTGTATCACGAGGGGGCCGGAGTCTGCCGGGATTTCACCCATCTGGCCGTGGCTTTCTGCCGTTGCATGAATATCCCCGCGCGGTATTGCACCGGTTATCTCGGCGATATCGGTGTGCCATTGGCGGATACACCAATGGATTTTTCAGCATGGTTCGAGGCCTACCTGGGAGGGCGATGGCACACCTTCGATCCACGCAACAATGCGCCGAGGATCGGTTACATACTGCTGGCCCAGGGGCGTGACGCAACCGACGTACCCATCAGCACGGTATTTGGCCCGAATGAACTGAAAGGCTTTACTGTCTGGGCCAGTGAGATGGCTTAGCGAGCGGTCAGCGACATGGTTGCCGATACCGAAACGGTGACGCTTCTCGCGCCCGGTGAACCTCCGTCTTTTACCGTGATCAATCCTGCGGGCGCCAGCCCCCTGGTCCTGGTGTGTGATCATGCCGGTAATCGGGTCCCGAAAAAGTTGGCTGATCTGGGGCTGAGCCCTGCTGAACTCGCCACCCATATTGCCTGGGATCCGGGCGCGGCCCTGGTGGCCAGGGCCCTGTCAAAAGAACTGGACGCCGCTCTGGTGCTGAGTGAATATTCCCGGCTGGTAATCGATTGTAATCGGCCGCTGGAGAGTCCGCAGCTCGTGGCGGAGCTAAGTGCCGGAACCCTTATCCCCGGCAATCGGGCCTTATCTGCCTCCGAGCGCGACTCACGTATACGGGAGGTGTTTCAACCGTACCACGACGCTGTCCGGGATCTGCTAAAGCAGCGGACAAAGCCGACGGCGCTTCTGAGTATGCACAGTTTCACCCCTCAACTGCACGACGAGCCAAGGCCGTGGCACATCGGTGTTGCCTGGTACAGGGATGATCGGCTGGCGCGTGCGCTATTCGATGCGCTGTCGGCGAACAAAGGCATTACCGTTGGCTTGAATCAGCCCTATGCGGTAGAGACAGAGTTCGATTACACCATACCGGAGCACGGGGAACGGCGGGGCTTACCCAGTGCCATGGTCGAAATCAGGCAGGACTGTATAACCAGAACCGTCGAAGCCGATCGATGGGCCCGTCGCCTGGCGGAGGCCTGGTTCGAGACTGAACCATCCCTGCTGTCATGAGGGGTTTGCCGGTACCGGTTGGCTCAGGACATTCCCGCGACACTGGCCCTTCTTTGTGGACGATGCTGCTCGCTGGCGTCAGGATTTTCAGGACAGGGAGTGCAGTTCGCGGATTCTGCGCATGAATGAGCAAATAGCTACCTGCGCCTAGCGAGCGGTCGTTTCTGCAGCCCTGAGTTCCAGCTGCCTGTCCTCATTGGCACGCTTGATAACATAGAGGCGGATGTTCTCGATTTGCGCCGGTGTCATGTTCGCCGACCAGGCAACCATGCCGCGATCTTTCAATATCCCGTCATGGACGATCTTTTGCCAGGTCTGCGGACTGTTCAGCGTCGCCGAATGGCGCAGGTCCGGGTTGAGAACACCCGCCACCGCGGCATCGCCGTGGCAGGCGCCGCAATTGGCGGCATAGGAAACCGCGCCCTGGGCAATTTGCTCGGGCTCACCCGTAACAGGCGGCGGGTCCAGTACGGCCAGCGCCTGTTTTGTGGCGGGTGGCAACACGGCCTTGCCATCGAGCGCGAACACCAGCAGGCGACTGATGTTGGGCACCCGCCCCGATTTGGTGGCGAGGATGCCGGTGTTCAAGTCCCAGAGCGTCCCCCATCCGGCGAGGATCGCCACATATTGTTTGCCGTCCACCGAGTAAGTGGCCGGCCCGGCGGCCACACCAGTCTGGGTGGCAAAGCTCCACAGTTGCTTGCCGGTGTCCGCCGCATAGGCGCGGAACTCACCCCCCGCGGTACCCTGGAATACCAGGTTGCCTGCCGTGGAGAGCGTGCCGCCGTTGGCTGGCCCCAGCTGCTGCACGGTCCAGCGCGCGCTGCGCGAAACCGGGTCCCATGCCACCAGTGCTCCTGTGGTTTTCTTGAGCCATGATTCACGAACCTCGGTGTCGGCGGGCATGGAGCCCACACTGAAGTCGACCCCGAGCTGCATACCCACTTTGCCCGGCGTCCAGCCGTCGGCCGGCGGCGCAAACACCGTTGCGGTTTCATTGGTCGGGATGTAGACCAGGCCAGTCTTCGGACTGTAAGACATGGGGTGCCAGGTATGCGCGCCGTAAATACCCGGGAAAGCGGTAAAAGGCTCGCCGGTAATCTCGTATTTGGCTTCAGGGTTTACCTTTGGGCGGCCCGTTATCGGGTCGAGCCCGGAAGCCCAGTTCACGGTCGCGAACGCAGTGCCCGAGATGAATTTCCCGGTTCTGGCGTCAAGTACGTAGAAGAAGCCGTTCTTGGGTGCGTGCATCACCACCCGCCGCATCTTCCCGGCGATGGTGATGTTTGCCGCAATGATCTGCTGATTGGAGTCGAAGTCCCAGCGATCCTCGGGCGTTTCCTGGTAGTGCCAGACGTACTCGCCGGTATCAGGCCGAATAGCCACGATCGAAGCGGTGTAGAGATTGTCGCCGGCGGAGGCGTTGCGAAAGGCCGGATTCCATGGCTCCGCATTCGCGGTACCGAAATACACCAGGTCGGTTTCCGGGTCATAGGTGATCGAATCCCAGACCGTGCCGCCGCCGCCATATTTCCAGTAATCCCCGCTCCAGGTCTCGGCCGCGGCTTCCAGGTGCTTGCCCTCGAAGGGCTTTGATGGGTCGCCGGGAACGGTGTAGAAGCGCCATACCTCTGTGCCGGTTTCCGCGTCGAAGGCTGCGAGATAGCCTCGTGTGAAGTACTCGGAACCCGCCGCCCCGATCAGCACTTTGCCTTTGACGATTCGCGGTGCCCCGGTGATCGCCATGTGCGACCCACTCGGAATGCTGAGGGTGTCCCAGACGACCTTTCCGGTATCTGCATCCAGCGCAATGACGCGGCCGTCGAGCGTGCCGACGAAGACCTTGCCTTTATAGACGGCGACACCGCGGTTGACCGCGTCGCAGCAGACATCGACGAGTTTTTCCCGGGGCACCTGAGGATCATAGGACCATAGTGGCTTTCCGGTCGCAGCGTCAAACGCCTTGACCATCGACCAGGCGGTCGTGATGTACAGCACGCCGTCGACCACGATCGGTGTCGCTTCCTGGCCACGCGCGGTGTCCATATCCGCGCTCCACTGAAGCCCGAGCTTTGCAACATTCCCGTCGTTGATGGCTGTCAGTGGAGAGTAGCGTTGTTCGTCATAGGTGCGACCGTATGACAGCCAGTTGGCGCCATCCTCGCCTGCTCCGAGCAGGCGTTTATCATCGACATCGGCGGCGCTCTGCCCGCCTTTGCCAATGCCGTTGTCAGTATAGGCGGCAGGGGCGATCACCCATAGTGATAGCAACAGGCTGGCAGTGATCTTTGACAGATTCACGGTATCTCCTTTTTGACTTGCCTTCCGGGTCAATCAGTTAGACATACTGATAGCAACGCTCGAGGGGGAAATTCCAACTATAGATGACGTTTTTAGGGATGACCATTCTTTTTCCGGCTGCCGGGAAACACTGTTCATGCAGCACCGGGTTTTGCCCGTCGAAAAAGAAATCCTTTACTGGAAAAACGTTCCATCCCGGCTGCTCAGCAGTCGCTGTGTCTCAGAATCAGCGTTAAGAGTCTGTTAACTGTGAACCAATTCCCGGCTTGAAGATCGACCTACGCAAATCCTCCACGCTTTTTGCTAGTTTGCTTATCGAAATGATGTAAAAAGAAGACAGAAATATACGGGGAGGAAGCCATGACTAACCTGACAGAACGGGTCGGTCAATTTCTACGTGACAGGATTCTCAGCGGCTGCGAAGAGGATGGTGAGGACGATATTTCCGAGTATTTATATCAAAGAGAGGAAATTGCTCTCCAATCGCTACAGAAAAGCCTCAGTGCTTTGAAGAAATATCAGTTTGACGCGGGAAAGCCATAGGTGTGGAAACACACGGCCGAAATCTGTAGGTGAGCAAAGTTTGCACGGGGTTGGCTGGTTCGTTCTCGAGCGCTGGATCCTTTGAATTTCTTATGCTTACGGCCCGTTTTTCTGGTAACCCTCAGATGAGAGGAATATCCACCCGCCCTCGGGGAATCAGGGATGACCCATCAAACGCCATCTGGGAAATTATATTTGCCACCACGCTTGCCCAATCGGTATAAATAGCTTCGGCGAAAGCCTCCACCGGAGCGCTGAAATCATTCAGGCACCGACGATTGAGTAGAAAGGAGAGTGTCATGTCCACGCGGCTGGAAGCTAAAGTTGCCGTCATCACCGGCGGGGCAAGCGGGATCGGTGAGGCGACGGTCAATAAATTTGTAGCCGAGGGTGCGAGAGTTGTGATCGCCGATATGCAGGTTGATCGCGGCAGCGCGCTGGCCGCCACGCTCGGCGATAACGCGATATTTATTCGTACGGATGTCTGTATCGAGGAACAGGTGAAGGCGGCCATCAATATTGCACACACCACCTGGGGGAGGCTCGATTGCCTGTTCAATAATGCCGGTTTCGGCGGCGTAACAGGTGATATCGAGGAAACCGATATGGGAGAGCCCTACCAGCGCACGGTCGGGGCGATGCTCACCGGTCCGGTTCTGGGTATGAAGCACGCTGCGCCGATAATGAAGAGCCAGGGATTCGGTTCGATTATCACCACAGCCAGCATTGCGGGTACCGGTGGTGGCTATGGCCCCCATATCTACTCGGCCGTAAAGGCGGCGGTAATCAACCTGAGCCGGTCAGTGGCGCAGGAACTTGGGCCCTTCAAGGTCCGTGTAAATGCGGTGTGTCCCGGTTTCATCAATACACCGATCTTCGCAGGCCAACTGGCGCTGGCTGACAGGGACAGAGATTACGTCTCTCCTCTGGAGGGCATATCGAGTTTGGCGCAGCCTATAAGCCGGGCAGGTCTTCCGCAGGACATAGCGAATGCGGTGTGCTTTCTGGCAAGTGACGAGTCTGATTTCATCACGGGGCATGCCTTGGTGGTCGATGGCGGTATGACCCTCGGCGCATGGCGCCACCCTGACCTTGGTCCCGACATGTTTGAAACTATTGGGCAGGTTCTGGGTACCCCTGACCTGGCAGACGTTGATATGGTCTATCACGCCGATACAGAGTAGTGTCGCGGCATTTCACGACAGGCAGGAGAGATCCTGTCCCGAATGTTGGGGCCGCCGCAGTCGATGCGGGCCTGTCATCTGCGGGGCTTTCTTCGGCAGTGTGTACTGTCATCAAAGGAAACACCCGGCCGCCGGGCCAGCCCTTTCCCGGACGAGGAAAGGTCGGGAGCGCGAACTTTTTGATATTTATGACGAATTTCTGATTCGTTAGCTCCATGTGAGACACGCTATGTGTCACGGTAAAGGGCGTTCGTACGCGACGATTATGCGAGGTCCCTGCTCGCCCCGGTCCCGCCGCGATTGTCAATTGTGTGACTTTCGAAGGCGCTTTGGCAGGCTATACTCTTTCAATGGATGGACGCCAAGAGACACGAGCGCTGTCTGACGCGGTGAGAAATCACCCGGAATCCGCCCGATCGATGCAGTTCTATCCCGATCACACCGAAAGTGGAGTTTTGAGGATGAAAAACAAAGTGTACGCCATCATGGATGTCGATATCTCCGATTTTGAGGGTTATGGCGAGTATATGCGCCGTGTCAGCCCTGCGCTTAAAGCAGTGGGCGCTCGCTACCTCGTGCGTGGAGGTAAGCACGAGGTTCTGGAAGGTGACTGGGCGCCACACAGGTTTGTCCTGGTTGAGTTCAGTTCAATAGACGCCGCTGAAGGATTTTACTCAAGCCCGGAGTACCGTGATTGTAAGGATATTCGAGTGGCAAGCAGCTCGGCCGGCGTAGTGCAGGTGGAAGGTCTGGAAGGCGCGTCTGACAATTCACCAGCCGATGCAGAAGAGACAAAAACGGCGAAAGGCTATGTGATTTTTGACGTGAAAATCCATGATATGAAGCGGTATCAGGAGTTCATGCTAAGCATAAAGCCAACGATCGAAGCCGCCGGAGCCAGGTATCTCGTCCGGGGTGGTGAGCACAAAGTACTGGAAGGGGACTGGAATCCCGATAGATTGGTCGTGTTTGAATTTCCGTCGGTGGAGAAGGCGAAAGAGTTTTACTTCAGTGACACTTACCAGGGCGGTGCCAAAAAAATAAGAGACGAATGCAGCTCTGGCAAAGTCGCCGTCGTGGAGGGAGTTGCGGGTGACCAATGACTGCAACCGCTTTCCGGCTGGGTGTTAGAAAGCGAAGCCCAGGTCCGCTGTGAAGTCTCGCAACACATATCCAGCGTTTGCACTGAGTTCGCCTGGCCTTTCATTGCTCATTCCTGATGAAAATGAAACTTTTTGTTATATAGCGATACATTGACGCCAGGTGCTGGCGCGAAGTCATCGGGCTGCTCATGTCGGGCTACTCGAACCAAAAAAGGAGATAGGTCATGAAAGCTGTGAGAATAAGCCATGTGTCCGACGATTTTAGCGGTGTCGAACTGGTAGACATGCCCGTTCCCGATCCGGGCCCGGGCCTGGTGAGGATTCGTATGCTGAAGGCGGCTATCCATCCATCGGATCTCAATTACATCAGCGGTGAATACCGCCAGGCGATCGAGAGAGTGATTTGGAACTACGGTGAAGCACAGCCCGCTTTCGATCCCGCGCGAACCAAACTGCATCCGGAGTTGCCCTGTATTCTCGGCGGTGAGGGAGTCGGTGTCGTGGACGCCTGCGGGGAGGGTGTTGACGGTGATCGCTGGATGGGGGTGCGCGTCGGACTCACCGCGGGACCGCCCAGCGGCACCTGGCAGGAGTATGTAATTGCCGCACCGCAACAGTTGTCGCCTGTACCGGAAGCACTGCCCGACGAACAGGGCGCCCTGATGATGCTAAACCCGCTGACGGCGTTGGTGATGGCGCGCCATATACTGAAGGCAGGGGAGGGTCACTGGTTGATGATGAGCGCCGGTGCATCAGCCGTGAGCAAACTGGTGGCAGCGCTCGGTCGGCATTACGGTTTCAGGACGATCAGCCTGGTGCGCACCGACGGCCAGCCCGGCGAAAACCAGGAGCAACTTGGCGACGTCATCGTAAATACCTCGCAGCAGGACCTGCGGCAGGAGGTGAAGCGAGTGACCGAAGGGCGCGGTGTCGATTTCGTGCTCGATTGCGTAGGCAGTAAGCTGGCAGAGCAGATGATCGGCTGCCTTACTGACGGCGGCAAGATGCTGCTCTACGGCACACTCGGCGGCCCCAAGATGGAGCTCTACTCCCGGGACCTCATGATGACGAATGCGACGATCGGCGGCTTCTATCTGCCCGGCTGGCTGGCGGCGCAGTCGCTCGAAAAACTGGGCGAGGTGATTGCTGAACTGGGCGAATTGAGCGCTACCGGTATGTTTACAGTTCCAATCGAAGCACAGTACCCGATAAACGAGGCCGTTGAGGCAGTCAGAGCGTCTCAGACGCCCGGCAGGGTAGGCAAGATTCTGCTCGATTTTTCAAGTTGATTGGAAAGTCGGTTGCGCTGCGTTGATTTGAACCCGGGGGACGACGTCATCCCCTGGCGTTGACTGAGAAATCGCAGCCTTGTGCAATTAACCAGTAAGTAAGGGCGGAACGACGCGTGCTATCGCGCCTTTTTTTGCCATTGCGGAGTTACGGCATAGCCAACCCACCCCAACCGCTCTCAGGCGAGAGCGGGCGCCCTGCTCAAATGATGATCACCCTGGATGCGGGGTGTGCCTGCTGTCTTATGCACCAGCGCCGCGATTTGCGCTAACACGATCTGCTCGAGGCTGAGCCAACGCCTGCAAGATAATGGTCGAATACCGCTGAAAAGCCAGGATCTTATCCCTCGGGAAGCAACAAACTCCCCCCGCCGACATGAACGGCACTTCCTCCAACCAGCACTTCAACTATTTCATCGCCATTGGTAAAAATCCGGATATGAATGCTACTGGGACGTCCCATCTGAACCCCCTGCCGGCTGACAATAGAGGCGCTCCTCTCAGATAAAACAAGTCCGTGCTTCACCAGATATGACCCCAGGGGACCACTGGCACCGCCAGTGGCAGGGTCCTCTGTACCATCAAAACGAAGCATTCGGCTGTAAACTGTCGCCCCCTCTCCGGCTGTCTCCAGCGAAAAAACCAGAAGGGAGTGCCGGTTGACACCCGCACTGTCGAAAACTTTGCCGAGGGCAACACTGTCCAGCCGTGCTTGATCCACTGCGGCACGCGAAGCCAGCGGGACCATGATATAGGGTGAGCCGCAGGAGACTTCCTGTACCGGGAGGGATAACGACGTCAACTGTGCGGGCGGTACGCCGAGTGCCGCAGCTATGGCGTGCAACTCTCGTATCGCTGGACCGAAAGCCGGGGGTTGTTGGTGCATCCAGGCAAAACGCAATTGGTCTCCTTCCCATTCCAGTTCAACCACGACCGGCCCGATCCCCTCGCCCAATATGATCTCCGGGGTTCCCGGTGCGAAAAGTCCACTGGATGCCAGGGCGAACGCCGTACCGATTGTGGGATGGCCGGCGAAGGATAATTCCCGGGTGGGTGAGAAGATGCGCACCCTTGCATCCAGGCCGGCTTTATCGGCTGGAAAGACAAAGGCGGTTTCCGAAAAGGCCATCTCAAGCGCCATTTTTTGCATAAGGCCAGGCTCGAGTCCTGCCGGCACTTTGAAAACGGCCAATTGGTTACCAGTGAGAGCGAGGTCGGTAAACACATCCCAGTGCTCATAGTGGTAGACCCTCGTCGCAGCTTCTGAATCTGGCTCTGTCGACCAGGAGGCGCAGGGTGCCATGAGCAGTAGTATGAGAAACCCTAGGTATTGACCCGGCATAGCCACTCCGTGCTCTCGACGGCAGATGGGTGCAGACAAAACCTTATTCATGTGGTTTTCCTCGACGATAAATGCATTCATGGCACAAGGGGCCATAGCTGGTGAGAATTCTGAACCTCGATGCTTGCGAAAAACCGCAGTGAAGAAAAGAAGAATTTATGACCGATAGAGGCACTATGTCCCCTATAGCGCGCCAGTTCAATGGGTGAGTGCAACGACCCACAATCCTTCAGGTATACGAGAAGTGTTGTCATATGACCCGATGAGCCCGGCTCTTGCTACCCCCGATATAAAGGCCCATATCTGGAATTGCCGTCAAGCGAGTCATGCTGTCTGGTCGGTTCCACCCCCATGGCAGGATAGTTGTCCTGTCTTGTTTTTATCAATAGCCCGGGCGGTCAGGAATGAGCAAGGACACGATATTTACAGGGGCG
>JARRPM010000095.1:0-10973 GCA_037382865.1 Halioglobus sp. | reverse complement strand
TATTCTTCCCCATTCGTCATTTGTGGAGCCAGGGCGAGTTGCTGAAGCTCTTCGTGTCTATCACATTATTCCTCTGGGGAGTGCTGGCGTCCTTCCTGCTATTCTTCAGCGGTCGCAGTCTTCTTAGAACGATCACGTTACCTCTCTTTCTGTTCTTCTACCTCTTCAATATCGGCTACTTCACAACAGCGAGCGCACCACTCGATTTCCAGCAGGCAGACATCATCGTAAGGAACTTCCGGTGGTTCGTCCGGGAGGCTCTCGAAAACTACGGCCTGTCGGTGCTGCCCATTCTGTTCACCTTCATCCCTGCCGTGCTTTTTACCGAGTTCCTGCCACGCCTCTCGAAGCTCGATCTTCCCAGGATACTCTACCTCGTCCCCATAAGTGCTGTTGTCCTCACTACCATCGGGCTCGTGTACACAAATGGCATGTTCGATCGATATCCTTCCTTTTTCCGCGTGCCATCGATGCTCGCCTTCGTGGGACTGAGCAGTGTCTACGACGGCCAGAGGTCGAAGGTCGACTACCGGGACCCTCTCAACGCGCAGGTCGAAAAGATCGTCCTGATCGTGGACGAGAGCATCCGGGCAGATATTCTGGGAATTAACGGCTACACCACAGGCACGACACCGTATCTCAGCTCTCTGCAGACGGGCCTCGTCAATTTCGGATTGGCCGCGGCCGCCTCAAACTGCAGCGACTATTCCAACCTGATCCTAAGGACCGGGGTGCAGAAGGGCGTTATACCCGACGAAGATCAGGTTACTCTGAAAGTGCCAACCATCTGGCAATTCACCAGGAAGGCAGGCTACTACAACGTCTACATCGACGCTCAGAGCCCCGCGGCTTCGACCACCTATCAGAACTTCATGAATCCGAATGAGGCGTACTTCGTCGACGACATGATCAGAGTTCGTCAGGACGCTGCCTACGAAAGCGATAGAGTCGCTCTGGAAAAGCTGGCCGCTTACCTGAGAAAACCCGGCAAAACCTTCATTATGCTTAACAAGTACGGAATCCACTTTCCCTACTTCAGGAGCTATCCCGAAGCGTTCGACCTTTACCGCCCCGCCCTCGAGCCCGGCGAGCCGATGTATGACAGGGAACGGTCCCTGAACTCTTTCATGAGCGGGATACGGTGGAGTGTGGATGACTGGTTCCGGACACTCCTGGCCGAACGGGGGGCATACAAGCCTTACGTGATCGTCTACACGAGTGATCACGGACAGAATATCGTGGACGATGGGACGCTGGCGACGCACTGCCGGCCGAGAGCGACCCGTTTCGAGGGGATGGTACCGATGATGGTATTGTCCAGCGAGAAGGCGGTCCTGGACCGATTCGAGACGGTCCGGGCAGCCAGCCACAACAGGACAAACCACTTTCAGGTATTTCCAACGCTGGTCGAACTGGCCGGCTACAGTGAGGCTTGGGTCAAGGACCATTATGGTCCCTCCCTGTACGACTGCCCTGACTCCGCCCCGGAGTTTTTCGTGGGAGACCTGCACGGCCGGGGATCCGTTAGACGCTGGGTCTCAATACTGCCCACAGCACCGCGCAAAGAATAGATACGGTGGACCCTTCTTTCGAGTTCCCTGTTCCGGGCCAAACCCCGGGATCGCAGTGCGAAGCGCCGCGACCTTGAACCGGGGACAGACCACGATTGACGATTTAGAAAAATGTGGCCTGTCCCTCGTGTCCAACACTCGTCCAAACAGGCCTCGGTCTGCCCTTCGCTCGCCCGCGTACCCATGTTTGAGTTCAACACCGCAGGAGGAAAAAATGCACTTGTCACTGGAAGCCTGGCAGAAATCTCACGAATCGGAGGAAGTCGAGGAAATGGGAACGGTTCGCATGGAGATCAGCGAGCGGGAATTCAGTTCTCTCGCGAAAATCGAGCGTGATCTGAAAGAGAGCGAAGAGCGGGAGGCATTTCTGAAGGTCAGCCCTGCAACGCTTTCCCTGCAACCCCCTCGAGAATGCGGTCCACTTGCGGACTGCAAAATCAGAGTGTATCTGAGGGAGGAGGATGATACCGGACACTTCCATCTGGTGGGTCGGCGCGCAGCGAACGATGCCCCTGTTTACACCAATTCGGTCATGTTGAGGGCGGTGGTACTGTAGCCGGACCGCAGGGAAATACGGTTACATCGCTTAATTCAGACGCGTGGGAGACCCAATGAAGAACCGAACCTTTTTCTTTGTCGAAGACATAGCCGCCGCCAAAAAGCTGGTCGCCGACATCAGGCAGCTTGGCGTCGATGACACCGATCTCCATGTAGTTGCAAACGAGAGCATTGCCATGGAGCCCTTGCCCGAACCTGATATCGCGCCCAAAAGCGACCTCGTCAACGCAGCCAAGCGTGGGGCATTGACCGGTGGCACCGTCGGTCTGATAGGCGGCTTGGTAGCCCTGACTACACCTGCAATGGGGCTAACCATCGGCGGCGGTGCGCTACTAGGCACCACTGCCCTTGGCACTGCCTTGGGCACGTGGTTCAGCACGCTGGTGGGCGTCAGCGTGCCCAATCAGGACGTTGAACGGTACCGCGGCCGAATAGACCGCGGCGAGGTAATGATAATCGTGGACCTGGAAGAGGGTCATGAGGCATCCTTCACCGCTCTGATGGCTGACCGGCACCCCGATATCCTGCTGAAGTACGGCAGGCTTGATGCCGCCTGACCTCGCTCGCTCGTCGCGCGGGAAGGTTAGAAGGTTGCCAGGCACCCGCATGGTCGGGCCAGAGCATCAGGTGCAACCTGACCGGGCCGGCATGGAAAAGGCGTCGAACCAGACAAAGAAACCTGGTTGTTTTATAGCGCGTTTCGAGACCGGCGCCGCGCAAGGGCCTGTTACACGAGGTGGCTTGAATCAGGACGCCCCCATCGAGGAATCGCCCTATCGGCCCGTCAGATCCCGAATTGGCGGGGCCCCCACTCCTATTGGACTGGGTAATCGCATGCGGCGCCAGGCTCCGGCAGCTGCCCCCTCCGACGTGTGAACGCTGTCGTTCTGCATTCGCTTTACTGAGCGACAGCAACGACTGGTGAGCGATCGAACAAACTCTCGTTGATAGACACAAAACTGAGCGAGCCTACTTCATCAGTCCTTTGAGCTCATTGGCAAAACCGATGCCGGCTTCGTTGTAGATATTGAACGCGAAATCGACGTCCAACGACTGCAGCGCTTCCATTTCATCCGCGTACTTCGATGTGGCGGCAATCCTGCCGCCGTATCCCATTTCGTGCAGGCGCTGCACAGCCGCCAGATTGGCATTATGAGTCGGCAGGGTCAACAACACCCACTCCAGGTCATCGATCAGGCCGGGCGTCCGGGTCCAGAAATCCGGATTGGTCGCGTCGCCGGCAATCACGTTTCTGCCGGCCTCCCGGTGCTCCCCAGCCTTCTGAGGATCGATCTCAACGCCGACAAGACTTTCGCCGAGATCCTTCTCTATCGCAGTAAATGCGGCACTTCCCATGCGTCCCATGCCAAATACCACGACCCGGATATGACCGAGATGAACATCTTCCTCACCCGAGAGGCGACGCTTGCGCTCGAAAATCTTCAACGTTGAGCGCCAGCGGTTGTACAAGCTGTCCCGGACTGTAATCAGCGGCGCCGACAGTATGAATGACAGCGACAAGGCTATCGCGAATACCGCTAGCCAGTCTTTCGGCAGCCAGCCCGTCGTCGCGGCCAACGCCCCGACGATCAGACCGAACTCACTGTAATTGGCCAGGTTCAGGGAGGTCCGCCAGGACGTACTGTTGCGCAGGTAAAAAGCGCTGAACAAACCGAAATAGAGGCCCACCTTTATCGGCAGGAAAACAATGAATACCAGTGCCGCCAGGAGTTCACTCCAGCCGGGCAACGCGGTCATGCCAATACTCAAGAAGAAGCCGACCAGAAACAGGTCCTTGAAACCCAGCAACGCCTTGGCAAGCTCGCTGGACTTCGGGTGGTTGGCAAGGAGCATTCCCAGAACCAGCGCGCCGACATCACCCTTAACACCAACCAGTTCGAACACATCAGCACCGCCCAAAGCCAGGGCGATGCCAAACAGGACCAGCAGTTCGCCATGCCCGGTTTTTTCAAGCAGCGCCAGCAGAAGCGGTCTGAGTGGTAGCAGGAGAAACAATGCCAGAGCCCACAATGATGGTACTTTGCCTGTTGTAAAGGCGAGGAAAAGGACCGCCGCGACATCCTGTACGACGAGCACGCCGACGGCAATACGGCCATGGATTGCACCGGTGGCTCCCAGCTGATCAAGAATCTTGATCGCGAATACCGTGCTCGAAAAGGACATTGCGAAGCCGATCAGTAATGCGGTCCTGAAATCGAGGTCGTCAAACAGGGGTAACCCGGAGAACGATAACGCGAGCACCATTGCCGCGATCAACATCGTTATGAGTAGCATGTGAATCGACGCTACACCCCAGACCTCGGGCCGCATCAGCTGCTGCAGCTTGAGCTTGAGACCGATGGAAAAGAGCAGCAGAGTGATCCCGAGATCGGCGGTAGTGTTAAGGAATTCACCACCTTCCGCACCCAGCGCGTTGAGCAGAAAACCCGCCAACAGGAAGCCGATCAGCGGCGGCAGTCCGATTGACTTGACCATAATGCCACACGCGAACGCGATCATAATCCACATGGGGTCACTGGGATGAATTGATAGGAGCAGGGAATCCACGTCTTTACCTGGCAATCACACGGGACCATCCTTGAGAATTACACAGAGATTAACACTCTTTCGGGCCGGAACCACTCGATAAACCCGAAGGCTTACGCATCCACAGGGGCAATGTTCGATTTCGCTGTGTACGGGGTGATTCATTGCAGCGAAGACCAGGACATCATCGACAAAATTCTGGTGCATCTTCGCCACAAGCATCGGCCGTGCTCAGAAAAAATGGGTCAGGAAACAAGGCAGGAAAATAGGGGTCAGACCCGAGGGTCTGACCCCACTGCTGTCCCCTAATCCCTGCGGCTGTGCGGCGACGGTACGAAAAGTTGACTTGAGGCCATGGGCTGGCGCTGAAGAAACGGTGCTCAGGCTTCGACAAGCCAGGTTGTCAGTACCTTAATTCAGCCTGGTACCCTCTTCAGAAAGTCACAGATTGCAGCGTGTTCCCAGCCAGCGTGTAACTGGTGAATCCCGCGTAACTTTTGAACCCGCTCCAGGGAGTGCCATCCGATTTGCTGAAGTTCCTTCTGGTCGAATGATTGTATCTGTCCGTGGTATTCCGCACCGTAAACTCGATGCCAGCGACCGTTGTGCGGGTAGTCTCCAACTTCGTGGAGGTCACCAACCTCTATGTGCAACTCTTCCGTAAGTTCACGTCGGACGGTGTCTTCAAGTTGCTCCCCCGACTCAGTATGACCGCCGGGCAGTCCCCACTTGCCCCTGGAGGGCGATTTGGCATGGTTGTGGATCGCCAGGAGGAACCCGTCCTCTGAACGGAGAATACAACGTACCGTTTTGTAAGATTTTTGAGAAATATTTTTCATAAAGTTCCAGAGTTCTGGTGAAACACGAAGAGATCCAAATGATGGATTTGCAGTTATGCAGAGACGAAAACAACCGTTCAATATAACAGAGATGCCATCGCTCGATTGATGCCATTTGTAGGGAATAGTTTGATTATATTCAAGCTTGATCGGGGAACGGGCGCTTGTCGTTTAAGCGAGTAATACATAACTTAACCTGCAGTCTGGTTTGATGCAGTGCATCGGAAAAGATCGTCTTTTGAAATCGGTTTCGCGTTGCCAAAAATGGTCGCGAAACTTGCCGCTTTCCTCAGGGATTTCCTGTACACTGATGCTTGTTCAGATCGTTGCTCCTATTTCCCCTCTGAATGTCTCTATCCGCCAGCGATTGGCCGCAATCAAGGCGCCAACATCGTCGGAGTATATCGTCAGGTAACGGTGACTCCCCCTGCCCCTTTTAAAAGGGACCCCTGTTTTGACCAGGCCTGAATGTCGGGCCGGGAGATGAAGCCATGAAGACTGCCCAGAGATAGTGGTCGAAATTTGAAAGAGGCCCCTGCGACGCCTCGTCTTTCCAAAAACAAAGGAATATTGTCATGATCCCAGATACGCAAATCACTGAAGAAGAACTGAAGTTGATGACCCAATACGGGATCACCCATGTCAGGAAGACTGTGTATTTATGTAAGGGTTATAAATACGACAAATTAAGTGATGCCATCAGTTACGCCAGAGTCGTTCTGGATAATGAGCTGACGAGTGTACCCTCCCCGAGCTGATGAAAGGATGTTGGTGAGTCGGTAAATGCGAGGCAGTGGCCCCGACGATAGCACTATGGAGCAAAAACATGGCTGATCATCGGCGGCAATCGGGGCATCGGAAGGGGTCTGCCGCAACTCGGGCAGCACATTGGGGGCATCGGAACTGTCTTCTGCCCTTTAACCAATCTAAATTGTGGTCTGTCCCCTATGCCTCAGCCCGCCCCATCGGGGAAATGACCGAGAGCACCCGGGTGCCCGTGAGCCTAAGCGGTTCCCGGGCGTAGTTGGCCTTCATGTCTTAACCGGGGCCAGCAGTTCGAGCAGTCTTTCATCCGGGCGCCTGCCACCGTCATTGGTGAAAGGCTGAATACAGACGTGATCCGCCCCGGCATCCCAGTGGGCCTGAATACGCGACCGAATCGCTTCCTCATCGCCCCAGGCCACGATCGCATCTACCAGTTTGTCGCTGCCGCCTCCCTCAAAATCACTGTCGAGAAACCCTATTTCGGTCAGGTTGTTACGGTAGTTAGGCAGGCTGAGATACATTTCCATATGCTTGCGCGCGATGTCTCTTGCCTTCCGGGCATTCGTCTCCAGCAATACCATCTGCTCCGGACACAGCCACGCTTTCGGCCCGAGCAACTCGCGGGCGTGCGCGGTATGCTCGGGGGTGACGAAATAGGGATGCGCGCCATGTGTTTTTTCGGCACTGAGTTTCAGCATGTTCCGGCGCAGCGCCGCCAGCACGATCGGGGCCGGCTCGTTCGCCGGCACCGACAAAAAGGGCGCTTTCTCCATCGACTCCAGGTAAGACCGCATGGTGCTCACCGGCTTCCCATAATCGTGGCCCCGAATATCCGATACAAGGGGCGCGTGGGAGACACCCATGCCGAGCACGAACCTTCCCGGGAAAAATTCCGAAAGTGTATTTCGGATTGCATTCATCGACATCGGATCCCGCGCATAGATATTGGCAATTCCCGTCGCCAGTACCAGCTTCTGCGTTTGCGTTGCCAGGAAGCAGACGATAGAAAAAGGGTCACGACCAACCGCCTCCGGCAGCCATAACGCGCCGTAGCCCCAATCTTCCACCCGCCGGGCCAGCGCCGCGGCCTCCTGCCCGGACAGTTCATCGAGAAAAGCCCACACACCCAATTTGCCGATTGACGTAGCCATTTTGCACTCCCACAAGCTGATGCTTTATACAGTTTAGGCCAAAACCCTTGAACCGGTGTTCAGGTGAAAGCATTGAGTTTCGAGCTCACGAATACGGAATATGGCTTCCAGACGGACTGCCCGATACTCCCAAGGTGTCATCCCGGTCCAGCATTTGAATACCTCCAGATTGACTGTGCCTGAAACGGCACTCACATCTTTAGCCATCGGTCCCGGCGGGTGGGAACTCCCGGTGCCAGTGTTCGGCGATATCCCTCCGGCGACAGATCCAGACGCTGCCCCGATCCTGGACATAATCCAGGAATCGGGCGACGGCTGCGGCACGCGCCGGGTGCCCGCTGAATCGCGAATGGAGTCCTACACTCATCATACGCGGCTGTGTTTCGCCCTCGACCCATAACATATCGAAGGCGTCTCGCAGCAGGGTGAAGAAGTCATCCGCATTCGCGCAGCCTGGGCTCAGCACATAGCGGATATCGTTGGTGACCAGGGTGTAGGGAATCACGAGGTGAGCGAGTCCACCATCGCCAAGCCAATAGGGCAGCTCGCTGTCATAGGCATCGGAATCATAAAGAAAGCCGCCGTGCTCGACGAGCAGGCCACGGGTGGCGGAGCTGGTGCGCCCGGTGTACCACCCGACTGGAGGGGATCCTGTGATCTCCTGGATGATCCGGCAGGTGCGCTCAATGTGACGCCGCTCGGTCTCCCGATCGACCCGCCGATAATCGATCCATCGATAGCCGTGCCCGGCGATCTCGTGACCCAGATCGGCCAGTGCCGCCCCGCCCTCGGGATTCAACTCCAACGCCCGACCCGCGGCAAAAGCGGTGAGTGGCGCCTGCCGTGCCTCGAACAGGCGCAGCAGGCGCCAGAAGCCGACCCTGGCCCCGTAATCATACAGACTCTCGGTGCTGAAATTGCGCTCTCCCACCACCCGGCGGGCCCCCGGAATCTCGGGCAGGTAGTCTTCCGAGCCTTCGTCGCCGTTGAGCACCGTGCGCTCGGCACCTTCTTCCACATTGAGCACGAACTGCAGGGCCAGGCGAGCGTTATCAGGCCAGCAGGGGTGGGGAACGTCCGGCAGAGCCACGCTCAATAGCCTCGGATGCCAGGGGTCCATGTTCAGCCCAGCTCGAAGGTTGTAACCCCGAAGATCTCGCCGGGCGGCAGGTCGGGCGGCCGGCCGTAGTACATGCGGGCGCACCCGAAAACCTCGGCAAGTCGATGTCGCCGGGCCAGGGCGAGCGCCTCTGGATTATTCTCCGGCGTATCCAGGAACACCGCTTCACCCGCCGCGAAATCCCCCAGCGAACGGAACAGGGTATCGGCAACCTCGGCATTTGCGGCGAACAATGGACCGATTTTGCAGCCCCGGCGACACCGCCGGATCACACCGTAACCCTGCAGATCGCCATCGACCTGCATCGCCAGTGAACGGCTCTCCGGCTGATCTATCCAGGCTCGCAGAAAAGTCTCCCGCGGGCAGGGAAAATGCGCAGCATCATAACGCGCCAACTGCTCGAAGGGGATGTCGCGGGCATCGACGACCGTGCCGGGAGGTGTGTGCGGCACTCCCAACCCCTCGAACCGCAGATCACGATGGCTCAGCACGAAACCACCCGCGGCATAGAATGCCTGCATGTCAAACACGCCGTCCATGCCGATCATTGCCGGCTGCTGCAGGCGGGAGATCAGGAGATCCCTGCGGTGGAGCCACAACCGCCGGCCGAGGCCGCGGCTGCGGTAATCGGGTCGAATGATGAAAAAACCCATGAAGCCGAAGCGGCCATCGTAGGACACGATGGAGCCGCCACCAACCAGCTCACCGCCCGCCTCCGCGGCGATAAAGCCCTGCGGATCCGTAGCCCAGAAAATATCCGCATCATTCTGGCCGGGATTCCAACCCTCATCGGCTGCCCAGTCGACCAGCGTGTCGAACTCGGTCCGGGTCATCTGGCGCAGGCGCAGTTCGTCAGTCATCACTCCCTCCCTCATGGGCCAGGGTTCTTGTTTTGGAGTATAGACTCAGGCCAGGTTCATACCAACGTGACCCGCAGACTCATCCGGGTCGGTTGCCAGTGCCCGGCGGAAACTCCTCCGGGAGGGCAGATGCAGCCATGTTGTGAACTATTTACGGGGTTGGCGACAACTCGAATTGGGAATCGGCCGGCAACGGATTTATGATTATGTCCCGAGCTGAACAGTCTGCATTGTGAGCCGAGGGGAGAACTTTGGACAACTCCGTGGAAGTGCTGGCAGGTGTTATCCAACTGGCGGTGACGCCGGTGTTCCTGCTTGTGGGCATAGCGGGTTTCCTTAACGTCATGTCCGGTCGCCTGGGCCGCATCGTCGATCGGGCGCGCGTCGTCGAAGGCCGTCTTGCGCAGGAATTGAAAGAGCCAGCATTATCCAGGTCACGAAAGGAGTTGCGGACGCTCTGGCGCCGTGTCCGCCTCATCAACTGGTCTATTGGCATGTGCACCGCTGCGGGTCTGCTGGTGTGCAGTGTAGCCGTCGGCCTGTTTGTTGGAGGTTTCTGGCAGCTGTACATAGCCAAATTACTGGTTGTGTTATTCATTCTCGCATTGTGCCTACTCATCGTGGCGATGATTCTACTGCTCAAGGAAGTGCAACTCGCCACGAGAGTCCTGAAACCCGAGGGGGAGCACCCCCGATGAACGGCACGCAACGGCAGAATTTCCAAGTTCTAACGCTGGACCGTCTATCTTCAGTTCGCGAGTTTTGCCGGCATTACTCCAGGTCCAGGCGTGATAGGGGCAGCTGAAACGCTGCCGACAGCCCGAGTGGTCGGTCACAAGCTGAGCGCCGCGATGGCGGCATGACCCTGCCGCTGGCGGTGGCTGACCAGATCTACCTGTCGGAACACGCCTGGGCGCGGTTCCCCTTCGCGGCCCTTGGTATCTCGGCGGAACTGGGCTCGACTTATATGCTGCCGCGATTGTTGGGTATGCACAAAGCCAAGGAGTTACTCTTCTACCCGGACAAGCTCGAGGCGCAACAGCTGCTGGATCTTGGCCTCGCTAACGCGGTACTGCCCCACGACGACTTGCTTCCCCACACGAGGGATAAGGCGCTGCAATTGATACCGCCCCGTGGGGCCGGCGCATCCGTCCGCGCAATGAAGCGGATCGTGCACGCGCAACAGGTGGAGGCGCTCACGCGAGCCCTGGATCTGGAGAATGAAGTACTCAACCAACTGATGAAGGGTGAAGACTTTGTCGAGGGGCTGATGGCACGCGTCGAGAAGCGCGAACCGGTCTTCAAGGGTCGCTGACCTTCTCCGCTTCTCCGATACCAGTGCTTTCCGCAAGGCGTTCGAGAAGTGGACGGGGCCTGAATAAAAAGTTCCCAAGAACAGGCTGCTAGTGACTGGAGAAATCGCCGTTAGAGAAAACCCGCGCATCCACCCCTGAAACACGCACCTCCCGGTCACTAGTATCCACACCCGAGAAAGCAGAAAGCCCTCAATTTGCGGGCTTTCCGTCGATTCTGCGGCAGGATTATTGAGTCTCTGTCTCTAC
>JARRPM010000094.1:0-11360 GCA_037382865.1 Halioglobus sp. | reverse complement strand
GTACACTATCGATGTCAGTAACTGGCAGGAACACGCCGAAATGTAGACGGACGGCGCCAAGGCGGTACAGGAACAGCTGGGGCCGCACGGCTTCAAGATACACGTCTACCCGACCAAGCGCTCCTACGAGACGCCCGACTGGGTTTACGAAAATGCCAGGAGGAACGCGACGAACGCCAGGCTGGTAGCCGATGGACAGAAAATCGAGGGCAACCTGCCCGGCACGCCCTTCCCGATTCCCCAGTCACCCATCGAGGTGTTGTGGAATCACATGATCCGCTACAGCGAGGACTACAGCCAGGAGTACGACGTCTACTACGTCAGCTCCGATGGCAAACCCATACTCTCCACCACTGCCTACTCCACCTCCGTGTTCCCGATGTACAAGAATCCCGATCAACTGGTGGGCGACACCAACTGGTCGAAGCTGCGGATCAACTATCTAGGCCCACCTCGCCGCGCCGGCGAGATTCTGCTGGTGCACGAACCGGGCGCAGACTATACCGAGGGCAAGGGACGGAAGGCCTGGCAGTACCTGGTGGGCCAGCGCCGCGTGCGCCTGGCACCGGCCGTGGCGTTCGACACGCCCAACCCGGCAGTGGCGGGCACGTCCACCTACGATGACGCATTCATATGGAACGGCTCTCCCGAGCGCTATGACTGGACACTGCTGGGCAAGAAAGAGGTTGTCATCCCCTACTCCAAATTCAAGTTCCTGTTCCAGATGAAGGTCGAGGACCTGCTTGGTGAGAAGTTCCTGAAACCCGACCATGTGCGGTGGGAGAAGCACCGGGTGTGGGTGGTCGAGGGCAACCTGAAGGAGGGCATGCGCCACCTCTACAGCAAACGCCGCTTCTACTTCGACGAAGACAGCTGGTCCGCTTATGCGGGTGAGATGTACGACGGTCGCGGCAACCTTTGGCGGGTGCAGTTCACCTACGGGGCCAAGCTGTACGATCGCAAGACCGGGTACAACGCATCCTACGGCGCCTATGACCTGCTGCAGGATATATACAACCTGAACGCCAAGCCGATCCCCGGCAAATTCAAACTCGGCGTCAGCCAGGGTGAAAAGTACTTCACGCCGAAGGGAATGGCCCGCAGCGGGGTCAGGTAAAAGCGCCGCAGTGACCTGACGCGGCCGGCCAGGCCCGCACGAGCACTCCGCGGCAGCGGAGCCTGGGAATACGATTAGCGTTAAAAAAGATGGTGCCGAAGGCGGGACTTAACGCGGCCAGCCAGGCCCGCACGAGCACTCCGCGACAGCGGAGCCTGGGAATACGATTAGCGTTAGAAAAAGATGGTGCCGAAGGCGGGACTTGAACCCGCACGAGCATAGCTCACTACCCCCTCAAGATAGCGTGTCTACCAATTCCACCACTTCGGCGTGTGCTGCATCAATCCAGTTCGGGAATATCTCCCTCGCTCCCCGCGGGAGCCGTTGCGGCGGGAAGATCGTCCTCCACCACCGGCAGCTCCTGCTCGACCACGGCCGGCTGCTCGACGACTTCGGTCGCCGGGATCTGCAGGTCGAGTTCATCCACCGCCGCCGACCGCTGGTTGGCGATCAGGGCCAGGCTGAAACTGCTGGCAAAAAACAGCGCGACCAGCCACGCGGTGGACTTGGTCAGGACATTGCCGCTGCCGTCCGAGCCGAACAGGGTCTGGGAGGCGCCCGCACCGAAGGAGGCCCCCATGTCGGCGCCCTTACCCTGCTGCAGCATGATCAGGCCGATGATGGCCAGTGCCAGCAGCAGGTGCACTATCAATATGATCTGTTCCATAAACTTACTGCCCCGCTATTCCGGGGCACCTCTGTAATCTCTCGTCAGGCCGCTGCGGCGGCACCGATAATGGCCAGGAAATCCTCGGCAACCAGCGACGCGCCCCCGACCAGGGCGCCATCGATATCGGGCTGGGCGAACAGTTCAGCCGCATTCCCCGCCTTGACGCTGCCGCCGTAAAGTATCCGGGTGGCGGCAGGCTCGATACCCTCGATCTCCTCCAGGCGTCCCCGGATGAAGGCGTGCATTTCCCCGGCCTCGTCGGGCGTCGCCGTCAGGCCGGTACCGATTGCCCACACCGGCTCGTAGGCCACCACAAGCGCATCGAATCGCGGCTGGTCCGCCAGAGCGCCCTGAATCTGTTCGCCGACGATCCGCTCAGCCTCACCGCTCTCCCGCTGTTCCCGGGTCTCGCCCACGCACACGATGGGCTGCAGGCCCGCCTCGACCGCCGCGCGCATTTTCGCCGCCACCAGGGCATCCGATTCCGAGTGATACTGGCGCCGCTCCGAGTGTCCCAGAATCACCCAGCGACACCCGAGATCCTTCAGCATCTCCGCCGACACCTCACCCGTATAGGCACCCGTCTGCATGTGACTGCAATCCTGTGCCCCGACCGCCAGCGGCGAGCCGTCGCAGCGGTGCAGCGCCTGTGCCAGGTGCACGTAGGTCGGGCAGACGGCACTCTCGACCCCGCCGGCCTCAATACCGCCGACCAGCGCCTCAAGCAGCGTATCGACGCTGGCCTGGGAGCCATGCATTTTCCAGTTACCTACGACCAGTGGCTGGCGCATCTGTTACCCCCGGAGAAAAGCGGCGGCAATCTTACCCAAGATGCCGCGATGTTACAAGAAGCGTCACTGCAGGATCCGCTCAACGTCGGCGGCCAGTCCGGAGCAGAGGGCGCTGACCTCCTCCCGGTCCTCGCCTTCCACCATCACCCTGATCTTCGGCTCGGTTCCCGAGGGGCGCAGCAGCACCCTCCCCCGCGCGCCCAGCTGTTCCTCTACCGCTGTCACGGCGGCGGTCACTTCCGGGTGCCCGTCCAGGTTGACCTTGCCGGAGACCGGCACGTTGATCATGGTTTGCGGGTACTTCTTCATACCGGATCGCAGTGTGGCGAGGTCCTTGCCGGAGGCCCGGAGGGCGACCAGAACCTGCAGGGCGGCGACGATGCCGTCACCCGTGGTGGTGACGTCGGAGCAGATGATGTGCCCGGAGGACTCGCCGCCGAGATGCCATCCCTCCATTTCCATCATCTCCTTCACATAGCGGTCGCCGACTTTTGCCCGCACGAATTGCAGCCCCTGGTCCCGCAGCGCAAGTTCCAGGCCGAGGTTGGACATCTGGGTACCGACCACCCCGGCGTCGCTGTGGCCGGTGGCGAGGCGGTGCATGGCAATGATGTAGATGAGCTCATCCCCGTCCACCAGCTCGCCGGTGCCGTCGACGAACAGCACCCGGTCGCCGTCGCCATCGAAGGCGATGCCCAGGTCCACCCCCCGCTCCCGCACGAGAGCGGAGAGCGCCGAAGTGTCCGTGGAGCCGACACCCTCGTTGATATTGAAGCCGTCGGGCTGCACTCCCATGCTGACCACCTCTGCGCCCAGTTCGCTGAAGACGCTCGGCGCGATGTGGTAGGTGGCGCCGTGGGCGCAGTCCACGGCAATACGCAGGCCGCGCAGGTTGAATCCCTCCGGCACCGTGGACTTGCAGAATTCGATATAGCGCCCTGATGCGTCAACGAGCCGCACGACCTTACCGATGTCGCGCGCCATGACCGGGCTCAATTCGACCTCCAGTTCCGCCTCGATAGCCAGTTCCGTCTCGTCGGGCAGCTTGGAGCCGCTGGCCGAGAAAAACTTGATGCCATTGTCATAGAACGGGTTGTGGGAGGCGCTGATCACCACGCCGGCGGTTGCGGCCTGGGTGCGCGTCATGAGGGCCACGGCGGGAGTGGGCATGGGGCCCAGCAGCTTGACATTGACGCCGGCGGCCACGAGGCCGGCCTCCAGTGCAGACTCAAACATGTAGCCGGTCACGCGGGTATCCTTGCCGATGATCACCGTACAGGGCCCGTCGCCCCCCTCCCGGGTAAACACCCTGCCGCAGGCCCAGCCCAGCTTCAGAATGAAGTCGGGGCTTATCGGCCCCTCCCCCAGGGAACCACGTATGCCGTCCGTTCCGAAATAGCGTTTCTTAGTCATGGTCTTTCCCCGTTTCGGCCAACGCCGTCCACATCGCCACCGCGTCGACGGTGGCACCCACGTCGTGGGTCCGTATTATGGCTGCCCCGCGCTCGACGGCCAGCACCGCCAGCGCCAGGCTGGCCGGCAGCCGCTGCGCCACGTCGCGACCCAGCAGTTTACCGATCATCGACTTGCGGGAGAACCCCGCCACCAAGGGCAGCCCCAGGCCGACCAGTCGCGGCAGGCCCCGCAGCAGCTCGAGGTTGTGGCGCACGGTCTTGCCGAATCCGAAGCCGGGGTCGAGCAGCAGCCGCTCCCGGTCGATGCCCCGGGCAACGCACGCTGCGACCCGACCCTCGAGAAACGCACTAACCTCCTCTACCACATCGCGGTAGGCGGGAGCCTGCTGCATGGTACCGGGATCGCCCTGCATGTGCATGAGGCATACCGGGAGTCCGGTGGCCGCAGCGGCCTCCAGTGCGCCCTCCCGCCCCAGCGCCCGCACATCATTGATAAGTCCCGCCCCCAGTTCCGCAGCCTGGGCCATCAGCGCCGGCGAACTGGTATCCACGGACACCACGACCTCCAGTTCCCGGGAGAGGCGCTCCACCAGGGGCAGCACCCTGTCCATCTCCTCGGCGGGGGAGACCGGCCGGGCGCCCGGCCGGGTGGACTCACCCCCGACGTCGAGAATGGCCGCCCCGGCCGCCACCATTTCCCGGGCGCGCCCCACGGCGAGATCGAGATCGAGGCGGTTGCCGCGGTAAAGCGTACCGCCATCGGAAAAGGAGTCGGGAGTGGTGTTGATCACCCCCATGATTGCAGGACGGGAAAGGTCGAGCATGCGTCCGGCGCACCGCAGACGCACCGCGGCCGGCTCGTCAGGACGCGGCATGGACAGGGGTGCGGCGATCAGTGCTCGCTGGCAGGTCCGCCGATGGGGCTGCCGCCCGTGTCCTTCTTGCCGCTGCTGGTGTCGGTGCCGGGCTGCATTTTGTCGCCGCCGGCCGCATCGTCCCAGTCACTGGGCTTGCGCGGCTCGCGACCGGCCATGATGTCGCTGATCTGGTCCGAGTCCAGGGTCTCGTACTGCATGAGGGCGCGGGCCATCATGTGCAGCTTGTCGACGTTCTCCTCGAGCAGCTTCTGCGCCATGCCGTAGCACTCGTCGATAATCCGGCGCACCTCCTCGTCGATCTGCTTGGCGGTGTCATCGGAGATGGCCTGGTGCGGCTGCGCCGCAGAGCGCCCGAGGAACACCTCTTCACCGCCCTCATCGTACTTCAGCGGCCCCATCTTCTCCGACAAGCCCCACTGGGTGACCATCTTGCGGGCAATCTCGGTAGCCCGCTGGATATCGTTGGAGGCGCCGGTGGTGATGCCATCCTTGCCGAGAGTCATCTCTTCGGCAATACGGCCGCCGAACAGGCTGCAGATCTGGCTGATGATATGCCTGCGACTGTGGCTGTAACGATCCTCCTCCGGCAGGAACATGGTCACGCCCAGGGCGCGGCCACGGGGGATGATGCTGACCTTGTAAACCGGATCGTGCTCGGGCATCAGCCGCCCGACGATGGCGTGCCCGGCCTCGTGGTAGGCAGTATTGCGCTTTTCACTCTCCGACATGACCATCGACTTGCGCTCGGCGCCCATCATGATCTTGTCCTTGGCCAGCTCGAAATGGTGCATGCCGACGGTCCGCACGTTGGCACGCGCGGCGAACAGGGCCGCCTCGTTCACCAGGTTGGCCAGGTCCGCGCCGGAGAAGCCGGGTGTGCCCCGGGCAATCTTGGAGGGCTCGACGTCCTCCGCCAGCGGCACCTTGCGCATGTGCACCTTCAGAATCTGCTCGCGGCCGCGGATGTCGGGCAGACCCACCACCACCTGCCGGTCGAAACGGCCAGGGCGCAGCAGCGCCGGGTCCAGGACATCGGGGCGGTTGGTGGCGGCGATGACGATGACGCCGTCGTTCACCTCGAAACCGTCCATCTCCACCAGCAGCTGGTTGAGGGTCTGTTCGCGCTCGTCGTGACCGCCGCCCAGGCCCGCGCCCCGGTGGCGTCCGACCGCATCGATCTCGTCGATGAATATGATGCACGGCGACTGCTTCTTGGCCTGGTCGAACATGTCCCGCACCCGGGACGCGCCGACGCCGACGAACATCTCGACAAAGTCCGAGCCCGAGATGGAGAAAAAGGGGACTTTGGCCTCACCGGCGATCGCCTTGGCCAGCAGCGTCTTACCGGTACCCGGCTGGCCCACCATCAGCACACCGCGCGGGATGCGCCCGCCCAGCTTCTGGAAGCGACTGGGGTCGCGCAGGAACTCGACCAGCTCCTGGACATCCTCCTTGGCTTCATCCACCCCCGCCACGTCGGCGAAGGTCGTTGTGATCTGGTCCTCACCCAGAAGCCGCGCCTTGCTCTTGCCGAAGCTCATGGGTCCGCCGCGACCACCGGCACCGCCCTGCATCTGGCGCATGAAAAACATGAACACCGCAATGATGATCAGGATGGGAAAACTGGCCACCAGCAACTGGGTCCATACGCTCTGCTGCTCCGGCTTGCGGCCGACGACCTCCACCTTGTGCTCCAACAGGTCGTCGATCAGCTTGGGATCCTCCACCATGGGGCGCACCGTCTCAAAGCGGGAGCCGTCATAGCGCTCGCCGTTGATGGTCAGGCCATCGACCACGACCTTTTTGATCTGGTCCTGCTGGATCTGCTGGATGAATTCAGAGTAGCCGACCTGTTCCGTCGGGGTCTGCATGTTGAAGTTGTTGAATACCGACAGCAGGACTGCCGCTATCACCAACCACAGAAGAAGATTTTTCACCATATCATTCAAAGCTGCTACCTCACCAACGGGTTCCCTCCAACTCCGCCGGCGTAGCCGCGAAGCCGGTGCTGCTGTGACAGCCTGCCGCTCCTCAATCCAGTCATGGAATTATAGCCAAATCCGAACGCTCGCGGCGGCGGCCGCGAAACCGGTCCAACTGTTCCTGACAGTTATACGCTCGAAAAGGGAAACTATCTCAGTACGAATTTACTACAGTTGGGGCGCCGCGACCACGTTTCAAGCGAACCCGGTCAACCGCCCCGAAAATCCTTCGCCACCATATACACCTCCCGTGAGCGGGGCCTCGAGGCCTGGGGCTTGCGGGTCGAAACTTGCCGAAATAAGCCCCTGGCCTCTCGAATCAACTCATCGAAGCCCTCTCCCTGGAAGATTTTCGCCACAAAACAGCCACCTGGCGCCAGAACCCGCTTTGCAAGATCCAGGGCGAGCTCAACCAGGTAGATAGACCTCGGCTGATCCACTGCGTTCATTCCGCTCAAATTGGGTGCCATGTCGGACATGACAAGGTCCACCGGGACGTCGCCCACGGCGTCCAGGATGCGACGGAGTATCTCCTCCTCGGTAAAATCGCCCTGGATGAACACCACGCCCGCGACGCTGTCCATGGGCAGGATATCGGAGGCGATGACCGTGCCCCGGCGCCCCACCTGCTCCGCCGCCACCTGCGACCAGCCGCCCGGCGCGCTACCCAGGTCGATCACGGTCATGCCGGGCCGGATCAGCCTGTCTTTCTCCTGCAGTTCGATCAGCTTGTAGCACGCCCGGGAGCGGTAACCCTCCCGCTGGGCCTGCTGCACGTAGGGGTCTTCCCGGTGTTCCCGGAGCCAGGCCTTGCTGGATGAACGTTTTTTCGCCATGGGGAGGGTCGCTATCCTGGAGCAGGCCGCTTGTGTAGAATACGCGGCCCTTTCAACGGGCACCATTGTAACGCGGAACAACCATGAGCAAGAGTGCGAATACCGACCACAGGCAGCTGCGCGCGATCGGCCACAAGCTGAAGCCGGTGGTCACCGTTGCCGGCAATGGCCTTTCGGAGGGGGTTGTGGCCGAGCTGGACCGGGCCCTGAACGATCACGAACTGATCAAGGTCAAGCTCTCCGTCGGGTCCCGCGAGGCCCGGGCTGCCGCCACCCGGGAGATCTGCGAGCGGCTCCGCGCCGAACTGATTCAGGGGGTGGGCAACATCATCCTCGTGCTGCGCCGCAGCCCCAAACCGGACCCCCGGCTCTCCAATCTGGTGAGGCCGTTGTAGGCGCGCACCCGCAAATTGGCTATGATGACAGCGCTTACGTTTTGCGCGATGAGGCCGGCCAGCGATGGGCGAGATCCTGGAGTTTCCGTCACAACAGACCCAGGGCCTGGCCTACCTGGACCGCCAGCTGCGCGCCCTGCTGCGCGCGAAGGGTGCTGACGAGCCGCTCATCGACTTCGCCGCCCGGCAGCTCACCAGCATCTACAGCGAACTCAGGGAGAGCGAGCATTACAGCTTCAGTGTCGAGCTGCCCGAACACATCAGCGCGACGGACCGCGACCACCTCTACCGCCAGATCAATGCCGGCCTTGCCGGCATCCACAGGGAGAATCACTCGCTGATGGTGAAGCTGGTCGCGCAGCTGGTCCTGGCCGAAGTCAGGCTGTTCCAGCACGAGCGGGCAGACCCGCGATAGCGATCCGTCGCAACGGCCGGGCTCAGGCGTGACGGACCTCGTCGATCTCGTACTCGACATCACCGCCGGGGGCCCTGACCACCACCACGTCTCCCTCCTCCTTGCCGATCAGGGCGCGGGCAATCGGTGAGCTGACCGAGATGAGGTTGTTTTTCACGTTGGCCTCATCGTCACCGACAATGCGGTAGGTCACCGTCTCGTCGCTTTCGACATTGACCAGGTCGACGGTGGTACCGAAAATGACCTTGCCCGTCTTCGGGATGGCCGTGACGTCGATCACCTGGGCGTTGGCGAGCTTGCCCTCGATCTCCATGATCCGACCCTCGTTGAAGCTCTGCTGCTCGCGGGCCGCGTGGTATTCGGCGTTCTCCTTCAGGTCACCGTGCTCGCGGGCCTCGGCAATCGCCTGCGTGATGCGCGGGCGCTCCACTTTCTTCAGGCGCTCAAGCTCCTGCCGCAGGCTCTCCTCCCCGGAGACTGTCATCGGGACCTTGCTCATACCGCAATACTCCTGTGCAGGTCCTGCAACCTGCGAACCGTCTTGTCGCTCTCCAGCTTCAGCGCCATGGTCATGGCCTCAGCCGCCGCCAGGGTGGTAGTGTAAAACACCCGGTGAGCCTCTGCACTGGCGCGGATTGAGGCGGAGTCCTCGATGGCGCGACGCCCCTCGGTGGTATTGATGATCAGGTCGGCCTCGTCATTCTTGATAAAGTCGACAATATGCGGGCGCCCTTCCAGTACCTTGTTGACCCGACGCACCGCGAGACCGGCCTCCTCGAACGCACTGGCGGTGCCGCTGGTGGCGACCAGGGAGAAGCCCAGCCCGACCAGTTCCCGGGCGACCCGCACCGCGCCGGGCTTGTCCACGTCTCTCACGCTGATCAGTGCGGTGCCGCTCCTGGGCGGTGGCTCGCCGGCCCCCAGCTGCGCCTTGGCGAAGGCCCCGGCAAAGGTATCGGCCACGCCCATCGCCTCCCCGGTGGAGCGCATCTCGGGACCGAGAATAGGGTCGACGCCGGGAAACTTGTTGAAGGGCAGCACCGCCTCCTTTACACAGAAATAGGGGGGCACCACCTCCCGCTCGAAGCCCTGCTCGGCGAGGCTCTTGCCGGCCATGCAGCGCGCCGCCACCTTGGCGAGGGAGATGCCGATGCACTTCGACACGAAAGGCACGGTGCGCGAGGCCCTGGGATTGACCTCGATGACATAGATCTCGTCGTCCTGCCAGGCCAGCTGTACGTTCATCAGTCCCACGACCCCCAGCTCGAGAGCCATCTGCCTGACCTGCTCGCGCATCGCGTCCTGCACCTCGGGATCCAGGCTGTAGGGCGGCAGCGAGCAGGCGGAATCACCCGAGTGCACGCCGGCCTGCTCGATATGCTGCATGATCGCACCGATCACCACCTGCTCGCCGTCGCTCACCGCGTCGATATCCACTTCGATGGCGGCACTCAGGAAGCTGTCCAGCAATACCGGGGAATCGTTAGAGACCTGCACCGCGTCGCGCATGTAGCGCAGCAGGTCCTCTTCGCGATAGACGATCTCCATGGCGCGACCGCCCAGCACGTAGGAGGGACGCACCACCAGTGGATAGCCGATCTTCTGCGCGGCGGCCAGCGCCGCATCGCTGCTGCGCACTGTGGTGTTGGCGGGCTGCTTCAGCCCCAGTTTCTGGATCATCTGCTGGAAACGCTCCCGGTCCTCCGCCCGGTCGATCGCATCCGGCGTGGTCCCGATGATCGGCACGCCGTGGGCCTCGAGCGCGCGGGCCAGTTTCAGCGGTGTCTGGCCGCCGAACTGGACGATAACCCCCTTCGGCTGCTCGAGGTGGACGATCTCCAGCACGTCCTCCAGCGTCACCGGCTCGAAGTAGAGCCGGTCGGATATGTCATAGTCGGTGGAGACTGTCTCCGGGTTGCAGTTGACCATGATGGCCTCGTACCCGTCCTCGCGCATGGCCAGCGCGGCGTGCACGCAGCAGTAGTCGAACTCGATGCCCTGGCCGATGCGGTTGGGACCGCCTCCGAGCACGAGAATCTTGTCCCGGTCGCCGGGGGCCGCCTCACACTCCTGCTCATAGGTGGAATACATGTAGGCGGTGGCCGAGGCAAACTCGGCGGCACAGGTGTCCACCCGCTTGTAGACCGGGCGGATACCGAGGCTGTGCCGGTGTTCCCGCACCTGTTCCTCGCTGGCCTCGAGCAGCGCGGCGAGGCGTGCATCGGAGAAGCCCTTGCGCTTGAGACGGAACATCCGTCCGGCGTCGATGGCCTGCAGCCGGGTTCCCGCGAGGCCGGCCTCGATCTCGACGATCTCGTTGATCTGGACCAGGAACCAGGGATCCACGCCTGACATCCGGTACACCTCATCCACCGACATCCCGGCGCGGAGAGCATCGGCGATATACCAGATGCGCTCGGAACCGGGGTTGGTCAACTCGGCCACCAGTTTCTCCCGAATGTCGGGATCCGCCGTATCGACCCGGGGCTCGAATCCCGCAGAGCCGACCTCCAGGCCGCGCAGAGCCTTCTGCACCGACTCCTGGAAGGTGCGACCGATGGCCATCACCTCGCCCACCGATTTCATCTGGGTGGTCAGGCGCGGGTCTGCCGCGGTGAACTTCTCGAAGGCGAAACGCGGGATCTTGGTGACCACGTAATCGATCGAGGGCTCGAAGGAGGCCGGGGTCGCACCGCCGGTAATGTCATTCTGCAGTTCGTCCAGGGTGTAGCCCACGGCCAGTTTGGCCGCCACCTTGGCTCTGGGAAAACCGGTGGCCTTGGACGCCAGGGCGGACGACCGGGAGACCCGCGGATTCATCTCGATGATCACCATGCGCCCGGTCTGCGGGTCCTGCCCGA
>JARRPM010000093.1:0-11766 GCA_037382865.1 Halioglobus sp. | reverse complement strand
CTCCCAGGCGTCACTGGATGACCTCAATGCCCGGCTGCCTGAACCTGTGCCGATGAATCGCTTCCGCCCCAATCTGGTGGTAACCGGTAGCGAACCGTTTGCCGAGGATGGCTGGCGCCATATCCGGATCGGAGCGATGGACTTTGCCGTGGCGAAGCCCTGCGCCCGCTGTGTGGTCCCGTCGATCGTGCAGGAGACCGCCACCCGGGATCCCCACATCAACCGGACCCTGGCGGGTTTCCGCCGCCGCGAGGGTCAGGTTTTTTTCGGACAGAACCTGCTGTATCAGGAGATGGGTTCCCTCGCCGTCGGTGACACGGTAGAGGTGCTGGCTTAAACCGGAATTCGCGCTTCAGCATCGTGCCCGTGCTAAAGTAGGCGCCCGGCACAGGCAGCGGGAGAAAAACCATGAGCGACCATGCGACGAGTGGCGCTACCCAGTCAGCGGCCAAGGCGAAAACCCTCCAGCGCGCCCGGCGCTATCTCTTTCCCCACCGCATGGACCAATTCGAAAGCATTGGTGTCGACCTGGTGATCGGCAAGCGGGAGGGTTACCGGATCTGGGACATAGACGGTCGGGAGTTGATGGACTTCCACCTCAATGGCGGCACTTACAATCTCGGGCATCGCAATCCGGAACTGCTCTCGGTTCTGCTGCAGACCCTGGAGTACGCCGACGTCGGCAACCACCACTTTCCCAATCCCGCCCGGGCGGAACTGGCCGAGCGCCTGTCCGGGGCCACCGGCCTGCAGTACAGCGTGTTCACCGCCAGCGGTGCGGAAGCCAATGATGTAGCGATTCGCTCCGCGCGGCGCTATACCGACCGGCGCAAGGTGGTCGCGCTGGAGTACGGTTACCACGGGCGCACCGGCCTGTCCGGCGCGGCGGGTGACGACGCCTCGGCCCGTTTCTTCCACAGCGATTACCCGCAGGAGTTCATCAAGGTGCCCTTCGGGGATCTCGACGCGATGGCCGCTGCTTTGGGCGGCAATGACGTCGCGGCGGTACTGATGGAGACCATTCCCGCCACCTGCGGATTTCCGATACCACCGGCCGACTACCTGCCAGGGGTGCGCGCCCTGTGCGACCGCCACGGAGCCCTCTACATTGCGGACGAGGTACAGACCGGCCTCGGGCGCACCGGCAAGCTGTGGGGTATAGAGTGCTGGGACGTACGCCCCGACATCCTGATTACCGGCAAGGGGCTGTCGGGGGGGCTCTACCCGGTCTCCGCCGCTGTGCTCTCCGCCGATGTAGGCCAGTGGCTCAAGGAGGATGGCTGGGGTTATGTCTCGACCTTCGGCGGCACGGAGCCGGGCTGCGCCGTGGGCTGCCGCGCGCTGCAGCTCTGCGCGCAGCCTGCAACGCTTGCCCATGCGCGGCACATCGCGGATTACCTCAGGACCGGCCTCGAGGATATCCACGGCCGGCTGCCTTTCCTCAAGGGAATCCGCCAGCAGGGGCTGGTGATCGGTCTCGAGTTTGACGCGCCGGACGGCGGTATGCGCATGTCCGGCGCGCTATACCAGAACGGTATCTGGGCGATGTTCGCCGGCTACGACCCCTCGGTGCTGCAATTCAAGCCCGGGCTGCTGGTCGATGAGGCTTACTGTGACGAGGCCCTCGAGCGCCTGGAACGCGCAGTCCGCCTGGCCAGTGGGGCGCGGTCGTGACCGAGACTTTCATCGATCTGCCCGCCGAGCGTCAGATCGATCTGTTAAGGGAGCTGGCCATCCGGGCTTTGGGACGCTGGGGCCTGGAAGGCGCCACCGTGGATCTGCTCAAGCATCGCGAAAATACCGTGTTCAGAATTTCTGCGGGTGAGGGGACCCGCTACGTGATGCGGGTGCACCGCGCTCACTACCATTCCGATGCCGCACTCCTGTCCGAATTGCGCTGGCTGGGTGCCCTGCGTGGCGCCGGTGTCGCGACTACAGAGGCGATTCGCTGCCTGGATGGTGAGTGGTTTGCCCGGGTCGCCAGCCCCGGCCTGCCCGAGGGTCGGCAGGTCGACATGCTCGGCTGGGTGCCGGGCCAGGCGATCGGCAGTATCGAGGAAGGTGTGCAGATGGCCCCGGCGGAAATGGAGGAGGTCTATCGCCAGGCCGGAGAGCAGGCGGCGCGAATTCACAACGTCGGTGAGTCTTGGCAGCGGCCGGAGGGATTTGAGCGCATTGCGTGGGACGAGCGGGGCTTCTATGGCGAGACCGGTTCCATCTGCGGCTGCTTCCGGCACCTGCAGAGCCTGACCGCGGAACAGCGGGCATTACTGGATCGCGCGCGAGATGTGTGCGACCGGGCACTCGGTGAGTTCGGAAAGTCACCCGACCGCTATGGCCTGGTACACGGCGATTTTCTGCCGGAGAACCTCTTCTGGGACGGCAGCACCGTGCGGCTCATCGATTGGGATGATACCGGGTTCGGCTGGCACATCTACGACTTCGCCACGGCAATGTTCCCCCACCTCGGGCAACCGAGCTTTGATACTGCCCTGGGGGCGATGGCAGAGGGATACCGCAGCCAGCGGCACCTGCCGGATGAGCATCTGGCGATGCTGCCGGTACTGGTGATGGCCCGTGCGCTCTCCTACGTCGGCTGGGCCCACACGCGGGGAGCCATCGCCCGCGAGCTGGAGCCGATCGCTGTGGCCGTTGCCTGCGAGCTTGCGCAGGAACTGACCTCCGCGGCGTGACCAAGGGACGTAGGCTTGCCTCGCTGGGCGCGCTCAAATTCAGATCGCCATCCAGATAGCAGGGGAGGCGCTGTTCAACGACGGTATCGGGCCGGGGGACCTTCCCGGCATCTGCGCCGCTGCATTGAGCAGCGCGGCGGCCTGCTCTTCGGGGAGCCTTGGGCCGGCGACAAAAGCCTGGAATAACGCGGCCGCGCTACCGCCCCCGTTTTTTGGGTCCGGTCTTCTGAATCGGCTGGAAACTGTCTGCTGTCGCTGCCGCCCACCAATCCTCGTAGGGTGTGGTTTCTGGCGCGTCGAGCAGCTGATTGTGGCTGAGAAAGTCCTTGATGTGGTCCATGGTGGTGACCTGGTTCGGTCCCAGGCGGTGATGGAGGTGGTGCGGAAGCAGTTCTGTCGGGTCCGACAGACCCGCGGCGCCGATCAGCTCCCCGAGTCGCTGCAGGGTATTGCGATGGTAGTTGGCCACGCGCAGACACTTGTCCTCCACCACGAGGCCCCGCTGCCGCCGCTGGTTCTGCGTCGCCACCCCGGTGGGGCATTTGTCTGTATGGCAGTTCTTGGACATCACGCAGCCGACTGCGAACATGAAAGCGCGGGCGGAATTGCACCAGTCCGCACCCAGCGCCAGATTGCTGGCGATGGAGAAGGCGCTGTACACCTTGCCACTCGCTGCCAGTCTCACGCCGTCCCGCAGCCCGGTTCCCACGAGCGCGTTGCGCGCCATCACCAGGCCCTCGCGCAGTGCCATGCCGACGTGATCGGACAACTCCTCGGGCGCGGCCCCGGTGCCTCCTTCGCCGCCGTCGATCACGACGAAGTCGAGCCGGATGCCCGTCTCCAGCATCGCCTTGCAGATGGCGAAGAGCTCCCAGGGGTGGCCCACGCAGAGTTTGATGCCGACCGGCTTGCCACCGGAGCGGTCCCGCAGCAGGGCGGCAAATTCCAGCAATTCAACCGGCGTCGAAAAGGCGCTGTGAGAGGGAGGCGAGACGCAGTCGACCCCCTGCGAAACCCCGCGGGCCTGCGCGATCTCCGCAGTCACCTTCGGACCCGGCAGGACGCCGCCGTGCCCGGGTTTCGCTCCCTGGCTGAGCTTGATTTCGATCATTTTGACCTGGTCGCTCTGGGCCTGGTCGGCAAAGGCGGTCTCGTCGAAGTCGCCGTCGTCGGTTCTGCAACCGAAGTAGCCGGTGCCGATCTCCCACACCAGGTCACCGCCATGCTTGCGATGGTACTGACTGATACCTCCCTCGCCGGTGTCGTGGTAGAACCCCCCCATCCGGGCCCCCTTGTTGAGCGCTTCGATGGCCCTGGCGCTCAGGGCTCCGAAGCTCATGGCCGAGATGTTCAACAGGGAGGCACTGTAGGGTCGGGTGCACTGCTCGTTGCCGATTGTTATCCGAAAATCGGTGTCTTCGACGGCGATGGCGCGGATGGAGTGGGTCATCAGTTCGTACTGCCCGCCATAGACATCCAGGTCGGTTCCCAGCGGGCTGGCGTCGATGGTTCCCTTGGCACGCGCGTAGACCAGCGAGCGTTGTTCGCGGTTGAACGGTCGGCCACTGAGGTCGCCCTCCACGATGTACTGGCGCAGGTAGGGCCTGGTTCCCTCGAACAGCCAGCGGAAATGGGCGATCAGGGGGTAGTTGCGCATCAGAGTGTGACGGCGCTGGAAGTAATCCCACAGACCGAGTAAAGAGAGGGGTGCCAGCAGCAACAGAGAGCCCCGCCAGAAGGTGTTGCCGAAGGAGAGTGCCACGGCGACGGCGGTCGCCAGCAGGACGACCCACAGTACGCCGAACCGTTTGACTAACTCACTCATCCTGTCCTCCCCGGAAAATGGCGATGCTGGTGCGGTAGCAACTGGCAAGTCTACTCGCTGATCCGGCGTTCCCGCCACTCCAGGACGAATACGGTCAGCGCAGGCAGCATGGTGAGCGTCACCACGGCCGCCCCGAGAATGCCGAACATGACGATGGCGCCCACACCCCGGTAGAGCTCCGTGCCGGCGCCCGGAATCAGCACCAGCGGGGCGAGGCCGCAGAGGGTGGTAATGGTGGACATGGCGATGGGCCTGAGCCGCGCCTCCACTGCCTCCTGCACCGCCTCGAGTGCCGCCATGCCCTGTTCGCTGGCGTTCTGCACGGCCCGGTGGACAATGAGGATGGGGTTGTTTACCACGGTACCCATGAGGATCAGGAAACCCAGCATCGAGATCATGTCGAAGGGCTGCACGATGCGGGTCAATCCCACCAAAGGCAGCCAGCCGCCGACGAGATTGAGCAGCCAGAGGCCGACGATGCCACCGGCAATGCCCAGCGGGATGGAGGTCATGATCAGCAGGGGATAGCCCCAGTGACTGAAGATCGCCACCATCAGGAGATAAATAATAAGCAGTGCCACCAGGTAGTTGCTGGTCAGTGACTCACGGGTGGCATCGAGCTGGTCGGCGGCGCCGGAGATGCTCACCGTGACATCGGCCGGGATGGCGCCGCGCTCACGAAGGTACCGCACCACCTCCTCGCGCACGCGCCCGACACCGGTCTCCAGGGCGACACTGCGGGGCGGAATGATGTTGAGGGTGACTGTGCGCCTGCCATTGACGCGGCGCACGGTGCTGGTGTCGACAGTCTCCGCGATATCTGCCACCGCCGAGAGTGGCAGTATGGCACCGGCAGGAGTATAGACCGGGAGCTGGGGAAGGGTATCCAGCGAGGCTTCCTGGCCGACGTCGCTGAACAGGTAAATGTCGATCTTGTCGTCCGCCAGGAAGAACTCGTCCACGTAGCTGCCGTCGGTCAGGGCGGCGACGGTGAAGCCCAGTTCCTGTGCAGTCAGCCCCAGCTCCGCCGCGCGTTCCCAGTGGGGGCGGATCTCGACCATCGGCTGCGCCAGGGTCAGCGACGACGGCTGGCTCTGGATACGGGGGTTGTCGAACACCTCGCCGGCGCGGCGGTAGGCCGCCAGTGCCACGTCGTAGATATCGGCCAGGCGGGGGCCCGCGATATCCAGGTTGATGCTGCGGGTGCCGCCATCATTGCTGGTGATGATCGAGCCGCGGGCGGCGAAAGCGCGCATGCCGGGGTACTCCCGGTACTTTTCTGTAATGGCATCCATCAATGCCTCGATGTCGCCGGCATCCACCGGCTCGGCGATGATCCGCATCTGATTAGGCGCCACCCGCAGATTCATGTAGGCCATCGCTGGTACCGGGCTCTCACCGCGATGAAAAGCGGCGGGATCTGCCTCGATATGGGGCAGCAGGTAGGCCTCGATCTCCCGGCTGATCGCCGCCATGGCGGGCAGGTTGTAGCCTGGCGGGGCGTTCATCACCGCAAATACCTTGGGCTCCTCGCCCTCGGGCAGGTACTCCGCCGGTGGCGTCAGCCACGCGATTACGGCGCTGCTGAACAGGACCACGAGGACGATACAGGCCAGCCTGCTCCGCGGCGTCGCCAGAATTTTCCCTACGCCAGCCAGAGTGTGCTCCCGCCAGCGCCGCCCCGCGCCGGCCTGTCCGGCGCTCTTGTCATCCTCGCTGCCGCTGAACGAAAGCCTTGCCGCCGCTGTCGGCAGTACCGTTATGGCCACCAGCATGGAGGCAATGATGGCGGCGGAGATCGCGATCGCCACGTCAGAGTAGAGCTGCCCCGCCTCCTGCTCCACGAAGGCCACCGGCAGGAAGACCAGCACCGTGGTCATGGTCGAGGCGAACACCGCCGGCCAGACCTGCCGCACGCCGTCGACCGCCGCCCTGAATGCCTTCGCGCCGCGGCGCCGCTCCAGTTCGATGCTTTCCAGCACCACGATGCTGTTGTCCAGGGTCATGCCGATGGCGAAGGCGATCCCCGCCAGCGAGATCACATTGATGGTGCGCCCGGCGAGAAGCAGGCCGAGGAAAGCGACGATGATGCAGATCGGTATGCCGATGACGCCGACCACGGTGGCGCGGGCGGAGCGCAGGAAGAGGTACATCACCATAGTGGCGAGCAGGGCTCCGAGGATCAGGTTCTGCCAGACGTTGCGGATCGATTCCTGGACGTAGCGGACGTCATCGGCGATGAGGCGTATGCGCATGCCGGCCGGTTGCAACAACTCCCGGTTGATGCCCTCCATCTCGACCATCATTGCGCGCTTGATATCGATGACGTTCGAACCGGATTCCCGGCGCAGAGACACGAAGATGTTGGGCTCGCCGTTGTAGCCGGAAAGCGCCCGCTTCTCGAAGTGGTCGAGCTGCACCCGGGCGACGTCTCCCAGTCGGATCACCGCGTCGCCGCGACGGGCGAGGATCAGCTCCTCCAGTGACGCCACGTCGGCAAAGCGACCCACCGTGCGCAGCAGGTACTGACGCTTGCCGGATTCGATCTCGCCCCCGGAGCGATCCCGGTTGCGGCTGCGGATCGCCTCGCGCACGTCGCCCAGGGTCAGGCCACGCTGGGCGAGGCGCGCCGGGTCGACCAGGATCTGCACCTGGCGCTCGGCGCCGCCATAGACATTGACCTCGGAGACCCCGGGGACCCGCGCCATGCGGGGTTTGACGTTGTCCTCAACGAAATCAAGGGTCAGGTCCATGTCCAGCTGGCGCGGATTGCCGGGCAGGGGCGTGATACTGAAGAACATGAATGCGTTGCTGGAGAAGGAGTTGGCGTAGATGCGCGGTTCGTCCACATTTTCCGGGTAGGCCGGCACCTGGCTCAGCGCATTGTTGACCCGGATCAGCATCTCGGTGATGTCTGTCCCGAAGGGGAATTCCAGCTCGATCTCAGCCTGCCCGCTGGAGGCGGTGGCAATAATCCGCGACAGGTTGGGCAGGTTGCGCAGGTATTCCTCCTGCTCGATCAGGATCTCCTTCTCGACGTCCTGGGGCGTCGCCCCTGGCCAGGTGGTGCGGACGCTGATGACCCGCACGTCCAGGTCCGGGATCATCTGCACCGGAATGCGCAGTGCCGCCACCAGCCCGAGCACACAGATGATGAGTACGATGACGGTGTTGAGGGTGCCGCGCTGTACGATCTTCTCGAACACGATGCGTCTGCTCCCGTGGCGGCTCAGCGTTCGCCGCGCAGTTGGACACGCTGACCGCCCTGCAGCGCCTCGTTGCCCCGCACCACCACGCGGTCACCCGCGGCGAGTCCCTCGCGGATCTCGACCAGCCCGTCAAAGGCCAGGCCAATGCGCACCAGGTTCTCCTGCACCCGGGGTCCATCTTCGCCGGGAACGACCGTCCAGACGATGACCCGTCCGTCCGGGTATCGCAGGGTAGCGTCGCGGGGCACGGTGAGCCCTTCGTTGCCGGTCTCCAGACGCAGGGTCGCTTCCACCGACATTCCCGGCAGCAGCCTGTCCACGGGCTCGTCCGCGTGTACTCTCAGCAGGAAGGTGCGGGCCCCCGGGTCGGTGACCGGCACGATGGTGGCGACCCGTCCGCGGTAGACCTGGCCTGGCGCCGCGTTGAGGCGGAAACTGACCGCCGCATCCGGCGTGATGCGCGGGAGGTAATCCTCCGCCACCGCAAAGTCCAGGCGCAGGGCGTCCATCGCCACCAGGTCCAGCACCGCCTGCCCGGGCTCGACCCACTGACCCAGTTCGGTCAGCTTGCCGCTGATGACGCCGGCGAACGGCGCGCGCAGGGTGTGGCGGTCGAGCAGTGCCTTCTGGTACCCCGCCCGGGCCTGCGCCTCGGACAACAGCGCCTCGTCCTCCGCCACCTCTGCCTCGAGGTCGCGCACGGCTGTCTCGGCGATGCTCTGCTGTGGGGCCAGGGCCCTGGCTTCCCGCAAGCGCCGTCGCGCATCCTCCAGAGCCAGGCGGGCCTGTTCCGCGCTGGCGCGGGTCGCCTGCCACTGCAATTCAGCCAGCTCCGGGTCCAGTTCCAGCAGCACGTCTCCCGGCGCCACGTGGCTGCCTTCCTCAACCGTGATTTTGTCGACCAGCCCGCCGGTCGCGACCGACAGCCGGGCATTGCGTTCGGCTGTCACCGTACCGGTGAGGCGCACCTCACGCAGGATGGGAGTCTGCAGAACGTCGGCGACATCCACCGGCACTGCCTCTGCGCCCGCCCGGCTGGACAGCAGTAGCAGACCCAGCGCGGCGATAGTGGTCGCGCTCCTCTTTTTTTCTCTTGTGCGGAACGTCACCGCGGATGTTCTCCTGTGCTGGTTGTTTCGATGCCCCCTGATGCCGCGGCGCGTCGGTCGATCTCCCGGGTCATGCCACTGAAGATCCAGTGGTGAAAGGGCGCGAGCGGATACCAGTAGAGCAGGCCCCATACCCCGGCGGGGTGGAAGTAGGCGGTTATCCTGATCTCGCAACGGTCGCCGGCGGGATTGAGTTCGAATTCCAGCACGCCCGCGCCGGGAATCTTCATCTCCAGCAGCAGGGTGAGTTTGCGCTGGTCCTCGAGCCCGATCACTCGCCAGGCATCGATCACATCTCCCACACGCAGTTCATCCGGGTGGCGCCGGTGGCGACGAAAGCTCGGGCCGCCGATGAGCCAGTCTGCGGCGCCGCGCAACCACCACAGTGAATTCAGCGCAAAATAGTCCTGGTTCGTGCCGAATCTGCAGATCTCCTGCCAAAGGCGATCCGGACTGGCATCGCTCGTCAGCGATGCACCGGCGCGTTTGGCATAGTAGGCGTACTGTGGCTGGAAATTGCGGCAGACGATCGATCCCTCTACCCAGTGCGCGGTCACGTTATGGCTGCGCTCCGCCTCGAGAGCCGCAGCGATCGCCGCCTCCAGTCCCATGGGCTCAAGCGGCACCAGCGCGCGCAGGGGGGCGTCATCGGCCAGTACGTCGTGGCGCAGCCCGTCGATGAGCGCGCGGGCGACGTTGGTCGGTACTGTGGTCACCAGCCGCAGCCAAAGTGCCGACAGGCGTGGGGTAAGTACCGGCACCGGGATGATGATCGGTGACCTGCCGAGCATGTTGCCCAGGCGCCGCATGATCTCGGCGTAGGTCAATACCTCCGGGCCGGCCGCATCGTAGACCTGTCCCGCCGCCGCCTCGATGCCGGCCAGGGCGACCATGTAGGTTAGCAGGTCATCCAGCGCTATCGGGGGTGATTTTGAGAAGACCCAGCGCGGGGTGGTCATGACCGGCAGGTTATTGACGAGGTCGCGCATTACCTCGAAGGCCGCCGAGCCGGGCCCGATGATCATGCCAGCCCGGATCTCCGTCACCGGCACCGGGCCTGCGCGGAGCACCTCGCCTGTCTCGAGCCGCGACTGCAGGTGTTCCGATTCCGGTTTTTCCGGTATCAGCCCGCCCAGGTAGATGATCCGCCTGACACCTGCCGCCGCTGCGGCGTCGCGGAAGTTGGCCGCCGCCTGCAGGTCGAGCTCACCGAAGTTGGATCCCGCCGCCATGGAATGCACCAGGTAGTAGGCGGTGTCCACGCCCAGCAGGGCGGGGGGGAGGGAAGCGGGCACCAGAGCGTCCGCGGCAGTGCACTCGACGCCCTGCCAGCGCCGGCCTTCCAGAACGGTAGCGTTGCGGGCTGCCGCGCGCACCCGTCGACCCTGGCGCAACAGGAAGGCAACAAGATTGGTGCCGATGTAGCCGCTGGCGCCGAATACCAGGTTCAGTGGTGGTTCTATGGAGGCAGCATTTCCGCCGCTCGCGGGAGACCCCAGGGTCTCCTTCTCACTGTGCCCTGGAGCGTTCATCGATGTGTGGTCATCCTCAGTGGGGTTGGCATGGGATAAATACTGGCTCCTGACATTACGCGCATTGTAGCGGATCGGGTCAAACCAGGCTGGCCAAAGTGCCATCGCCGTAAGCGGAAGCACATTTCCCCGGCCCGATCATTGACAATTCTGTTGTCATATCTATAATGACAATTAAGTTGTCATAATGATATGGCAGCGGCAAAGTCCCAGTACGGAGGGCAGTGAGATGAAAACAACGACATTAGCGTGCGCGGCCGGGTTTCTCGCCACAGCAGCTTTGGCATCCCAGGCGTCCGACCTCGACCAGCAGCAGCTCGCCCGATGCCAGGCGGAACTGGAAAACCACTACGGCAGGAGTGCTGAGTTTCGCCTGGTAGATCGGCAGCGGTTCCAGGACGGCTTGCGGTTGAAAGTCGCTGTCAAGCGCGGGAGCCCTGCAACAGGGAACTACGCGGTGCAGTTTGCGAACTGCTGGGTGGATAACGCCACTGACGACTTGGCGGACAGCAGGGGTGACGCCGCTATCGCGGCCAGAGATGGCGATCCGGGACGCTGATAACCCTTGCGAGCCAGGCTGATCAGTTAGCCTGGCTTATGATTGATCGCCACGTCGGCTGGATCAGCGACGGGGTGATTGACATCGGCCACTCGGAACCTATAGTGACAATATAATTGTCACTATAGGTTGGGCCGATGCCCCTTACTCAGTCGGACACTTATCAGATAACCTGGCTGGTCCGGAGACTGTTCTTCGCGCTCAGCCAGAAATCCGACGAGCGCCTGGCCGCGGCGGGCATATCCGGTGCCGGTCGCGCAGGCAGCATATCCAGGTCACCGTGAATGGGCTGCTCGAGCTTGGGCTGGTAGTGACCCGGGACAATCCGCGGCACAAGCGCTCTTTCCTGATCGCCTTGAATCGAAAGGGGCGCAACCTGTTTGCCGAAATCCTGGCGGAGGACAAGCGCCAGATCGAAGAACTGTTCGCGGATATACCGGGCCCGGACGTACAGGCAACCCGCCGGACACTGGAGGCGTTGTATGCGCGGCTCGGCGCCGGCGAGAGAATGATTTCCTGATGATCGGTACCAGCGCCGCCATCACCTTGCTGCGCTCTCCACGGTTGCGGTAGCGTCGCTCAAGGCCTGGGAATGAACGCCGGGTCTCCACTGTCTGCAACTGGTGTCGCCGGTGATCACCGTGATTCATCGAGAGCTACCGATGATCCGTTTGTGTAAAACGTGTTCATGAACACCGGCTTATCGCGACTCTGCCAGGCCCACAGAAGTGCCGGCGCCAGTGTCGGTACAATCAGCACATTCAACTGGTAGAGTAGCCCTACCAGGTTGGCATCGGGGACAAAAACGTCCGGTTGCTCCAGAAAAGCCGCGCCCAGGT